>NZ_CP030064.1:0-685923 GCF_003990725.2 Halorubrum sp. PV6
CATCCAGTTTACCGTATTGCATCCAGTTTACCGGTCGCTGTCTGCCCCTCCCCCCCACCCCTTCGTTTCGAGTGGAGACGTGGTGTGGTGGGGTGGGGGTCGACGAGTTGGTCCGGTCGGGACGAAGAGATGAACTGTCCCACAAAGAAATCGTCTCTCTGAACATAAAATAAACTAGTAAATGACTAAAATATAGTGTTGGGCTTTGTCGAGGGTACTGTTTTAAGGGGTATATATTAAAACTACCGGTAACATTAGACGCCCCAGACACCCCCACCCACCCAATCTACCGTTCCACCCGAAACAAAGGGGTGGGGGGGCCAACGATACAGACGATATCAGTTCGTGAGATCCCGGTCGCCACGCCGCGGTTGGACCCTCCCAAACACCCTTTCGGTCCGTTGTCCTCGTTTCTCTCGCCCGGCGTTTCCCGTCCAACCGATATGCTTCTCCGGCATATGCCCCTCGTATAGGCTCGACGATGCTGTCTTGCGCTCGCTGGAGAACGTTCCGACCTACAGATTATCGGAGGCAACTCACCCGAAAACAGATCGTAAGGCATCATTTCAACTCCAGAGAGCAACACTTTAGTACCATCTCTTCATCTGGTTCGACTGTATCAACTGGACGTGGTTTAGCATCAATACGACCACAGACCAGTATTTCCGACCGCAGACGGCGTGAGAAGCGGATTGGGAAACCGCTTCCACCTGAAACAGAGGGGTTCACATGAAAGAAGACGACCATACGCCGCAGGCCGACGGTGGCACCAACTCGAACGAACCTGAACCCGACCCAGACGAGGACGAATCGGGCCATAGCAGCGACTCCACCGGTTCTCCTTCGAGTGAAGCGTCACACAGCGATTCGTCGGCTCCCGCCGCTTCAGCCAGCGATTCTTCGGTTACCGATCCCTCACTCACTGCTGACGCATCGGCTTCGCCCTCCGAAGGAGTGAGCGAAGGCGACGCACACGATGGCAATCTCGAGGAACCGACGCGAAACGACGCTGACGATCACAGCCCTGGCGATCACAACGCTGACGATCACAGCCCTGACGACCACGATGCCGGCGACCACGATGCCGGCGACCACGGCGCCGACGCCCCCAGTACCACCGAGGCCGACGGCGAAACCGCTCCCGCCGATTCGGGCACGCCGCCCGGATCGACCGAGAGCGGGGTGCCCGACGCCGAGTCGAAGACCGCGGGATTCGGCAACGGCGGGCGCGATCGTTCGTCGCCCGACGTCGACCTCAACGGCGTCGTCCTCGACGACGATGACGACGACAACCAGGGGCTGTTCGACGACTTACTCTCCGGAGAACCGATATTCGAGAACAAAGAGGTCCTCAGACCCTCGTACACCCCGCACGAACTCCCGCACCGGAACGATCAAATAAATCGGATGGCGACGATCCTCGTCTCTGCGCTCCGCGGAGAGACTCCCTCAAACATCCTCATTTACGGGAAGACGGGGACCGGCAAGACCGCCTCCGCGAAGTTCGTCTCACAGGAACTCGAATCCACTTCCCAGAAGTACGACGTCCCCTGTGAGGTCGAGTACATCAACTGCGAGGTGACGGACACGCAGTACCGGGTCCTCGCGCAGCTCGCGAACACGTTCATCGAAAAGAACCAGGAGGTGATCGACGACCGGCTCGACCGCCTCGAATCGCTCCGCGCCGACGTGACAGAGGCCGGCGAGACAGCGGTCGAAGCGGACGGTACCGGAACCGCCACCGAGGCCCTCAACGGCACCGAGTTCGACTCCGTCGACGACCTCGACGACCGCATCGAGACGCTCGAAAGCGACGCCGAGGAGATGGAAGAAGTCCCCATGACGGGGTGGCCCACCGACCGCGTTTACTCGACGTTCTTCGAGGCGGTCGACTACCACGAGCGCGTCGTCGTGATCATGCTCGACGAGATCGACAAACTCGTCGAGAAAAGCGGGGACGACACGCTGTATAACCTCTCGCGGATGAACTCCGAACTCGACAGGTCCCGGATCTCGATTATGGGCATCTCGAACGACCTGAAGTTCACCGACTTCCTCGACCCCCGCGTCAAGTCGAGCCTCGGCGAGGAGGAGATCGTCTTCCCGCCGTACGACGCGAACCAACTCCGCGACATCCTCCAACACCGCGCCGATATCGCTTTTAAACAGGAAGCGCTCACCGACGACGTGATCCCTCTCTGTGCGGCGTTCGCGGCCCAGGAACACGGGGACGCGCGACGCGCGCTCGACTTGCTTCGAACCGCGGGCGAACTCGCCGAGCGCTCGCAGGCCGAGATCGTCGCGGAAAAACACGTCAGACAGGCCCAAGACAAGATCGAACTCGACCGCGTCGTCGAGGTCGTCCGCACCCTCCCGACTCAGAGCAAGATCGTCCTCTTTGCCGTCATCCTCTTAGAGAAGAACGGCGTCCACAACATCAACACCGGCGAGGTGTTCAACATCTACAAGCGACTCTGCGAGGAGATCGACGCCGACGTGTTGACCCAACGCCGCGTCACCGACCTCATCAGCGAACTCGATATGCTCGGCATCGTCAACGCCGTGGTCGTGTCGAAGGGGCGCTACGGCCGAACGAAGGAGATGGGGCTGTCGGTTCCCGTCGAAGAGACTGAGGCTGTTCTCCTCTCGGACTCCCGACTCGGGGATATCGAAAACGCCCAGCCGTTCGTGCAGGCCCGCTTCGACAACTGACCCGACACGCAACGGCTTCGACACGCAACGGCTTCGACACACACCGATTCGATTTGCGAGTCCGGACTAACCACCTCTCCGAGTTTTGCGTTAAGAAGACCCGATCGCTTCGCGCCGCTCCCTCGCTGTCGCAGTTCACCCGGCGACGACCGCAGCCACATCTCCACCGGAAACGACGGCCTCTGTGTCACGAGCACCCGAGCCGTCGTCGAACCCGTCTTTCGCGTCAACGTGGCGAACGCTCGCGCGCGTCGTCGCTATCGGGCCGGTCGTCGCGACCACATCTCGTAACTCCGCTTGCCCGGTCGCGATCAGCCGCACGTACCCCAAGTACGGCACTCGAACCCGTGCGACGCCCGTCACCCAGTCGGCCTTGACGGGTGCGGCAAGCCCGTTCGCCTGATCGTACTGGCCGTTGTTGTCGCCGAGTGTGATGAACCCGTCGTGGGGTGCGGGACAGTGAGTCAGCTCTCCGCAGTCGGCGGCGCTGTGATACTGGTCGTCTGCGCGGTCATACCAGTTTTCGCCCGCCTCCACTCGAAACATCGCCCGGTGGATGATCGGCGAGGCGGTTCGCCCAGGCGGGCGGTAGATAACCACCGAGCCGTACGACCCGAACGTGCGGTAATCAACCCTCTCACCGATCGCGTGGGTCACCACGCCGACCTCGTTCTGGGCGGCGTCGGGCGCGAGTCGGCCCGGTTCCGTCACGAAGACGAGATCGCCCACCTCCATGTTCGGCTCCATGCTTCCGGACTCGACCGCGACCATCGGCGGCCACACACCGCTCACCCCGAAGAGCAGCAAGCCGATCAACAGGACGATGGCGACGCTGGAGAGCATCTCGCGAATCCACATCAGCGGGCCGTCCATGTCGTTCCGAAACCGGTACAGCAGTCCGTTATCGGTCGCGGACCCGTCGCCGGTGGGGCTCCCGTGGTTCGCCGGGCTGTCCGCTACCTCCTTGCTGTCTGCTCCCCCTTCACTCTCCGCTACCTCTTCGCTGTCCGTCACTACCTCTTCGCTGTCCGTCACTACCTCTTCGCTGTCCGTCACTACCTCTTCGCTGTCCGTCACTACCTCTTCGCTGTCCGTTACCTCCTCGCTGTCTGCTCCCTCTTCACTCTCCGCTACCTCGTCACCGCTACTGCCGTAAGCGGGGCCGGCGGGGGTCGGCTCGTCCTCTGTAATGTCTTCTTCGGTGACGTCGTCGCCCGGAGCAGCGTCTCGCGTGGGTCCGCCGCTCTCCTCACCGTTTCCCGCCGACCCTGTCTCTCGGTCGGGCTCGTCGTCCCGCCCCGACCGATCCCCGTTGTCCATTACATGGCGGTTGACGGGTTTCGCTCATAAGCTTCTGGGTCCCCGGTCGGAAAACGACGGCCTCCGGAACCGTTTTGACCGGCGCTCCCGTTTCGAATGTCGTGCCGCTGGAGTCGAACGCCCGAATCGCCAAGGAACTCGCCAGACACGGCTACAACGCAGAACGCGAAGCCGTCACCCTCCTCGCGAGTGCATCCGACTCCGCCGCCGTCGTCGAATCGGTCGTCGACCGTGCTCCGGCCGACGCGCTCCGGATCACCGCCGACCACGTTCGGGCCGTCACCGACGACCGCGCCGCCACCGACGACCGCGCCGATCCCGCCGCGAATTCGACCGCCACGTCTGCCGATTCGACCCACACGTCTCCTCCAAACCGAAATGGGAACGAATCGGCCTTTGAAGGTCTGAAAGAGGCGTCTCCAGTCGAAACAGGGGGGTCTTCTTCGACCACTCGTGCCGCTTCCAACGGCGAGACCGCCGGGAGCGCGTCCGACACCGCACCCGATCGCACCGACGACGCGCCGCACCACGACCCCGACTTACGAGAACTGACCGTCGGCAACGACATGACCGGTCGGAGCACGGGGACGGGAGCGTACAGCGACTTCGTCCGGACCTTCCGAGACCGGTACGAGCGGCTCTCGAAAGTCCTGCGCGGTCGCGTCAACCACCGCCCGGCCGAGGCTATCGCGGAGATGCCCGGCGGGAGCGACGCCGCGATGATCGGCCTCGTCAACGACGTTCGGTCCACGAAGTCCGGTCATTGGCTGATCGAACTCGAGGACACGACCGGAACCTTCCCCGCGCTGGTGATGAAAGACAAGGGGCTCGCCGACCTCGTCGACGAGATTCTGATGGACGAGTGTCTCGCTATCGAGGGGACCCTCGCCGACGACTCCGGCATCCTGTTCGCCGACTCGCTCCACTTCCCCGACATCCCGCGGACCCACCGGACCGGCGGCGCCGACCGCCACGTCCAGGCCGCGTTGATCTCCGACGTCCACGTCGGCAGCGACGAGTTCATGGCCGACGCGTGGAGCAGTTTCACCGACTGGCTCCACACGCCCGAGGCCGAGCCGGTCGAATACCTACTCCTCGCCGGGGACATGGTCGAAGGCGTCGGCGTCTACCCCAACCAAGACGAGGAGCTGGAGATAGTCGACATCTACGAGCAGTACGAGGCGTTCGCGGAGTACCTCAAGGAGGTCCCAGCCGACACCGAGATCGTGATGATCCCCGGCAACCACGACGCGGTTCGGCTCGCGGAGCCACAGCCCGGATTCAACGACGAGATCCGCGATATCATGGACGTCCACGACGCGCAGATCGTCTCGAACCCCGCCACGGTCACCGTCGAGGGTGTCGACGTGCTGATGTACCACGGCGTCTCGCTCGACGAGGTCATCGCGGAACTCCCCGAGGAGAAGGCCAGCTACGACGAACCACACAAGGCGATGTACCAGCTCTTAAAAAAGCGCCACGTCGCGCCCCAGTTCGGCGGCCACACGCGCGTCGCGCCGGAAGAACGGGACTACCTCGTCATCGAGGACGTGCCCGACGTGTTTCACACCGGCCACGTCCACAAACTCGGGTGGGGGAAGTACCACAACGTCCTCGCCGTCAACTCCGGCTGCTGGCAGGCCCAGACGGACTTCCAGAAGTCGGTCAACATCGACCCCGACTCGGGGTACGCGCCGATCCTCGACCTGGACACGCTCGATATGACCGTCAGAAAGTTCTCGTAGCGCTCGTCGCGCCCGCCGGCCGAACGCGCCTCACCGCTCGATGTCGACGCGCCCGCTCGTCGCGCTGTTGAGCCGCTCTGTCAGCGCGTCCACCTCCTCCACCGGAACCCGGAGCGCGAACCGGACCCGCTCGTCGTAGTCGGCGTCGAACTCGACGCCGGCCGACTCGATGACGCCGCGAACGGTCCCCGAGTCGTCGTAGGCGGTCTCTACGACCAGCCGGCGATGGGGCCGCTCCTCGACGACGCCCGCCTCGTCGACCCCGTCTTTCACCCCGCGCGAGTAGGCGCGCGCGAGCCCGCCGACCCCGAGGTTCGTCCCCCCGTAGTAACGGGTCACCACGGCGACGACGTTCCGGATCTCGCGCTGCTGGAGGACGTTGAGCGCCGGCTTCCCGGCCGATCCGGTGGGCTCGCCGTCGTCCGAGGAGTACTCCCGGAGCATCCCCTCGCCGTCGGGCGTCCGTTCCGACGCCTCGCCGGCCGGAACGCGGTACGCCGGCACGTTGTGGGTCGCGTCGTCGTACTCGCTCCGGACGCGCTCGATGAACGCCTCGGCCGCCGTCACCGAGTCGGCCGGCGCAACGTGGCCGAGGAACTCCGATCCCCGCACCTCGAACGTCGCCGTCGCCGCCTCGGCGACCGTCAGGTACGTCTCGCTCATGGGCGCTACGCCGAGTCCCCCTCGGCGCGCTCTCCGTCTCGGCGTTCGAGGACGACGCTCGTGGGCGGCGCGAGCCGGTACAACGCGAGGAACGCGACGACCCCGACGATTTCGGCTCCCTTCCCGACGATCGCGAGCGGCTCCGCCGCGAGCGCATTTATCAGGCTCCCACTGTGCCAGCCGACGTAGCCGACGAGAAACGCGCCGAGGGTCCCCGCGCCCAGCGCGTACAGGCGTCGGTACTCGTCCGCGCGCAGCGTCGCGACGGCGACGGCGACGGTGAAGACGCCGGCGAGCAGGAACACGTACGGGCGCGCGTCAGCCGGATCGCCGAGTCGCGGCCACGCCCACAGCAAGTGGACGGTCGCGCTCAGCGTCGCGGTCTGTGCCGCCACCGCCCGAAGCAGCCGTTTCCGTGTCGCGTCGCGGCCGGCGTACGCGCGGTCGGCCTCGCCCTCCGCGTCGCCTTCCGCGGCGTTCTCCGCGTCGCCTTCCGCGGCGCCCTCCGCGTCGCCTTCCGCGGCGCTCATCGCGCGCCTCGCGCGGCCTGTCCGGTCATTCCCACGGGTGATTCCCCGGCGTATCGGGCCACAGCGGGTACCAGTAGGACTCGTCGGCTTCGAGGCCGAGCTCGCCGTCTAGAACGGATTGGAGTTTGAACTCGACCTGCTGGTTCCGGTCGCTCGTCCCGTCCGGCGCGAAGGGGTAGTACCCTCCCCGGCGGAACGAGTAGATCCAGTAGGCGTCGACGCCGTCGCGTTCGAACCCGAACACGGCCGCGAGCAGGCGGGAGCCGAACCCCTCTTCGATGAACTGGTCGGCCGCGAAGTGAATGCTCGTCACCAGGTCCTCCGGGTCGTCGTCTTCCAACACGAACCACTGGTAGCCGTGATTGTCCTCGTATCGGTGGAATCCGGTCCCGGTGTCGATTTCGCCGGCCTCTAAGATCGCTTCGACCGTCTCGACCGCGTCGTCGAACCGCGTGCTGTCGACGCCGGAGAAACACAGCGCGGCCTCCCCGCAGTGGTCGTAGCCGAGGTCGGCCTCCATCGTCATGTACGCGGTCGACATCCCGAACAGATCCTCGGGGTCGGCCTCGCGGGTCGCGTCCGTCTCGGCGCTCGTTCCGAGCACGGCGCGGATCGTGTCGAAGATACCCATCTATGGAGCCGACTACGCGACGCGGGGTTTAGGGGTTTGCGTCGGAGCCGGACTCCGTTCGACGCCGGCGCTACTCCGCCCGCTCCTCCTTCTCGACGCGGTCGAGGTACGCCAACACTCCCCGCGCGTTCAGGCTGGCGTCGGCTCTGGCGCGCTCCGGGTTCCAGAACTCCACGTGTCGGCTCGCCTCCTCGAAGTGTTCCACGACCGCGTCGTCGTCGTCCAGCGCCTCGCGCTTCTCTCGGACGGCTTCGACCCACTCGACGTACGCCCGCTTCGCCTCGCCGATCAGCGACGGGTCGTACTCGCGCGGCCCGAAGTGACCGAAACAGAGGTACGCCGGATCGAGCGCCTCGATCGCGGACAGGTCCCTGAGACACTGGTCGAGATCGAACTGCGGCGGCGGCGCGGTCGGTCGGACCGAATCGACTTCCGGGACGTAGATCCCGGCGGCGTCGGCGGTGAACACGACGCCGGCGTCCGGCTCGTGATAAAAGGCGTGGTGCGGGGCGTGACCGGGCGCCTCGTGAACCACGAGTTCGCGGTCACCCAGATCGATCCGGTCTCCCTCTGTGAGTCCAGAAATGCGGTCTTCGGGGACTGCGACGGGTTCGTCGTAGTACTGCCACTGGTCTCCGACAGCGGATTTCGTGCCGGCGACGAGCGTGTCCGGATCGACGAGATGTCGGACCCCCTTTTCAGGCAGGCGAACCGCGGCGTTCTCGTAACGCTCGGCGAGGTGACCCGCGCCGCCCGCGTGGTCGAGGTGGGCGTGCGTGGGGAGCATCCACGCGACCGCCTCGCGGTCGATGCCTATCGCCTCGACCGTCTCGAATAGCGACTCGCGGTTCGCGCCCGTGCCAGTGTCGATCACGGCCGGGCGCTCGGTGTCGTACACGTACACAGCGCCGTACTCGTCGGTGTCGTACATCCCGGTGTCGTGGACGTACAGGTCGTCGACACCCCGGACCGGCTCGAACTCGCCAGCGTGCATACGGGGAGGACTACCACGCGGCACCTTTTAGCAATCGGTCCGTGAGCCGCCCGTCACGTGGCAGACGCTTATGGTCGCGCCGCCCGATGGGACCGTATGCGCGCGCTCGTCACCGGAGCCACGGGATTCGTCGGGAGCCGACTCATCCCCACGCTCCTCGAACAGGGACACGAGGTGGTCGCGCTCGTCCGCGACGCCGACAGCTACGCGCCGCCGGCGGGCGTCCGCGTCGTCGAGGGGGATCTGCTCGAACCCGACACGCTGCCGCCGGCCTTCGAGATCGACGGCGACCCCGTCGACGTCGCCTACTACCTCGTTCACTCGATGGACGGCGGTCCGGGGTACGAGGAGCGAGACCGCAACTGCGCCCAGAACTTCGTCGACACCGCGTCGGCGGCGGGGGTCGACCGGATCATCTACCTCGGCGGCCTCGGCGAGGACCGCGAGGCGCTCTCCGAACACCTCAAGTCCCGCCGGGAGGTCGAACGCATCCTCGCGACCGGCGACCCGGCGCTCACGACGCTGCGGGCGGCGATCATCGTCGGCGCCGGGAGCGCGAGCTTCGAGGTGATCTACGGGCTCGCGAGCCGACTCCCGGTGATGACCACGCCGAAGTGGGTCGACACCCTCTGTCAGCCGATCGCGATCGACGACGTGGTCGAGTACCTCGTCGGGACGCTCGACGCCCCGGCGACCGCCGGCGACACCTTCGAGATCGGCGGCCCGAACGTGTTGACGTACGCGGAGATCCTCCGGCGGACCCGGCACCAACTCGGGCACACGCTGCGTATCGTTCGCGTCCCCGTGTTGAGCCCGGAACTGTCGGCGAAGTGGCTCCGGCTCGTCACCGACGTGAACCCGTACCTCGCCCGGTCGCTCGTGGAGGGGCTCCGGAACACCGTGATCGTCGAAGACGACCGGATTCACGACCACGTTTCGGTCGACCAGACGCCGTTCGAGGTCGCCGTCGCGCGGGCGATAGACGAGTTGAAACACCCGGAACGACGGACTGACGCCGCCCAGACGCCGCGAACGGGGGACGGCTCGCCCGCCGGGTCCGGCGACGAAACGCCCGCGGGGAAGCAGTCGTGAGCCGAAACTACGGCGAGACGTGGGTGTACGAGAGCCTCGTCGGCGGCATCCCCGGTTTAAACCTCTCCCGGACGCTCGCGGTCGCGATCCAGTTCCTCCTCTTCGAGGTCGGCGTGCTGGCGCTCGGCTGGTACTACGAGCTCTGGAGCGCCGTCCTCGCCGGGACCGTCGCCGTCGTCGTGGCGGCCGTCGGAAGCGTGGAGATGCACCGTCTCGGCGCGATCAACCGGCGACTCCCGACGCCGGCCTCACACAAGCGCCTCCTGTTCGGGTCGAGCATCGAGATCGTCCTCGGGGTGCTCGCGTTCATCGCGCTTGTCACGTACATGATCGCGTGGGACGGCGCCCTGATCGAACGCCTGTTCGGCGCCGACCCGCCGCTTCCGGTCGTCTACCTCACGCTTTTGATCCTCTGGGACCTCACCTATCGGATCGGGACCTCTTGGTGGAGCGCGGTCGTCGCGCTGTGGCGCGCGGTGCACGTCGACCTCCCGCCGGAGGCCACCGCCCGAGCGCGCCGACTCGACGCGGAAAATGTCGCCTTCTCGACGCTCCAGTTGGCGCTCGTCCCCTTCCTGCTCGCAGAGCCGGTCCTGCTCGGCGCGGTCGTCGGTCACGTCCTCGCCGTCGCGCTCGTCTGCTCCGCGGCGATCATCCTGTCGTGACCCCGGCGGTGTGACTCGGCGATGGCTCTCTCGGAGTCTGGCTCCGTCAGACCGGAAAATAGCGGGGACCGAACCGCCGGCTCACTCGCCTTGCAGTTCTTGGAACTTGTCGAGGAGTGCCTCCGTGGAGTCGCCGGAATCGTACGTGAGCGATCCGGAGTACTCCGGCCGCTCGGCGTCGAAATCGGCGTCGACTTCGCTGGTCTTCTTCTCACGACGCTCGTGTTCGGCCTCGTCATAGGCACCCATTGACATGGTACACTCTCCCTTTGGAACTGTCAGTAATATATGTGTCGCCGACATTTCGCGGTGGGGCAGCGTTGGCCCCACCGGAACCGATTAATCGCGCCGTGCGATAGCTTCGATGTGGCACAACCGCTTCGATTCAGACGCGCTCCCGGCCGGTGGAGCGCCGACCGCGTCCGCTCACAGCTCAAGCGTCCCCTCGACGACAACCTCGGGGCGACCGCGAGCGACCCGTGGTTCTCGCCGCCGCCCGGCTACGAGGCCCGGCGATTCGACATGGACGACGGCTCGTTCGCGCTGTTCTGTTGGACCGACAGCGACGACGACCCCCCGCCGGCGGCCACGCCGGGGCCGGTCGGCTACTGGATCGGAAACACGGAGACGCCGAGCGAACTCTGGCGGACGGACAAGTACGGCTTCGACGAAGTGCCGTATCCGGTTTCCCGGTGGGGGCAACGGGAGCTCCTCGCCGGCCTCCACGACGACGAGCCGTGGCTCGCCGCCTACCCGCACGTCTCGTGGTTCTTCCTCCCCGTGTTCTGTTCGAAGGACGGGGCCGAGACGACGCGGGCGTTCTTCCGGGACCACGCCGCCGGCTTCCCCGAGGCTACCCGCGCGGAGGGGACCGGGTTCGTCGAGGAGACGCTCAGGTCCGGCACCCTCGACGACGAGCGCGAGACGATGGCCGGGAAGCTCGGGACCTCGGCGTCGATGGACCTGGTCCGGATGAACGCCGCCATCGCGGAGTTCACCGCGGCCCGCATCCTCACCGACGCCGGCTACGCGATCACGCCCGAGATCGAGGTGACGACCGGCCACTCGCTCGACTTCCGAGCCACGGACCCGAACACCGGATCCGCGTGGCTCGTCGAGGTGACGCGCCCGCAGCCGGTCTCCGGGCGCGCCGCGAGCGACCCCGTCGCGGCGGTCCGCGACACCGCCGAGACGAAGACGAGCGGCCAGTTAGAGGCACACGGCGGGGGAGTCACCCTCTTCGTCGACTGCACGTCGTTCCCCGCCGACGACTGGGCGGTCGTGCGCGACGCGCAACCGCAGGTCCGACACAAGCCCGCTGTCGTCCTTCGCGCGCGCCCGGACGGTCACGTCGAAGGCTACCAGAAGGGAGCAGTGCCGCTCGACCTGTCGGACGCGATCGAGTGGGTCTGAGACGGCCGCTCCATCGTACGTCCGCTCTCGACCGAGGGCCGCGTCGCTCTCGGAGCGAGCGTGTGAAAAAACGGAGTGTGGTTTCTGCGGCCTCTCAGAACGACACCGGCGTCGGGCCGTCGTCCGTGCCGGTCGTCGGGTCGCGGTCCGAGTAGAACCGCCGACCGACGCCACGGTGGCAGACGCCAGCGCGGAGCGTGGTGAACACGTCGTCCGCGTTGTCGAACGTCTGGTCGCCGAATCGCTCCAGCACGTCTCCGAGACGCTCGGAGCCGTCTGCGAGCTCTACGGTCGCGTTTCCGTGGGCCGCGATCAGTTCTTCCGAGGTCGTCGGATATTGGTGCCGTTCGATCCGGTCGTCGACGCCATTCAAGCGCATCAACTACTCCAAATCGCCGATGGTTCTTAATGATTGTCCATGCACAACCTTAGTCCGAGGAATCTCCTTAAATTGCCTTATATTCCACGTGCCGGCAGTCCCGACCGCCGACGCTTAGTGGCGGGTCGCCGAACGACCGGCATGGACACGGACCGGATCGTCGCCGACCTCCACGCGCACACGACGGTGTCCGACGGGACGATGACGGCCGACGAACTCGTCGACGTCGCCCGCGACGCCGGCCTCGACTGGGTCGCGATCACGGACCACGACCGCGTTCACCCGGCGCTCGACGCCCCGGTCGTCGAGCGCGACGGGGTCAGCGTCGTGCGCGGTATCGAACTCCGCGTCGACGCCGGCTTCGAACGCCTCGACCTCCTCGGGTACGGGGTCGAACACACCGACGCGCTCGACGCTGAGATCGAGCGCCTCCAAACTGACCGCCAGCGCCGCGGTGCGGCCATCCTCGACCGCGTGGAGGACCGACTCGGCGTGGAGCTCGGAGTCGAACCGCGCCCCGGCCTCGGGCGACCGCACATCGCTCGCGCCATCGCCGAGTCGTCGGCCCCCTACGACTACGCCGGCGCCTTCGACGAGCTGATCGGCAACGACGGCCCCTGCTACGTCGCGCGCGAGGTGACGGCTCTCGAACGGGGGGTCGAACTCCTCCGCGACTCCTGCGCGCTGGTCGGTCTCGCGCACCCGTTCCGCTACGAGGCGGTCGACGACGCGCTCGACGTGGCTCGCACACTCGACGCGATAGAGCGGTTCTACCCGTACGGGCGCGCGGTCGACGACGCGCGCGTCGAACGTGTTGCCGCCGAGAGCGACCTCCTCCTGACGGGCGGGACGGACGCGCACGAACGCACGCTCGCCGAGGCGGGGCTGACGGCCGAGGCGTTCGCCCCGGTCCGCGAGCGGCTCCCGAAACCCGCCTCTTCCGACGCCGAGGCCCGCTGACGGCCTCGATTCGGGGACGTTCCCGATCGACAAACAAGGTTAAGCCCGGCCCCGACAGAGCTGCAGGTATGCGGTGTCACTACTGCGACCTGGAGGCCACGTACGAGGCCGAGCAGAGCGGCGTAGTCGTCGGCCTCTGTGAGGAACACTTCAAGGCGCGCGTAGAGGAACTCGCGGAGTCCGACACGCTCGCGTCGCTCCGCGATAAGATCGACATCGAGTCGTCGGAGTAGCCGGCGTCCAAAACGCGCCGTCGGCCCTTCCTCCCCGCCTTTCGCCGCTCGCTATCGGTCGGTCCGCCGCGGACGGATCATAAAAGACGGCTCGGAGCCAACGCGTGTGTATGCACCCAACCGACCGGCCGCGGCGGCTCAGAACCGACGGCGTCCGGCCGCTCGTGAGCGAGACCTCGCTTTCGGCCGCGGACCTCGTCGCGCCCGTCTTCGTCGACGCGACGACCGACGAGCGCGTCCCCATCGAGACGATGCCCGGCCACGAGCGCGTCCCCGTGGACGAGGCCGTCGACCGCGTCGAGGCGATCCGCGAGACGGGCGTCGAAGCCGTCATCCTCTTCGGAATTCCCGACTCGAAAGACCCCGAGGGGAGCCGCGCGTACGCCGACGACGGGGTCGTCCAGCGCGCCATCCGGGCGATCACCGCCGAGACAGACGCGTACGTGATCGGCGACGTCTGCCTCTGTGAGTACACGGACCACGGCCACTGCGGGGTGATCGAGGACGACGCCGAGACCGACCCGACGCTCACCGTCGAGAACGACGCGACGCTGGAACTGCTCGCGGCGACCGCGGTCTCACAGGCCGACGCGGGCGCGGACATGGTCGCGCCCTCCGCGATGACGGACGGGCAGGTGCGGGCGATCCGCGAGGCGCTCGACGAGGCGGGCCACGAGGACGTGGCGCTCATGAGCTACGCCGCCAAGTACGAGTCGGCCTTCTACGGCCCGTTCCGCGACGCCGCCGACGGCGCGCCCGCGTTCGGCGACCGCCGCCACTACCAGATGGACCCCGCCAACCGCCGCGAGGCGCTCCGCGAGGCGCGAATCGACGCCGAGGAGGGCGCGGACGTGTTGATGGTAAAGCCCGGACTCCCCTACCTCGACATCGTCGCCGACCTCCGGGCCGAGTTCGACCACCCGGTCGCCGCGTACAACGTCTCCGGCGAGTACGCGATGCTCCACGCGGCCGCGGAGAAGGGGTGGCTCGACCTCGAAGCGACCGCACACGAGTCGCTGCTGTCGCTCAAGCGGGCGGGCGCGGACCTCATCATCACGTACTTCGCCGAGGACCTGGCCGAGCGGTTATAAGTCGGCTCAGACGACCTGCTCGCCGTCGTCGTCGTACACCTCGATGGCGTCGACCGGGCAGACCCGCGCCGCGAACTTCGCGTCGAACTCCTCGCCGTCGGGCACGTCGACGACGAACACGCCCTCGCTCTCCGCTTCGCTGTCGCGTAAGTCCGCTTTCCCGTCGTTCAGGTTCTTCTCGAAGGCGTCCCACTCGGCGACACATTGGTACATCCCGACGCAGGTGTCGCGATCGAACTTCACTCGCATATCTCTCGGTTCGACGAGGCGGTACAAAGCGCTGACGGCGCCGCCCGCGATCTCGAGGGCCGAACCACGCCGCGTTGCGGTTCGCTCGCCGCGACCGTCCTTTTTAAGCGCCGCAGGGACCCATGCCCGCGTATGACCACGGTCTGGCTCGTCGACCGGCAGTTCGACTCGAAGGGGCTCGTGCGGCTCACGTACGCCACGACGGACGGCGAGCGGATGCACACGAAGGAGCTGGCCGAACAGCGGCTCGTCACGGGCGGCGGCGTCACCGCCGGCCGCGAGGTCGACGAGAGCGCGCTCGGCGAGAGCCCGACCGAGGAGGTCGAGCGGTTCGCCGCCGAGGCGTCGAAGATGGCCGCCGAACACGACCTCGACGAGACGGTCTGACCGGCGTCGCCCCAACCGCACTACCTCTCGTCACACCCTCACTTCTCACCGCCTCACCGCCTCGCCGCGCCGACCGCGTCCCTCCGGCCCACACAACCGAGGCCGTTAAGGGGGAACCGGCGGAACGTGAGCGTGAAATGCCCAGTGGTGAGTACGACCCGGAAACCGTTGAGCCTCGGTGGCAGCAGCGGTGGGTCGACGAGGAGACGTACGCCTATCCCGACGACGACCCGGTGGATCCGAACACGGTCTTCTCTATCGACACCCCGCCGCCGACGGTATCGGGGAGCCTCCACATGGGCCACTTGTACGGCTTTACCCTGCAAGACTTCGTCGCCCGGTTCGAGCGAATGCACGGCGGCGAGACGTTCTTCCCGTTCGGCTACGACGACAACGGCATCGCCTCCGAGCGGCTCACCGAGGACGAACTCGACATCCGCCATCAGGACTTCGAGCGCCGAGAGTTCCAGGCGAAGTGCCGGGAGGTCTGTACGCAGTACGAGTCGCAGTTCACCGAGAACGTGCAGTCGCTCGGCGTCTCCGTCGACTGGGACCACACCTACCAGACCATCGAGCCGCGCGTCCAGCGCGTCTCGCAGCTGTCGTTCGTCGATTTATACGACCAGGGCCGCGAGTACCGCGAGAAAGCGCCCGCGATCTGGTGTCCCGAGTGCGAGACCGCTATCTCGCAGGTCGAGACCGAAGACGACGAGCAGGACAGCCACTTCCACGACATCGAGTTCCCGGTCGCCGGAGCAGACGACGAGTTCGTCATCTCGACGACCCGCCCCGAACTGCTGCCGGCCTGCGTCGCCGTCTTCGTCCACCCGGACGACGAGACGAACCAGGACCTCGTCGGCGAGTCCGCCGAGGTCCCGCTGTTCGGCCACGAGGTCCCCATCATCGCCGACGAGCGCGTCGACATGGAGACCGGCTCCGGCATCGTGATGTGCTGTACGTTCGGAGACCAGAACGACATCGAGTGGTACCAGGTCCACGACCTAGACCTCCGGGTCGCCATCGACGAGTCCGGTCACATGACCGACGTCGCCGAGGAGTACGCGGGGCTGCACTCTTCGGCGGCCGGCGAGGCCATCGTCGAGGACCTCGACGAGGCGGGCGCGCTGTTGGACCGCCGCGCTATCACGCACTCGGTCAACGTCCACGAGCGGTGCGGGACCAGCGTCGAGTTCCTCGTCACCGAGCAGTGGTACGTCGAGATGCTCGACAAGACCGACGAGTACCTGGAGATCGGCCGCGAGATGGAGTGGTCGCCGGAGAAGATGTTCAGCCGGTACGAACACTGGGTCGAGGGGCTCCAGTGGGACTGGCTCATCTCGCGACAGCGCTCTTCGGGCATCCCCTTCCCGGTCTGGTACTGCGACGACTGCGGTGAGGTCGTCGTCGCCGAGAAGGCCGACCTGCCTGTCGATCCCCTCTCGGACGACCCGCCGGTCGACGCGTGTCCCGAGTGTGGGCACGACGCGTTCGAACCCGAAAACGACGTGCTCGACACGTGGGCCACGTCCAGTCTGACGCCGCTGATAAACGCCGGCTGGGACTGGGACGAGGAGGCCGAGGCGTTCACCATGGAGCACCCGGAGCTGTACCAGTTCGACCTCCGGCCGCAGGGTCACGACATCATCAGCTTCTGGCTGTTCCACACGCTGGTGAAGTGTTACGAGCACACCGGCGAGGTCCCGTTCGAGGAGACGATGATCAACGGCCACGTCCTCGACGAGAACCGGGAGAAGATGTCCAAGTCCGTCGGCAACGTCGTCGAACCGGAGACGGTGCTCGACGAGTATCCGGTCGACGCCACCCGCTACTGGGCGGCCGGCACCGCCGTCGGCGACGACTTCCCGTTCAAAGAGAAGGACCTCCGCGCGGGCGAGAAGCTGATTCGGAAACTGTGGAACGCCTCGAAGCTCGTCGAGTCGCTGGCCCCGGAGCCGTATCCCGACCCCCCGGCCGACGACGAACTGCGCGAACTCGACCGCTGGCTCCTCGCCGAACTCGACGACCGAGTCGAGCGGCTCACGGCGTTGTTCGAGGACCGGGCGTTCTCGAAGGCCCGCGACGAACTCCGGAGCTTCTTCTGGAACACGTTCTGTGACGACTACCTCGAAATCGTCAAGCAGCGCGACGACGACGCCGCGGCGTACACCCTTCGAACGGCCCACCGCCGCTTCCTGAAGCTGTTCGCGCCCCTGCTCGCGCACGTGACCGAAGAGCTCTGGAACGACATGTACGCCGGCGACGTGAGCGATTCGATCCACCTGACCGATTGGCCCGAGCCTCTGGGGTTGGAGGCGGACCACGAGGCCGGTGCCGCCGCCACGTCCGTCGTCGGGGTCCTCCGGAAGTACAAGAGCGAGAATCAACTGCCGCTGAACGCCGAACTCGACGCCGTCGAGGTGTACGCCGACGTTCGCGGCTTCGAAGCCGACATCACCGGCGTGATGCACGTCGCCGATCTCACCGTTCACCCCGACGAAGACGCTCCGGTCGAGACGGTCGTCACCGGGATCGACCTCAATTACGCAACGGTCGGCCCGAAGTACGGCGACCAGGTCGGCGACATCGAGGCGGCGCTCGCTCAGGACGCCTACGAGATCGACGGCGACGAGCTCCACGTCGCGGATCTCACCCTCACCGACGAGGAGTTCGAAGTCGACGAGGAGCGACAGTACCAGGGCGACGGCGAACTGTTAGAGGCGTCCGACGTGGTCGTCATCGTCCGCAGCGAGGCGTAAGGCTACAGGTCCGCGCCGACCGCGTCTTGCACCGAGTCGAAGCCGTCCCGTTCGAGGAGGTCGAGGACCCCTTCGTTGATCTCGCGCGCGAGGGCGGGACCCTCGTAGACGAGGGCCGTGTACAGCTGGACGACGGAGGCCCCGGCCCGTATCTTCTCGTAGGCGCTTTTTGCGTCGGAAACGCCGCCGACGCCGATTACCGGTACGTCCGTACGCTCCGCGACGAATCGAACTCGCTCCGTGGCCATCGACGCTATCGGCTTGCCCGAGAGGCCGCCGCGTTCCGCCTGTTGGGGGCTCTGCAGCGCGTTCGGTCGCGTCGTCGTCGTGTTGGTCGCGATGACGCCGTCGAGGCCGAGATCGTCGACGACGCCAAGCGCGTCCTCGACTGCCGGCTCCGGGAGGTCAGGAGAGAGCTTCACCAAGAGCGGGTCGGCGCCGGCGGTCGCGAGCGCGTCGAGTATCTCCTCTAAGGCCGCACGGTCCTGTAGCTCGCGGAGTCCGGGTGTGTTCGGGCTGGATACGTTGACGACGAAGTAGTCGCCCGCCTCGGCGACGCGCTCGTAGGTGTACTGATAGTCGTCCGCGGCGTCTGCCAGGGGCGTCGACTTCGACTTCCCGATGTTGATTCCGACCGGAACCTCGGGAAGCGGCTCCCGGTCGAGTCGCTTGCCCACCCGGTCGGCGCCCTCGTTGTTGAACCCCATCCGGTTTATCAGTGCCTCGTCCTCGCGTAGTCGGAACAGTCGCGGCCGCGGGTTCCCCGGCTGTCGCTCGGCGGTGACGCCGCCGACCTCGACGTGGCCGAACCCTAGCGCGGCGAGCGCGCGGGGAATCTCCGCGTTCTTGTCGAAGCCGGCCGCGACGCCGACGGGATTCGGGAACTCGTTTTGAAACGCCTCGACGCGGAGCCGAGGGTCGTCCACGACGAAACGGTCGCGGAGCAGGTCGGTCACCGGCGTCGCCTGTGCCGTCCGCATCAGCCGATGCGTTAGTCCGTGTGCCGTCTCCGGCGGCAGTCTGAACAACGCCGGCTTCAACAGATCGTACGCGCCCATCGTTTCCGCTCTCGTCGCGGACGGGCATCAATCCGCCGACCGCTATCGCAGGGAGCGGTAGCGACGCCGCTGGCCTCGGCTCCGCGCTCTGCCTTCGATACGGGTCTATCGTCGAAATACGGCGGCTTAGAAATCGTGTTCGAGATCCTCGGGGCTCGCGTCGGCCTTCTGGATGATTATCTTTCCATCCCGGACTCGGACGAAGACTTCGTCGCCGATTTCCATCCCAGCGACAGCGAGTTCGTCTTCGTGGAGGTTCACGTGGACGTTGTGGTACTCCCCCTCGTCGTCCTTGGCGCCACTGGGGCTGAGCTTCTTTTTACGGACCATCGCGGTTGTACTGGTCGGACTTCGCCATAGTAGACACATAAGTGTTGTTTCCCCGATTCGGGTCTGCGCTCTCTGGGCTCGTCTCGGGTGCCGGCGACGACAGATTCACCTGCGATTCGACGCGGCGGCGCCGCCGAGTCTCGCTGAAAACTGCGTGGTCGGCTCGACGTGCCTCCCAAATCGCTAGCCCGTACGGAGTTAATATATAAAACTTTTGCAGGATATCTTTCATTTGGTCGATATATTTATTACAGGCTGTGTGTTGGTTTCGCATGGAGGATAAACCATGGTACGTGAAGACGGTAAGCGAAACTTTGCCCTTCGAGACGAAGACGGATCGGAATCGAGCGAGTTCTCCGGGAACATGCCTCGGCAGGCTGCGCTCAAGGCCGCCCGCACCCTCGAACCGGCCCCCTCCGAGGACGAGGCGGAGCGTGTCACGCTCCGGCTCCGCGAGAAGGGCACCCAGAAGGTCCACGAGTACGAGGGGTGGGCTTGGAAAGATAGCGCTCCCAAGGTTGACGAGGCCGACGACGACTTCTGGCTTAACGACCTTGACGACATTACGAAGGCGAACGTCTCGAAGCAAGGGATCGAGTACATCGACGACGAGTAGCCTCGAGTTCCGACTGTTTTTTCGCTGCCCCTGCCGCGGAGCTATTCGGCCGTTCACACTTCCTCGGCATGAAACCGCATGACGTAGCGCCGATAGTTCGACGGGGTTAAATACAACCCGGCCATCGTGACTAATGCGAAGAACGCACCTGCGAACTCGGGCCGTTCAACTCGGCCCGGTTTCGCTGGACTTGGAACGCTTCGATGGGTTTATGACCCGTCGAAAGAAACAATCAAGTCCGCGAAGATGAGGATTTCGCCCCCTGCGCTCCGGCGTAAGCGGAAATCTGATGTGAGCCGTGGTAGTTCGGTGTCATCCAGGTCGCTGGGTGAACCGGACACCACATAGACCATGCAATGGTGTTTTGACTTATCGCAAGTCAAAACCCGCCAACACCCCTCTGTACCGGGAATCAGGTACAGAGGTTATACATTCCGGTTGATCCTGCCGGAGGCCATTGCTATTGGGATTCGATTTAGCCATGCTAGTCGTACGAGTTCATACTCGTGGCGAATAGCTCAGTAACACGTGGCCAAACTACCCTTCGGAGCACAATACCCTCGGGAAACTGAGGCTAATAGTGCATACCACAATCCACCTGGAATGAGGATTGTGCCAAACGCTCCGGCGCCGAAGGATGTGGCTGCGGCCGATTAGGTAGACGGTGGGGTAACGGCCCACCGTGCCAATAATCGGTACGGGTCATGAGAGTGAGAACCCGGAGACGGAATCTGAGACAAGATTCCGGGCCCTACGGGGCGCAGCAGGCGCGAAACCTTTACACTGCACGCCAGTGCGATAAGGGAATCCCAAGTGCGCAGGCATAGAGCCTGCGCTTTTGTACACCGTAGGGAGGTGTACGAATAAGGGCTGGGCAAGACCGGTGCCAGCCGCCGCGGTAATACCGGCAGCCCGAGTGATGGCCGATCTTATTGGGCCTAAAGCGTCCGTAGCTGGCCGCGCAAGTCTATCGGAAAATCCACCCGCTCAACGGGTGGGCGTCCGGTAGAAACTGCGTGGCTTGGGACCGGAAGGCGCGACGGGTACGTCCGGGGTAGGAGTGAAATCCCGTAATCCTGGACGGACCGCCGATGGCGAAAGCACGTCGCGAGGACGGATCCGACAGTGAGGGACGAAAGCCAGGGTCTCGAACCGGATTAGATACCCGGGTAGTCCTGGCCGTAAACAATGTCTGTTAGGTGTGGCTCCCGCTACGAGCGGGTGCTGTGCCGTAGGGAAGCCGCTAAACAGACCGCCTGGGAAGTACGTCCGCAAGGATGAAACTTAAAGGAATTGGCGGGGGAGCACTACAACCGGAGGAGCCTGCGGTTTAATTGGACTCAACGCCGGACATCTCACCAGCATCGACTGTAATAATGACGATCAGGTTGATGACCTTATCCGAGTTTCAGAGAGGAGGTGCATGGCCGCCGTCAGCTCGTACCGTGAGGCGTCCTGTTAAGTCAGGCAACGAGCGAGACCCGCATCCTTACTTGCCAGCAGCACTGCGAAGTGGCTGGGGACAGTAGGGAGACCGCCGTGGCCAACACGGAGGAAGGAACGGGCAACGGTAGGTCAGTATGCCCCGAATGTGCTGGGCAACACGCGGGCTACAATGGTCGAGACAAAGGGTTCCTACTCCGAAAGGAGACGGTAATCTCAGAAACTCGATCGTAGTTCGGATTGTGGGCTGCAACTCGCCCACATGAAGCTGGATTCGGTAGTAATCGCGTGTCACAAGCGCGCGGTGAATACGTCCCTGCTCCTTGCACACACCGCCCGTCAAAGCACCCGAGTGAGGTCCGGATGAGGCTCGTTACACGAGTCGAATCTGGGCTTCGCAAGGGGGCTTAAGTCGTAACAAGGTAGCCGTAGGGGAATCTGCGGCTGGATCACCTCCACCGACCCGAGACTCCCATCCCAGGGAGCTCACCTTACGACCGTTCACCAGAACGGTCACTACTCATGCACGGTCTATCCGTCCGTCCACCCACCGCCCTGGACACCGACGAACTATCACGGTTCACACCTTCCTTCCCACACGGGAAGGTGGGCTCATAGCTCAGCGGTAGAGTGCCTCCTTTGCAAGGAGGATGCCCTGGGTTCGAATCCCAGTGAGTCCATGTCAGCCTCAGTCCGAAACCGTCCCCTTAAGTGGGAGACGCGACTCGGATTGAGTAGACGACGACCGATGCACCATCTCGGGAAACCGCGGATGGGAAGGGTTCGACGGACACGCTCCATGCCTGGACGTGATCCGATGACGACCGTGTATACGTGCGATCCAGACGTCCACTGAACTCATACGAGTTCGTGGAACGTCAGTGAACCATATACAGTCGGGTGACATCTAGTCACTTGACACCGTCAGTACTCTCTTTTGGAGAGTTGACTGACACACTACTGGCTACTGTGCCAGCTGGTGAATGGCTCGGCTCGAGAGCCGATGAAGGACGTGCCAAGCTGCGAAAAGCTCGTGGGACCCGCATGGAGGGAAAGAACACGAGATATCCGAATCGGAATCCGTTTACAATTGCCACGCGCAATAGGGAACTCCCTGAATTGAAACATCTCAGTAAGGGAAGGAAAAGAACGCAACCGCGATGTCGTCAGTAACCGCGAGTAAAAGCGACACAGCCCAAACCGAAGGTCTTCGGACCAATGTGGTGTTCGGGTTGACAATCAATTCTCGACATTTCATCTGAAGTCTCCTGGAACGGAGCGTGAAACAGGGTGACAACCCCGTAAGATGAGACAGTACAGAAGGCGTCAATACCAGAGTAGCAGGGGTCGGATATCCTCTGTGAACAACTCAGGCATCCCCTGAGAAGGCTAAACACTCCTCGAGACCGATAGCGAACAAGTAGCGTGAGCGAACGCTGAAAAGCACCCCGAGAAGGGCGGTGCAATAGGGCCTGAAATCAGTTGGCGATCGAGCGACAGGGCGTACAAGGCGATTCTTGAAACGACCGAGAAGCGATTCTCTAGTAGGAAAAGAATCGAGCCGGCGTCGTGTCGTGCGTTTTGAAAAACGACCCAGGGAGTGCACTTGATTGGCGAGTCTAACCCGTGAACCGGGGAAGGCGCAGGGAAACCGATACGGCCGCAACACTATGTGTGAGGGCCACCGTGTTCAAGCGCGGGGAGTCAATTGGGTGCGACCCGAAACCAGGCGATCTATACGCAGGCAGGGTGAAGCGTGGCGAAAGCCACGTGGAGGCCCGTTAGAGTTGGTATTCTACAATATCCTCTCGTGATCTGCGCATAGGGGTGAAAGGCCCATCGAGCCTGGCAACAGCTGGTTCCAACCGAAACATGTCGAAGCATGACCTCTTCCGAGGTAGCCCGCGGGGTAGAGCTACCGATTGGATGACCCGCCTCCGAGAGGAGTCGGCCATCCTGTCGAACTCCAAACCCGCAGGCGCTGTAGACGAAGGGAGTCCGGTATGCGGGGTAAGCCTGTGTACCGTGAGGGGAACAACCCAGAGCCGGGTTAAGGTCCCAAAGTGTAGATTAAGTGCGATTCGAAGGTGGTCTCAAGCCCTAAACAGCCGGGAGGTGAGCTTAGAAGCAGCTACCCTCTAAGAAAAGCGTAACAGCTTACCGGCCGAGGTTTGAGGCGCCCAAAATGATCGGGGCTCAAATCTACCACCGAGACCTGGCCGTGCCCTTGACAGGGGCAACCGCGTAGGTTGGCGTTCTGTTCGGATGGAAGCTCGGGCGAGAGCTCGCGTGGACCGTTCAGAAACGACAATCCTGGTCACAGTAGCAGCGATAGTCGGGTGAGAACCTCGACGGCCTGATGAGCAAGGGTTCCTCGGCACTGCCACTCAGCCGAGGGTCAGCCGGTCCTAAGATGCACCGTAATTCGACTGCATCAACGGGAAACTGGTTAATATTCCAGTGCCATCGTGCAGTAAACGTCGACGCCGTGTGGAACGCTGAGCCGGGCCTTCGCCCGGTCAAATCGTGGAAACTCGTGGAAGCCGTCACGGCACGAAGCGAGCGAAACGCGAGATAGCGCAAGTCAGCCGTACATAGGGCCCGTGAAAAGACAAGCACGATGTCCGTACCGAGATCCGACACAGGTGCTCTGGCAGCGCAAGCCAAGGCCTGTCGGGAGAACCGACGTTAGGGAATTCGGCAAGTTAGTCCCGTACCTTCGGAAGAAGGGATGCCTGCTCTCTACGGAGCAGGTCGCAGTGACTCGGGCGCTCCGACTGTCTAATAACAACACAGGTGACCGCAAATCCGCAAGGACTCGTACGGTCACTGAATCCTGCCCAGTGCGGGTATCTGAACACCTCGTACAAGAGGACGAAGGACCCGTCAACGGCGGGGGTAACTATGACCCTCTTAAGGTAGCGTAGTACCTTGCCGCTTCAGTAGCGGCTTGCATGAATGGATAAACGAGAGCGCCACTGTCCCAACGTTGGACCCGGTGAACTGTACGTTCCAGTGCGGAGTCTGGAGACCCCCAAGGGGAAGCGAAGACCCTATAGAGCTTTACTGCAGGCTGTCGCTGAGACGTGGTCGCCGATGTGCAGCATAGGTAGGAGTCGTTACACAGGTACCCGCGCTAGCGGGCCACCGAGACAGCATTGAAATACTACCCGTCGGTGACTGCGACTCTCACTCCGGGAGGAGTACACCGGTAGCCGGGCAGTTTGACTGGGGCGGTACGCGCTCGAAAAGATATCGAGCGCGCCCGAAGATCATCTCAGCCGGGTCGGGAATCCGGCGAAGAGCGCAAGAGCACAAGATGGTCTGACAGTGTCATTCCCAACGAGTGACGCTGACGCGAAAGCGTGGTCTAGCGAACCTACGAGGCTCCGGAATGGGGCCCGTAGATGACAGAAAAGCTACCTTAGGGATAACAGAGTCGTCACCCGCAAGAGCACATATCGACCGGGTGGCTTGCTACCTCGATGTCGGTTCCCTCCATCCTGCCCGTGCAGAAGCGGGCAAGGGTGAGGTTGTTCGCCTATTAAAGGAGGTCGTGAGCTGGGTTTAGACCGTCGTGAGACAGGTCGGCTGCTATCTATTGGGGGTGTCAAGGTACTTGACGTGAACGAACGTATAGTACGAGAGGAACTACGTTTGGTCGCCACTGGTGTACCGGTTGTGTGAGAACGCAATGCCGGGTAGCCACGCGACACGGGGTAAGAGCTGAACGCATCTAAGCTCGAAACCCACATGGAAAAGAAGTACCGATGAGGTCACTCGTAGAAGACGAGTTCGATAGACTCGGGATGTACGCACCGAGGCAACGAGGTGTTGAGTCCACGAGCACTAACAGACCGAAGCCACAGTCATACGGCACTGACACCACAGTTCGTATGAGTTCAGGCGGTAACTGGATCGCACATATACACGGTTGACCGATCGGACGATCGGAACCACCGACACAGGCGTCTCTCTCCGCGAGATTGCGGGAGAGTCTCGGTTCGAATCCGAGAGTCGGCGTAAAGGCGGCCAGAGCGGTGGGGAAACACCCGTACCCATTCCGAACACGGAAGTTAAGCCCACCAGCGTACCGGGAAGTACTGGAGTGAGCGATCCTCTGGGAACCGCGGTTCGCCGCCTGCCCATTCATACGGGAGCATACTCCCACTCGATTTTTTCTGGTGACGAGCGACGCGCTCGTCGCTCGTACACGACACCACACACGCACGCGACCGCTAGGCTTAAACGCTCAACTGCGGTACGTTCGATACGCGCCAAGGTGGCAGAGTCTGGTCAGACGCAGCGGCCTGCAGAGCCGCCCAACGCCGGTTCAAATCCGGCCCTTGGCTTTCTACATTCCTCGAACGACGACTACGCTTAGCCTACGCTACGGATCTCACGCCACGCTGCACGATCTTTGTTCGCTCGTTTGCAACGCTGTTTGACTCCGCCAAAACGCTCTCTCGTTAGTCGCTCGCACTTCGCATCGTCGCCGTTCAGAGGTCCCCCGCGTCGAGCACCTCGTGCGGGATGTTCTCGTCGCGGAGCCGCGCGGTGTGTTGTGGCAGCTGGTCGGCAGTCACCACCAACAGTACGTCCAGGCCTCGCACCGCGGCTTCGGCGACGGCGTCGGCGGTGCCGAACCGGATGTCTGGGTCCTCGTCGGCACGCGTCGCGAGCGCGTACGCCTCGGTCCCCGCCACGGCGAGGAGGCTCTCGGTCGATCGGGCCGCAGTGAGTACCTCGGGGGTGACCGACGAGCCGTCCGTCACCGCCGGTACCGGGAACACGGTGACGTACCCGGTCTCGTAGTCGAGGACGCCCTCGAAGTCGGCGACGCCGACGGCTTCTCCGGCCTCGGCAGCGGTGACGGTCACGGCGGTCGCCGTCCCGCCTGCCGGATTTGCGTGGAGTACGCCGTCGCGCATGACGAGTCCCACGTCGCTTCCCTCGGGAACGGTTGCCATCGCGATGGCCGCGTCGACTTCGACGCTCCCGAGCACGTCGGAACTGACGCGGTCGAGGTACGCTTCGAGGCTGTCGGTCCGGGAGATCAGCCAGTCGACGCCCTCCTTCGTCACCGCGTACCGACCGCGACCCTCTTTCTCGACGTATCCGTGTTCGACGAGGTCTCTAACGTAGTCGCTGACGGCTTGTGAGGTAACACCGATCGCGTCGGCGATCTCCGTCTGGCTCACTGCGGGCTGTCGGGCAGCGATCTCTACCAAGACTTGGTATCGGGTCGCGTCCCGCTTGCTATCAAGGACGGTCGGCGGTGTCGCCCGGTCCGAGTCAGTCATTACTCGGGATCGGTGTTGCGTAATTAAAGTATTGTTGCAGACGGCGGGTCCAGACGGGCGAATTTCGCCCTTTCACTGACCCCTCGGTACGCTATCGTTTCACTACACTCGGCGCAGTTGTTCGCTGGTCGGATCTAGTTGCGGTAACTCGGATCCCTGTGGCGTGACCGACCCTGCGCTCTTTGTCGCGGGTGCCCGCTCTTCTACTCAGCATGTCCTCGCGCGAAACACACCCGCGAAGAGCGCTCTCCACCTCTCACCGGAACCGCGCCCCCACGCCGCGCTGATGGGGAGCCGTCCCCCCGTCGGCACCGCCTTTCGGGAGCGCGGCTTAGTAACCGTTATACGCCGGGTGACCCATGCTGGAATTATGCAACGACGCGCTGTGGCCGTGTACGCCACGCTCTTCCTTCTCGTCGCGGGCGTGGCCGGTGTGCTCACTGTGACGGCTGAGAGTCCGGAAGTCGCGTTCGAGAACCCCGATCTCGAACTGTCTTCCGGTGACACGTTCGAAGTGGACGGCGCGGAGTACGTCGTCGCGGAAATCACCGAAGTCGAAGAGGGCGGCGGTGGCCACGGAGGTAGCGCCACGACATCTATCGTCGCGACGCTCGAACGAGAGGTCACGGTAGAGGAGTCACAGGCGTGG
The DNA here is from genome assembly GCF_003990725.2 of Halorubrum sp. PV6. NCBI lineage: Archaea > Methanobacteriati > Methanobacteriota > Halobacteria > Halobacteriales > Haloferacaceae > Halorubrum > Halorubrum sp. PV6. The sequence goes on from NZ_CP030064.1 coordinate 27,220, forward strand.
GCGAACGGGTCCACTGTCACCGTCGACGAACGCGAGTGGCGCGTTGAGATCGCCGGTGACGACCCGTCCGAGTTCACGCTCGTCGAGGTTCCCAACCGACAGGCGATCCTCGAAGCCGACGACAACGCCGACAACGAGACCGTCACGCGGGACGACGGCGAGTACGTCGTCGTCAGCGAGGGCGGCGAGACGACCCTCGTCCCCGCCGACGAGTACTTCCCTGCCCCCGAAGAACAGTCGTACGCGACGGGTGACACGTTCGACTACGACGGACACTCCGTGACCGTCGACCAGGTCACCACGGGTCAGGCGACCCTCGTCTGGGAGGCGACACAGACGAACTCGATCGAGGTCCAGCGCGAGAGCATGGTGACCCTCGGCGAGACGGACTTCGTCGCCAACTTCCCTGACGCTTCCACGCTGACGATGTCGTCCGACATCGACGGGTACGAGGCGCAGGTCGCAGCGATAGACCAGTTCCAGCAGTACAACTCCGGACTGACACGCGTGGTCGTCCTCACGCTGTTCTCTATCGTGTTGCTGCTCTCGGCCGCCTTCCTCCCGTCGCGGTACTGAACGCGCACCGCGTTCGGTTCGCTTCTTTCTGTCCCGCCGGCACTGACGAGTGTTCGGCTTCGCCCATCGCCGCCTCTCTTCGACCAACACACTATAATTCTCGCGGCCGCTAGAGGTGGTATGGCAGACGGAACGATCCGTCAACTCGCCCCGCACTGGGGCGTGATGTTCGTCTTGATGTTCGCCATGTTGGCGGCCGTCGACCGCATCCTCGGGCCGCCCCCGCTGTTGTTGTCGATCGCTCTCGTGCTCGCCGTCGCGTTCGGCTACCCGCTGGTCGTCCGAGCGCTCGGGGTCGCACCGCCGGTCTGGCAGCGATCGTAGCCGGCCGATTCGCCTACTCGCCGCCCAACGCCCGCGTCAGCAGTCACTCCTCGGTAGCGTCGCGGAACGGGGCCGCGAGGCGGTAGCCGTACGTGGCCACCACGACGCCGAGCGCGAAGGCGACGACGCCGGCGACGGCGATCCACAGCGTGTTTGGGTGTTCGAGTCCGGAGTGTAAGAGCATCTCCATGACTTCTGGTTCGCCCTGCTCGGATTAAGCGGTTCGATTCACGCAAATCGGCTGCTCCGTCGGCATCGTCAACCGCCGCGATAACACTCGCGTCAGTCGGTTGCTCGCCGGCCACTTCCGTTTTTAAGGGTACTCGTCTCGTATGGGTGGTATGAGCGACGACATCCCTGCTCCGGTCTCCTCGGAGCGTCCCGACGCACCGTTTCACACCACCGGAACCGACCACATCACCGTCTGGGGGAGCAACGAGGCCGACACCATCGCGTTCTACCGCGACCTGCTCGGCATGCCGCTCGTCTTGCGTCAGCCGAACCTCGACGACCCCTCACAGACGCACCTGTTCTTCGACACCGGCGACGGGCGCATCCTGACGTTCTTCGTGAGCGACGACCGACCGTCGGCGCGCGGACAGCGCGCCGGGACCGGCGCCGTCCACCACCTCTGTTTCAGCGTCGACCCCGAGGAGTACGAGGAGATCATGACCGCGTTGAGCGAGGCCGGAAAAGGCTACAACGTGTTCGACCGCGGGGTGTTCCACTCGATTTACACGCAGGACAACAACGGCCTCGTCATCGAACTCTCGTCGGACAAATACGAGATTCCGGACGACCGAAAAGGCGAGGTGCTCGCGACCACCCAGCGGATCCGCGAGGAGGACGGCGCCGACTTCGCGCAGGACCGGCACATGGAAGCGGCGCTAGAGGAGCTCGACATCCCGGTACACAAGTACGACCTGCCCGACGCCGACGCGGGCGTCGGGGTGTAGACGCGGCCGCGTCGACCGACCCGTCATGGAACCGGATCCGACCGCGCGGCCGTCGCTCACGCCAGCCAGTCGTCGGGCTTCGTGTCGTAGTCGACGTCGTCGGCCGCGATCCGGGCTTCGATCTCCGGGTCGAGGTCGTGTTCCGTCACCTCGCCGCCGTCGTACTGGAAGCGCACTCCGACCCTCTCGCCTTCCGGTTCGGTGCCTCGCCGCTTGGCGCGGCGAAGCGCGTCGTCCGCGTACTCGACGCGGATCGTCGCGAGGTTCACCGGCCGCCCCCAGAGTTCGAAGACCCGCTGTAAGGTCGCCTTCGCGGAGGCCTCGTCGAGCGCCACCCCGTTGTACCGGTGCCCTAAGAGGAGTTCACCCCGATTCCGGAAGTTCCCGTCGAGGACGACGACGGTCGGCTTCCCGAAGTTCGTGAACTGCAGGAGGAGCTTTTTGCGCACGTCGGCGGCGTCCACGCTGGCGACGCGGTGCTGGCTGCTCGCCCGACTGTACTCGTAGGTGAAGTAGTTCTGCTCTCGGACGAACTCGTCGGTGAGGAACGCGTCGATGAACGTCACGTCGTTGTGACTCTCTCGGACCTCCAACATCCGGTCCCAGCCGGCGGTTCGGTCCACGGCGTCGAGCGCCTCCGCGACCGTCGCGTACCGGTCGACGTCGAACATGTACCGCGCCTGCTCGGTCAGCGTCTCCCGCGAGACGTTCCGGAGTGCGCTCCGGTGTTCCGGCCGGGAGAGGACGTAGTGGCGCTCCGCGAGCCCCTCGCGAGTGAGCAGTTTCCACGGGTAGCGCTCGATGTCCGGCCCGGCGCCGGAGGGTGTCGTCCCGTCGTCGCCTCGGGCCGAGAGCGCTCGGTCGACCGCCTCGGCGTCGACGCGCGGGTCGCCGTCGGCGGCGAGGTCGGCCAACTCGTCGAGCGTCTCCGGCCCGGCTCCGGCGATCGCCGGGTGCGGCGCTAACCCCGACGCGACCTCGTCGAGGTCGACGGTCGAGTGGAAGTTCTCCGGCGTCACGCCCTCGACGCGGAGCAGCGCGTCGATCACGTCCTGTCTCGCCGCCCGCAGCTCCACGTGTTTCCACAGTTCGAACCCGAGTTTGTAGGGGTTGAGCCCCGGCGACCCGAGGACCCGAGACATGTGGTCGGCGTACGTGAGGAACTCGTCGGGGCCGGCGAACCCCTCGCCGCCCATCATCACCGACTCCCAGTACGTCGCCCACCCCTCGTTCATCACCTTCGTCTGCTTCTGTCCCGCGAAGTAGTACGCCTCCTCGCGGATCGCGTCGATGACCGTCGTCTCCCACGGCTCGCGGTCGACCGCCTTGCCGCTCTCGGGGTCGTACCGCTTCCCGTGGTCGCGCAGGAACGCGAGCACGTCCGGGCGGGGCGTCTCGGGTTCGACGCCCTCCCCCCTGGCTTCGAGCCACTCGTCGTCGAACACGTCGCGACGCACGGATTCGGACAGATCGAGTTCGGCGATCTGCGCTTCGGCCGCCGCCAGCGCGTCCGCGCCCCCGTCGCTCACGTCGTCGGCGATGCCCGGCTCGTCGACGGCGCGCGCGGCGTCGACCGTGCTGTGTTGGTCGATCGTGTCTTCGAGCGACGAGACGGCGTCGATCAGCCGCTCGACCTCGTCGCGGTCGACGTCCGGGCGGTCGGCGATCGCGGCGATCCGGTCCGCGTTGCGCTCCAGCCGTGCCGCGGCGTTCGGCCCGTCCTCGCCGCGGTCGGCGTACAGCCCGAACCACCCGTTGTTCGCGAAGAAGTCCGCGTGCGCCTCGACGTGCGTGATGACCGCCTTCTGGTCTGCGGGCGAGTTCGACTCCTGGAGGAACGCGTGGCTCGGGTCGTCGTTGTTGACGATCTCGAACGCCTTTCCGAGCCCGTGTCGATCCTTCTTCGCCTGCCGCTCGTAGTTCATCCCCCACCGCCAGTGCGGGTACCGGCGCTGGAAGCCGCCGTAGGCTATCAGCTCGTTCATCTCGTCGTGGTCGACGATCCAGTACCGAACCGGATACGGCGCTAACCCCAGCCGCTCTGCGAGCGCGCGAGCCTCCTCCGCGGGCTCGTCGAGGGTATCGGCCTCGCGTTTCGCCTCGATCCGCTCGTCTCTCATCGCCGGTCACCCCCGTCGGTGCGAGCGGTCTCGCCGGGCGTCGTCTCGCGGTCGGCCTCGGTGCTGAGTATCTCGTAGATGGCATCGATCACGTCGTCGGCGTCCGAGACGCGCGCGACGGCGACGTCGTTGGCGTCGCTGAACGCCTCCTCGACCTCGTCTGCGTGGCGCGCGCTCGCCGCGGTGCCGCCTGGCTGTGTCTCCACGTAGGCGTGGAGGTTGGCCTCTATCGACTCCATCAAGGGGATCACCGACTCGACGGTGTCGCTTCCGGCGTTCTCGGAGTCGCCGGCGGCGAACACGTAGCGGTTCCACTCGCTGTAGGGGTACTCCGATAGAATCTCTTCGACGAGTTCGTAGGCGCTGGAGATGCGGGTGCCGCCGCCCGACTGGATCCCGAAGAACTCCTCGCGGTCGACCTCCCAGGCCTCCGCGTCGTGGACGACGTAGCGGAACTCCGCGGCGTCGTACTTCCCCGTCAGGTACCAGTCCATCGGCGTGAACACCCGCTCGACCAGTTCGCGTTTCGTCTCGCGCATCGACCCCGACGCGTCGCGGACGTTCACCACGACGACGTTGCGCTCGCGCTTCTCCGTCACCTCCGGATGGCGGAACCGCTCGTCCTCCCGCCGGAACGGGACGGTGTCGAGCCCGTCGCGCCGGATCCGGGCGGTCGCGGGTTCGGGTTCGACCGCCGCGTCGAGTGCGTCGAAGTCGGGCCACCGCGAGAGCGCTTCGACGGGGTCGCCGTGTTCCTCCGCCGCGGTCGCCGCCGCGTCGGCGATCCACGCCCGCGAGACCGGCACGCCGTTCCCGCGCGCCCACGCGAACACCTCGTCGACACCGGCGCCGTCGACGAACAGGCCCTCGCGGACGTAGTCGCCGTCGAAGTCGGTCGCGAGGTGTCGCTTCAGCCCGCGTTTGAAGAACTCGTCGACGTCGAGCGTCCCTCGCGGCCCGGCGCGGGCGGTGTCCGTGAAGTCGCCCTCCACCTCTTCGACGACCTGTTTCCCCTTCGGTTCGAGGTCGAGTCCCAGCTCCTCGTCGAGTTCGCGCGCGAACTCTTCCGGGTCCATCTCGTAGTACTCGTGGTCGTCGCCCTCCGTGCCCGGATCGCCCTCCTCGTCGCCGGGCTGTGGCTCGACCGGCTGGCCGGGCTGCGGCTGGCCGCCCTGCGCCTGCCCCACGCCGCCGGCCTCGCGGCGGTCGTACTCGAACTCGGGGAGGTCGACGATCTTCACCGGGATCCGGACTCGCCCGGGGTCGGAGCCGCCCAGGTCGCCGTGGCCGATGAACTCCGCGAGATCCTCGCGGCGCTTCTCGCCCACCTCGCGGAAGCGCTCGCGGTCGTCGGTCAGTCCCATGTCCGCTCACCCCCGTCGTCCGCGGCGGCGAGGCTCCGCCACTCGTCGCGGACGTCCCGCATCACCGCGCGGCTCGTCAGCTCGGCGGAGGCGGGGCTGTACCCCCAGTCGACGAGCCGGTCGATCGTGGCCGCCTTCGCCCGCGCCGTCTCGGTGTCCGCCGGCGGGTCGGCCCACTCGGAGGGGTCGAGGTCCGGGAACCGCCGTTTCACGTCGGCGAGGTCGTTCGACTCCACCACCGCCTTCAGTTCCGGTATCTCGCCGAGTTCGACGTCGTCGACGCTGAACGCGTCGCCCCGGTTCCGCCACGCGTACCGGGTGAGCGCGCGGATCACGCGCTCGCGCCGGAACGTCGCGACCGCCTCCGTGGGGTCGGTGCCGCGGTAGTCGTCCTCGTCGAACCGGCCGAGCGTCTCCGTCTCGAACACCTTCATCACGAGCGCATCGGGCTCCTCGGGCCCGCGCTCGGTCTCGACCGGCTCGTCGGCGTCCCACGCGTACACGTGTTCGACGTACTCGGCCACCGTCGCCTCGGGGACGGTCTCGTCGGCCAGCACCGCGTCGATCACGTCCGCCCGCTGGCGCTCGCGAACGCGCTCGGCGACCGGCGCCTTCCGGTTCTCGAACTCCGCGACCTCCGCCCGCGAGAACACCGGCGCGTCGGCGAGCCCGTCGGCCATCGCGTCGAGCACGTCAGTCGGAGTGATCACCCGTTCGACGGGGAGGTCCGGGTGGCTGCGCTCGGCGTCGGCCCCGAGCAGCTCTGCGATCACGTCGCGGACGTACGTGACGGGGAGCCCGTTCCGCCCGTCGCCGTCGCCGAAGGCGATGTCGTCGACGGTGAGTTCCTCGTCGTCGGGTCCGCGCCGGATCGCGCCGGACTCGTACAGGTCCGCCTTCTCGACGAGGCCGATATCCGCCGAGAGGTCGTCGGTGTCGAGCCGCGTGACGACCGCGTACAGGGCCGCCGCCCCGATGGCGTGCGGGGCGATCTCACGGTCGGTGACGCCGCCCTTCCCGTCGCGGACGCCGATGGTGAGCGCGGCGGCGCCGGGGTCGCGGTCGGTCTCGGCGCCGCGTTCGGGCCCTTCGGCGCTCGTCTCTTCGACGCCGTCGACGGTCGGGACGCCGTGTTCGCCGCCGACCTCGCGACGGAGCAGTTCCGCCTCCAGCCGCCGGTTCGTGAGGTACCGGAACTCGTGGCGGGTGAGCCGCCGCTTCAACGCCTTGAGCGGGTCGGCCCCCTCTCGCTCGGCGTGGCGGTCGAGTTCGGCGTCGAGGTCGGGGTTCGAGATGACGATGAGCTGCGTGTCCAAGTCCATCCCGATCCCCTTGTCGAGTTTCACCCGCCGCTCGTCGGGAACGTTCAGGAGCCGACGGAGGAGGTCGGCGTGCTGGCTGGCGTCCTCCACGATGGTCGCGACCCCGTTACCCTGCGAGAGCACCCCGTCGTAACTGAACGCCTGCGGGTTCTTCCGTCCCCGCGAGCCGAGTTCGCGGAGCATCCCGCCCATCCACGAGCCGACGAGCCGCTCTTTCGGCGTCCCGTCGTCTTCCGCGTGCAGGACGCCGACCCCCGTTCCCACGTCGACGACGTAGCTCGTCACGCGGAGGTGATCCCGGTCGGTGATAGCCGAGAACAGGTCTCGCCGCCCCTCGTCGCGGTACACCGATTCGAGGTGGTCGTACGCCTCGCGGCTGAACGGGTCCAACTCGACGTCGGCCGCGATCGGATACGCGTCCGCGTCGACGGCGTCGGCGATCGACTCCCGGACCGATTCGGGGAACACGGAGAGCGGGTGCGTCTGGACGGGGCTCCGGTACCACGCTCCGGTGTCGCCTCCGGTGCCGTACGAGAGCGACGCGGAGCCCGTCGCTCCCCCGACGCCAGCCCCGGCGCCGGTGACGTTCCACTCGACGGTGTAACGGCGCCCCTCCTCGGTCTTCGAGAACTCGCGGAGCCCGTTCACCAGACACCGCTTGAACTCCGACTTCCCGGTCGCCGTCGGCCCGTCGATCCACACTATCGTCTCGTCGTTGCCGCGGCCCGCGGCGGCCGCACGGAGGTCGTCGACGAAGGCGTTGAGCGCCGCGGTGTTGCCTAACACGGCGTGTTCGCCGTCGTTGTACGGGTCGTCGAAGAACCGGTATCGCTCCAGCCGCTCGCCGCGCTCGCGGACCTCGCGGGTCCCCTGCGACTCCACCGCCGCGAGGAGGTACCGCGCTCCGGAGGCGGCCGCGGTCGGGTTCTCCAACACCCGGTCGACGTACGCGTCGAGGCTCATCGGCGGGTCGTACGCCCCTCGCAGGGCCTCGTCGGCGTCGCGAACGAACGCCGCGCCGCGCTCGCGTTCGGTCATCTCAACGCTCCCCGTCCTCGATCTCCGAGCGAGCGACCGCTGCGCCCGCGTACTCTAACACCTCCGCGGCGCCGTCTTCGGAGTAGCCGCGCTCGACCAAGGCGTCGACCCACGCGCTCCGCTCTTCGTCGTCGAGGTCGGTCGCGGAGACCAGCGCCGAGAAGTTGATGTTGTGCTTTTTGTCCTCCCACAGTTTTCGCTCTAGGGCGCGGCGGAGCCGGTCGTTCTCCCGCGGGTCGAAGCCGCGCCCCTCGCGGGCGCGCCGCGACACCCAGTTCGAGACCTCCTGTCGGAAGTCGTCCTTCCGGTCGGAGGGCACGTCGAGCTGCTCTTCGACCGCCCGCAGGAACGTCTCGTCCGGCTCGGTCTCGCGGCCGGTGAGCTCGTCGGCGACCGTGTCGTCGTCGATGTACGCCATCACGTGGTCCATGTACTTTTCGCCCTGTCTGCGGAGCTCGTCTACATCGTACGCTAACGCGTGTCTCACGTCCTCGATGGCGCGCTCGCGGTACTCCTCGCGGACCGTCTCCAAGAGCCGTTCGTACCGGGCGAGGTCGTCTTCGGCGATGGACCCGTGACCGCCGAGGTTCGCCTCGAAGTGGTCGAAGACGGACAACGGCGAGAGGTAGCTGCGGTCTCGGTGGGTGGCGTCCATTATCGCCTCGGCGATCTCGTCGCCGACGAACCGCGCGGAGATGCCGTCCATCCCCTCGCCGATGTCGGCCGACTCGGCGGCGTCCTCGCGGAGCTTCCGGCGGTCTATCTCCTCGTCTTCGAGTTCGCCGTTGTACACCTTCGCCTTGTCGAGGAGGCTCACCGTCCCGTCCGTGGGCTCTTCGAGCCGGGTGAGCACGCCGAAGAGGCCGGCCATCTCCAAGGCGTGCGGCTCGACGTGGACGTTCGGCACGTCGGCGTTCGCGAGCATCTTCTCGTAGATGTTCGCCTCGCTCTCGTACTCCAACACGTAGGGGTAGTCGATCCGCTTGGTGCGGTCGTTGAACGCCTCCATCTTCTCGTCGCCGGTCTTCTCGCGGTACTCCGGCATGTTCGTCCGCCCGACGATCACCTGATCGATGTCGATCCGCGGGTTGTTCTTCGGCTTGATCGTCGACTCCTGTGAGGCGTGCAGGAAGTCGTAGAGGAACTCCCGCTGGAGTTTGAGCAGCTCCTCGCCGGAGAACAGCCCGCGATTGGCGTTACAGAACGCGCCGGCGTAGTCGAACGCGCGCGGGTCGGACTCGCCGTAGACGGCGAGTTTCGCGTAGTTGACGTCGCCGGTGAGTTCGGTCTCGTCCTGGTTTTTCTTGTCTTTCGGCTCGAACGTCTCGATGCACTCTCGGCGGTTCTCGTCGGCGACGAGCCGGACGACCTCGACGTGGTCTTCTAAGACTCGCTGGAGGTCGTCGTCGTAGTGCGCGAGCAGCTCGTTTAAATAGAACTCCGAGGCCGGGTCCGGATGCTGGTCGTTTCGGAGGGTGTACGGGGCGTCGAGCCGCTCGTTGAGGTCCGCTATCACGTCTTCGCGTTGCGAGCGTGGCAGGAGGACGAGCGGGTCCTGGTTCATCGGCGAGCGCACCGTGTCGTCGCCGGGGTCCTGGTCGTCGATCACCGAACACAGGTCCACCCAGCGGAAGGTGTACATCCGGCCCGCCTCCTCGCGGGTGTACGCCTCGAAGTACCGGCGGACCAGCCAGTCGAAGTGCGACTTCCCGGACCCGACGGGGCCGAGAAGCAGCTTGATCCGCTTTTCGGGGCCGAGTCTGCGGGCGCCCGATTTCACCTTGTTGACGAACTCGTGGATCGACTCGTGGACCTCCCGGCCGTAAAAGACGTTCTCACCGTCGTGGAGCGGGTCGTCTGCGGCGAGCGCGTACTCGACGACGCCGTGTTCCTCGTCGTACCGGGTGCCGTAGTGGTCGAACATATCCGCGACCCGCTGGTGGGCGTTTCGTGCGATTCGCGGCTCCTCGTACAGCGCGTCCAGGTACCAGTCGAACGAGCGAGGCTCTCGCAGGTCGTCCGGGACGTTCGTCCGGTACGCTTCGCTGAGCCGTTCGAGCGTGGGTCGGTTTGACATTGTATCACGTCTCTCGGACGGGCGGAGACTCGACGGGTCGGCGTCGCAGCGCGGCGGCCGCGGGGACCGCAGGCGGAGTAGCGCCGTCGCTCTCCGTGCCGGAATAACGGCTTGTGAAGCCGGCGAACGCCGCTGCCGTCGAGGGCGACCCGCTGTGGGCCACCGTTCGCCCGTAACCGAGGCTATATATGTGAGAGGGATTCACAGGGATAAACATGTCGCCTGTTCACACGCAACACGTATACCCTGGGCGCCCGGTGCCCGGCGAACCGGCACCGCCGCGAGCAGCGAAAAACCGGTAACGCCGCCCCCGGAGCGCACCCTTTTGGCGGTCGGTGACGCAGGGCGCACGTGACGTTCAGCATCTGCGTTCGCGAGCGGTACACCGACGGCGACGGCGACGACCAGATCCGATACGGCGTCGCGGTGACTACGCGCCTGCCGGGCGTCGGCACGCTGTGTCCGTTCGCGTCGGCCGACGGCGCGGTGGCCACCCAGTCGCTCGTCAACGTCGAGCTCGGCCGGAAGGGGATCGCGTACCTCGCCGACGGGCTCGCGGTCGACGACGCGCTCGAAGCGCTGTTAAATGCCGACGAGGGGAAGTCGCAGCGACAGCTCCACGGCGTCGACGCCGAGGGGACGTTCGCGTTCTCGGGCGAGGCGTGTAACGACTGGTACGGCCACGTCGTCGGGGAGAACTACACCGTCGCGGGCAACCTCCTGACCGGGGAGGACGTGATCGAGGACACGGCGGCCGCCTACGAGTCCGACGCGCACGGGGACGCTCCGCTGGCCGAGCGACTGATAGCCGCGCTCGCGGCGGGCCACGACGCCGGCGGCGACAAGCGGACCGACTTGCAGATACAGTCCGCGGCCCTACAAGTCACGAACACCGAGACGGCCGACGACGACCCGTACTACAACGACCTCCGCGTCGACGCCTCCGAGACGCCGATCGACGACCTCCGTGAGACGTACGAAGCGGCCAAAGAGGGGTACGAAGCGGTGGTAGCGAAGTACGCAGACGAACCGTGACGGCGCTCGTCGCCTTTTAAATCCCGTCGCGGTCGGTGCCGGCGGTCAGCCCCTCACAGGGTCAACCGCGCGACGATGGGCAGGTGGTCGGAGGGGTACCGCCCGCGGTCGTCGCGGTCCGCGAGGGTCGCGAACGCCTCGACGGAAATCCCAGACGAGACGAACGCGTGGTCGATCCGGCGACCGTCGATCAGGCGGGCGAAGTCGGTGAGGCTCGTCTCGGGGCCGTGCCGCAGGTCGGCGACCGCGGCGGCGTCGCGGAGCGGCAGACTGCCGTCGTCCGCCACCGGCTCCCCGGCCGGGCCGTCGCCGACCAGAATCCGATGCGGCTCCGACCCCGGCGTGCAGTTGAAGTCGCCGACGAGCGCCACCGGGTGGCTCCCGTCTGTGCCCGCCCCGGCTATCTCCGGCAGTCGCTCGCGGAGCAGGCGCGCGGACGCCCGGCGCGCCGCCGCGCCGACGTGGTCGAAGTGGGTGTTGACGACGACGAGTTCGGCGTCGCCCTCCGTCGCTCGCACGTGCGCCCACGTCGCGATCCGCGGGTAGGCGGCGTCCCAGTCGGTCGACGGCTCCTCCGGCGTCTCGGAGAGCCAGAACGTCTCGTGGTCGGTCACGGTCCACCGGTCGGTCCGGACCGCAATCGGGCAGCCCTCGCCCGCCCCGCCGCCCTCTCGTCCCCGCCCGACGAACTCGTAGTCCGGCAGTCGCTCGCGCAGGTCGCGACGCTGGTCGGGGAGCGGCTCCTGAAACGCGGCGACGTCCGGGCGGTGGAACCGGACGAGCCGCGCGACGGCGTCCCTGCGGTCGTGCCACGCGTCGTGGTGGTCGTCCTGGTTCGCGTAGCGGACGTTGTAACTCAGCACCCGAATCCCGGTCATTGAAACCCGTGTCGCGGGCCGGGCGTTTAAAACTCGGGGGGTGTCACTCGGCGGGCGCGATACGGTATATCGGCGCGTCGTCGTCGTCGACCGCCGCGAAGAGATGGCCTGACACCGGCCCCACCGCCACGTCGCGGATGCGCTGCTCCCGGTCGGCGAGCAGCGTCCCCTTTTGGGTCACCTCCCGACCGTCGACAGCGAAGTGCGCGATGGAGCGCTTCGCCAACCCGGCGACGAACAGGTCCCCCTGCCAGTCGGGAACGGCGTCGCCGTCGTAGAACGCGGCGCCGCTCGGGGGGAACCCGCCGCTCCCGCACGGCCAGCCGTACACCGGGGCGATCACGTCGTCGCGCTCGGCGTGTGACACCCCGACCGGCTCGTCGGAGCCGTACGCACAGGAGTTGTCCGCGACGGGCCAGCCGTAGTTTCCGCCCGCTTCGAGGACGTTTATCTCGTCGCCGTCGCGCTCGCCGAACTCCGTCTCCCACACCGCGCCCGTCTCGGGGTGGATCGTGAGCCCCTGCGGGTTCCGGTTGCCGTAGGTGAACACCGCGTCCGAGGCGTCCGGGTCGTCGACGAACGGGTTCGACTCGGGTATCGAGCCGTCGTCGTCCAGCCGCAGCACCGAGCCGAGGTCGTCGTCCAGCCGCTGCCCGACGTGGTCCGGACCGAAGTCCTTGAACTGGCGGTCACCGACGCTGACGTAGAGGTACCCCTCGTCGTCGAACACCGCCCGCGAGCCGTAGTGCCCGTTCGATTCGACGAACGGGCGGGCGGTGTACACGGGCTCGAAGCCGTCGAGTCGCCCGCGCTCGCGGTCCAGTCGCCCGCGGCCGACCCGCGTCGTCGACCCGCCCTCGCCCGCGACGGAGTAGGTGAGGTAGACGAGCGAGTTCGCGTCGAACGCGGGGTGGATCGCCACGTCCAACAGCCCGCCCTGGCCGCGAGCGTGGACCTCGGGGACGCCCGTCAGCTCGGTTCGGTCGCCGGTCTCCGGCTCCAAGAGGAGGAGCCGGCCGGCCTGTTCGGTGACCAACAGCCCGGACTCGTCGGGGAGGAACGCGAGCCCCCACGGGTCCGAGAGGCCGGTGAACGCCTCGCTGACGGTGACGGGCGTGGTCGACTCGGATTCGGGCGCCGACGCGTCCCCGCCGTCGTCTCCCCCGAAGGTGCCGGTACAGCCCGCTAACGACCCGGAGAGGGCCACCGCCGCGAGCAGACGGCGGCGAGACACGGAGTCGGTGATCATGGGTGAACGTTGGCGCCACGAACGTATCACTGTGTGGCATTCCCCGGCGGCCGCTCTCCGATGCGGTAGCGTTCAGCCGCCCGCTCTCCGGCGGGGTAGCGTTCAGCTGCCACGCGCCGCGCGGCCGTCGCCCCGCCGGTCGCTCACGCCGAGAACTCGTACAACTCGTCGCCGACGTAGTGGATCGATTTGACGACCTTCCCGCTGTCGCCGACCATCTCGTCGCCGTCCGCCATCGCGCGCCCGACGGCGAGCACCTTCCCGTGCGTCTCCTCGGCGACGACCACGAGGTCGCCCTCGCGAATCTCCGGGTCGGCCTCGACGATGCCGGGCCGCATCACGTCGGCGCCGTCCGAGACGAACGAGATGGCGCCCGCGTCCACGGTGACGACGCCCGTCTCCGGCTCGTAGTCGTTCGCGCCCCGAACGGTGAGGAACGGCTCGTCGTCGTCGACGTAGAAGACGGCGGGCTCGCCGTCGACCAAGACGAGTTCGTAGTTCGCGTCGACGAACTCGACGAACTCGAAGGTCTCCCCGTCGATGTCGACGCCGAGGTGGTCGGCGACCGCCTCGCGGATCGCCGCGATGTCGTCGCTCCGGAGGTGGTGCCGCGATTTCACTTCCATGGGCGCTTACTCAATCGCTCAGCCGATAAATGGTCCGCTCTGCCCTGCGTGGCCGCGCGCCGCCGCCCTCGCCGCCAGTCGGGCTCTCACGCCGTTGGACCGATCAAAACGGCCTTAAACCACCTTTCCTAATCAGTTCGTATGCTCAATCCGCTCATTACGACGATCGCGAACGCGCCGGCGATTGTCATCGGCGTGATCGCGGTACTGCTCGTCGTCCTCGTCAGTTCGCTGAAGGGGACGGGGTGGGAACCCGCACCGGACATCTCGGACGAGGTACTGCAGCGGCGCGCCTCTGCCGTGCCAGAGACCGAGTTCCCCGAGCCCGGCAACCGCGCGGTCGGCGGCGGTGGCGGCGGCGGCGCGATCCCGGCCGGCGGCGAGGGCGAGGGCGCCGAGTTAGAGGACGGCGAGACCGCGAGCGCCGGTCCCGGCGACATCCCCGAAGACGAGGTCGAGTACTTCGAGGTCGAGTTCGTCAAGCAGGGCGAAACCATCGAGCTCTCGAACGACCAGCCCATCTTAGACCAGGGCGAGGACGCCGGCTGGGACCTCCCGTACGCCTGCCGCCAGGGCCAGTGTGTCTCCTGTGCCGGGCAGATCGCCGACGGTCCCTCGGAGGACTACGTCGAGCACGACAACCAGCAGATGCTCGAAGACGCCGAGATCGACGACGGCTACACCCTGACCTGCGTCGCGTACCCCCGCGACTCCTTCAGCATCGAGACCGGCGAGGCGCCGTAACGCCGCCGACCCGCAGTTCTCTCTCGCTCGCCGTTCGCGACACCCTTTTTCACCTCTCTGCCGAACAGACGCTATGTCTCTGATCACGCTCGTCGGCGTCGGCACCGGCGCGCTCCTCGCCGCGATCGCGGCCGCGCTCGTCTACCGCGACGCCGACCGCGTCGGTGTCGGTCTCGGGTCGCCGCGCCTGTGGGCCGCCTTCGTCGTCGTCACGTCCGCGGTTTCCGGGATCACCGTCCTCCTCGTCCCCGACGCGCCGATCCCCGGCGTCCTCGTGGTCGCGGCGCTGGGGCCGCTCTTGTACCTGCTCGAACGCGACGACTCGATGCACGGCGACGACCCGGCGGACCCGACCCGGCTCCCGAGCGAGTCGGAACGCGGAGAGGACGGCGAGGAGTGAGCCGCCGACTCCCGCAGGATCGACGGTGACACAGTTCGTTTCGCGCACCCTACACCCTCGCAAACCGCAAGCTTCCATAGGATCGGGTGCGAACACGGGACAATGAGCGACGAGAGCCTCGCGGACCGAGTCGAAGAGTGGATGGTCGGACAGATGCCGATCATCCAGATGCATGGTGGGACGAGCGTCGTGCGCGAGGCGGACGCCGAGACGGGCGAGGTCGTCGTCGAACTCGGCGGCACCTGCTCCGGCTGCGGCATCTCGAACATCACCGCCGACAACATCCGCCGGGACCTGATCATGGACTTCGACGAGGTGGACAACGTCACGGTACGGACCGCCTCCTCCGGCGATCAGGGCGCCTCCACCGTCGAAGGCGGGCGCGGCGGCGAGTTGAAACACGAGACCGAATCCGCGAACCACTTTTAACAACTCGCCGTCGCGACCCCGCTCGTCGCAGACTCGGGTCGTTCGCTCGGTTACCGGCGTGCTCTCTTTTAAACCCGCGCTCCCGTTCACCCGTCTCCGCCGCTCAGAGCGCGTTCTCCAGCGCCGACGCCACGCTCCGGGCCTTCTCCGCGAGCGCCTCGGGGACCTCGCCCGCCGCCTCCGCCTCCCGAAGTTCGTCGTCGTCGACGCGCTCGACGGTCCCGTCCGGGTGTTTCATCACGTCGACGTGGAGGTCCACGTAGCGCGCGGCGTCCGGGAACACCTCGACCGGCGTACAGACGTTGACGTAGGTCCCGCGCACGGTCCCGTCGCGCCCGCGGTACGTCGTCGGGTACCACCACCGCCCCTCTTTTAAGCTCGTCTCGGCCACGTCGCCGGCCTCGCGCGGCACGTCTAACCCGTCGTATGTGCCGCCGCCGGTCATCTCGCGTTCGACCGTGACCGACCCGTCGGCGTCGACCGCGGTCACCGTCGCCTCGCCGAGCGTGATCAGCCGCCCGTCCGGCTTCCCGTGTTCGAGCCGGAGCGCGTCGCCCTCGGCCGGTCCGAACGCGTCCGTCACGACCCCGAACGGGAACGCGGCGTCGGCGTCGGGCTCACACAGCGCCTCCGCGAGGTCGACGCCCGTCGACGCGTCCGCCGCCCCGGCCTTCACCCGGTGGTGACCCGGCATCGTCGCGGTCACCGTGCGGCGGCGGTCGTCGAGCGCGAACCGGCTCTCGCGGCCGAACCACGCCCAGAAGCCGGCGTTCGGCCGTGCGACGGGCTCGTCGCGGCGGTCGGTCGCCCCGTCGAGGACGCCCACGCCCCCGGCCGCGTCGACGACGTCGCCGAGCCCTTCGGCGGCCGCGACCGCCCGGTCGAGGCCGGCTCGGAGCGCCTCGGTGTCCGCGTCGACCGCGGGCGGCTTCCAGACCGCCCGCCACCCTTCCGGCGGCTCCAACCCGAGCAGATCGAGCATCCCCGACAGCTCTCGTGCGGCCTCGTCGCGCCGCACGTCGACGCGCGTCCCCGATCCGGGTTCGAGCGCGACCAACCCGTCGCCCGCCCGCAGCGACCCGGCCACCTCGGGCCGGCGGTCGGTCCACGGCGCCGCTGACTCTCGGACCTGCACCCGGACCGAATCCCCCGTCTCGACCCGGTCGTCGACGCTCCCGTACGGGAGGTACCCCTCGACGGTCCCGT
Source organism: Halorubrum sp. PV6 (assembly GCF_003990725.2). NCBI lineage: Archaea > Methanobacteriati > Methanobacteriota > Halobacteria > Halobacteriales > Haloferacaceae > Halorubrum > Halorubrum sp. PV6. Next base: position 43,564 of record NZ_CP030064.1, read on the forward strand.
CGTCCAGCCGGAGCCGGACGACCGCCCCGCCGCCGAGCGTCTCGGTCGCCGTCCCGTCGAGCACGGTTCCGGGCGGCGTCGGGTCACTCCACGCCAGCGTGTCGACTCCGGTCGCGGCGAGGCGGTCGCGGAGCGTCTCCACCGCCTCCGGGTCGCCGTGTGCGCCCACGCCCTGTCGGTCCTCCGTGGTCGCGATCCGCACGTCGGGCGCGGCCGTGCCGAACTCGGCGTCGAAGCGCCGCCGGATCGGGGCCGAGGCGTCGACGACGTCGTGGCCCGCGTCGAGCAGCGCCTCGGTGAGCGCCGTCGCGTAGATGCCCCGGACGCGAGCCTTCATAGCTCGTCGGAGTCGCGCGCGAACCGCACGCGGTCGTGGACGGTCGGGCCGAGCGACAGCTCGACGAGGACCGGCGTCTCCTCGTCGTCGCTTCCGGCGTCGGCTCCGCTTTCAGCGTCAGACCCGCTCCCGGCGTCGCTCCCGCCGGCCGTCCGCAACACCCGCCCGCCCTCGACCGGCACGCCCCAGCCGTCGAGCGAGAGGTAGCCGCGGAGGTCGCTCCCGTGGGTGAAAACCTCCACGCCGGCCGTCGCGTGCTCCTGTCTGTCGGTCGCGCTGTGGGCCATCTCCATGTCGGAGTAGTACGGCCCGGCCGGCTCGAAGAACGCCCGGAGCCGGTCGGCGTCCGCGTCGACCAGTTCGGCGACCCGGTCGGACGCCGCCGCCACCGCGTCCGCGTCGAGCCCCGCCTCGCGGAGGGCCTGTTGGGTCCGTGAATCGAAGTGCATACTCGCGCTTCGACCGCCGCGGCTTCAATGCTGTCGGATCCTCCCCCGCTGGCCACTGGTTAAGTCCCCTCGGTCCGAACCGACGGTCATGCCATCTCGGTCGGATCCGGTCGAGTCGCTCGCCGACGACGACCGCGACCTCTACGACATCGCCACGTGGGAGGAACGAACCTCTCTCGACGGCCTCTCGGTCGCGTTACACTGGCTCATCACCCGCTCGGCGAAGGCACTCGTCGTCTTCGTCGCGCTCCTCGGGCTCCTCGCGATACTCGGCTCCTTCGGCCTCGGCCTCGTCTTCGACCCGGCGGTCGCGATACTCGTCGGCCTCTCCGCGGTCCCCGCGCTCGGCCTCGCCGCGTACGTGTACCTCTCCGACGTGACGACCGGCGAACCGCTCTCGCTTCTGGTGGCGACGTTCCTGCTCTCGATACTGACCGCGACCTTCGCGGCGGTCCTCAACAGCTTCGCCCAGCCGTACTTCGACCCGTTCGGCTTTCCTGGGCTCGTCCTCTTTTTCTTCGTCATCGTCGGGCCCATAGAGGAGTCGGTGAAGCTGCTCGCGGTCCGGCTGTACGCTTACACCGACGCCCGGTTCGACGCGGTGATCGACGGTGCCGTGTACGGCGCCATCGCCGGGCTCGGCTTCGTCGTCATCGAGAACCTCGTCTACATCGCGCGGACCGTCGAGCTCGCCGAGCTGTCGATCGGGATCGCCGCGCTCGGCGCGGGCGACGGCATCGCCGCGCTGCGCGCGCTCGCCGGGCCGGGACACGTCATCTACTCCGCGTTCGCCGGCTACTACCTCGGGTTAGCGAAGTTCAACCCCGAGAACCGCGGGCCGATAATTGTCAAGGGGCTCGTCATCGCCGCCACGATACACGCGCTGTACAACACGCTTGTCGGCCCGGTGACGACGGTCCTCTCGGCGCTGACCGGGATCCCGCGGCTCGCCTCGCTTTTCCTCTTCGTCGTCGTCTTCCAGGGCGCGTTCGCCGCCGTCCTCGTGCGGAAGCTCCGCCGCTACCGCGACGCGTACCTCGAAACGCGCGACGCGGTCGACCCGTCGGTCGCGCCGGAGCTGACGGAGTTCGAAAACTGACTGCGGTCGTCGTTAATCCGCGTTTCTCAGGGCGGCGAGTCGACCCGCGACCGGTCGCCCGTCCCGCCGGTGAGCGCGCTCGCGAGCGCGCCTTTCACCACCACTTCGTCGCCGAGTTCGGTGAGCCTGACCTCGGGGACGTTAATGAACACCATCTCGGCCAACTTCTCGCGGATCGGGTCGAGGATCCGGTCGGGATTGTTGAGCGCGACCGCGCCGCCGACGCTCACGACCAGCGGGGCGTACGCGTGGATGACGTTAGCGACGCCCATCGCGTTCCAGTGTGCAACTTGGTCGATCACGTGGTCCGCGAACGTGTCCTCGCCGGCAGCCTCGAACACGTCGACCGCGGAGAAGTCGGGGTCTTCGATCGGCAGGCTCGTCTCGATCGGGTCCTCGGCGTGGAGTTCGCGGGCGTACTTCGGGATGTTGTTGCCGGAACAGTACCCCTCCCAGTGCCCGTCGAGCCCGCAGCCGCAGGTCATGAACCCGTGCGGGTCGACGGTCATGTGGCCGACCTCCCCCGCGTTACCGTCCCAGCCGGAGAGGACGTTGCCGTCGACGGAGACGCCGGCGCCGATACCGGAGGAGATGGTGAGATACACCAGGTCGTCGGGGTTGCGCTCGGCGTGGAACCGCTCGCCGATGACGCCGGCGACGGTGTCGTTGTGCAGGTGGATCTCGTCGGTGTCTAAAAGCTGTGAGACGGGGCCGACGAGGGGGATCCGCTCGACGGTGTCGGGGAGGTTCGCCGGGCCCTGTACGACCCCCGCCGCGAGGTCGAGCGGGCCGATCGAGCCGACGCCGGCGGCGACCGCCTCGCTCGGGTCGATCTCGGCGTCTTCGCACGCGCCGCGGACCACGCCGAGAACCGCCTCGGTGACGGCGATCCCGCTCGGACCGCGAGGCGTCCCCCGCTCGTCGGAGCCGAGGATAGTCGCTGTCTCGTCGCCGACGACCGCCCGGACGTTCGTCGCGCCGAGGTCGACGCCCACGTAATACATCGGCTAATAGCGCGACCCGGTGTCACTTAAGCGGGACGCTTCTCGCAACGCCCCGCCGGCGACCGAACGCGCCCGCGGCCGGCGGCGACGACCGAACACGCCCGCGGCCGGCGGCGACGACCGCCGCTCGCCCGTCTCCCTGCCATCTCCGTCGCTTAGGCGGCGACGTCACGCACGAACGTCACCGGGCACGGCGACGAGAGCAGGACCTCCTGTGCGACGCTCCCGAAGACGGCCTTCCCGGTCGGGGACCGGCCGCGTCCGCCGACGACGACGCGGTCCGCGCCGACCTCCTCGGCCGCCTCGACGACGCCGTCGGCGCGGTCGCCGACCGCACCGCGGATCGTGTGCGAGACGCCCGCCTCGCTGAGCGCCTTCGAGAGCGCCCGCGTGCTGGTGTGCCGCTCCGCGACGGCGGTGGGGGTCGAGCCCTCGCTCGCCCGGTCGACGCCGAGCCGCGACCTGACCGCGTCGAACTCCTCGTCGCTGAACACGTGGGTCACCACGATCTCCGCGTCCGAGGCCTCAGCGATCGCGATGGCCTCCGCGGCGAGGCGCTCCGTCTGGGGTTCGTCTCCTGTTCCGACCGCAACGAGGACTGTCTCGATGCTCATACCCGTCTATTGTCCGCCCAGGCTTTTAAATCTCTCGAATTTTTAACTCACATTCGAATAAATTCTAAACCGATCGATCCTGACGTTCCGCCGGCGACCGATCCGGACGCGTCGCTCGCCGGTCGGTTCCGTGCCGCAAAACGTCGCCCGCGCCGAGAGCCGCTCGTCAGGCGTTCAGTAGTCGGGCGCGTCGTCTTCGACCTCGCGCTTCAGCGAGTCGCGCCGGGACTTCGCGTCGCGACCCGTCGCCTCCAGCAGGAACTCGTTTTTCGCGTCGACCGCGTCGGCGGCGGCGTCGGCGTTCCCCTCCGCGATGACATCTTCGGCGGGGCGCTCCTCGAAGTGGACCGCGAGCTTGTCCTTCTTGCTCCCGTACTCGGCGGCGCCGGCGACGATGCGCTCGAAGACGGGGTTGTCGGGGTCCCCGACGACGTACAGTTCGTGGCCCTCCCACTCTTCCGTGCCGGTGACCGCACCGAAGTACGATTCGATGGATCCTTTCAGGTCGGGCATGCGGTCGTCCAGATGCTCGCCGCGTCGCATCTTGTACTCCTTCATGCCGCGACCGTTCGACAGGGGTGCGTAAACCAGTTTCGTCACGGCGTCTCCGTCGGCTTCGTCGCGTTCGCCGGGCCGTCTCCGGCGCTCGACCGCCGCGCGAAAAAAAGTGTGCGGTGTCCGCTCAGATCGGGCGCTCGTCGACGTACCCGCGTTTACACTCCGGACAGATGTCGCCCGCGCGCATCGAGTTGCCGTCGGCGGCGCGGGTCATCTCGCACTCGGGGCAGTAGTACTCCGTCGTCACCTCCGAAGTCGACGTCTCGAGGTCGGGGCTGTCCCCGCGGGTGATCCCGACGCCGTTGTTGAGGCCGTCTCCGGAGCCGGCGCCCGCCTCGCCCGCCGGCTGTGCGGGCGCCTCGACGTACTCCGCGTCCTCGCCCTCGGCCGGCGCGTCGGCGGCCTCCGGCGTGAGCCCGCCGCCGAACTCCACGCCGTCGGCGTTTCCGTCGCCGACCTCGGCGCTGAAGCCCTCGTCTTCGCCGGGGTGCTCGGGCCACGGCGTCGGCTCGTTCTCCGCTTCCGGCGCCTCGTCCACGTCGGGCCACGCGCCGCGCTCGCGGTCGTCCGCGGGTTCGGCCTCGTCGTCGAGGATCACGCCGTCGTCCGTCTCGGCGCGCTCCTCGTCGGCGGGCGTCTCCTCCGGCGCCGTCTCGGCCTCCGGGTACGCCGCGTACTCGTCGTCGTCGCCGAGCCCGCCGTCGTCGCCCGCGTCTCCCGCCTTCGCGGGGCCGTCGTCGATCAGTTCCGCCCCGTCGTCTCCGCCCGCCGCGGTGTCTGCGTCCGCTGTCTCCGCCTCTGTCCCGACGGCATCCGCCGGATCGGCGGCTTCGGCCTCGCCGACCTCGTGGGCCGTGTCGTCGGAGTCGCTGTCGTCGTCGTCGATGATCACGGCGTCGTCGGCTCCCTCGCCGTCGACTCCGGCGGCGGCGGCCGCGGCGACGCCCGAGTTCGGCTCGCCGCCCGGCTCGCCGCCCGCCTCGCCGCGGTCGGCCGGCTCGTCGCCCGCGGTCGTCGGGTCCGGTCCCCCGGCCGCCTCCGCGGCGGTGGCCTCGTTGGTCAGTTGCTCCATCGTCGTGACCTCGGTGTTCTCGCTGACGACCTGCGTCTCGCCGCAGCGAGCGCAGGTCTTCACCTCGGTGACGGTCGTGACGACCTCGTTCCCGTCCTCCTCGCGCTCGCGCCGTAGTTCGGGCTCGCCGAAGTCGTGCCCGAGCAGACACCTGAGTCCCATTATGCCCAACCTGCGGTGCCGAAGGTAAAAAACGCCCCGTCCGGCGTCAGACGCCCGGCGCACGTCCGTCTCGGCCGCGGGCGCCCTCTGCCCCCGCGGGCGGTGACGTTACACAGACTCTTTGTGGGTCGGTCGCGTACCGTTCGCTCGTCTATGCCAACCGTATCCTACCAGGGCGAAGAGATCGAGTGTGAGGAGGGTGCTCTGCTGCGCGACGTTTTGAAAGAGGCCGGCCTCTCCGTGTACAACGGGAAGATGGAGCAGCTGAACTGCCGCGGGGCGGGGTCGTGCGGCTCCTGTGCCGTCCAGGTCGACGGCGAGGTCAGCGAGCCCGGTAAAAAGGAGAAGGCCCGCCTCTGGTTCCCGCCCCACCACCCGAGCCACGACGTTCGCCTCGCGTGTCAGACCCGCGTCGAAGGCGACGTCGAGGTGACCAAGGGCCGCGGACTCTTCGGGCAGCACGTCTGATCCGGCCCCGTCGCTCGCGAGTCTTTTTACCTGACGTCGGTGGAGTACCGTCGCCCGGCGCCGTTCGATACCTGTCGCTCGCCTTCCTAGCGCCGTCGCTCCCCGTCGCCCGGCGCTGTTCGATACCTGTCGCTCTCCTTCCTAGCGCCGTCGCTCCCCGCCGCCCGCCCGACAGTCCGGCGGCAGCGACGCTCAGCGGTGAAATAAGCACCCGCGTCGGACGTGAATCCGGGGGCGGGCAGAAGTCTTGTTGTCGCGTGTCAGAGTCGCGTTCGGCGTCAGCCGGACCGACCCACCGTATCGGATCGGCTTACTGCCGAACGACGTTGGACGCGCGCGGACCCTTGGGCGAGGACTCGATGTCGAACTCGAGCTCCTGGCCCTCTTCGAGGTCCGGCCCTTCGACGTCTTCCATGTGGAAGAACACGTCGTCGTCAGCGTCGTCAGTCTCAATAAATCCGTAGCCGCCAGTGTCGTTGAAGAAATCAACCTTTCCGGTCGCCATTGCATTCTAACGAACGCCCCTTCCGGTAATAAGGATTGCGAGTGTACAGTTACCACGCGTGTAGGCGGACGTTTGTTTTCACAAAGAGCAGTTATCGAGACGATCGGTGAACGTACACGCCGACTCCCTCCCCTCTGCCGACCGATCCGTCGGTTCTCTCGTCCGGAATGCGACGACAGAGGGACGTTTATACTCACCCGCGGTCATCTGTCCGACGTGTTCCGATCCCTCCGCGAGAACGGCCCGGCGCTGCTCGTGCCGGCGGCGTGGTCCGTCGTCGCCGCAACGGTGCTCGGCCTCGTCTCCACGCACGCCCTCTTCGTCGCCCACGTCGTCATGAGCGTCCTGCTCGTCGCCTTCGTCGTCGCCTCGTGGCGCGACATGGCCGCGGGCGCGCTCCGCACGTGGAAGTTCGTCATCGTCGCGGGCACGCCCGTGACGCTCGCCGGCGTCGCGGGGTTCCTCGCGCGCGGCGACGCGGTTCCGGCGCTCGCGGCCGCGGTCCCGGCCGACGCGCTCCTCGCCGTCGCGTTTTACGGGTGGCTGTTGTTGCCCGCGCCCGCGTTCGTCGACACCGGCCGCCGCGACCCGAATACCGCCCGCCGCGCGGTCTACTACGTCGCCGCGGCGTGTTCGGTCGCCGGCGCCGGCGTCGCGCTCGTCGCGACCTCCCCGACGCAGGTCGTCGCGGGAGTCGCGCTCGTCGCCGTCGGCCAGACCGCGGGCATCCTCGCCGCGACCCTGTTGTACTGACAGCCGGCCGGACTCGCGGTCGCGTCCCGCCGCGGTCGCGCCACTTCCCTCCCGGCTTCCCCCGCCGCTCACTCCTCAGCGCCCGCCTCGCCGAGCGCCCGCCGAAGCGCCCGCTCGTGGAACTCGACCGCCGCGTCCCGCCCGACCGGCGGATACCGCGGGTTCGTCACCCGTCCGCTCCCGTCGACGGCGGCGCTCGCCACGGCCGCCACGCGGTGCGCGCGGGCGTCCGGCGGCGGCGTGGCGACCGACTCGTAGCCGGTGCGGAACGCCCGCCGGAGCGGTTCGGTCTCGCTCGCCGGCACGTACCAGTCGACGACCAGGTGTTCGGCCTTGGCGACCGACACGCCCGGCGGGGCGGCGAGCGGGGCCTCCCAGTCGAGGACCGCCGTCACCGCGCCGTCCGCGACGAGCGCGTTGCCCGGCCGGAGGTCCCACGGGAACAGCCGAGGGTCGCGGGCGCGGGCGACCGGTTCCCGGACCGCCTCGGCGAGCCGCCCCCGGAGTTCGTCGAACTCGGGCGGCAGTCGCGCGACGTGTCGCTCGCCGAACCGCCGGACCCAGGCCGCCGCGTCGGTCGGCTCGTGGACGGCGAGCGGCTCGTCGGGGTCCGCCACCGAGTCGGTGTCCGCCGCGACCGCCAGCCGACCGCACGCCGGGAACCGGAACGCCTCGTGGACGGCCCCGAGGTACCGGCCGAACGCCCGCGCAATGTCGCGCTTTCCCGTCGCCCCCAGCTCGACGAACGCCTCGTGGAGGTCGCGCCCCTCGACCAACGGCGTGACCAGCCACCCCGTCCCGTCGGCGACCCCGTCGCCGATCGGCCGGGGCACGGGAACGCCGGTTCGCTCGCCGAGGGCGCGTAAAAGCGCCGCCTCGGTTCGGATCCGCGTCGGGTTCACGGCGCGCTGGACGACGACCGGGGGCGCGGTCTCGAACCGGACGACCTCCGTTCGCTTGCGGTTCCCCCGGCCGAGCGACTCGACGCTCGCCGGCGTCGCCCCCGGTCGCGTCTCGGCGAGCGCCCGGTCCAAGACCGCGTCGCTCACGCGTTGGGCTCCGCGTCGCGTCTCGCGGTCAGCAACGCCGTCACCCCGTCTAACGAGTCGACGACGTGGTCCGGGCTGTAGGGCGCGGCCGCCTCGTCGGGGTCGGCGCGCAGCCACGCCGACTGCAGCCCGGCGTTGTGCGCGCCGGCGACGTCGTACGCCAGCGAGTTCCCGACGTACAGCGTCTCTTCGGGGGCGACGGAGAGAGCGGCCGCCAACCGGTCGAACGGCTCGGCGTGCGGCTTCCGGCGCGGCAGGTCGCCGGCGTACACGATGGCGTCGACGCGGTCGCCGAGCCCGAGCGCGTCGACTTTCGCCCGCTGCCGGTGTTCCGGGCCGTTCGTGAGGAGGCCGACGGGCCCCACCTCGGCCGCGGCCGACAACGCCTCTGTCGCGCCCGGCAGGTACGTCACTCGCGAGTCGTCGGCGACCGCCTCGAACGCCTCGGCGAGGGCGACGGGGTCGACGTCGCGGCCGTGTTGGGCCGCCAGCCGCGCGAACCCCGCGCCGAGGTAGCCGACCCTGTCGTCTGGGTCCGGCGGGCCGTCGAGCGCCGCCCACAGCACGTCCGGCTCGCCGAACGGCTCGACGCCGGCCCGCTCGAAGGCGCGGCGGTACAGCGCCTCCACGTCGTGGTCGGGACGGCACAGCGTGTTGTCGAGGTCGAAGGCGACCGCGGTAATCCGGCTCATGGTACGACTGAGGTCCCGCGCGGCGAAGTCCGTTTCGACGACCCCCGCTCGGTACGCCCCGCTTTCGCGGTCCCGTCCGCGTTCCCCTAGTCCGTCGCTTTCGGCTCCGCCCCGGCGGTCGCGTCCGCTCCGCTCGCCGGGTCGTCGTCCGGGCGCGTGTACCACCACGCCCACAGCAGCAACACGCCCTGGAGGGGGAGCCGTGCCCACGCCCCGGCGCTGGCGACGCCAGAGAGGCGGTCGGGGACGGCCTCGGCCGCCACGCCGTCGGTCGCCATGTACACGTTCGCGGGGAACACGGCCCCCAGAAGCGCCATGATCCCCCACGCCGACCCGCGCCGCGTCCGGTCGAACTGCATACCGAGCCCGAAGGCGACCTCCGCGATTCCGGACAGGTAGACGAGCGCCCGCGGGCTCGGGAGCCCCGGCGGGACGACCCGCGCGAACGCCTTCGGCGCGAGGAAATGCGTGATCCCGGCGATCACGTACACCGCGCCCATCGCTCGGCCGGTTCCCCGCTTTCGCTCCGCTACGGTCTCCGCGAGCGATCCTCCGGCGTCGGTTGCGTCGGCGACCGCGCCGACGCCGGCGTCGCCGCCGCTTCGATCCGCGCGGTCGTTCGAGACGAGCCCGACACAGGTCGTGACGATTTCGGAGAGTGACATGGGTTCGGGTGACGGACGCGGTCGGCGTGACCGACGCCACGGTCGTTACGTCCACCTGCGGCCGAGGCATAATAAACGATTGCGTGCGACGGCGACGCCGCTGCGGCGCGCTCCGTCTCGCCACCCGAAGTGCCTCTTTTAAATGACCGGCGCCAGCCGCGTCGGGCCGACCGCGAGGGGTTGCCGTCACTCCTCGTCCGCGGGCGCCCGCGTCCGGGGGACGAACGTGTACGTCACCCCGTCGTCGAGCACGACGTAGATCCCGCGATCGGGGTCGTGGACGACGCGCCGTCCGGAGTCGATGGCGACGTCGACGAGGTCGCCGAGGGTCCGGACCGACACCCGATTGCTCCCGAGGCGCCCGACCGATCCGGTCGAGACCCACTCGCCGTACCGGACGCGGCTCGCGGTGGCGACCGCCTCGGGATCGCTTTCGCGCCGCCCGAGGACGGCGATGCCGAGCCCGCCGACCGTGAGGAGCGTCCCGCCGGCGAGCCGCGATCCGGGAACGTCTCTCGCGGCCGGGACGGTGCGCTCGACGGGCGTCGCACGGGTCGTCGACGCCTCGCGCTGGTCGCCGAACCGGTACGTGACGTCGTCGGTCACGAGCGGCGTCTCGACGGTGAGTCGGTCGACGTACCGGCCGGAGTCGACCTCGGTCTCGGCCACGACGACCGTCTCGACGCGACCGGCCGTCCCGACCTCGCTCGCGACCGCCGCGAGCCGCGTGTTCCGGTACTCGGTCACGTTCAGCGACGCCTCGGTGGTGTGCGTGCCGTCGGTCACCTCGACGGTCTCGCCCGCGAGAAGCTGGCGCTCGGTCCAGAACGCCTCGCCGTCCTCGACGGCCCGAGTGACGAGGTAGACGCGCTGGGTGACCGTCACGAGCCGGTCTTCGGGGAAGGTACTCGTGACCGCGAGGTCGACGGCCGGCGTCGCGGCGGCGAGGTACACCGGCGGCTCTGCGAGTCGCTCACCGGCGGCGAAAAGGGTCGTCTCTCCGGTCACGACGGCGCTCGTCGTCAGTTCGAGGTTGAACGTCTCGACCGCGTGCTGTTCGGTGACGGTCGTCGCCGCCGGCGACCCGGCGTAGGCGACCCCGACCGACCCGAGCAGGACCGCCCCGGCGACGAGGAGCGCGAGGCCGACGAGCGTGCCCCGCGTCGTGAGGAACCACCGCGCGCGCTCCGCCCACGGCCCCATTATCGGCCCCTCCGCGAACTGGTGAACTGGTGTGCGTACATGTACTGAACCCCGACTCGGACCCGTATAAACCGGGAATCACCTCGTCGTGACTCGTCGCGTAACCCGGGGGTAACCTCGAACGTCCTCGCTCACGACGATTCGGATTCGAACACTTCCTCGTCGCCGCCGGCGACATCTTCCACCTCGATGCGCTCGCTCTCGACCTCGCCGCTCGCGTCGAACAGGCGGACCGTGATGCGGTAGGGGTCGCCGAACCGCTGCCCGCGTTTGCTGAACGAGAGCTCCCCTTCCAAGGCGGACGACGATTTCGTCTCCGTCTCCTCCCGATCGAGATTGTCGAACTCGGCGGTCACCCGCTCGAACGTGTTTTCCGGGTCGTCAACCTCGTATTCGACGACGTACACCGCCGGCCCCCCGTTCCCCCGCCTGGACTCGTCTTCGATCTCGACTTCCTCGAACGACGGCCGCGCCGCCGGCGGCGCACAGCCCGCCGCGTCCACGCTCGCCCGACGCGTCGCGACCGCGGAGAAGCCGTCTGCGGCGGTCGCCTCGACCGTGAACGTCACCGCGGCCGGCGCGTCGTCACAGGAGACCTCGACGGCGACGACGAGCGAGTCGCCGGACGCGAGCGTCCCCGCGTCGTTCGAGAGCGTCCCGACCGCCTCCGCCAGCGTCACGGTCACCGCCACGGGCCGACCGGCGCGATTCGTGACCGTCACGAGCCGGCTCTCGGCCCCGGCCGCGACGCTGGGAGCGACGTCGAGACCGAGCACGCCCGCGGCGTCGCTCGCGACGGGCAGCGTGGAGCCGCGATCGAGCGAGGCGGCCGTGTAGGCCCCGGACCCGCGCGCGGCGGCGAGACCGACCAGTCCCGCGCCGGCGGCGAGGAACGCGCGACGCGTGCCCCGAGGCCCGCCGCTCGCCGCTCGCGGGCGTCGGCGTCGCGGCGGCCGGCGCGTCACCGCGACCACCGCCGGAGGGCCGGCGCGCGCAGGGTCGCCAGCGGGCGGAGCGGCACCCGACCGTCGAAGCAGACGCGGTAGCCGACCGCGAACGGGAGGAGGCCGGCGCCGGCCGAGGCGACGGCCGCGAGGAGGGGATGGAGCCGGTGGAGCGCGAGAAGCGTCCCTTCGGGCAGCGTCGCGGGGTACGGGTACACCCTGAGCGTGGCCGTGATCGCCCCCGGCTGCGGCGGGGTCCGCATCGCGAGCGGGAGCGCGTAGGTGCGCTCGGACAGCACCGGGACCGTCGCGTCGACGAACGGAACCGGAACCGCTCGCCGGTCGTTCGCGGCGGTGTACGGCGCGAGCGCCGACGCGGTGACGGTCCCCTCGGGGAGCCCGTCGACGGCGGCGCCGTCGGTCTCGACGAGGAGCGTCGCCACGGGCGACTGGACGACCGAGACGCCCACCTCCCGGACGACATCGGCGTCGGCCGGGAGCGACGTCCCGACCCCGGCCTCGGTGACGACGAACGAGGCGTCGTAGCCGGCCGGAGCGATCGCCACGAGGGCGACCGTGACGACGAACGTGGTCGCGACGACCGGCCAGACGACCGCTCCCGACCGAAGCACGGACCGACCGACCCGGCGACGACGCGGGCGGAGCGTCGCCGCGAGCGCGAGGAGCGCGAGCCCCCCGAGGAGGGCGCCGAGGTTCCCGCTGACCGCGCCGGCGACGCGCCCGAAGCCGGGCACGACGACGGGGCGCCCGCCGACTTCGAGGAGGACGCCCCGGACGGCCGCGTCGGTCACGACGGGCGCCCCGGCCGCCTGGTCGGTCGCGGGGTTCGCGTCGCCGCGGGTGAGGTACCCGCCGGCCTCGCGGCCGACGACGCGGTGGGTCACGAGCTCGCCCGTGCGGGCGTCCTCGTAGGTGACGACGTCTCCCACGTCGACGTCGCCCGCGGGGACGAGGACGAACCCGTCGTCGACCCCGAGGGTCGGCTCCATGCTGTCGGAGTACACGTACCCGAAGCCGAGCGGGGTCACAGCGGAGAGGGCGAGGGCGACCAGCGCGGCGAGGGCGACGACGGTGAGTGCGGTCCGGAGCATGGTGTGAGTGTACTGAAACGGTGGGAATCGAGCGGTTCTGGAGGTGCGGCTACGTCAGCGAAGCGGTTACACCGCGGCGTTCGCGTTGTCGTCGATGTCGAACGAGAGCGTGCCCGAGAGGTCGCTCCCGCTGGTGAGGACGGCGGCGTCGCCGTGGCCCGTGTCGACGGTGATGACGACGTAGAACGTCTGGCCGGCAGTGGCGCTGAACGACTGCCCGTCGGTCTCCTCGGAGAGGGTTGCGACGGCGCTACCCTGGTCGTCGTAGACGACGAACTCCACGTTATTGTCTTCGTTCGCGTCGTCGGTCGTGGCTGCGTACGTCGCGACGATATCGTGGGCCTCGGCGTCGTTGTTGGTCACGCTGAACGCGTGTGCGTTCTTCGCGTCGGCGCCGTCACCGAGGACGAACTGCGCGTCGGTGTTCGCGCCGCCCGCGGTTCCCTGCTCGAAGTCGATGGCGAGCTGCTCGTCGGCGTAGTAGACGAGCGGGCCCGAGGTCCCGTCGGTGAGCGCGAGGAGGCCGTCTTGGTCGGCGACCACGTCGATGTTCGCGGAGCGGTCGACGTTCGCCGCGGTAAACGCACTGGTGCTGATGGACGCGCCCGCCGCGAGGAGCAGCAGGGCGACGATCACGGTGGTGAACAGTCGGGTCATTGCAACCGTACCGGCGACGGGTCGGGGTATATACCGGCCGTAACCACGGGGCCGCCGGGCGGGTCACCTCGCGGTTACCACGGGGCGCCGATCAGGTCGGCGCCGGGAGCAACAGGTCCACGCGCGTCCCCTCGCCGGGGGCCGAGGTGAGCCAGATCGCCCCGTCGTGGTACTCGACGATGCGCTGACACAGCGCCAGCCCCACGCCGGTGCCGTCGACGTCCGTCCGCCCCAGCCGCTCGAACACGTCGAACGCGCGCTCGACGGCCGACTCGTCCATCCCCGCGCCGTCGTCCTCGACGTACACGTGGCGCCACTCGCGCGACCCGTCGAGGCCGTCGGCGACCGACTCGGGAAGCGCGGCCGGGTCGACGGCGTCTCTCGCCCCCACGTGGACGCTCGGGCTCGCCGAGTCGTTGTACTTCACGCCGTTGTCGATCAGGTTCTGGAACAGCTGGACGAGCAGGCGCGGGTCGCCCCGCACCGTCGGCAGCGAGTCGGCGGTCACCGTCGCGTCCGCGTCTTCCACGCGAACGGTGAGGTTGAGCCGGGCCTTGTCGACCACGTCCGCGAGCGGGGTCGGTTCCAGGGCGCCGCCGCGGCTGTCGACGCGGGAGTACTGGAGCAGCGCGTCGATCATCGACTGCATCCGCTCGGTCGCGTCGACGGCGCTCTCGACGAGGTCGAACGCGCGCTCGTCGAGCGTCGACCCGACCCCGTAGAGCTCTTCCAGCAGGGTGAGGTAGTTCCCGACCGTCCGGAGCGGCTGCTTCAGGTCGTGTGAGGCCGCGTATGCGAACTGCTCTAAGTCCCTGTTCGAGCGGCGCAGCCGGCGTCGCGTCTCCCGGAGCTCGGCCTCGCGCTCGGCGCGCTCGGTCACGTCGCGGTACACCCAGAGGTTCGCCTCGCCGTCCGGCAGCTCGTAGGGCACGTAGTCGCGTTCGAGCCGCCGCCCGTCGGCCAGCGTCAGCGGCTCGTCGGTCACCGGCTCGCGCGTCGCGATGCGCTCGTTCACTCGGTCGACGAACTCCTCCGGCGCCTCGAACACGTGCTTCAGGTCGTGTGCAGCCGCGGCGCAGTCCGCGCCCACGAGCGACGCCGCGTCGACCGGCACGTCGAGCAGGTCGCACAGCCGCTGGTTCACCGCGAGGATGTCCCGGTTCGGGTCCTCGACCAAGACGCCCGCCGGGAGCGTGTCGAGGACCGTCCTGAGGACGGTGTTCGTCCGTTCGAGCGTCTCCTCGCGCTCGACGCGCTCGGTCGTGTCCGCCGCGACGACCAGCGCCTGCCGGCCGGTCTCGCCCGGAACCGAAAGCGGGACCACGTCGGTCGTCACCGTCCGAGCGCCGCCGTCGGCGTCGACCAGCTCCTCGTCCGCTATCCTGACCGGGTCGCCGGTCTCGATGACCCGCTGCTCGGCGTCGCTGACGCCTCGGTCCCCCTCGCGGCCGAGACGAGGCGGACCGGTCGCCCCCTCGAGCTCCTCGACGCGGACGCCGCGCGCGGCCGCGGCCGCCTCGTTCGCCAGCCTGTATCGCCCGTCGGCGTCCGCGACGACCACCTCCTGCGGGATCGTGTCGACGACCGTCCGGAGCGTCTCTCGGGCGCGTCGCGCCTCCTGTTCCGCCCGCCGGCCGGCGCAGGCGTCCGCCAGTCGCTCGTGTAGCGGGGCGAGCGCGGCGAGCGTCCCCTCAGAGAAGGGCGCCCCGTTCTTCACGACGACGAGCGCGCCGAAGTCCGGCAGGTCGAACAGGTAGTAGTGGGAGCCGTCGTGGGTCCCCACGATCGGCAGCGTCTCGTCGTGCCAGGCGGACTCGGGCTCCGCGCCCTCGGCGACGTGACCGGTCGCCGCCTCGAACGCCTCGTTGAACGTCGGCTGTCGCGGGATGCCGGCGACGAGGTCGTACGTTGCACCCCCGTCCGGCGCCTCGCGGCGTTCGAACACCCCGCCGGTCGAGCAGTTCAGCCGCCTGAGATACGACGAGAGCGCCGTCCGAGCCACCGCCGCGACCGTCTCCCCCCGACCGATGGAGAGCGCGATCTCGTAGAACACCTGGATCTGCTCCGGCGGGGTCGCCGTCGTCTCCCTCACAGCCCCTCCACCACGCCGACGACCGCCGTCTTGTTGTACAGTTCGAGGAACTCGCGCCCGGAGTTGGCGATCTCGCCGACGGTGAGCGCGCCGACGAGCGGCCCCGCGTCGCCCTCGCCCACCGCGGCGAGCTCCCGGTCGAACTCGTCGCCGAGGTAGAGCACGCGCGAGATGCAGTCGAAAAACAGCGTCTCGCCGCCCGCGGTCGACGCCGACTCGCGGGCGGCCGCCGCGGCCTCGCGGGCGGCCGCCGCGGCCTCGCGGGCGGCCGCGACGAGCGAGTCCGGCTCGCCTTTCAGGACGTGGACGAACGACCCGGCGGGGACCTCGCCGAAACAGCGGATCCCGCCGTCGGCCGTCGGTTCGAACGGGTCGCGGACGATCTTCTCGGCCTCGAACCGGCTCAGCCCGAGCGGGTACGACTTCGCCACCTCGAAGAAGTTGTCGGCGGTCAGCTCCCGGCCGATGTCCGGCTCGATGAGGTCGCGGTACACCTCGAACGCCGGCTTGTCACCGAGGAGGCGCACCACGGGGCCGTCGGCGTCCGTGACGCGGAACGGCCCGGCGAACTCCCGCCAGCCGTGACTCACGCCGACGCTTCCAGCCGCGCGGGTGGCCGCGACGACGGCGGCGTCCTCGACCCAGCCGTCCTCGGTCAGGAGACACGGCGCCTGCTCCATCGAGAGCGACCCCGCCCCGCCCCCGAGGACGGTGACCTCCACGCCGTAGGCGTCGAACAGCGCCCCGACGAGCGCCTCCGTCCGGGTGGCGAACGCGTCCGCGAGGACGAACGCCGTCCGATACCCCTCGACGAGCAGGTCGGGAAGCTGCGCGTCGAAGTCCGCGTCGGGATCGCTCAGCCCCTCGACGGGGGTGACGGCGGGCGCCTCGCGGAGGCCGAGAAGCAGCGTCCCCGTCTCGCGGGCGGTCCCGTCGGCGATCACCTGCGGGAACGCCCCTCCGAACGCCGTGAGCGACGAGCCGGCGAGTCTGTCGGCGAGGTCCGTCGCGTGAGGGCCCGCGGCGTCGGTCGCGAGGACGAGGAGGCCGGACACGTCGGGGTCGGCTTCGAGCGCGTCGAGCGCGGGGCCGACGGGGGAATCGGGGGGAACGTACGTCTGCTCCATGGGACAGTTGCTCGTCCAGAGGGTGGCGAGATATATTAGCGCATCGTCAGGTCACGGGGGTCCGCCGCTCTGCACGGGCCGCGGTCCCCGGTTGCCGGGGGTGGACGGGAGCGTCTCTGACCGGCCGGGGACCGCGCGCGGGGCGCCTCTGACAGCGAACCCGCCGAGGCGGCTGGATCGCGCTCCGGTTCGGGTTCGACCCCGGACGAATCGTTCGCCCGACCGGGCCTGTAGTGGCGGTGACGCGCGGGCCACCCCCGAGGGTCACCTCCAAGTTATTAGCCAGCCTGTACTTCGACACGATAACAGAGGCGAGACCACAGATGACCACGAACACCCCCGCCGAGGGACCATGACCGACACGGACGGCACAGACTCCGCGGCCCGCTCCCTCCTCGGAGCGAAGTGGAAGCCGCGCATCCTCGCGGCCCTCGCGCAGAACGGGCGGCTGGGGTTCGGGGACCTCCAGCGGGAGCTCGGTGGCATCTCGAACAAGGT
Source organism: Halorubrum sp. PV6 (assembly GCF_003990725.2). Lineage (NCBI taxonomy): Archaea > Methanobacteriati > Methanobacteriota > Halobacteria > Halobacteriales > Haloferacaceae > Halorubrum > Halorubrum sp. PV6. Next base: position 60,624 of record NZ_CP030064.1, read on the forward strand.
GCTCTCGAACGACCTCGAGGACCTCCTCGAGTACGACACCGTGACCAGAGACGTCGTGCAAGAACAGCCCGTCCGCGTCGAGTACGAACTCACCGCCGCCGGGAGCGACCTCTACGACATCGTCGAGCGGATGGCCGACTGGGACGCGCAGTACGTCACCGGCGCCGGCCGCCCGACCCTCCTGATCGCCGAAGACGACGTTCGCCAGATAGAGCTGTACTCGCTGTGGCTCTCCGCGACGTACGACGTGGTGACCGCGACGGACGGGCGCGAGGCGCTCGACGCCCTCGACGCGTCGATCGACGCGGCCGTCCTCGACCGGAAGCTTCCGGTCCTCCACGGCGACGAGGTCGCCGACGCGGTCAGGGGTGGTGGCGAGTACGTGCCAGTGGCCCTCCTCAGTTCCGAGCAGGTCCGTCCGACCGACGTCTCCCTCTCGGCGGACCTGCTGCTCTCGAAGCCCATCGGCCGGACGATGCTGGAGAACGCCGTCGCGGAGCTCCTCCGGTTCGAGTCGCTCTCCCCCGCGGCCCGCGATGTCCGCGGGCGACGACACCGGCTCGCGTTCGTCAGGGACCAGCTCGGGGCGACGGTCGAAGAGACCGGCCCCTTCGCCGACGCGGCCGAGGAGTTGGCGCGCATCGAGGCGGAGCGGAGCGTCGCGCTGCGCGAGCGCGAGCCGTGGCGTCGGCTGGTCGACGAGTCGGGTGACGCCCTGACGGAGGACGCGGATGCCGGCGGCTGACCGCCGCGCGGAGGCGAAACACTTCCTCCCCCGGCTCGCGTACGTCGAGGACAGCGACCACGACGCCCTCATGTTCGAGACCGTGGTGGAACGGCGAGACCTCGCCGCCGAGGTGGTCCGGGTCGCGAGCGTCGCCGCGGCCGAACGGTTCGCCGCCGACCTCGCGAGCGGCGACGCCCCGCTCCCCGCGCTCGTCTTCGTCGACATCGACCTCCCCGACGGCTCGGGGCACTCGGTCGTCGCCGGCCTCCGGCGCCGGTTCGACGAGGCGACGCTCCCGGTCGTCGTGTTCAGCGGGTCCGACGACCCCGGCGACATCGACCGCGCGTACGACGCCGGCGCGAACTGCTACCTGATCAAGCCGCTGGCGTTCGGCGAGTACGCCCGGCGCGTCGCGGGAGCGTGCCGGTTCGCGGCCGCGACCGCGGGCGGCGAGCGCCGACCCGCGCCCGAGGGCCGCTGACGCCCGCCGGGTAAAGCTACTTTTAATCACCGACCGACGGTCGAGTGTGAACACCGTGGCCGCCGACCAGTCCGTGCTCCTCGTGGAGGACAACCCTTCCGACGCACAGGTGTACCGGACGATGCTCCAGGAGTTACAGGCCGACCCGCTCGAAGCGGTGGAGACGACGGGCGTCGACCACGTCGAGTCGGTCGAAGCGGCGATCGATGCGACCGCAGCGTCCGGCGATCCCTACGACGCGGTGTTGCTCGATTTAAACCTTCCCGACTCGCGGGGGTTGGCGACCGTCGAACGCGTGCTCGACGCCGACCCGTCCGCCGCGGTGGTCGTCCTCACCGGCGCGGGCGACGAGGAGATGGGGAAGCGAGCGGTCGCCAGCGGCGCGCAAGACTTCCTGATCAAAGACCACGTCACGCCGCGGGTCCTGGTCAAGACGATCAGCTACGCCGTCGAACGCAAGCGACAGGCCGCGACGCTGGAGCGACAGCGCCGCCGGCTCGCCGCGCTCAACTGGCTCGTCAGACACGACATCCGCAACGACGCGGCGGTCGTCCTCGGCTGGGCGGAGGGGATCGACCCCGAGAACCCGGCGGAGGCGCGCGCGGTCTCGCGCATCGTCGAGGCGGGCGAGAGCATCGTCGCGTCGACGGAGTCCGCCGGCGCACTCCTCGAGGCGCTCGACGGCGACGGGGACGCGCTCGTCTCGGTCGTCCTGAACGACATCGTCGAAGAGGAGGTAGACCGGCTCGAACGACGCCACGAGGGCGTCCGGACGGCGGTCGGCGGCCTCGACGACACGGTCGTCACTCGGGCCGACCGATTCCTCGGCGTCGTCGTCCGGAACCTCCTCGACAACGCGGTCGTCCACAACGGCGCCGACGCCCCCGAGGTGACCGTCGACGTCCGCGAACGCGAGGAGACGGTGGTCATCGAGGTTGGCGACAACGGCGCCGGGATGCCAGAGCGAGTTCGGCGCGTGGTCGCCGAGGCGGACGACCCGACCGACCTCACCGACGTCGGCCTCGGCCTCTTCCTCGTCGGAACGTTCGTCGAGCGGTACGGCGGGACTCTCTCCGTCGAGGCCGATCCCGACTCAGGGACGCGCGTCCGAGTCACGCTCGAACGGGCTTAAAAACGGCCCCGCGCGCTCCGCTGCGCGCGACTCGTCTGGTTCAGAACCCGCTCGGCGTCGTTTCTGCACCTCTTCACTTCGGTCGTCGCCGCAGAATATGCCGCCTCCCGGATTTGAACTTCCGAAAGACTCGCTTCGCTCGTCTTTCGACTTCCCGCTCGCTCCGCTCGCGGGAACGGGGATTGCCCGATCTTCGATTGAGTTTCTACTACTCACGTGGAAACCGCGTCGAAATAGGATGCCGCCTCCCGGATTTAAACCTCGCCGAGACGTGCTCGATCCGCTGCGCGCGACTCGTCTGGTTCAGAATCCACTCGGCGTCGTTTCTGCGCCTCCTCACTTCGTTCGTCGCCGCAGAATATGCCGCCTCCCGGATTTAAACCTCGCCGAGACGTGCTCGATCCGCTGCGCGCGACTCGTCTGGTTCAGAATCCACTCGGCGTCGTTTCTGCGCCTCCTCACTTCGTTCGTCGCCGCAGAATATGCCGCCTCCCGGATTTAAACCTCGCCGAGACGTGCTCGATCCGCTGCGCGCGACTCGTCTGGTTCAGAATCCACTCGGCGTCGTTTCTGCGCCTCCTCACTTCGTTCGTCGCCGCAGAATATGCCGCCTCCCGGATTTGAACCGGGGACAGCTCGATCTTCAGTCGAGTGCTCTCCCAGTCTGAGCTAAGGCGGCTCGCATCTCGAAGAATGGCGATTCGGGACAAAAGGATTTCGAAAGGCGGCGGGAAGGTACGGGGTCCGGACGAACGGTGTCGGCTCCCCGTTTCACTTCGCTTCATGGCCACCGCCCGCGGTGTCGCTCGCAGCAGCAGAGTGGGACCGCCCGGATTCGAACCGAAACCGAACGTGCTCGCTCCGCCGTCGCTGCGCGCGTCCGGTAGGGTTCGAATCCGATCCACGGCTGCTGCTCGCGGTGTCGCTCGCAGCAGCAGAATGGGACCGCCCGGATTCGAACCGGGGTCACGGGCACCCAAGGCCCGGAGTATACCACTAACCCACGGTCCCGCACCTGTATATACCTCAATCGACCGCTAAAGGGTTTCGTTGCGAGACGGACTCCGCCGTCGCCGGGATTGCTCCCCTCGGCGACGCGCCCTGCGCCCGGCTCACTCCTCGTCGTCGCGAAGTTCGAGGTCGGCGACGATCTGGTACGGGTCGGTCCCCTTGCGGATCGCGTCGAGCATGAAGAACGCCTCGTCGGGCGCGAGGAAGTGTCTCGTGATCCCGCGGCCGAGCGGCGTCGGAGAGAAACCGTCGATGAACTCCCACTCCAACAGCTTCCCGATCGCGTGTTTCGTCGGCACTTCGCCGATCATCCGGTCGTTGAGCCGCTTCGCCTTCTTGCCCGCGACGACGATGTTCGCCAGCGTCTCCTCGACCGCGGCGGTCTCGTCGTAGTGCGTCGCCACGTCCTCCATTTCGCCTTTAAGCAGGGTGAACGCCACCTCGTCTTCGGTGCGGTCCATCGAGTTGTGATAGACGCCGTCGGGTTCGACGAGGAGGTAGACGCGCCCGCGGTCGTGGTAGTCCGGGCGCCCCGCTCGCCCGAGCATCTGGGAGAACTCCTGGACCGAGAGCCACTCGATGCCCATCGCCAGCGAGTCGAAGATGACCTGCGAGGCGGGGAAATCGACGCCAGCCGCGAGCGCCGCGGTGGTGACGACCGCCGAGAGGTCCTGATCCCCGAACATGCGCTCGACCTTCTTCCGCCGACCGTAGTCGAGGCCGGCGTGGTACGGCGCGGAGTCGTATCGGAGCTTCCGGCTGATCTCGTGACAGCGCCGCCGGGAGTTGGTGAAGATGATCGTCTGCCCGCGGTACCCCTTCGACGACTTCGTGTCGAACTCGCGTTTCACGAGTTTGTCGGCGATCTGCGCCTTCTCGCGGCTGTCAGCGAAGGTGACGTGGCGCTCGATTGGGACCGGCCGCTCCTCGTACTCGATCAGCGTCGCGCGGAGGCGCTCGGCGAGCCACTCGGGGTTCCCGACGGTCGCGGAGAGGTAGACGAACTGCGTCCCGTCGTATCCCGAGTGGGTTCGCATCCGCTCTTCGCTGTAGTATTTCAGCCGCGAGATGAGTCCGTCGAGGCGGTGGCCGCGCTCGCCCTCCTTCAGCGTGTGGACCTCGTCGATGACGACGGTGCCGACGTCGCCCAGGTCCTTTCCGGTCCGGAGCGCGTGGTCGATCCCCTCGTAGGTGCCGACGATCACGTCGGCGTTCGGGTCGAAGCGGTTGCCGTCGTCGTTCACCCGCGAGGAGCCGACGCGGATCGAGACGTTCAGGAGGTCGCCGTAGCGGTCCCTGAAATCCTCGTGTTTCTGGTTTGCGAGCGCGACGAGCGGCACCAAAAAGAGGAGCTTCCCGTTCCCTTGTAGCGCGCGGTTGATCCCCGTCAACTCGCCGACGAGGGTCTTGCCGGTCGCGGTGGCGCTCACCACGAGTTGGTCGTCGCCGTTTAAGAGGCCGTTCCGGACGGAGAGGCTCTGTACGGGGAGCAACTCCTCGAAGCGCCCCTGGACGTGCGCCGAGAGGTCCGGGTGCAGGTCCAGGTCCTCGGTCCGCACCGGAGAGATGTCGTCGACGTTCGCGGAGACCTCGTCGTACTTGGTGAGGTCGGGGTCGAGCCCGCCCTGCAGGAGATTGATTATCCGATTTAAATCGCCCGACTCGTACAGTAACTCCTCTAATCGCTCTTCGGCGGCGCCCGTGAACTCGCCTTTATACGAGAGCTCTCGCTCCAACTCCCGCCGAGCGCAGTCGCGGCAGATCAGCTCGTCGTTGTGTTCGACCGCGCTCTCGCTCGTGATCGGTCCGTATCGGCCGTCGTTCGCACAGCGCCGGCAGGTCCGGACGGCCGTCGCCTCCAGCTGGTAGCCGTCGAGCATCGCCTTCAGCCGCGCGCGGTTCTCCGGCGAGGTCTGCTCGGAGATGCGGATCCGGGCGGCGGCGCGGGCGAGGTCGACGAACTCGTCGGGCTGGCGAGGCTGGTCCTCGCCGTCGCGGGTCACGCGGAACCGCCCCGGCCGCGGCCCTGCGCTGGTCTCCTTGAGTTCGAGTCGCCCGCGGAGCACCCGGTTCCCGTCGCGCGTGGCGACGACCGTGTAATCGCTCCGCGCCTCGTGGAGGAACAGCGTCTCGACCTCGGCCAACTGCTGTGACACTGCCCGTCGGTATGCGAGCGAGGTATTTCAGGAGTTCGGCTCGGCGCGTCGGCGGTGCTACGCGAAAAAAGCCTGCAGAGAACGGGGCCGTCCCGATCGGGCGGAACCGTCGCCGTGTCGACGAGTCGATCCGCTTACGAGACGAGGAGCTTCTCGCCGCGGTCGACCGTGATCCGGCACGGCGGCGAGAGCTTGTTGTACGCACGGCGGAACGCCTCTTTCACGACGGCTGCCTGCTCGACGTCGCAGTAGGCGGTGAAGACGATGTCGCCTTTGTTCAGTCGCGCGGCCGTCCCGACCGGCTTGCCGAACGCCTGCCGCATCCCGTCGGAGACACGGTCCGCGCCGGCGCCGGTCGCCTGCTTGTTCTCCCGGATGACCTGGTGGGGGAACTTGCGGAGGGTCATCTTGTAGTTGCCCTCGCCGAGCTCCTTGATCAGGTGGCGGTTCGCCGAGAGGCGCGCGCTCTCCAACGAGCCGTGTCGGATCTGCAGCTCCTCCTCGACGCGGAGGCTGATCTGGACGGGGTAGTCGTCCGGCTCCGCGGAGAGGTCGCCCATGTTGTGCTGGGCGATCTTCGAACCGGGAATGCCCGTGATGTATTCGCGGCGAGTGTACGACGGCTTGTCGATCGTCCGATACATAGAGGCGGGTTTGTCAGACATGGCTACTTGTCCGATGTAGCCCCCGCTGCGGCGATAAAGCCTTCGATACCACGGCGTCGTTGTCGGCTCGTTGCCGGCTGTTTCGGGCGTTTTCCCCACAAAGCGACGTGTTGACACACCACTCTCACACCTGCTGGACGCCACCTGTTCACTCTTCAGGGGTCGGTTCGAGCGCAACGTGGTCGAACCCGCGATCGGCGAGTCGCTCTGCGGCGCGGTCCGTAATCGACGGGGCGACGAGGACCCCGCGGACGGTCGTCTCGCCGCCGTCTCCGGGGCCGTCGACGCCCGACTCCGCTCTCACTGCCCGCACGTACCGCGCCAACTGCCCGACCGCGTCCGGGCCGACCCGCCGCCGTTTCAACTCGACGACGACTGGGTTCCCGTCGGCGTCGTGGCCGAACACGTCCATCGGACCGGCGCTGGAGGGGCGCTCGGTCTCGCGGGGCGTAAAGCCCGGTTCGACGAGTTCCGGCCGCTCCAATATTCGGGTCCGCAGGTCCTCTTCGCTCCCGTGGAGCGTGAGGTCGCGCCCGCCCGTGACGGCCATCGCAGAGAGCTGGTGCACCCGGTCGAAGCGGACCGTCAGCGTCTCGTCCGGGTTGCTTCGGGTCGAGCGGACCCGGAGCGTCCCCTCGCGGACGGCCGCGCGGTGTTCAGACCCCGGTGGCTGCCAGTTGACCGGCTGGCGCCCTTCGTCGGTGTGGACGAGGGCGGCCCCGTCGGGCTTTAAGACGCACAGCCGGTCGCCGCTCCCGAGGTCGGAGGCGGCGCGGCCCTCGTAACTGACCGTACAGCGGCCGAAGAGGGTTATCAGGTCGCCGCGCTCGAAGGCGTCCTCGAGCTCCCAGAGGGCCTCGCGGTGGCTCGGGTCGTGGACGCTCGTGACTGTCACTGACGACGGTAGGGGTCGCCGATAAAAAAGACGCGCGCTCGGTCGGCCGCGTGGCCTCCCCGCTACGCCCCGCCGTCGTCGCGCCGTGAGACGACGATGCCGGCGACGAAGAGCACCACGCCGACGGCGAACGCCGCGATGCGAAGCGTCGTGTCCGAGAGGAGGATTCCAGCCAGGACCGCCACGCCGAATCCGCTGTGAAGCACTGCCGTCAGGTTCATACGACGCGTACGGACGCGCCGCACTAAAGCCGGTCGAACCGCGCTGTCGCCGGACCGCGGCCGGCGGCTCCGACTCCCGAGTTAGGTGCCGTGCTCCCAGCTGTCCATGTACTCGCGCTGCTCGTCGCTGAGGGCGTCGTGTTCGACGCCTTCGGCCGCGAGCTTGATCTCGGCGACCTCGCGGTCGAGCGCGTCGGGGACGTCGTGGACGCCCGGCTCGTACGCGTCGCCGTTCGTCGCGAGCTCACGGACGCAGACCGCCTGCACGCCGAAGCTCTGGTCCATGACCTCGACCGGATGCCCCAGCGAGATGGGCGCCGCGAGGTTGACGAGCCGCCCCTCGGCGAGGACGTTCAGGACGCGACCGTCCGCCAGCTCGAACCCCTCGACGCCGTCGCGGACCTCGTAGCGGTCCACGGCGAGGTCGTCGAGGTCCTCTAAGTTCACCTCGACGTCGAAGTGGCCGGCGTTGGCCAGCAGCACGCCGTCCTGCATCTGCTCGAAGTGCTCGCGGGTGATCACGTCGCGGTTGCCCGTCGTCGTGATGAACACGTCGCCCTTCTCCGCGGCCTCGACCATCGGGAGCACCTCGTACCCCTCCATGTGCGCTTCGAGCGCCTTCCGCGGGTCGACCTCGCAGACGATGACGTTCGCGTTCTGGCCGGAGGCCTTCTTCGCGACGCCCTTCCCGCACTGGCCGTAGCCGCCGACGACGACGTTCTTGCCGGCCCACGAGAGGTTCGTCGTCATCGCGATGGTCGCGAGCGACGACTCGCCCGTGCCGTGGACGTTGTCGAACAGCTGTTTCATCGGCGTGTCGTTCACGGCGAAGACGGGGTAGTGCAGCTCGCCGTCGGCGTCCATCGCGCGCAGGCGGTCGACGCCCGTCGTCGTCTCCTCGGCGCCGCCGACGATGGAGTCGATCAGGTCGGGGTACTCCTCGTGGACGAGCTTCACCATGTCCATCCCGTCGTCGACGGTGATGGTCGGCTCGTGGCCGAGGCAGGCGTGCATCGCGTCGTAGTACTCCTCGTCGTCGACGCCGCGGACCGCGTAGGAGGTAATCGACTCGTGGGTGTCGAGCGCGGCCGACACGTCGTCGTGCGTCGAGAGCGGGTTACACCCGGTGATCGCAACCTCGGCGCCCCCGTCGGCGAGGAGTTCGACGAGGTTCGCCGTCTTCGCCTCGACGTGCATCGCCATCGCGATGGTCTCGCCGGCGAGCGGCTGCTCGTCGACGAACTCCTCGCGGAGCGCGTTTAAGATCGGCATGTGTTGGAGCGCCCAGTCCATCTTCCGGCGGCCCTCCGTCCGAGCCGTGTCAACGTCCGTGAGGTGCTTTGACACCGGCGGATACGCGGTTTCGCTCATACGCTTCAGTTCGCTCACGCCGCACTAAACCCTGCCGACACCGTTCGCGTCGAAAGCGGAGAACAGGACCGAACCGCTCGCGTCTCGGCTACCGCGTCGCTCGCGCGTCAGTTGCGGGGGCCGTTGCCGTTGCCGTTCCCGTTACCGGGGCCGGCGTCGTCGTCATCGTCGTCTTCCTCGTCCGCTTCATCGTCTTCCTCATCTTCCGCGTCTTCCTCGGCGTCGTCCTCCTCGGCGTCACCCTCCTCGGCGTCGCCGTCGTTCTCTTCGTCCGCGTCGTCGCCTTCGTCGTCGCCTTCGTCATCGCTTTCGTCGTCGTCGTTCCCGTTACCGGCGTGAGCCGGGGGGCCCTGCCCGCCGTCGTTGCCTTGGCCGGCGTGGTCGGGCGCGTTCCCGTTGCCGGGCGCGTCGCTCTCGTTTTCGTCGCTCTTGTCGTTCTCGTCCGCATCGCCAGCGTCGTCAGGGCCGCCGGGACCGCCCGCGTGGTCCGGGGCGTTACCGGGGTTGTTCTCCGTCACGAAGTCCGAGACGGCGGCGCCGATGCCGCCCTCGCGGTCGCTGACCTGCTCGATGAACTCGCGGACGAGCTGTCCGAACGGCTTGGCCTCCGCGTCGTCGCCCTCGGTCGTCAGATCGACGGTGGTCGAGGCGGTCTCGTTCCCGAACTCGGCGGTCACGTCGACCGTGACGTTCTCGTCGGCGGCGGGGAGGGTGACGGTACCGTTCGCGTCCGTCTCGTAGGTGCCCTCGCCGACGTAGGTGACGTTCTGCCCCTCGGCGGTCGTGACGTTCACGGAGGCGTTCGCCGCGGCCTCGCCGTCGTCGGTGACCGTGACGACGGGCTCGCCGTCGGCGTCTTCCACGTCGACTTCGAGTCCCTCAGGGGCTTCGAGGTCGACCGTCGTGGAGACGGAGTCGTTCTCGACCTCTGCGGTCACGTCGACCGTGACGTCCTCCGCGGCGGCGGGGAGGGTGACGGTGCCGTTCGTGTCCGTCTCGTAGTCGCCCGTGCCGGCGTAACTGGCGTTCCCCTCGGCGGTCGTGACGTTCACGGAGGCGTTCTCGACCGCGGTGTCGTTATCGGTCACCGTGACGACCGGCTCGCCGTCGGTGTTCTCGACCTCGAGTTCGAGGCCGTCGGGGGCTTCGAGGTCGGCCGTCACCGAGGCGGAGTCGTTCTCGGCGGCCGCGACCACCGCGACCGTCACGTCCTCTTCAGGGGTGGGGAGTTCGACGCTTCCGTTCGCGTCCGTCTCGTACTCGCCCGCCCCGCTGTACGACTCGTTTGCCGCGTCGACGACGCTCACGTTCACCGTCGCGTTCGCGACCGCGGTGCCGTTCTCGGTGACCGTGACGACCGGCGCGTCGCCGCCGTCGTCGACACTCACTTCGAGGTGCCCATCGGCGGCCGCGACGCCCGTCATCGCGCCGAGCGCGACGACCGCAATCAGCAGCATGCCAATCGTGCGTTTGCTCATGTCCACTCGGGTCGTGACACTGTTACCGTATAAAAAGAGAACTCGGTTAACGCGGTTTAATCCGGATTGTATCCGGGTTAACGGCACTGTACCGGTTGTTCTGTTGGATCGGCGGTTCGACGGCGGTTTCGCCCCCGATCGGCCCCGGTTTCGCCCCCGGACTCGGGTCGGTCGTCGGTCGCGCGCACTTCGTCGCCTATGAACTCGCCTCGGGAATCGACCCGCGACGACTACCGCCGAAATCCCAGACTCGGCGATACGCGGACGACCGCTGATCGCCGGTGAACCGCTCCAAAGTCCCACCCGACCGCGACCGCACAGCGCCCCACGCCTCCCCAGCCTCGCGGTTCGCGCTCTTCGAGCGCTCACCGCGGACCATTTATAAGAAGAAGGTCAGACTTTGCTTCCCTATTTAATTACTGCCGACACCGTCTGGGTTCGCAGTTTCCGTCCGGTTGCGTCCGCTTACCGTTCTCGCTACGCCGACTCCACGCGGTCGACGAGGTCGCTCGCGGCTGCTGCCGCCCGCTCCTGTACCGCATCGGCGTCGAGCGTTAGCACTTCACGATCGCGCATGAGTATCGAGCCATCACAGACGGTGTGGCGCACGTCGCCCCCGCGCGCCGCGTACGCGAGGTGCGAGACGGGGTCGTGGACCGGCGTCAGGTGCGGGGCGTCGAGGTCGACGACCGCGAGGTCGGCGGCGGCACCCCGTTCGATCCGACCGCCGGGGAGCCCGAGGGCGTCGGCGCCTCCCGCGGTCGCCATCTCCACGGCCGCCTCGGCGGGGACCGCGCTCGCGTCGTTCGCGGCGAGTTTCCCGAGCATGGCGGCGTCGCGCATCTCGTCGAACACGTCGAGGTCGTTGTTCGAGGCCGCCCCGTCGGTCCCGAGCGCGACCGTCACGCCCGCCTCGCGGAGCCGCTGGACGGGGGCCATCCCGCTTGCGAGCTTCATGTTCGACGCCGGACAGTGAACGATCGCCGTCCCCGTCTCGGCCAGCCGACCGATCTCGGCGTCGTCGAGGTGGACGCCGTGCGCGAAGAAGTCGCCCGCGCCGAGCGCGCCGAGGTCGTCCGCGTACGCGATCGGGCGCTCCCCGCGCTCGTCGACGATGGGGTCGACCTCGTCCGTCGTCTCGTTCGCGTGGAGGTGGACCGGCACGCCCGCCTCGCGGGCCGCCTCGATTCCGTCGCGGAGGTACGTCTCGTCGACCGTCGTCAGCGAGTGCGGCATGAACGCGGTCCGGACCCGGCCGTCGGCCGCTCCGTCGAACTCGCGGGCGATATCGAGGCTCTCCTCGATGTCGGCGCGGGCGGCTTCGGCGTCCTTTCCGAGCGTCACGACGCCGTGACCGAGTCGCGCGCGCAGGCCCGCCCGATCGACCACGCCGGCCACGCGGTCCATCGAGAAGTACATGTCCGCGAACGCGGTCGTCCCGGACCGGATCATCTCGAGGACGCCGAGTTCGGCGCCCGCCTCGATGTCGTCCGGCGTGAGTTCGGCCTCGGCCGGCCAGATGTCCTCGCGGAGCCACGGGTCGAGCGGCTTGTCGTCGGCGTACCCGCGGAGCAGCGTCATCGCCACGTGGGTGTGCGCGTTGACGAGCCCGGGGACCACGAGCGCCCCCGACGCGTCGAGCGTCTCGTCGGCCGCCCCGCCGACCTCGCCCGGCGACCCCACGGTTCGGATCGTTCCCTCGTCGCGGTCGACCGCGATGTCCGCCCGTTCGACTCGGCCGTCGGGCCGGAGTACCCGTCCGCCGGTGACGCGGAGGTGGTTCATACCCGCCCGTTCCGCCCGCCGCACCAAACGCCTTCGGTTCGCGGGCTCGCTCGGACGACACGCCTTTATCCGCGGATCGAAACAGGCCGGTATGGCTCTCACCGGCGTCTTCGCGGCCCTCACTGGGGGCAAGCTCCGAACTGCCGTCGTCGCGCTGGCGGTCGTCGCCGCCGCGGTCGGCGGGGCGTTCGCCCTTGGCGTCTTCGGCGTCCCGAGCGTCGCCGCCGTGAACAACTCCTTCGGCGACGTGACGAACGAGACGACGGTCGTCGAGACCGACCTCGTCGTCTCGAACCCGAACCCGATCGGGGTCGGCCTCGACGGCGTCACGGTCAACTACACCGTCTCGATGAACGATGTCGAGATGGCTACCGGCGGCCGCGAGGGGGTCAGCGTCGCGTCCGGCAACTCGTCGCTCGCGTTCGAGACCGAGTTGGCGAACGACGCGATCCCACCGTGGTGGACCAGCCACGTCGAGAACGGGGAGCGGACGACCGTCACCATCGACGCGACGGTCGCCTCCGAGGTCCTCGGGCGGAGCGCGAACCTCACCCGCACCCGCGAGATAGAGACCGACCTCATCGGCGCGTTCACCTCCGACGAGACCCGCCCGGTGAACGCCGACGCGCCGCTGGTCGACGACCCGGTCCTCTACGTCAACGAGACGCGCGGTCGCTGGGGGACCGTGAGCGACGCCGAGACGCCGATCGAGATGGAGTTCGACGTGTACAACCCCAACCTCGAACCGTACGTCGTCTCGGAGATCGGGTACGACGTCACGATGAACGGCGTGCAGATGGGCTCCGGATCGACCGAAGAGGCGTACCTCGTCCCGTCGTACGGCACCGAGACGGTCGAGCTCACGACCGCGCTCCGGAACGAGCGGCTCGACGAGTGGTGGGTCACGCACCTCGACGAGTCGGTCCGCGGCCACCAGGTGAGCGACCTCCGGATCGAGTTCTACGCGGTGATCGAACTCCCCTCGGGCGAGTCGGTCACCGTCCCGCTGGACTCCCTGACGTACGAGGAGACCATCGAGACCGACATCTTCGACGAGGGGCTCGACCGAAGCGACGCGGCCGCGACCGGGAACTCGACCGACTCGGACGGCTCCGACGACGAGGCGGGCGACGGGAGTACCGCGGACGACGGGGGGTCGGACGACACGAACACGAGCGACGAGGGGACGACCGACAGCAACACGAGCGACGGCGGGTCGGACGACACGAACACGAGCGACGGCGACTCCGGCGACGATGACGACGGACTGGTCCCGCTGACCGTCAACCCGTAGGGGCTCGACCCGCCTCCCGCGTTCGGTTTTCGTCGCCATCGTCGCCGTTCCCATCCGCCGTCACATCGTCTCCGTTCCCATCCGCCGTCAGAACCTTCTTGCCCGCGCGCGGCCGCCTTCCACCATGGCAACCGACGCCCAGCAGGCGTGTTTCGAGGCCGGGATCAAGTTCGGCTCGCTGTACCACCAGTTCGCCGGCACGCCGATCAGCCCGTTGAGCACGCGCAGCATGGAGGCGGCGATGGCGGAGTCGATCGAAAACCAGCCGTTCTGCGAGTCGGTGACGGTCACCATCCACGACGACCGGGTCGCCGACGCCATCGACCACGAGAACGGCTACACCGAGCTGACCGGGTCGCTGATGGACGTCGAGATGCGGATCGAACACGAGGGCGTCACGGTCCGCACCCGCATGGCGATGCGGGACGGCTACCCGCTGATGGAGTTGGTCTCCGTCGACGACGGCGCGGCGTAATCGCGGCCGGCTTGTTGAGTGTCCGCGAGCGCCGTTCCGCCCGTACGACTCACCGCGAAACTACGAACTTATTCATTGTTTCTCGCAACAATTGCGTAGATCTGCACGACTCACCGGATATTTCAATAAAAGATTGTTATTGTTGTGTATTTTGCATAGATCATCTCGATCGAGTGGCGCCGTTTGATAATAAAAGCATTTTTATTCTGTACGTGCTGCTATACTCAAGTATGGCAAACGAAACCGAAATTTCGCGGCGACGACTCCTCCAGGCGACTGGTGGCGCGGCAGCGACCATCGCCATCGCAGGCTGCTCGGGTGAGGCACCCGAGGAGGGCGGTGACGGCGGCGACGGCAGTGATGGGAGCGACGGCAGCGACGGGAGCGACGGTGACGACGGGAGCGACGGTGGCGACGAGAACGCGAACCAGCTCAACCTCATCAACTCCAGCGTCTCGACCATCGACCCCATCGAGTCCACCGACACGGCGTCCGCGTCGGTCATCCGCCAGCTCTACGAAGGGCTCGTCACGTATCCCGACGGCGTCCCCGAAGTCGAGAACGTGCTCCTCGACTCCGTGGACATCTCCGACGACCTCCTGACGTACACCTTCACGATCAAGGAGGCAACGTTCCACAACGGCGCCTCGCTGACCGCGAACGACTTCAAGTACTCGTGGCGGCGCCTCGCCGAGGCCCCCCAGAGCCAGCGCTCCAACTTCCTGCTCGGCTCCGGGTTCCTCAACGTCTCGGCCGAGACCAGCGAAGAGAACGGCGTCGGCCCCGCGAGCGTCGTCCCCGACTCCGAAGCGATCGAAGTCATCGACGATCGCACGTTCTCCGTCACGCTCAACGCGCCGGCGCCGGCCGCGCTCGACATCCTCACGTACGACTCCTTCGGGGCGCTCCCCGAGGGGTACGTCGGCGACGTCGAAGGGTACGACGGCGAGGTCGACCAGGCCACGTTCGCGACCGAGTCCGCCGCCGGGACCGGTCCGTTCGAGTTCGACATGTGGGAGCCGGGCACCGAGGTCCGCGTCACCCGCTACGACGACTACCACGGCGAGACGGCCTCGCTCGACTCCGTCCACTGGCAGATCCTCGAAGACGACGACGCCATCTGGACGTACGTCAACGAGCGGAACGCCGACATCTTCCCGGTTCCGACCCCGTTCTACGAACAGAGCAACATCGACGCGGAGGCCGACGACCGCGGCCGCCAGGCCGGGACCTACGGCCCGCTCGAGAACGGCGACGAGGTCAACTACCTCGGTGTCTCCGAGCTGAGTACCTTCTACGTCGGGTTCAACGCGGCACAGACGCCGCGCTCCGTGCGCCGCGCCATCGCGTACATCACGAACCACGAGGAGCTCATCAACGAGGTCTTCGAGGGACGCGGCCAGGAGGCGTTCAGCTTCCTGCCGCCGGGCGTCTGGCCCGAAGGCCCCGACGGCTACCAGGAGTTCGCCGACGCGTTCCCGTACGGCAAAAACGAGACGGACCGCGACAGCGCACAGCAGATCCTCGAAGAGGACGGGTACACCCCCGACGACCCGTTCGAGCTGACGCTGACCACCTACGAGAGCGAGGCGTTCGAGCAGTTCGGCCGACTCACCCGCGACAAGCTCTCCGGGCTCGGCATCGAGCTCACCCTCGAGACGTCGCCGTTCAACACGCTCATCAGCCGCGGTGAGGAGGGCGACCTCCAGTTCTACAGTCTTGGCTGGATCTGGAGCTGGAGCGACCCGGCGTACGGTCTCTTCGGCTTCGAGCCGGAGAACACGAACACGGACCTCATCCCCACGGACGCCGACGGCTACTACCTCGACTGGCAGGCCGCCGACAGCGAGAACGTCCAGAAGGCGCAAGACGCCTGGGAGCGGTTCGAGAACAACCCGGACCCGGACGCGGAAGACATCCGGACCGAGGCGTTCGTCGACATCGAGGAGGCCCGCCGCGACGACATGATCATGCTGCCGCTGTACCACGGGCTCACGGAGCGCTTCTGGTACGACTACGTGGACGTGGCGCCGACCGGCGCGCTCGGCCCGCACTACCAGAAGTACAACCAGACCTCGCTCGACAACTAACCGCCGACCGACGTCGGGGCTTCGGTTCGTTCCCCTGACACGGTCGTTTTCCGGCAAACCACGACACATAACACCCCCCCACCACCTACGCTAGCTTAGTTCAATGACCCCCTTGTTCACAAACGTCCGCCCATGAGCCGCTGGCGATACTTCATCAAACGGGTCCTGCTGTCGATTCCCGTCCTCTTCCTGGTGATGTCGCTCATCTTCATCATCCTCCGGATGGGACCCCTCGATCCGGTCGCCGCCCTGCTCGGCCCGGAGTCGAGCGGCGCACAGACGGCACAGATACGCGAACAGCTCGGCCTCAACGAACCGCTCTGGCGGCAGTACCTCGACTTCATGTGGGGGCTGTTGACGTTCGATCTGGGCCAGTCGTGGGTCATCCAGCCGGGCCGGACGACGAACGAACTCCTCGTTAGCTACGCCCCGCGGACCCTCTGGCTCGGGTTCTGGTCGGTCCTGTTGCCCCTCTTCATCGGCATCCCCCTCGGCTTCTACGCCGGGTTAAACCCGAACAGCTGGGGCGACTACGTCGCCTCCTTCGGCGGTATCGTCTGGCTCGCCATGCCAAACTTCTGGCTCGCGATCATGGCGCTTGCCATCCTCCGGCGCACCGACGGCGGCGGCCTCTTCGGCTTCGACTGGTACACGATAGGTCCAAACGTGGACAGTCTCATCGGACCGCCACCGACCAACTTCGTCGGTATCACCGACTGGGTGTCGGTAGCCGGCATGGCGATTCCCGCGGGGTTCTACTTCGATTTCAGCCTCTTCCTCGTCGCGGCCAAGGTCATTCTCCCGCCGGCCATCGTGCTCGGCTCCGCCTCGATGGCGTCTGAGCTCCGGATCGGTCGGACCGCGGTGCTCGAAACGATCAACTCGAACTACGTCGAGACGGCGCGGGCGAAGGGGCTCTCAGAGCGCGTCATCGTCTGGAAACACGTCTTCCGGAACGCGCTCATCCCGCTCGTCCCGATCATCACCAACGAGGCGTTCTTACTTATCGGCGGGTCG
Source organism: Halorubrum sp. PV6 (assembly GCF_003990725.2). Taxonomy (NCBI): domain Archaea; kingdom Methanobacteriati; phylum Methanobacteriota; class Halobacteria; order Halobacteriales; family Haloferacaceae; genus Halorubrum; species Halorubrum sp. PV6. Next base: position 77,422 of record NZ_CP030064.1, read on the forward strand.
GTCATCGTCGAAGTCATCTTCGGTATCAACGGTATCGGGTCGCTGTTCTTCAACGCGGCCTACCAGGCGGACCTCCCGCTCGCGGGGTCGCTCATCTTCATCTTCACGCTGATAATCATCTTCATGAACATCATCCAAGACCTCCTGTACACGGTCCTCGATCCGAGAGTGGGGTACGACCAATGAGCGTCGCACACGACGGTCCCACGGCGGACGCCGGCGCATCGGTCGACGACAACGAGACCACGCTGCGCGAGCGCGTCGCGGCGAACCCCCGTCCCGCCCTGCTGTGGCTCCTCGGGGTCGGCGTACTCTTCGCACTCGAAATGGGGCGGTTCGCCGGCGGCATCCGGTCTATCGGCGCGGCCGTCGGCTTCGTCATCGGCGGCGTCGCCATCGGCCCGTCGTGGGTTGAGGGCAACGTGGCCGGCACGCTCGGTCCCATCGCGGGCGACATCGCGTTCGTGCTCACCGCGGTGCTGTTGCTGCTCCTCGTCGCGGTCCCGGTCAGGGCGGTCCTTCCCGTCTCGCTCGTGAAGACCGTCGGCCTCGAACGCAGCAGCGAGACCGACGACTTCCTCGAACAGGTGCTCGTCGCGGCGGGCGTCGGCGCCGTCGCCGTCCTCGTCGTCGCGACGCCGGTCGGCGCGCTCGTCGACGCGCTCGTCGCCGCGATAACGAGCGTCCTCGACGCTCTCTCCTCGCTCCCGACGATCACGAGCCGAGAGGTGATCCCGAATCAGGGACACCGACTCCCGAGCGGGGGCTGGGACGACACGTTCCTCGGCCTCTCGCCGGCGGCGGCGTGGGCGATTCGCGTGGCGGTCGTCTACGCGTACGCCTTCATCGCGCTCGCGTGGGCGTGGATCGGCTACCGCATCTTCCGCGAGCACTACCGCGAGGCCGACTGGACGCCCCGCGACGACAGCGTGAATCGTTTCCGGAACCACTACTGGGGTATCCTCGGACTCGTCATCGTCTTCTCGTTCGTCGTGATGGCGATGTGGGCGCCCGCGCTCGGCCCGACGACCGCCGAAGAGAACCTCTTTAGCCCGTACGAAAACGAGTTCGAGTACCTCGACGGGAACGAAGTCGTCACCGTGTCGCACGGGACGGCCAACCTCAACAGCCGCTCGCAAGGGGGTGACGACACCATCGGGCCGATGAGCTACGACGACTACAACCGCTGGGCGCCGTTCGGGACGAACCAAGACGGGAAGGACCTATTCACCTTCCTCGTGTTCGGGGCCCGAACGTCGCTCGTCATCAGCCTCACGGCGATCGGACTCGCGACCAGCATCGCGCTGGGCATGTCGCTGATCACCGCCTATTACAAGGGGGTGATCGACGTCCTCACGGTGATCACCAGTGACACGATCATCTCCGTCCCCGCGTTCCTGATGGTGCTCCTGCTGTCGGTGGTGTTCCAGGAGGCGAACCATCCGATAGCGGCGGTGTACGACGGGGGACTGCTACTGGCGTTGATATTCGCCTTCGTCTACTGGCCCGGCCTCTGGCGATCGATACGCGGGCCCTCGCTACAGGTCGCCGAACAGGAGTGGGTCGACGCCGCGAAAAGCTACGGCCAGAGCCCGTTCCAGACCATGCGGAAGCACATGACGCCGTACATCGCCGGCTACATCATGATCTACGCGTCGCTGCTGCTCGGCGGTATCATCATCGCCACCGCGGCGCTGTCCTTCCTCGGTCTCGGGGTCAACCCCCCGACGCCGGAGTGGGGCCGGATGGTAAGCGAGGGGCGCTCGTACATCTCCACGCAGTCGTGGCACATCGCGACGATACCCGGCGTGTTCATCGTCTTCGTCGTGATGGGCTTTAACGCGCTCGGCGACGGCATCCGCGACGCCATCGACCCCGAGAGCAACGTCGGCAACGGCGACACCGCGACCACCGGGGGTGGTGCGTGATGCCCGGTGAGCCGATCGTCTCGGTGCGGAACCTCCAGACGGCGTTTTTCACCGACAAGGAGACGATCCGCGCCGTCGACGGCGTGCAGTTCGACCTCACCCCCGGCGATACCGTCGGGATCGTCGGCGAGAGCGGGTCCGGAAAGAGCGTGACCGCACGCTCGATAATGGGGCTCATCGAGTCCCCCGGCCGGGTGCTCGACGGGTCGAGCGTCCGATTCACCGACCTCGACACGGTTCGGGAGTTCGCCTCGGAGTTCCCTCGCCGGACTGTCGATGTCGAGCGCGTCGCGGGAGATGTCGACCCCGCCTCGCTGTTCGATCACGATGACGTGGGGGTCACGCCCGGCGACCTCGGCCTCGCCGGCCGCGACGCGGCCACCGTCGCCGACTTCCTCGCGGCCGGGTACGGCGAGGCACTCGGGTTGGCCGACGCGGACGACTGCGTGTTCGTCACCGACGGCGACCCGTCGGACCCCGACAGCATCGTCGACGGGTTCGTCGAACTGACGGCCCTCTCCGGGAAGGCCCAGCGGGCCATCCGCGGGAACAAGATCGCGATGGTGTTTCAGGACCCGCTGACGAGCCTGAACCCCGTGTACACGGTCGGCAATCAGATCGAGGAGACGCTCGCGCTCCACCAGGGGCTCTCCGGCAACGCGGCCACCCGCGAGGCCGTCGACCTCCTCGAAGCGGTCGGCATCCCCGACGCCCGCCGCCGGGTCGACGAGTACCCGCACCAGTTCTCCGGCGGGATGCGACAGCGCGCCGTCATCGCGATGGCGCTCGCCTGCGACCCCGAGGTGCTGATCTGCGACGAACCGACGACCGCACTCGACGTGACGATTCAGGCGCAGATCCTCGACCTGATCGCGGAGCTGCAGGCGGACCGTGACCTCGCGGTGATGTTCATCACACACGACATGGGCGTCATCGCCGAGGTCGCCGACCGCGTGAACGTGATGTACGCCGGCGAGGTCGTGGAGACGGCGACCGCAGAGCCGCTGTTCGAGTCGCCGAAACACCCGTACACGCAGGGGTTACTCCGGTCGATCCCCGGTCGTCAGAGCGGGGCGAGGTTAGAGACCATCGAGGGCAACGTCCCAACCCCGAACGAGCCGGCGACGTACTGCCGGTTCGCCCCCCGGTGCCCGAAGGCGTTCGACGCCTGCGACCAGGTCCACCCGGAACACGTCTCCATCGACGGGGCCGCGTCGAACCACTCCGCGGCGTGTCTGTTGTACCCGGAATCGATGGACCGGGCGGAGGCGGTCAAGGGCCACGAAGAAGGGACACACGAGCGAGGTGACCGATGAGCGACACAGCACACGACCCCGAGACGACGGAACCGACGAACGCGTCGACCGACCGATCGACCGAGGCGCTCGCGGACGCGGGCGACCGCTCCGACGACCCGCTCGTCGAGGTGCGGGACCTCCGGACGTACTACGAGGGCGACCGGCTGTTCGGCGATCCGCCGGTGAAGGCGGTCGACGGCGTCTCCTTCGACATCCACCGCGGTGAGACGCTCGGCGTCGTCGGCGAGTCCGGCTGCGGAAAGACCACGCTCGGACGGACGCTGCTGCAGTTGGAAGACCCCACCGGCGGCGAGATCCGATTTGAGGGGCGCGACGTCACCGAACTCAGCGGCGCCGACCTCCGCGCGTGGCGGCGGGACGCACAGATCGTCTTTCAGGACCCGGACTCGAGTCTCAACGACCGCATGACCGTCGGCGAGATCGTCCAGGAGCCGCTCGACGTGTACGAGTGGCAGACGCCACGCGACCGCAAAGCGCGCGTCAAAGAGCTGCTCGACACCGTTGGGCTCCGCCCCGAACACTACTACCGGTACCCGCACCAGTTCTCGGGCGGCCAGCGCCAGCGCGTCGGCATCGCCCGCACGCTGGCGTTAGAACCCGAGTTCATCGTCCTCGACGAGCCCGTCTCGGCGCTCGACGTGAGCGTCCAGGCCGAGGTCATCAACCTCTTGGAGGACCTCCAAGAGGAGTTCGGACTGACCTACCTGTTCATCGCCCACGACCTCTCCGTGGTGCGGCACATCTGTGACCGCGTCGCGGTGATGTACCTCGGGAACGTCATGGAGATCGGGCCGACGGAGGAGCTGTTCACCGACCCGGCGAACCCGTACACGCACGCGCTGCTCTCGGCGATTCCGGAGCCCGACCCGACCGTGGAGAAGGACCGACTCACGCTCCAGGGGACGCCGCCGAACCCGCGATACCCGCCGAGCGGCTGTCCGTTTAGCACCCGCTGTCCGGCGCGCATCCGGCCGGAGGAGTACGAGGACCTCGACGACGCGGTGTGGTCGTCGATCAGCACGCTCGGCGAGATCCTCCGCGAGCGCGAGCGCGCGGAGCAGACGGTCACCGACCGCATCCGGGAGCTGCTGGGCCGCGACGCCGCCCTCGACACGGTCGATGAGGTGTACGCCGAGCTGTTCGACGACCTCGACGTCCCGGACGACGCCGAACGGGTCCTCGACGACGTGGCGACCTACGCGCGGCAGAACGACGAGGCGCACGCGCTGGACGTCCTCGACGACGCGTTCGGCGGAGTCTGCGAGTCCGAGGCGCCCGACGCTCACACCGTCGGCGACGCCGGCCGAAAGAGCCTCTGTCACCGTCACGCGCCCGAGTACCGCGACCCGAAGACCGTCATCGACGCCAGAACGAACTGAGATGCGTCCCGCCGACGGCTCGTCTCTCGCCCGCCTCCGCGTCGCCGGCCTCGTGGCGGCGCACGCGGTGACGTACGCCGCGACGGTCGCCGTCCTCGTCGGCACCGGCGCTGCCGTCCTCGGTATCGCCACCGGCGGCGGGTTCGCTCGCGTCAAGGTGCTCCTGTTTCTGGCCGGCCTCGCGATGATGGCGTACGCGACGGCCCGGCTGTGGCCGCGGTCGCCGAGCGACCTCGAATCGAACACCGTCGACGGCGTGACCGTCGACGGCCGGTCGATCCCGAAGGTCCCCGACCGGACGCGCTTCCAGCGGTTCGTCCGCTCGCTTCCCCCGTCCCGCTGGCTTCCGCCGGCGCCGCCGACGAAGCGCGTGACGCCGGCCGGAAAGCTGTTCGTCGCGAGCGTGTTGGTGCTGCTCGCGTCGTACCTCCTCGAAGCCCAGTTCGGCATCGTCTGAGCCGGCTCACCGAAAAGGGTTTTATCCGCGACCCTCGAACCGATAGACGTGCCTGATACCGGAAACGACCGCGACGACGAGCGACTCCAGCGGCTCGCGAGCGGGGCGTCCGTTCGGAAGAACGGCTGGGCGCAGACGAACGAGGAGATGCAACTGCTCGCCGACGAGCGCCGGGAGGCCGGGTTCGAGGTCGTCACGGCGACGACGCTCCACACCGACACCGTGACGCCCGACATGGGCGACGACCCCGAGCGATTCGGGTTCGTCCACGTCGTTCCCGACAACCACGCCGACGAGGTGGCCGAGGTCCTCTCGACGCTCGACGTGACCCGGTACGAGGCGTACCGGTCGACGGTCGGCGAGAACGCGTTCCTCGTCGTCGAACTTCTCGACGAGTCGGCGTCCCGCGCGCTGCTTTTCGCGAGCTACTACGACCCCACCGAGGCGACCGGGATGGTCGCCACGGCGCGCGAACGTGGCGTCCTCTTCACGCATCTCAAACGCATCGACGGTACCCACCTCGGAACGATACGCCACGAAGCGATCGAACCGTTGCTCGGTCCCGACGCGTAGGCGGCCGCGCCGTCAGTCAGCCGTCTCGCCGCCGTCTGACCGCTCACGTCACGTCGCGGACGGTCCCGACGCCCTTACTCGACCCCTCCCGGAAGACGAACCGCTGTCCCTCCTCGATCAGATACGGCCGGAACTTAAACCGGACCGTCGTTCGGCCGGTGTCGCCGGGGAGCAGCCGTCCGCCCTCCGGCTCGAAGACCGCCGCCTCGGAGACGGTTTCGAGGTGAACCACCGGTTCGTACCCGGCCTGAATCCGCGTCGGGTGGTTGAGGACCATCACTTCGGCTTCGAACGTCCGGACCGGCTTCGGGTCGCTGTCTCTGGGGACGAGCGCCATCCCGCGTTCGATCTCCGACTCGTCGACGCCTTTTAAGGCGATTCCGACGATGCGGCCCGCGGTCGCCTTGTCGACTCGGTGGTAGTGCATCTCGATCGACCGCGCCTCCACCTCGCGGAAGGAGCCGTCGGCCATCGGCCCTAACAGGAGTTCGTCGCCGGCCTCCACGGTGCCGGAGTTGACCGTGCCGGACGCCACCGCGCCGACGCCCGTCACCTTGTAACTCCGGTCGACGTACAGCCGGAACTCCTCGCGCTCCGGCGTCGCCCGCTTCGGGAGCGCCTCGAACAGTCGGTCGAGCGCGTCGACGCCCTGCTTCGTCACCGCGCTGGTCTGGAGCAGCGGGACGACCCCGTCACCGACCTCCGTGACCGCCGTGTCGATCCCGTGCCGCTCGACCAAAAGCGGCGTCTGTCCCGCGTCCCGGAGCATCGACTCCACCTCTCGTTCGACCGCCGCGAGCCGGTCGTCGCTCACGGCGTCGGCTTTCGTGACCGCGACGATCGTCGGGAGTTCCGTCGCCAACAGGATGCCGAGGTGTTCGCGGGTCGTCTTCGTCGGGCCGTCGTCGGCGGCGACGACGAGCAGCCCGTAATCGAGTTTCTGGCCGACGAGCCCTCGGATCGTCGTCCGGAGCCACGGCTCGTGGCCGACCGTGTCGACGAACGAGACTAACCGATCGGCCTCCTCGACGATCCGGGCGCGATCGGACTTCCGATGCGGGTTGTCCATTCGGACCGGCTCGCCGCCCTCGTCGTCGAAGCCGTAGACGGCGTACGAGAGGTCTGCCGAGAGCCCGCGCTCTATCTCGTGGGGTTGCACGTCGAGGAATCCCCGCGTCCCGCCCTGTCCGTCGTCGGCTCGCCCGGTGACGAGCGTCCCGACGAGCGTCGACTTGCCGTGGTCGACGTGGCCGGCCGTCCCGACCACGAGGTGGTCGTCGTCAGCCTCGAACATGCCGCCCTCCCGGAGGGTGGCGAGGCCGACGAGCCCGTCAGTGTTCCCGTTGCCGGCGGAGCCGGCGCTCCACGTCTCTACGTCGGCGATGTGGGCGTCGGCCTCGTCGGCCAAAAGCGAGAGCACGTCCATCGTCTCCGTGAAGGCGTCGGGGTCGATCCCGGCCAACCCCCCGTCGTCGGTGACGCCGAGGACGTAGGTCGCCTCGCCGTCGCCCGAGAGGACGCGGTGGCGAAGCTGTGCCACGAGCGACTCCATGCGCCCGTCGGCGAGGTGGACTTCGCGAGTCAGTCGCTCTTTGAACTCGATGGAACCGCCGTCTCGTTCGCCGCGCTCGATGGCCCGCTGGAGGACGGACCGGTCAGCGCTCATAACCGCTGATAGGGAACAGCCGGGCTTAACGGTTTTCGTGGTATGCGTACTCACGTCACGTTACCGATACCGAGCGCTCGGGAGCGCTCCCACCGCCCCCGACAGCAATGCGGTCACACTCGGTCGGTTCCTCGTCGGCCGACGTCGCCGGACCGTGCGCTCCGGCGCGGGTCGCGGTTCACGACTCGGTCAGGTCGACGTACGTCCGCCGTACGGTCACGGGCGTCACGCCGGCCACGTCGGCGGCCTCCTGCTGCGTGCAGTCGGCTCCCAGCTCTCGGGCGGCCGTGTACAGGCACGCGGCGGCGACGCCCACCGGGTTGCGGCCGTTCGCGATGCCCTCCTCGACGGTCCGCTCGGCCAGCTCTCCGGCGCGACGCTCCAACTCGGGCGCACAGCCGAGGTCGCTCGCGAACCGCGGGAGGTACTCGGCGGGTCCGGTCGGCGCGATCGGCAGGCCGAGTTCGCGGTTCATCGCGTCGAAGGCGGCCCGGTGTTCGGCCTCCGTCGCCTTCGCTTCGGCGCAGATCTCACCGACGGTCCGCGCCACGTCGGCGGTGCGGCAGGCGACGTAGAGGCAGGCGGCCGCAAAGCCCTCAAGCGAGCGACCGCGGAGCAGGCTCTCGTCCTGTGCGGAGTCGAACAGCGTACAGGCCGTGTCGCGAACGCTGTCGGGCAGCTCTAAGGCTCCCGTGAGCCGCCGTATCTCGGTGTAGGCGTACACCTTGTTGCGATCGCGTTTCGAGGATATCTGCGCGCGGTTGTGCTGGGTGCGCATCCGTGCGAGTCGCCGCCGCTTGCGCCCTTTCACCTTCGTCGACCGGCCGATCTCCGTCGAGAGCCCGCGGTCGTGACGCGAGCGCGTCAGGGGTGCGCCGGTGCGCTTGGGGTTCGTGTCGTCGTCGTCGAACGAGCGCCACTCGGGGCCGTGGTCGATTCGGTCGGCCTCGACGACGAGCCCGCAGTCGGCACAGACGCGCTCTGCGGCGTCGACGCGCGTCCGGCCACCGCACTCCGGACACGTCTCGCGGGCGTCGGCGTTCGTCGCCGTGGCGTCGCCGTCCTCGACGGTCGCCGCTCGGGTCGGGCGCTCGGCGCGGTCCGCGGTCGCGGCGTCGTCGGTCTGGGTACGGGGCGAACGAGTCTGCGTCGAGCGTGCGTCACTCATCACACATCGAACTCGGACCCGATGCCTTACTTAAACCCGCCCTGATCGCGGGTCGATCGGTCGACTCTGCGGGATCGAACCGACCGGTAATCGGTCGGTGTTTCTTCCCACTATCCCGCCGCAGTACGGTGGTTTTAACTCGTCGAGCGTGCGAGCATCTCGCATGACGCTGTCGGAGATCGCGGACGGCCTCGAGGTGACCGCGAGCCAGCGCGACCGCGGGGTCGCCGTCGCGGACGACACCGACACGCCGCTCGCCGAGCGACTCGCAGAACAGGCCGACGACCTCCCGTGCACGCCCGCGGCGACGGCGACGCTCGTCGACGCGTACACCGCCGGCCGGAGCGTCGGCGACGCCGCGCGCGAGGCCGGCGTGACGCCGATGACGGGCGCGAAGGCGCTCCACCGGTGCGGCGTCGAGGGCGTCTGTCCGCTCGCGCCGAGCCGCCGCGAGGTCGTCCGCGACTGGCTGGACGGTCGACTCGCGCGCAGCGAGGCGGTCGCGCTCGCCGGCGGCGACGAGGCGGACTTCGCGCTGGCGACGTACGTCGAGACGCACGACCCGCTCCCCGCGGCCGCCGAAGCCGTCGACGCTCACGTCGCCGGCTCCGCGCCGCTCGGCGTCGGATCCGCCGGCGACGACGACGCGCTCGGCGGCGCGCTCGGGTCGCCGGACGGCCTCCGCTGAGTCGCTGTCGCCTGTTTTCTCCCTTTAAGACCGCAGCCGGTCGACCAGCCCCGGCTCCGCGAACTCGACGTCGACCGTCGCGTCGAAGCAGTCCTCGAAGGCCGCCGCCACCGCCCGCGTGTACGCGCCGTCCCCCGCCGCCGTCGTCGGCGCAGCACCGACTTCGGGAGCCGTCTGTGGGAGGCACACCTCCGCGTCGCGCTCGGCGGCTTCCCCGTCCGCCTCGCGAGCGATCGCTACGGTGCGGTCCACGCTCGCGCCCACGTCCGCGACGCGACCGCGGAGTCGCTGGAGGGCGTCCCGGCCGTGCGTCGTCGCCGGCGTCACCGCCGCGGTCCGATCGGCGGCGGTGACCCCCGCGACCGCCTCGTTCGAGCCGACGGGGGCGGCGTCGACGAGGACCGCGTCGTAGGTCGTCGCGGCCTCGTCGATCCGGCGCTCCAACTTCCGCGCCGCCTCCGCCGTCTTCGCGCGTGCGACGCGCTCGAAGGGCGCCCGCGCCGGAACGACCTCTGCCCGCCCCGGCAGGTCGAGGCCGTCGGCACTGTCCCCGCCGCCGTCAGCGCCCGGTGCGATCGGGTACGTCGCCGCCGACAGCGACGAGCCGGTTTCGTCGGTGAGAAGCGTCGTGAGATCCGTCCCGATCCGGCCCGACACGTATTCGGAGAGCCCCTGCGTGGTGAACGCGGCGTCGACGACCGCCACGTCGCGGCCGTCGCGCGCGCCGAGCGTCGCCAGTTCGATCGCGGTGCGGGTCGTTCCGGCCCCGCCGGTCGCTCCGACGAGCGCGAGCGTCGTCGCGTGCATGCGCTCTGTTTCTCGCAGTTTCGCTGTTAATCCTGTTGTCCTCCCGCCGCCGTGACGCTCACTCGGCAATCGCCTCGCCGATCGCGTCGAGTTCGTCGTCGGAGAGGTCGGGCCGCTCGCCGCCGACCGCGTGGAGCGGCGCGCCGCCGTCGCCCTCGAACCGCGGGATGATGTGGACGTGGACGTGCGGGACCTCCTGTCCGGCCGCCTCGCCGTCGTTGATCCCGACGTTGGCGCCGTCGGCGCCGACGGTCGACTGGACGCGCGGCGTGAGTTCGGCCACGGCCGCGAACAGTTCGCTCGTGAGGTCGCCGTCGAGGTCGCCGACGTGTTTCGCGTGCGACTTCGGGATCACGAGCGTGTGTCCGCGAGCGAGCGGATTGGCGTCGAGGAACGCCAGCACGTCGTCGGTCTCGTGAACGGTTCGTGCCGGGATGTCGCCGGCGACGATCGAACAGAAGATGCAGTCTCCGGACATACCCGAGCGGTCGGCGCGGCGACTCATCAAGGTTTCCCGAACGGTGGCCCCTACCGGGCGCTCCGGCTCACTCCTCGGCGTCCTCGCGGACGGTCCCGCCGACGACCAGCGCGGCACCGATGATCACGAGGTTCTTGACGATGTACTGCCCCTCGACGGTCAACTCGAACGGGAACGTGACGAACACGACCTCCGGCAGTAGCACCATCGGGAGGAAGGTGCCGGGCATCTGGAGGAACAACAGGAGTATGCCGACCCGGATGAGGGGCCGGTACAGCAGACACAGCCCGATGAGCACCTCCCAGACCCCGAGTATCGGGACGAACACCTCGGCCGGCACCACGTACACCGTGGCGGCCACGAGGTCGGCGGCCGGGCTCCCGCCGATAACTTTCAGTCCGCCGAACCAGACGAAGACGATCCCGAGCGCGACCCGGAGGACGGGGATTCCGAGTCGGTCCATCTCTCTCGTGATCGCGCGGTCAATCCGGTCGAAGCGTTCCCGGGCCGAGCCGAGCCGGTCCGTTGGATCGGGATCTCTCCCGCCCTCCGACCGGACCGTTTCTGAAGCGGACATTAGCTCTCGCTACCGGTAGGGGCGCAGTACGGAAAAACTCACCACAGCGGGGCCGTGAAGGGACGAAACGGCGAAACGGCGCTCCGGCGCGAACGACGCCCGCGACAACCCCTCACTCGTCCGCGCCGGGGAACGGGACCTCGAACAGGTCGCCGTCGTCCGGCAGGAGCACGTCGCCGTCGAACGCGCCCGCCGCCTCCCTGCGGATCGGCGAGGCGTCGGCGGCGTACCGCGAGGAGATGTGGACCAGCGCCAGCCGCTTCGCGTCGGCGCGGGCGGCTATCTCCCCGGCCTCTCGCCCGGTCGAGTGCGCCGTGTCGCGGGCGCGGTCCGCCATGTCGTCGGCGAAGGTGGCGTCGTGGACGAGCAGGTCGGCGTCCGCGGCGACCGCGACGGTGCCCTCTCGCGGCCGGGTGTCGGCGGTGTACACGAGCGTCCGTCCCGGTCGCGGCGGCCCCACGACCTGCTCCGGTTCGACAATCGAACCGTCCTCGGCCTCGACGGATTCGCCGGCGTGCAGGCGGCCGAACTTCGGTCCGACCGGGACGCCCAACTCCTCGGCCTTCGGGCGGTCGAACCGCCCCGGCCTGTCGTCTTCTTCGAGCACGTAGCCCTGCGATTTCGTCCGGTGGACCGTCTCGAACGCGCGGACCTCGTAGCCGTCGGCGTCGAGCGCGACCGATCCGGGGGCGACCTCGTTGAGCCGCACGTCGAACGCCGGGTCGTGGCCGACCGCGTGGACGAGGTCGTGGAGGTCCGCTCCGGTCCCCGGCGGGCAGTGGATCGTGAGCGGGTCCTCGCGGTCGTTGAACCCGAGCGTCTGGACGAGCCCCGGAATCCCGAGGACGTGGTCGCCGTGGAGGTGCGAGACGAACAGGTGGTCGATCCCGAACCCGGTTCCGTGCCGCATCATGCCGCGTTGGGTGCCCTCCCCGCAGTCGAACAGCAGGCGGTCGCCCTCGCGGTTGACGAACAGTGCGCTCGGCGCGCGCTCGGTGGTCGGGACGGCGCCGCCCGTTCCGAGAAACGTGACGCGAAGGGACATGGCTACCCATCGGGGCGGGGTTTGTAAACCGGTATCGATGACGCGGTCGAGGCGGCCCGACGGCGACACCGACATGTGTCCGCCGCCCCGAACGCGACCGTGTACGATTCGATCGCCGCGCTGACCAAGGAAGACGGGTGGCGCGCGGAGGGCGCCGCGGCGCGCGTCCACTACGACGGCGGCGGCACGCGGTTCGCGGTGGAGTTCTACGCCGACGCCGAGCGTGTCCTCTACTGGACGGTCCCCGCCGACTCGGAGGAGGAGACCGCTGTCGGGACGGCCGCCCCCGTCCCCCGCGAGGAGATTCCGGACCCGCTCCGGCAACGCATCCGAGACGACCTCGCCGCCGCCGGCGTCGACCCGGACACGGAGCGCCGCGTCGTGTGACGCCCACCCGGTGATCGGCGGTTTCAGCGCTCGATACCGGAGATTTCAACCGATTCATCGCGGTCCGAAGGAAACCCATATGCCGCCAGACACGGTACGATACGGTAATGAGTAGTCCCGAGTGGGAAGACGACGACCCGTTCGAGGAACAGCGGGACAAAATCGAGAACCCGATGAAACGGCTGTTCCTCGCGTACGGCCGCGACTACCTCCCGCAGGTGTCCGTCGGCGTCCTCGCCAGCGTCTTCGCGCGGCTCCTCGACCTCCTCCCGCCGCTGATGCTCGGGATCGCTATCGACGCCGTGTTCTACCAGGACGCGCTGTTCCGCGAGCAGATCCCGCTCGTGGTCCTCCCGGACGCGTGGCTTCCGACGGGACAGGAGGCGCAGTTCTGGTTCACCATCGCCGTCATCGGGGGCGCGTTCGGGATCGGCGCCGCCTTCCACTGGGTCCGCAACTGGGGGTTCAACGCCTTCGCACAGAACATCCAGCACGACGTTCGGACCGACACCTACGACAAGATGCAGCGGCTCAACATGGAGTTCTTCTCCGACAAGCAGACGGGCGAGATGATGTCCATCCTCTCGAACGACGTGAACCGGCTCGAACGGTTCTTAAACGACGGGATGAACTCGCTGTTCCGCCTCTCCGTGATGGTCCTCGGAATTGGGTTCCTGCTCGTGTGGATCAACTGGCAGCTCGCCTTGGTCGCGCTCCTCCCGGTGCCCGTCATCGCCGGCTTCACCTACCTCTTTATCAAGATCATCCAGCCGAAGTACGCCGAGGTGCGCTCGTCGGTCGGGAAAATGAACTCCCGGCTGGAGAACAACTTGGGCGGCATTCAGGTGATCAAGTCGTCGAACACCGAGCCGTACGAGTCCGACCGCGTCGACGACGTGTCGATGGACTATTTCGACGCCAACTGGGACGCCATCACGACCCGGATCAAGTTCTTCCCCGCGCTCCGCGTGCTGGCCGGCATCGGCTTCGTGTTCACCTTCGTCGTCGGCGGCCTGTGGGTGTTCCGCGAGACGCCGCCGGGCCCCTTTACCGGCGACCTGTCGGTCGGGATGTTCGTCGTCTTCATCCTCTACACCCAGCGGTTCATCTGGCCGATGGCGCAGTTCGGGCAGATCATCAACATGTACCAGCGCGCTCGGGCTTCCTCGGCGCGAATCTTCGGTCTGATGGACGAGCCCTCGCGGCTCGCCGAAGATCCGGACGCCGAGGAGTTGACCGTCGGCGACGGCGACGTGGTCTACGACGACGTGAGCTTCGGCTACGACGACGAGACCATCGTCTCCGACATCGACTTCGCGGTCGAGGGCGGCGAGACGCTCGCGTTGGTCGGCCCGACCGGCGCCGGAAAATCGACAGTGCTCAAACTGCTGCTCCGGATGTACGACGTCGACGACGGCGCGATCCGGATCGACGGCCAGGACGTGCGCGACGTGACGCTCAAATCCCTCCGCCGGTCGATCGGCTACGTCGGCCAGTCGTCGTACCTCTTCTACGGCACCGTCCGCGAGAACATCACCTACGGCACCTTCGACGCGACCGACGAGGAGGTCCGCGAGGCCGCGGAGGCCGCGGAGGCCCACGAGTTCATCCAGAACCTCCCGGACGGCTACGACACGATGGTCGGCGAGCGCGGCGTCAAACTCTCCGGGGGCCAGCGCCAGCGCGTCACCATCGCGCGAGCGGTGCTGAAAGACCCCGACATCCTCATCCTCGACGAGGCGACCTCCGACGTCGACACCGAGACGGAGATGCTGATCCAACGCTCGCTCGACCGCCTCACCGCCGACCGAACGACGTTCGCCATCGCCCACCGCCTCTCGACTATCAAGGACGCCGACACCATCCTCGTGTTGGAGGGCGGCGAAATCGTCGAGCGCGGCACCCACGACGAACTGTTGGCCAACGACGGGCTGTACGGCCACCTCTGGGGCGTCCAGGCCGGCGAAATCGACGAGCTCCCGCAGGAGTTCATCGACCGCGCCCAACAGCGCACCGCACAGCTGATCGAAGACGCCGAGAGCGACGACGACTGACGGCGGGCGTCCCGGCGCCCGGACCGTCGGCTATACGGCATGTCCCGCCGACGGTCGGGTATGCGACTCGCGGACGCCACCTGGACCGACGTGCGTGACGCCGACATCGACCTCGCGTTCGTCCCCGTCGGCAGCACCGAACAGCACGGCCCCCACGCCCCGCTCGGGACCGACACCCTCAACGCGGTCGCCGTCGCCGAGGCGGGCGAGACGGCCTACGAGGCCTCGGACCGCGGCGCCGTCGCCGTGTCGCCGCCCATTCCCGTCGGCGTCGCCGAGGAACACCGCGCGTTCGACGGGACGATGTGGGTCTCGCCGGACACCTTCCGCGCGTACGTCCGCGAGGCGGCCGAATCGCTGTCGAGCCACGGGATACATCGGGTGGTGTTCGTCAACGGCCACGGCGGCAACGTGGCGGCGCTCGCGGAGGTCGCCCGCCGGTTCTCTCGCGACGCGGCCCACGACGGCTACGCCGCGGCGTTCACGTGGTTCGACTCGGTCGGCGAGCACGCGAGCGACATGGGCCACGCCGGGCCGCTCGAGACGGCGCTGCTGCGCGCGACGCACCCGGATCTGGTTCGAGAAGACCGGATCGCGGACGCCCGCGACGGCGCCGCCGACCGGTGGGGCGAGTGGGTCGCCGGCGTGAACCTCGCGCACGACGCCGACGAGTTCAGCGACAACGGCGTGGTCGGCGATCCGAGCGCCGGCGACGCCGAGCGCGGAGCGGAACTCCTCGATACGGCGAGCGACGCGCTCGTCGAGGTCGCGACGGCGGTCGTCGACCGGGATTTATAAGGAATCGTTCGGTGCGACTACTCCTCGTCGTCCGCTTCGGCGGCGTCCTGGAGCGCCCCGCGAATCGCGGGGACCGTGCCGGTGAGCGAGCCGACGTCCTCGGCGGCGGCCTCGATGTCGCCGACGAGCGACTCCAGTTCCTCGATCTCCGCTTGTAAATCCTCGGCGTCCTCGAAGGCGTCGGCGCGCTCGCCGAGCACGTACGCCTTCTTCGCCGAGCGCACGCTGTCGACCGCGTCGCCGACCGACAGCGCCGACTTCAGCCCGTTGAGCGCGCCCAACACGTTGTCCGCGTCCGTCTCCCACACCGCGTCGGCGTCGGGGAGTTCCTCGCGGGCGGCCTGGAGGTGTTCTCGAACCTCGGCGCGGGTCTCTTCTGCGGCCTCGCCGAACAGGTCGTCGTCGTCGAACGTGGACTGGCTCATACCCGACTCGTCGTGCCCACGCCTTTTAAAAACGCGCCCGAAAGCGAAAGTGAAAACAGAGACGACGCGGCGTCTGCGCTCCGGTTCGCTGTCGTCGGCCGTTCAGTTTCGCTCGGCTGACCGGCGGGCGCCGCTCGCGGTCACAGCCGGCCGACGAGTTCGAGGACGAGCAGGCCGATAAGCAGGCCGAGAACGCCGGCCAGCAGCGCCAGCGTTCGGAGCCACCGCGTCACCCGTTCGGCGCTCGGGGTCGCGGCGAGGAGCGCGGGCCGGCCGGAGGGGGCGGCGTCGGCGTCGGTCACGGCTACGAATCTCTCGGCGAGCGTCGTAAAACCGACTATGAGGGCGGTGTAGCGATGGATACCGGACTACATACCTATATAGGCGGAGACGCGCGTCCGCGACGTCGACCAACTCGTCGGCGACTTCGCGAGGCCGCGGAGCCGCTCGTCGCGGCGGCCGATCAGCGTTATCAGTGCTAATATTCGGGAACCACCTGTTATACCGATCCGATCACTGTTGTATGGTACATTATGCAAGAGGGGTCGACTTCCGGCATCCGATCGAGTTACGGCGCGAAGCTCGCGCTGTCGCTCATCGGGGTCATGGGGGTCTCAGTTTCATACGGGGTCATCGTCTACCTTCGCACGGCCGGCGCCGTGGGGACCGAGGTCCGATCCGGGCTCATCGGAATGACGTTGCTGACGGTGATCGGGCTCGCGCTCATCGGCGTCACGGTTGGATCGAACACGGTCATCTCGCTGCGCCAACTCACCGGCAAAGCCGAGCGGATGGCCGACGGCGACCTCGAGGTGCAACTGGAGACGGGGCGCACCGACGAGCTTGGGCGGCTGTTCCGCGCGTTCGACGCCATGCGCGAGTCGCTCCGGACCACGATCAACGACGCCAAGGAAGCCCGTCAGGACGCGGAGCAGGCGCGCCGCGAGGCGACCGAACGCGCCGAGACGGTCGAGCAGAAGGCGTCCGAGTACGAGTCGGCGATGCGCGCGCTCGCCGACGGCGACCTGACCCGACGGGTCGACCCCGAGAGCGACAACGACGCGATGAGCCGGGTCGGCGTCGCGTTCAACGAGATGGCCGACGAACTGGAGGAGACGGTCGCCTCCGTCGCCACCGTCGCCGAGGACACCGCCGACGTGGCCGGGACCGTCGACGACCGCACGGACAGCCTGCGAGCGACGACGGGCACCGTGAGTGAGGCGGTCGACGAGATCGCGGAGGGCGCTCGCACCCAGCGCGACGACCTGCAGGCCGCGACCGACGAGGCCGAGAACCTCGCCTCCTCGGCCGAGGAGGTCGCCGCCACCGTCTCCGACGTGGCCGAGACCGCGGAACACGCCGCCGAAGTCGGCGACGAGGGCCGGGAGGCCGCCGAGGAGGCGCTCGCCGAGATGGACGCGGTCGAGGAGACGACCGCGGAGACGACCGAAGAGGTCGAGGCGCTCGCCGAGGAGGTCGAAGAGATCGGCGAGGTCGTCGACACTATCTCCGAGATCGCCGAGCAGACGAATCTGCTCGCGCTCAACGCTTCCATCGAGGCGGCCCGGTCCGGCGCCGAGGGCGCGGGATTCGCGGTCGTCGCGGAGGAGGTCAAGGCGCTGGCGGAGGAGACACAGGAGTCCGCAAGCGAGATCGAAGCCCGGATCCACTCCATCCAGGAGCGCGCGGAGACGGGCGCCGACGCGATGGCACGCACCGAACAGCGCATCTCGACCGGCGTCGAAACCGTCGAGACGTCGATCGACGCGCTCGAACGCCTCGCCGAAGCCTCCGAGCGAACGGACACGAGCATGACCGAGATCACGCGGGCGACGGAGACGCAGGCGGACTCCGTCGACGCGGTGGTCGGCCACGTCGAGGACGTCTCCGCGATCAGCGCCCAGACCGCGAGCGCGGCCGGCGACGTCACCGGCGCGGTCGACGAACAGGAGCAGACCCTGAGCGCGGTCGAGACCGCGGCCGGGTCGCTCTCGGAGCGCGCCGTCGCGCTGCGAAACGCGGTCGACGACTTCCGGTTCGAGGCCGACAGCGGCCTCGCTCCCGGCACGGATCTCGACGCGGACAGCTCGGCGAGCCCCGCCGGTTCCGCCGCGGCGGTCTCCGACGGGGGCACCGAGGACTCGCCGGACGGCGGCTCCTTCGACTTCTCACGCGGGAGCGACGCCGCCGGGGGGCGAGACGCGCCTCGCAGTGACCCGGCGGACGGGGAGGGGGTGAACTGAGGTGCTCGTCGACATCGCCGTCTGGGCGTGGATCGGCGCGCTCGCAATGGGTGCCGGGACGATACCGCCGCTCTGGGCGTGGTTCTCTCGGTCCTCGTCGGCCGAGCAGTCACACGCCGTCTACTACGCGACGCTCGCCGGCGTCACCGGCATCGCGGCGGTCGCGTACCTCCTGATGGCGCTCGGCTACGGGACGGTCTCGACGGGGGGCGCGGAGCTCGACATCGTTCGGTACGTCGACTGGCTCCTGACGACGCCGCTTCTCATCCTGTATCTCGGGCTGCTCGTCCGGCCGCCGCGGCGCGTCCTCGCCGGCCTGATCGGGATCGACGTGGTGATAATCGCCGGGGGGATCGTCGCCGCGGCCACCACCGGAACGGTCTCGTGGGTCGCCTTCGGCGTCGCGGGCGCCGCGTTCCTCGCGCTCGTCTACGGCCTCCTCGTCTCGCTCCCGCGCTCCGCGTCGGCAGAGAGCGACCGCGTTCGAGCCGTCTTCGGCACGCTCCGGAACATCACGGTGGTGTTGTGGACGCTGTACCCCGTCGTCTGGCTGCTCGGGACCACCGGCTTCGGGCTGGTGACGCCGTCGACGGAGATGCTCGTCTTCGTCTACCTCGACATCGTCTCGAAGGTGGGCTTCGTCGTCGTCGCCGTCGCTGGCGCCGACGCGCTTGAGTACCTCGGAGCCGGCCGCGAGGCGTTCGCGGTCGACGCGGCGGACGCGGACGCCGGGGAGCACACGACCGTCCTCGGCGACGACTGAACCGCCGCCGCTCTTCTTATTCCTCGGCGACGAGGCTTTCGTACTGCGCGCCGGTCTGTTTCAGCGTCTCCGTTGAGTAGAGCCGGTCGTGGGGAACCGGAAGGTAGTCGGCCGCGAGCTCGTCGATCTTCGCGTCGACCGCCTCCGCCTCGCGCCCGTGGATCATCGTGAACAGGTTGTACTCCCACTCCTGGTCCGGGCGCCGCGGTCGGTGGTAACACAGCGTGACGTACGGGAGGCTCCCGACCGCCGCGCCGCGCTCGTCGAGTTCGTCGTCGGGCACGTCCCAGACGACCATGCAGTTGTTCGTGAACCCGGTGACGACGTGGTTGACGATACAGCCGATCCGCTTGATACAGCCGTCAGCGAGCAGGCGCTCGACCGCCGCGAGCACGTCGTCGAGGGGCGCGTCTATCTCCGCCGCCACGTCGGCGTAGGGGGTCGGAGACAGCGGGAACCCGTCCTGGATAGCCAACAGGAGGTCGGCTTCGAGCGAGGTGAGGTCGCCCCGCGCGTCCTCGGAGATGCGGGTGGCCGAGACGTCCGTGCTGTCGAGCGACTCGCGCGCGAAGCGGTCCTCGTTCACGACCGGGAACTCCAGGTCGATGTAGTAGTCGGTGAGCATCGGGAGCGCCAACACCTCACACCCGGTCTCGTCCTCGATCGATTCGAGGATGGCGTCGCGCTTCTCGCGTGACCCCGCGGTGACGACGAACCACTGGTTCCACTCGTGGTCCCGCCGATAGTTGTGGTTCACCTGCCTGTAGCCGTTGATCACGTCGGCGACCTCGTCGAACCGGTCCTCGGGCGCGCGAACCGCCGCGAGCGTCGATGACCCGATGACTGGGGGGTTAAGCACCGCCCCGAACCGTCGGAACACCCCCTTCTCGCGGAGGTCGCGAACCCGGTCGAGGACTTCGTCGGCGTCGACCGCGACGCCCGTCTCGGCCGCGATCTCGCGGGCGACCCGCTCGAACGGGCGCGACTCGACGGGGAACCCGCTCTGGTACTCGTCGATGAGGGCCGCGTCGACCGCATCGATATCGCTTCGCCAGTCGGCGTCCAGACTCATTGCGCGCAGTAGGAGTTGCGCGTACCTACGGGTTTCGGAGCAGTCGAGGACACAGTCTACTCCGGCGATTGCGGCCGGCCGGCGTCGGTAGCGGGGCGGCGAGGCCTCGGTCGGTAGCGGAGTGACGAGGGCTCACTCGGTAGTGGGGTGACGAGGGCTCAGTCGTCAGCGGGGGTCTCACTCGGCGTCGGCGCGAACGTACGGGCGCTCGCTTCCAGTTCGTCGGTCGAGCAGCCACCGACCGTGGCGGCCTGTTCGAGCGTCAGCGTGCGAGCGCGATACAGCGTGAGTGCGGTGGCGACGGATTTGGATGTCATCGGGAACATCTGTTTACAAGATGGACGAACATATAACTCTAACGGGTTTTGCACCTCACTCCATCAACTAGTGCGCTATAGAAGTTTGGGTATAAAGAGAAAATAAGGTGTTAGTAGACGATCGACCGATTTCACTTTGCGAACTACTACCACGGATTCGGGGGAACCCCACCCAACACCCGCCGGTTCCCGCTCGCCCACCGCTCGGGCGCGCCGTCGCGAGGGACTCTTCTCAGCCTCCGGGAGCCGAACGAGGGACTTTTCGTTCGAGAACCCGAACGACGCGTATGGCTCAGGCGACCCAGGAGTTCGGCGACTGGCCCCTCAAACGGCTGATGACCGAGGTCTGTGGCTCCGGCCACAAGTCGGCCGACGACCTGACGCGCGCGCAGGCGACCGAGGCGTTCGAACGCATCCTCGCGGACGAGCCCGACCCGACGACGCTCGGCGCGTTCTGGCTCGCGAACCGCTGGAAGCGAAACACGCCCGAGGAGCTCGGCGCCTACGTCGACGTGATGTGCGAGCGCGTCGAGTACGCGGAACCCGACGCCGACCCCGTCGACTGCGGCGCGAACTACGACGGCAAGGGCCGCTCGGCGATCCTCGGCGTCGCGGCCGGCGCGGTGGCCGCCGCCGCGGGCACGCCCGTCGTCGTCCACTCCGGCGACCGCGTCCCCACGCAGAAGCAGGACTCGTATAAACACGTGCTCGACGAACTCGGCGTCCACACCGAGTTGACGCCGTCCGACTCGGCCGACATGGTCGACGAGACCGGCTTCGGCTTCTACTACCAGCCCGCGTTTAACCCCGCCATCGACGACCTGTTCGACCGCCGCGACATGATGGGCGTCCGGACGTTCGTCAACACCATCGAGACGCTGGCGAACCCGTCCGGTGCGTCGGTCCACCTCGGCTCCTTCTACCACCTCGCGTTCGCGAAGAAGGTCGTCGACACGTTCGTGGAAAGCGAGTTCCACGACCTCGACCGCGTCCTGATGTTCCAGGGGATGGAAGGCTACGACGACGTGCGCCCCGGCTACACCAAGGTCGCCGAGTGGGACGCGTCGGGCGGAGACGCCGCCGACGGCAGCGAGGGCGCCTCCTTCGACGACTTCGAGATCGAGACCGCCGAGTACGGGATGGACCTCGAAGAGGACGACCTCGCGGTTGACGACGTCGCCGCCGAGTCCGCCGCCATCACCGAGGCGGTCCTCGCCGGCGAGCGCGACGGCCCCTTCGCCGACGCGGTCGTGGTCAACGCCGCGCTCCGGATCTACGCCCGCGGGGACGTCGACTCGATCGAAGCCGGCATCGACGCGGCTCACGCCGCCATCGACGACGGCTCCGCTTTCGACGTGCTCGAAGCGCTCCGCGACTTCTGACCGCGCCTGGCTGCGTCGGTCTCGCGTCCGTTTTTGTACCCCAAACCGAAATCCGATTAGTCGCCGTTTTCGGTACTTTCGCGCGCCGAAACGCCGATATGGGTCGAATTTGGGAGGGAATCCGGAAAGGAGTCTTGAGGCCACGCACCCTACAAGTATTGTACAGAATATGACCCACGATACCACGCTTCACTATGCCGACGTGTGAGCACTGCGAGGCGCACGTCTCGGAACGATTCGCTCGGGTGTTTTCGGACGCTCGCGGTCGGATTCACGCGTGCCCGAACTGCTCGGCGAACGCCGGGATCGCCGAAGTCGCGAAGGAACGCGCACAGAACGCCTGACCCCCGCTGATTCTCCCGGCCCTCCGCCTGCGCCGCCTGCCGATCGTTATCGGTCGGGCGCGGGCGGCATCGCGCGCTTGTGAGCGCTGCGCTCGTGCAGATCCGCGACGCGCTCGACCGCCGCTTCCGGCACGCCGAGCTCCCGGACCGTCGCCGACCGCGAGAGCCCGCCGTCGACGTGGACCGCGAGGATGGCGTCGACGGTGTCGTAGTCGAGGCCCATCTCCTCGGCGTCGGTCTGTCCCTCCCACATGCCCGCGGTCGGCTCCTGCATCACCAAATCGCGGGGGACGCCGACGTGGGCGGCCAACTGGCGGACCTGCTGTTTGTACAGGTTGCCGATGGGGTTGCAGTCGACCGCCTGGTCGCCGTATTTGGTGTAGTAGCCCGTCATCGCCTCCGCGCGGTTCCCGGTCCCCAACACGACCCGGTTCTCCGCGTTGGCGACGAAGTAGTTCACTACCGCGCGAGTGCGGACGTAGACGTTGCCGGCCGCCATGCGGTCGTCCGCGGCCTCGGGGACCGCGTCGAAGAACGACTCCGCTATCGGCTGGATCTCGACTACGTCGTACTCGATTCCGAGGTCCTCGGCGACGCGCTCCGCGTCGCTCATCATCTCCGGATCGTTCACTTCGGACGGCATCGTGATCCCGTGAAGCCCGTCTTTCCCGAGCGCCTCGACGGCGAGGTGGGCGGTCACGGTCGAGTCGATCCCGCCCGACAGCCCGAGGACCGCCCCCTCGGCGCCCGCGTCGTCGACGATGTCACGAATAAAGGAGACGATCCGCTCGCGGGTCGCCGCCAGCTCCGCCTCCGAGAGGCGGAGGTCGAGCGGGGGGTCGTCCGACAGCAACACCGACTGGTCCGAGGTCTGGCTCATACCCTAGTGTAGGACCGAGGCGACTAATACCTCCCCGTCGACGCCAAGAACTGGACGGTCATCGGGTTATGCGGCGCGTTTCGGCGTTCTCACAGCTTTTAGGCGGCCGCCGCGGCTTATAAATACCCTTCCGCCTCGGCCAACAGCAACCCCTCCAGCGTGGCGTCGTTCGTCGGCGGCTCCCGAGCGACCGCCAGCGCCTCGTCGATCGGGACCGTCCGCGGCACGAGGAACTCGTTGCTGTCGTGGTCGACGCTGACCGGCTCTAACCCCTCGGCGAACACGTAGCCGCGCTTGTGGCGCAACACGCCCGTCGAACACCACACCTCCTGTAAGAGCACGGTCGACGCCGGGTCGAAGCCGGTCTCTTCGGCGAGCTCCCGAGCCCCGGCGGCGGTGTACGACTCGCCGGGCTCGACGATCCCCGCCGGAAGCTCCAGTTGGGTGTTGCGTACGGTCGGCCGGTACTGCTCGACGAACAGCACCTGATCGTCGGCGACCGCGATCACCACGGTCGCGGGCGACAGCTCCGCCCAGTAGTACTTCTTTTCGGTCCCGTCCGGCTGTTCGACGCGGTCGTACCCGCCGACGAACCAGCCGGCGTCGTACTCCACCGCGACCTCTAAGACCGGCCACTCCGGCTCGCCGGGCAGCGAGTGCGACCGCCCGTCGTCGAACGCCGGCAGGTCGCGGAGGTCGTCGCTCACGGCTGTACCACCTCCACGTAGTAGACCTGTCCGCCGCGGCGGACGCGCACCCCGTCGCCGGCCGCCGCTTCCGGCACCTGCTGGGTGAGGGCGTCCACCTCGTCGAACGGCGTGTGGGTGAACCACTTCTTCGCGCCGGAGAGCCCGGTCTGGTACCCCTCCGAGCGCCCGTCCTCGCTCTCGATTGCGGTCGTCAGGAACGGGTACCGCCGGTCGGAGACGTTGTTCACGTCGGCGGCGGTCTCGTTCGTCTCGATCGGTTCGGCGGTGAGGTAGTAGGGGTCGCCGCTCCCGAGGTAGCTCGGCACCGCCCCCAACGCGAGCAGGGCGACGGCGACCAAGGCGATGGCGACGAGGAGGTTCCGCGTGACCGGGCGCATGGGTATCGTTGGCCCCGCCGGGGAATACCGGTTTCGACCGCGGCCGCCGCGGGCCGTCCGGCCGAACACGGAACCGCCACGCTCGTCGGCTGGGCGTCCCGACGCGGCTCTCGCCGACGCGTTTTAGCCGGCCGCGCCCCTCGCGTGCGCATGGAGTTCCGGTTCGAGTTGGCGCTGTGTGCCGCGCTCGAATCGCCGGACCGCGTCGTTTCCCGACAGCTCGGCGCTGGCATCGAGAACCCCGGCGGCCGGATCGTCGACGTCTGCGTGATGACGCCCGGCCCGGCGTTCGACCGGCGCGCGGCGATCACGGCCGACCGGATCCCCGACCCAGCCATCGAGGCCGCCGTTGGTCCCGGCGAGGCGGTCCCGCTCACGGAGGCGTTCGACCTGCCGCCCGACCGCGCCGAGGCGGTCGCCGACCACGCGGCCGCGGTCGGGTATCTCGAACGCGAGCGTCGCGACGGGCGGCCGGTCGTGCGCGCGACCGCCCGGTACCCCGACGACTGGGTCGGGTCGCTCACCGCCGTCGAGAACAAGCCGGACCTCGGTTCGCCCGGCGATCTGGCGGCGCAACTGCGGTACGACGCCGCGCTCGGCCTGTTCGACCACGTCGTCCTCGCGACGGCCTCGTACGTCACCCGCGCGCACCTCAACCGGATCCCCGACGTGGTCGGCGTCTGGCGGTTCGACCCCGACACGGGCGACCGCGAGGTCGTCCGCGAGCCGACCCGCCTCGCGCCCGACGCGCCCGGCGTCGAGATTCGCGACGAGCGCGCGCTCCGAACCGACGTGGCGCTCGTCACCGCCGACGCGAAGGCGCGCAAACGCCGCCGGATCGCCGAACGCGCCTACGGGAAGGGGTGGCGACCGGACCCGCCCGCCTGCGCGCACGCGACGACGACCGCCGACGGGCGCCCCTACTGCGAACAGTTCGAGCGCGTCGTCAACCCCGGCCGCGACTGCGGCCAGGCCTGCGAGGCGTTCGAGCCCGCGGACCCGCCGGCGACCGACCGGGACGCGCTCCGCGACGAGCGCACCGCGTGGGTCGCGACGCCGGACGGCGCCGGGCCGCGTCGCCAGTCGGGCCTCTCGCGGTTCCGCTGACCGGCGGCCGTGGGAATCCTTATGCTTCGAGGGATGGACAGATACGTATGGACGACATCGAAGACGTGTTCGTCGCGCGCCTGATGACGAGCGAACTGTACACGGTGACGCCGGACACGCTCGTCGAGGACGCGGCGGCCGTACTGCTCGACAACGACATCAGCTCGGCGCTCGTCGTCGAGGACGGCGCGCTGGTCGGCATCCTCACGACGACCGATTTCGTCGACATCGTCGCCAAGAGCCAGCCGAAAGCCGAGACGACCGTCGAGCGATACATGACCGCGGACCCGATCACGGCGAGCGCACAGGACTCGGTGTCCGCGGTGGCCGCGACGATGGTCGAACACGGGTTCCACCACGTTCCCGTCGTCGACGGCGACGAACCGATCGGGATCATCACCACCTCCGACTTCGCGTCCTACGTCTCTTCGCCCGAAGCGCCCTCTCCGTAACGGTATTTAAGAGCGTCAGCGAGACCGGCGTGTCGACATCTCGGACCCCCCGGCACGTTTAAGTTGATTCCACCACTCTGTACAGGTGACGCTTCGCTTGGAGGGCCGAAGCGTCAGCGGGGACCTACTGAACGACACGCTCGTGCCGCTTTTTCCTGGCACGGGCGTGCCGTTCGTCCTTACATCACCGCGAGCGACGCGTCTCGCGCCCTCAAAGGCAGTGACTTCGACGCCGTGAGCCCACCTTCCCTCTACTCGCGCCCCTCGCCCTGATACGTCCCGTCGTAGGTGCCCTCGTGATCGGCCGCCGCGAGCACGAGCTGGGCGATCCGCGCGCCCGGCTCGATCGATATCTCGTGGCCCACGTCGAGACGGCCCTCGCCGACCCCTTCGTAGCCCGCGTCCCAGACGGCGGTGTCGATGGTACACGCGTTACGCAGCAGCGTCGACCGCGGGAGCACGAAGCCGATCCGCGCTTCGGGAATCCGAACCGGCTCGCCGTACCGGACGACGTACGTCCCCGGCTCCAAGCGATACGCGCCGTCTTCGGGCTCGACCTCGGTACGCTCGCCGACTCGCTTCCCGTCGCGACGGATCTCGCCCGGCGCCGCCTGTTCGAAGACGGCACCGAGGGTGAGGTCGACGCCGTTCGGCTGTTGCTGTGTCTCGTCGAGGTCGGCGTCGGCGCTCTCGAGTGCCGCCGCGACCGTCGCTCCCGAATCGAACATACTCGACCGGACCCGCGGCCCAGACTAAACCGTGTCGCCCGCGCGTTCGGGCTCGGTCCCGCAAAACTCCGGATCTGCTCAAACTGCCGAAATCGACCGATGTAGCCCTTTATTGGCCTTATACACTCGTTACGATCAATTTTCACATGGGTATTGGTATCACGACCTTTTTTCCGCAACAATTGCGTCTCAAACCGATCTAACACGGTCGATCTTCCAGAAAACTCGCGGGTTTTATATTCACGGGAGAGCCATCTCCGCGTGATATGGGACAAACGATTACAGAGAAGATCCTCGATGACCATCTCGTCGAGGGCGAGCTGACGCCCGGCGAGGAGATCGGCATCGAGATCGACCAAGTGCTGACACAGGACACCACGGGGACGATGGTGTGGCTCCAGTTCGAGGCGCTGGAGATGGACGAGGTCCAGACGGAGCTCGCCGCGCAGTACTGCGACCACCAGACGTACCAGTTCGACTTCAAAAACACCGACGACCACCGCTTCCTCCGCTCTGCGGCCGGCACGTACGGCGCGTACTTCTCCCGGCCCGGCAACGGTATCTGCCACCAGGTTCACAAGGAGAACTTCGCGGCGCCCGGTAAGACGCTGCTCGGCTCCGACTCGCACACGCCGACTCCCGGCGGCCTCGGCGAGCTCGCGATCGGCGCCGGCGGCCTCGACATCGCCGTCGCCATGGGCGGTGGCCCCTACTACGTCGAGATGCCGGAAGTCGTCAACGTCCACCTCGAAGGCGATCTCCCCGAGTGGGCGACCGCCAAGGACGTGGCGCTCCACCTGCTCGGCGAGCTGACCGTCAAGGGCGGCGTCGGGAAGATCTTCGAGTACACCGGCCCCGGCGCCGAGAAGCTCTCGATCCCCGAGCGGACCACGATCACGAACCTCGGCACCGAGCTCGGCGCCACCTCCTCGATCTTCGGCACCGACGAGAAGACGAAAGACTGGCTCGCGCGCCAGGACCGCGAGGAGGAGTACGTCGACCTTCAGCCGGACGACGACGCGGAGTACGCGGAGACCATCGAGGTCGACCTCAACGAACTCGAACCGCTCGTGGCCGCGCCTTCGATGCCCGACAACGTCGCCCCCGTCAGCGAGTTCGAGGGTACCGACGTCGAGCAGGTCATCGTCGGCTCCTGTACCAACGGCGCCTACGAGGATATCCTCCCCAGCGCGAAGATGCTGGAGGGCCGCGAGGTCGCCAAGCAGACCGAGATGATCGTCGCGCCCGGCTCGAAGCAGGCCTCCGAGATGCTGGCCCGCGAGGGCTGGACCGCGGAGATGATGGCGGCCGGCGTCAACTTCTCCGAGGCGACGTGTGGCGCGTGTATCGGTATCGGTCACGTGCCCGCCTCCGACTCCGTCTCGCTGCGTACCTTCAACCGCAACTTCGAGGGTCGCTCCGGTATCGAGGACGACTCCGTCTTCCTCTGCTCGCCCGAGGTCGCCACCGCGGCGGCCATCACGGGCAAAATCGTCGACCCCCGCGACCTCGCCGACGAACTCGGCGACCTCGAGGCGCCCGGCCTCGAGATGGGGACGAAGTACGGTCCCGGCATGGGCCAGGACGACAACGACATCATCGCGCCCGACGAGGCGATCGACGACGGTCTCGTCAAAGGCCCGAACATCGGCGACGTGCCGATCAAAGACGGGATCGACGTGGACGGCGGTGAGGCCCTCCTCAAGATGGAGGACAACATCACGACCGACCACATCATCCCGGCGACGGCGGACATCCTGAAGTTCCGCTCGAACATCGAGAAGCTCTCCGAGTTCACGCTCTCGCGCGTCGACGACACGTTCGCGCAGCGCTCGCTCGACGCCGACGGCGGCGTCCTCGTGGCCGGCGAGAACTACGGGCAGGGCTCCTCGCGCGAACACGCGGCCCTCTGTCCGATGTTCCTCGGCATCGAGGCCGTCTTCGCGCAGAGCTTCGCCCGCATCCACAAGGCGAACCTGTTCAACTTCGGCATCGTGCCCCTCGCGATCGACGCGGAGACGTACGAGAAGATCGAGCAGGGCGACGACCTCGAAATCGTCGACGACGTGCCCGCGGGCGTCCGCTCCGGGCAGGAGGAGTTCACCGTGAGCGTCAACGGCGACTGGGAGTTCACCGCCGACCTCGACGCCTCCGACCGCGAACGCGACATCCTCGCAGCGGGCGGCAAGCTCTCGTGGGTCAAACAGCAGCACTCGGGCGACTCCGGCGCGGCGCCGGCAGACGACTGAGACGGCTGTCGATCGGATCGTCAGACTCACGGCCCATCTTCTCGTTTTTTTTTACCTCGTTGCCAGCGGCGGCTCAGCGAACACCGTGACTCTGCGCCCCATTTAAGAATAGACTCGCCGCGATCTGTCTCGCCAGTCGCGACGTTTAAAAGATACTGAGAGTGGAGGGTCCTCGTCGCGACCGCGTTAGCGGGCCGCGGCGGCGACGCGCTCGCGCTCTTCCTTCTGTGAGATGGAGTACGAGCGCTCGGGGTCGTAGTCCGCGGCCGTGACGAGCTCGTTCGCGAGCGCCTCGGCGGCGGATGTCGTCGACTTGTAGGTCGTGTTAGCGACGCCGTCGGAGATGAAAAGCAGCGCCTGATCGACGCGGCGCTGCGGCGCGACGTCGACCGCCTTGGGGACGGAGATGCCACCGTACTTCAGGCGGACGGTCTCCTCACGCGGCGCGGCGTTCTCGACGGCCGTCACGAGAATCTGAACCGGGTTCTCCTCGGTCCGCTCGTGGATGATGTCGAAGGCGTCGCGAACGATTCGCGTCGCCTGCTGTTTCTTCCCCGTGTTCTCGTCGGTCTGCATCAAGCGGTTGATCATCCGCTCGACCAGCGAGATCTCGGACTTTTTGAACTGCTTCGAAGCGTGGCGTCCCATCGTGTGCGCGATGGGCGTCACCGTCATGTATCGCTTCGTCGAGGGGTCCTCGTAGGCGATCTCGGTGACGTCCCACACGTCGAACAGCTTGGCGTTCTCGTTTGCGGCCTCGCTGGACGCGGGCGCGTCCGGGTCCGGCTCGTCGGCGGCGACGTCCTCCTCGGACGGCGCCTCGGTCTCCTCACCGCTCATCTGACGGGTTTCTCCGCGTTGCCGCGAACCAGTTCGATCATGGAGACACCGTTGACCTTTTCGACCTTGTAGTTGACACCGGAGAGGTCGCCCATCGCGCGACCCTTCGCCCCACCGATCCCGGCGATGGTGACCTCGTCGTGCTCGTCGATGAACGAGATGGCGCCGTCACCGGGACAGAACGCGGTGACCTGCTTCCCGTTCTTGATGAGCTGAACGCGGACACACTTTCGAATCGCCGAGTTCGGCTGCTTTGCCTCGATTCCGACCTTCTCTAAGACGATGCCGCGAGCCTGCGGGGCACCCTCGAGGGGGTCGGACTTCTTTTTGAGCCCGCGCTCTCGCCGAGCGTACTCGGAGTCGGACCAGCGGCGCTTCTGCCGGTCCTGTTTGAGCTTACGGGCCGCGTATTTGCCGTTCGCCATCGTACAACCACTTCCGAACGGAGCTACTTAAGCGTCGTCTTTCGGCTCGGCGAAACGGCCTCAGATCGCTCGAGCGGTGCCTCTCGTCCATTTTGAGCGTGTTTCTCGTCGCGCACGAGGCAGAAATAACCGACGCTCGTTCCCGATGAGCCGGTAAGCCGGCGCGAGCGCCCGCCGTTGCTCGCTGTCGTCTCTCGGGACGAGCGAGCCGGCGGCTCACTCGCTCGTCGCCTCGCGGGCGTCGGGGACCCACTCGGGCACCGCGATCTCGGCGCCAGGATCGCGGTAGTCGATGTCGACGTCGACGCGTGCCTCCCCTCCGTCGTGTTGGCCCGCCCACGACTGTTCGAGGCGCGGGACGACGCCCGCCGCGTACACGTGCACCGTCGCGGCCGCAGTCTCGACCGTCTCGGGGACGCCACGGTTCCCGGCGAACTGATCGGCGGTGAAGCGCGCGGTCGTCTCGCCTTCGACCGATCCGCTGCCGTCGCTCGTGGCGTTCCACTGGTTGAGCCCCTCGTACTGCGTCTCGCCCGACGCGGTCTCGCTCCCGACTCGGAGCCCCGTCACCGCCTCCTGACGCATCGCCGCTTCGAGGTCCACCTCGGAGTTGTCCGGCGACTGGCGGTCGTACTGCGTCTCGCCGTCGCTTTGTCGCCGGAGCAGCACCTCGCCGTCGGCGACGAAAAGCTCCGTCACGGCGCCCCCGGCCGCGTCTCCCAACTCCTGTTTCAAGTACTGACGCCCGTTTTCGAGGTCGTACCCGGACTCGTAGGTCTGTGACGGCAGCCACGGCGTCGGCTCTTCGTCGCCATCGTGACTCGTCTCCGCCGTCGAGAACAGGGTGAACCCGCCCGCGTCGACGAACCGCTGGACGTGGCTCTCGGCCAACGTCTCGATCGCGATCCCCTCGCCGTCGCGCCACGCCGCGTCGGCGAACGGCCGGTCGGGACCGGTTTCCCCATCGCCGCCGCTCGCCTCGTCGTCGCTGGAACAGCCGGCGATACCGACCGTGGCTCCGGCTCCGAGTCCCGCGAGGAAGCGTCTCCGATTCATACCGTAAAAAGCGGTGCGGCGACCAAAAGGACGCGGATTCTCTCGGTTCAGGTCAGCTGGATGTCGTCGATGTCGTGGTGCCGCCGTGCCAGCGTCCGGGCCGTCTCGATGTTGGTCCCGTCGGCGCCGATGGCGACGCCTCGATCCGGCTCCGACACCTCCACGTACGCGACGCGGTCGTTCTGTTCGGACACGGTCACGGCGTTGACCGCCGCGGGCGAGAGCGCGCTCGCGACGAACGCCTCCGGCGTGTCCGCGTCTTCGACCAGTTCGACCGATTTATCGAGCCGCCGTTCCGCCTCCTTGACGGTCTCGCCGGCCTGTCCTATCGCGGCGGCCATCTCGCCGGCCGGCACGAGAAACACGAGCCGGTCGCCCTCCACGAGGCAGTCCTTCGGCGCGACCCCGGTCAGCTCGTCGAAGCGACCGATGTACCGCCGTGCCTCGTCGGAGAGCTCGACGCGCATTAGTCGTCGCCCACGACGCGCGACCCCATCCGGAGGTCGACGTCGCCGGTGCCGAGCGAGATCGGTTTGCCGGCGATGACGTTCTCGATGACGCCGTCGAGCTCGTCGTACTCGCCGTGGATCGCGGCGTCGAGCAGGTGGTTGACCGTCACCTCGAACGCGGCGCGAGCGAGCACCGAGTCCTTCGAGCCCGAGATGCCGTGGCGACCGATCGACTCGATTTCGCCGTTGTTCGTCATGATGTCGGCGACCAACATCAGGTGACGGACGTTCACGTCGTCGAGCCCCTGCTCTTCGAGCGTGTTCTTCGTCTCGTCGATGATCGTCTCGCGGGCCGCCTCGACCCCGAGGTTGCGGTAGATCTCGTGGATGTTGTTACACGTCGTCCGCGAGGCGTCGACGCCCTCGATGTCGAGGGTGTCGCCGAACGCCGACCCCTCGGTGTAGAGGACGAACTCCTCGTCGCCGTCGATCTCCTCTTTCCGGATGACGACGCGTTCGATCTCCTCGATCCCTTTAAATACAATCTCGCGGAGCTTCTCGACGAGTTGGAGCAGCTCGCGGTAGCTCGGCTCGTTCGGGCCGAACTCGACGACGGTCCCCGACTGGCGGGTGTCGACGCCCAGCGAGTCCTCGATGGTCTCCGCGATGATCGCGGCGACCTCCGAGGGGTCCGAGTGGGTCGGCCACCGTTCGAGCAGCGTGTCGTCGTTTAAGTCGATCCGGACGAGCATGTCGGCGACGTTCGTCGACACGTCGCCGAGCGCGAGGATGCGCGTCGCTTCGATGGACCAGACGACCTCGTGGGCCTTCTCGCGGTCCGTCGCGTACTCGCCGTCGAGGTGGACCGTCATCATCGGCGTGTCCGGCGTCTTCCGGGCGTCCACCAGCTCGATGAGCCGGGGGAGCCCCTGCGTCACGTCGATTTCTGCGACGCCGGCGTAGTGGAACGTGTTCATCGTCATCTGCGTTCCCGGCTCGCCGATCGACTGCGCGGAGACGGTGCCGACGGGGTCTAACGGGTCGACCCGCGTCTCGATGTAGCGGTTCTCGACGCCCGTCGCGATGTCGGTCGCCTGTTCTGTGGTGACCTCGCCGCTCTCCTCGGCCTTCCGGTCTATCGCCTCGTACACCTCGTCTTTGAGGCGCGCGGGCAGCTCAGTCGCCTCGACGATCGCTTCGATGTCGTCGGTGACGTGGTCGTACTCAGTCATCCGACTCCACCCCCGAGGCCTTGTTCAGGCCGGGTCCTGAATGCTCCGAGAGGTTCGTCGGCGGCGCGCGCTCGCCGAGGAACCGCTCTTTCTCGTCATCCGACTCGAACTCGGAGTCGACGACGCGGTTCACGATGTCGTCGACGTCGATGCCGTCGCCCTCGCCGGACGAGACCTTCACCGGCGAGGTGCCGTCCTCGCCGAACTCGAACTGGACGATCCGGCCCGAGGTGTCTCGAACCGTTCCGTCGTACTGCGCCTCCAGCTCGGAGAGCGCGTTGATGAGCCGGCGCTGGAGGTAGCCGGACTTGGAGGTCCGGACCGCCGTGTCGACCAGCCCCTCGCGGCCGCCCATCGCGTGGAAGAAGAACTCCTCGGGGGTGAGCCCGCTGCGGTAGGAGTTCTCCACGAAGCCGTGCGCCTCCGAGGACAGGTCGTTCTCGCGGTAGTGTGAGAGCGTCCGGTCCTCGTAGCCGCGGTTGATCCGCTCGCCGCGGACCGCCTGCTGGCCGACGGAGCCGGCCATCTGCGTGAGGTTCAGCATCGACCCACGCGCGCCGGAGCGGGCCATCACGACCGCCGGGTTGTCGTCGCCGAAGTGCTGGTCGGCGATGTCACCGGCCGAGTCGCGGGCCTTCCCGAGCGTCTGCATGATCTTCATCTCCAGCGTCTCGTCGACGCCGCGGCCCGGCAGCGACTCCAGCTCGCCGGCCTCGTACGTCGCGATGAGCTCCTGGACGCGGTCGTAGGCGCTCTCGATGGCGTCGTCGACCTGCTCTTCGGCCTCCGGCGGGATCGACTCGTCGTCGATCCCGATCGAGAATCCGAAGTGCATGATCGCGCGCATCGCCAGCGACGCGATCTCGTTGATGAACACGCGCGAGCGCGTCTCGCCGTATTCTTTCGTGAGAGTGTCGACGACCTCGCCGCCGAACGCGCCGACGGCGTCTTCGTCTATCGTCCCTTCGACGAGCTGGCCGTTCTCGATGAGCACGTCGTCGCCCGTCGAGGAGGTGAAGTCAAGCGACAGATCGTCGGGGAGCAGCTCCGAGAACAGCGTCCGGCCGGTCCAGAACTCGCGTCCCTCGTCGTCGACGCCGTCCGATTCGGGGAGTTCGTCCACGCGGGTCGCCCGGAGCAGGTCCAGCGCCTGCGTCTCGGTGAACTCGGGGTTCGAGTGCGTGAGCAGGTAGGTCCCGGAGATGTGGTCCTGAATGGCGCCGATAATGTTCCCGCCGAACCGCGGCGAGAGGATCTGCTCTTGGACGCGCATGAGGACGCGCGCTTCCGCGCGGGCCTCCTCGTTTTGCAGCGCGTGCATGTTCATCTCGTCGCCGTCGAAGTCGGCGTTGTACGGCGGACAGACGACGGTGTTGAGCCGGAACGTCTTGTACGGCATCACCACGACCTCGTGGGCCATGATGGACATCCGGTGCAGCGAGGGCTGCCGGTTGAAGATCACGATGTCGCCGTCCACGAGGTGGCGGTTGACCTCCCAGTCGGCCTCGACCTTCTCGGCGAGCTCCTCGCAGTTCTTCTCGGTCACCTTCAGGCGACGCCCGTCAGGTCGGCGAACGTAGTTGGCGCCGGGGTGCGCCTCCGGTCCGTTTCGGACGTACTGGCGCGCCTCTTCGACGTTGCGCTCGGTGACGTTGAGCGTCTGGGTCATCTCTTTGGCGACGCGGTCCGGGACGCCGACCTCGTTCAGCGAGAGGGTCGGGTCCGGCGAGATGACGGTCCGGGCGGAGAAGTTCACGCGTTTGCCCGAAAGGGAGCCACGGAAACGACCTTCCTTGCCTTTCAGGCGCTGGCTGAGCGTCTTGAGGGGACGGCCAGAGCGGTGTCGCGCCGGCGGCGTCCCGCTGATCTCGTTGTCGACGAACGTGGTGACGTGGTACTGGAGCAGCTCCCAGAGGTCCTCGATGATCAGCTGCGGGGCGCCCGCCTCGCGGTTCTCCATGAACCGCTGGTTGATCCGGATGATGTCGACCAGCTTGTGCGTGAGGTCGTCCTCGGAGCGCTGGCCGTTGTCGAGCGTGATGGAGGGGCGCGTGGTTACCGGCGGCACCGGGAGAACCGTCAGGATCATCCACTCCGGGCGGGAGTGTTCGGAGTCGATGCCGAGGACTTCGAGGTCCTCGTCCGGGATGTCCTCGAACCAGTCGCGGATGTCCGAGGGCATCAGCTTGTTCATATCCTCCTCCGTGAGATCGACTTCCAGCGCCTTCTCGATGGCGCGGCGGTCCTCCTTGCGCGGACGGAACTCGCCGGCCATGATCTGGTTGACTCGATCTAAGGCGATGTCCGTCTTCTCGGCGAGCTCCTGCGGGGAGGTGCCGGGGTCGTCCTCCTCCTCGTCAGGCTGCATCGCGGCCGCGATGCGCTCGGAGTAGTCGCCCGAGAGCACGTCCTGGACCTCGTAGTACGTGGTCGGCTTCTCGTGTTTGATGTCCGCCTGCGGCTCGCCGCAGAACGGGCAGGTCGACGCCTTCCGGGCCTGTCGGACGGCGGCCTTCAACACGTCGTGTTCGTCGTCGCCGAGCTCCTTGGCGCGCTCGTAGCGGTCGCGGAACTCGTCGCGCTGCGCGTCGTCTAAGGCGAGGCGACCGCACTCTCGGCACGTCGAGCGCAGGAGCCGTCGGATGAGCTTCGTAAAGCCCACGTGGATGACGGGCGCGGCCAGTTCGATGTGGCCGAAGTGGCCGTTACAAGAGCCGGAGTGGGACCCGCAGGTCCGACACTCCAGGCCGGGGTCGATGACGCCGAGCCGCGGGTCCATCAGCCCCATGTCGATCGGGTAGCCGTCGTCGTCGTACGTGTCGGCCGTGATCACCTTCGTCGCCGACATGTCCCGGTACGTCTCCGGGTCCATGAGGCCGAAGTCGATGCCGCCGAGCACTTTCGGTGTTTGCATTGACATTTAAATCGCGTCCTCCAGTTCGAGCTTCGGTCGGATGCCCAAGGCGATCATCTCGTCGAGCAGGAGCTTGAACGCGTAGCTCACTTCCAACTCGTGGATGTCGTCCTCGTCGCCCGTGACCGGGTCGTACACCCGGCGCTGTTCTCGGTCCTCGACGGCGACGAGTCCGGTCTTCGCGGAGACGTGTACCGTCTCCGCGTCAGACGACTCCAAGAGCCGCTCGTTGAGCACCATCGACGCGCCGTGGCCGATGATCGTGTCGCGCTCCATCTCCCCGACGCGCAGCCCACCCTCGCGGGCGCGCCCCTCGGTCGGCTGGCGCGTGAGCACCTGCACCGGCCCGCGAGAGCGGGCGTGGAGCTTGTTCGACACCATGTGGTACAGCTTGTGGTAGAAGATCGTCCCGACGAAGATCTCCGCTTCGATCTTCTCGCCGGTGACGCCGGAGTACATGACCTCCTTGCCCGAGGACTTGAAGCCGTGTTCTTCGAGTCCGCCGCGCAGCTCTTCTTCGTCTTCGCCCTGGAACGGCGTCCCGTCGACCCGCGAGCCGCGGAGCGAGCCGACCTTGCCGCCGAGCATCTCCAGCACGTGGCCGACCGTCATCCGAGACGGTAGGGCGTGCGGGTTCATCACGAGGTCGGGGACGACCCCCTCCTCGGTGAAGGGCATGTCCTCCTGTGGCGCGAGGTGGCCGACGACGCCCTTCTGCCCGTGTCGGGACGCGAACTTGTCGCCCAGTTCGGGAACGCGCTGGTCGCGCACCTTCACCTTCGAGAGCTTGGAGCCGTCCTCGCCCTCCATCAGCGTCACGGTGTCGACGACGCCCGACTCGCCGGAGCGCATCGTCACACTCGTTTCGCGGCGCTTCTGCGGAGAGAGCCCGCCCATGTCGTCGGGCTCTTCGAGGAAGCGCGGGGGGCTGGTCTTTCCGAGCAGCACCGAGGACTCGTCGACCTTCGTCTCGGGGTTGACGAGACCGTCCTCGTCGAGGTGCGTGTAGGCGTCCTCGCCGCGGGCGCCGCGCACGTCCTGGTCGGGAATCTCGAACCGATCCTCCTGGCCGCCGGGGTACCGGCGCTCCTCGCCCTCGTAGGTCCGGAAGAAGTGCGAGCGCGTCAGGGCACGATCGACGGAGCCCTGGTTCATCACCAGCGCGTCCTCGATGTTGAACCCCTCGTAGCTCATGACGGCGACGACGAAGTTCTGCGCGGCCGGCCGCTTGTCGAAGCTGATCTGGTCGGACGTCTGCGTCTTCACCATCGCCAGCTGCGGGTAGTGCAGCAGGTGCTGGCGCGTGTCCGGCCGGATCCGGTAGTTGGCGGAGGGAAGCCCGAGCGACTGTTTCATCATCCCCGCGCCCATCGTAATTCGGGGACTCGCGTTGTGTTCGGGGTACGGGATCATCCCCGCACCGATACCGAAGACGAGCTGCGGGTCGATCTCGAGGTGCGTGTGGTCGTCGCTTACGTCCTCTTCGTCGACGGCGACGAGGATGTCCTCCTCCTCCTCGGCGTCGATGAACTCGACGTAGCCGCGCTCGACGAGGTCCTCGAACTCGACGTCGCCGCGTTCGAGCGCTTCGATTTCCTCGTCGCCCAGCAGGGGCTCGCCGTTCTCGACGACGATCAGCGGGCGGCGGGCGCGCCCCGCGTCCGCGTTGACGATTACTTCTTGGGTCCGGTCTTTGACCGAGACGTTCACCATCTCCGAGACGTCGCCGCGTCGGCGAGCCTCGCGGATCTGTTCGGCGAGGGCCTCGGGGTCCGGATGGGTCCCGACGAGGCTCCCGTTGACGTACACCTTCGCTTCGCGTTCTGCCTGAGCCATATTAATCGTCCGCCGTCTGTCGTTCGACGCCCTCGATGCCGGGGATTCCCTCGACACCCATCGACGCCAGTTCTCGTTTCAGCCCCTGTTCGTCGTCTACCGTCTGCGAGAGCTCCATCGCCTGCGCGAAGTTCTTCACGAGGCCACAGTTCGGCCCCTCCGGCGTCTCGGAGGGACAGATGCGACCCCACTGGGTCGCGTGGAGGTCCCGCGCCTTGAAGTGCGGCTGCGAGCGCGACAGCGGCGAGCGCAGGCGCCGAAGGTGCGAGAGCACACCCATGTAGTCCGTCCGGTCGACGAGCTGGGAGACGCCGGACCGACCGCCCACCCAGTTACCCGTCGCGATCGGGTGTTCGAGCCGCTCGGTCAGCACGTCGGAGCGGACGACCGTGTTGACCGTGAGCTCACGGTTCCGCATGTTCGCCCGCTCGAGCTGGTATTTCACGTCGCGTGCCAGCTTGTTCAGCGCGGTCCGGAACAGGTCGCGCATCAGGTCGCCGGAGACCTTCAGGCGCTTGTTCGCGTAGTGGTCCTTGTCGTCGGCCTCGCGTCGGTCCAAGGCGAGCTCGAAGCACGCCTCGGCCATCCGGCAGAGGTAGTACGCCTTGTTGATCCGCACGTCCTCCTCTTCGACGCCCTCCTCGTGGAGGTGCGGGAGCAGGTAGCGGTCGATGACGTAGTTCGCCCGCTTGAGCTGGTAGTTTTTCCCCTGGCCGGAGGCGACGCGCTCGCCGAGGGTCTCGATGGCCTCCTCGGTCGTCTGGACCGAGGCCTCCTCTAAGTTCTCCAGCATGAACTTCACGATCTCGGGGTCGTCCGAGACGCGGTGGACGATCTCCTCGTCGGACTCGAGTCCGAGCGCACGAACGAGGGTCACGAAGTCGATAGAGCCGGAGACGGACGGGAACGACACTTCGAGCAGCCCCTCGCGGTTGCGCTCACACAGCACCAGCGCGCGGTAGCCGCGGCGCTGAGAGAACGTCTTCGCGACCTGAATCTCGTCGCCGTACTTCGAGTCGTACTCCGCGAGAATCTTGTTCGGCGCCAGGTCCTCCGAGGTCATCAGCACGCGCTCGGAGCCGTTGACGATGAAGTAGCCGCCGGGGTCGACCGGGTCCTCGCCGATGTCGATGAGCTCCTCGTCGGAGAAGCCGGCCATGTTACACTTGTCCGAGCCGACCATGATCGGCATCCGACCGACCTTCGTCTCGGTCGTGTCGACGACCTGTTCGGGCTCGTCCTCGCCGCCGCGCACGATGGACATCTCCATGAACACGGGCGCCGAGTACGTGATGTTTCGCAGTCGGGCCTCCTGAGGGTACAACAGCTCTTCGGACCCGTCGGCCTCGCGAACGCGCGGGGTGACCATCCGCACGTCACCGAGTTCGACGTAGACGGGCTCTTGCCCCTCTTTGTCGCCGATGTCGGTCTCGATCGTCTCCTTCTCGTCGACGACCTCCTGCATGCCGCGGTCCAAGAAATTGTTGAACGATCGGAAGTGGTGTTCGGCGAGCCGTTCGTCTGAAAAGTACTCGCGTGACACCACGCGTCGGTCTTGTCTGTTCATGAGACAACTAATCGGTACACGACCGCTTTCTCGGTCGTGCGGGAGTTTCGAACGATCTTCACCACGTCGCCGACCTCGGCCTCGTCGGGGATCGCGGGATCGGTGCGTTTGATCTTCGGCAGGTTCGTCCGTTTCACGTCGTACTCTGCCAGGACCTCGTCGACCTCCTCGGGCTCGAGTAGGACGTGGTCCGGGACGAGTTCGTGTTGGCTTACGTCTACCATGGGTGGTGGTTATTGAGAGAAGCTATCACGAGATACTACAGATCGCTATATGTGCCAACCTCATAAGGCTTGTTAAGCGCCGCTGCCACGCGCGGCTCACGGCGGGAGGGCGTGCGATACCCTATCTCATGTGGGTATCACACAAAAGCGTACCGCCGAACTGGCTTTCGCTCACCGAGACCCATCGTACGACGGCGATGCCGGGCTGAGCCGGCCGTCTCTCCTTTATCATCACCTTCGTCTGTGTCGGCCCACGCGTACTCCCCCACGGTGAGGCCATCGCCCCTGTCATCGGTCACCATCGTCGGCGGGGATGACAAGCCTTATTTGCCAGACAGGGGTACGAATGACTGCGACAAGCCCGGATGGTGTAGTGGCCCATCATACGACCCTGTCACGGTCGTGACGCGGGTTCAAATCCCGCTCCGGGCGTCCCCACGTTTCCGGGGTGAGTCGCTGTTTGCCCGGATGGTGTAGTGGCCCATCATACGACCCTGTCACGGTCGTGACGCGGGTTCAAATCCCGCTCCGGGCGTTTCTGTCACTGCCAACCGACGAGCGAAGCGAGCCGACACCGTCGGCGACGAACTCCTGCTCAGGGA
This sequence comes from Halorubrum sp. PV6, assembly GCF_003990725.2. Lineage (NCBI taxonomy): Archaea > Methanobacteriati > Methanobacteriota > Halobacteria > Halobacteriales > Haloferacaceae > Halorubrum > Halorubrum sp. PV6. The sequence goes on from NZ_CP030064.1 coordinate 116,940, forward strand.
TTTGAATCTGAGGACGAGCGAACGCAGCGAGCGAAGTCCTCCGGGTTCAAATCCCGCTCCGGGCGTTTCTTGAACTTACCTTCGGAGCGACTGGTCCGTCGCTGGTCGTTTACCTACCCCGTTGGTCAACGCACCGTCACGAACCGGCTGAAAATCCTTATAAATCGAGCAGGTCCTGCAGTTCGCCCACCAGCGTCTTGGTCTTCTCGTCGGGGTCTTCGTCGTCGCTGACCGGGGTGCGTCCGTCGAACGTCTCGTGCACCATCGAGACGCCTTCCGCCAGCGTGTCGAGGCCGTATCCACCTTCGAGCACGTAGGCGGTCGCGGCGCCGACGTCGTCGGTGACCGACCGAATCTGATCGGTCATCAGTGCGTACCCCTCCGACGAGACTCGCATCCGCGAAATCGGGTCGTGTCGGTGGGCGTCGAACCCGGCAGAGACGATCACGAGGTCGGGGTCGAACCGTTCGAGCGCCGGCGCGACAACCGCGTCGATAGCGTGGCAGTAGTCCGCGTTGCCGGCGCCGGCAGCGAGCGGGAGGTTCACCGTGGTGTTCTCGCCCTCGTCGCGCCCGGTCTCTTCTACCTCGCCGGTGTCCGGATAGAGGCCGTCCTCGTGGATCGACGCGTAGAGTACGTCTCCGCGCTCGTAGAACACGTCTTGGGTCCCGTTTCCGTGGTGAACGTCCCAGTCGAAGATAGCGACTCGGTCGGCCTCGCCCTTATCTAGGGCCGTCTGGGCCGCGACGGCGGCGTTGTTGAAAAAGCAAAAGCCCATGGCGTCGTCGGGGACCGCGTGATGGCCCGGCGGGCGTCCGAGCGCGAACGGCGTGTTTCGCCCGTCGGCGCCGTCGAGCGCAGACCGCGCCGCCCACTGTGCGAGCCCCGCCGACGTGAGCGCGGCGTCCCAGGTCCCCTCGCTCACGACGGTGTCGGGGTCCCAGCTTCCGCCGCCGTCGGCGACGAACGCCTCGAGTTCGTCGACGTACGTCGCGTCGTGGACCGCGACGACCTCCTCCCGCGTCGCGGGGTCCGGCTCCGCGTACTCGACGCCGTGGCGCTTCGCCAGCCCACGCCGTATCGCGCGCAGTCGGTCCGGATTTTCCGGGTGTCGTTCGCCGGTGTCGTGTTCCAGACACCGCTCGCTGTAACCAAAGTGCATCTACTCGAACAACGCGAAGTACGTCTCGATGTCCTCTGCCTGTACGGTCCGTCTGTCGGCGTGGTGTGCGAGGGTCGCCGCCGCGCTCGCGACGTTGTCGGCGTAATCCTCTAAGATGTCGGCCAGCGCGATCCGCGCGTCGACGCCCACCCGATATCGGTCGTCGATCCGGAGTCGAGCGATCCGGTCGATGGGGGCGACCGGGAGCGTGAGATCCTCGCGAGGGATCACTTGCTCGACGCCGAAATCGGCCGCCATCAGCGTTTTGCGGCCGTCTGCTGTTGCCTGCTCGGCCGCGTCGATCGCCAGGTCCGCGCCGTGTGCTTGGATCCGGCGGGCCAACTCCTCGGCGGCGTCCGCGCTCACGCGGAGGTCCCCGGCGTTCCGCCGGATGATCCCGTCGACCGGCGCGAACGGCAACTCGACACTCATACACACAGTCGCGTCCGTGTACCGTATAACGCTTTCCGTTACCCACTCTCCGCGGCCGAGGGCTCACGTCGCGGCGACTCCGGGCGTCGCTGTGATGCCGGTCGATCGGCCACCGACGCGAGCTTCCCCGTCGAGAACAGTCGAGCGACGGGCTAGAACACGTCGTCGGCGTCGATGGTCCCGTCGCGCTCCGTCCCGCGGACCGTGACCTCCTCGCCGAGCCGCAGGCTCGCATCGGTCGCGACGCTTTTCGTCTGCTGGCCGTCGTCTAACACGACCGGATCTCCGGTCTGAACAACCGTGCCGGTGAACTCGATGCCCTCCGTCGCAGCCGCCGCCGCGGCCGCTGCGCCGCCTCCGGCCTCGTCGTCTCCGCTCTCGCCGGCGACGGCCTCGGCGGCCGCCTTCTGTCCGTCCTCGGCGAACGCACCCAGTCCCGTGTCGCTCGCACCGCGCTCCGCCCCGCCGTCGCCGCCCGCGCCCGACGCGCTGCCCCCCTCGTCAAGCACGGTGACGGTCGACCGCCAGTTCGCGGAGGCTTCGAGGTCGTCCTGCCAGCCGTCTTGGATCTCGACGTCGGTGAAGACGACCTGGTCGGCCAAGTCGATATCGCGGTCCGCCTTCTCGCCCCACAGCGCGACCCGGATCTCGCCGGTGTCGTCTTTGATCCGGACGTTTCGGACCTGTCCCTCGGAGCCGTCGTCGCGGTCGAACGTGCGGACCGGGTCCGTCTCGATGACGCCGCCGCCGATGTCGACGATCTGGTCGATCTCCACCTCGGCGATGTCGGTCGTCTCCGGGACGTACTCGACGTCCTCGTCGACGCGTTCAACAGTGCCGCGGTCGCCGACGTGAAGTTCGAGGTCGCCGTCGCGCTCCCGGACGTAGCCGTCGCCGACCTCGACGACTTCGCCGGCTTCGAACTCCTCGGCGAGGTCGGCCTTCCCGTCCCACAGCGTCACGCGCACGCGACCCGTCTCGTCGCCGACGGTGAGGTTGGCGACGCGCCCCTCGCTTCCGTCGTCGCGGTCGAACGTGCGGACCGCGTCCGTGTCGAGGACCTGTCCGACGAGGTCCACGTCAGACGCGCCGAGCGAGAGGTCTTCCACCTGGTACGTGTCGAGCACCTGCACGTCGACCTCGGCGTCCTCGTCCGGTTCGACCTTGTCGGCGCTCACTTCGAGCCCGCTGTACCCCTCCTTCGGGCGGCCCATGACGCGGACCACCTGGCCGACTTCCAACTCCTCGTCGGCCGCCACGGCCATGTCGTCCCAGAGCGCGACCCGGACCGAGCCGGAGGCGTCCGCCACGTCGACGTTGCAGACGCGCCCCTCCTCGGCGTCCTCGCCGTCCCGCTCGAAGGTTTTGACGTCCCCGATGGCGGTCACCTTCCCGAGGAACTTCACGTCGTTCATGCCGGGCTCGATGTCGGCGATCGTCTCGGCCTCTTCGTCGCGCAACTCGTGGGCGATCAGCATCGCGGCCGTCTCCTCGTCGGCGAGCCCGCCCATCTGCTCGACTTTGTCCTCGACGGCCGCCTCGAACTCCTCGAACTCGACGTCGGTGTCGAGACCCCCGTAGACGTCCTCTATCACTCCCATACGCGTACCTCCTCGGTTGTCGAGTCCGCGCATAAGCGTTGTCCTTGCTGCGATCTCGCGGCCGCGCTCGTGTCCGCTTTCGGCCCGCTCCGGGGCGCGTTCGCCAATCGAGTCCGCGGCGTCGCCGTCGCGGATCGGGGTTCGGTCATGTCGATCCCTCGGGCCCCCTCGATACAAAAGGTGTGCAATCTCACTCGGGGTTTCACGTCCCTGCGCGTCCGGCGCTCGACGCTCTGTCAACCGTGCGGAGCCGACCCCCTTCGCGCCGCATGCGACCACCCGCCACGCGGCCTCCGTACCGTAACCGTCTTAAGTTCTACCGCGGTACGTTTGCTTGAGTCCTGGTAGGGTAGTGGACTATCCTCTTGGCTTGCGGAGCCAGGGACCGGAGTTCAAATCTCCGTCAGGACGTTTTCGGATGCACCAAACGGCGAGCATCGCGAGCCGTGCGTGCATCCGAAAACGCCGCGGAGATTTGTGCAGGAAAGTCGCAGCGGCCGAGCGTAGCGAGACCGGAGGTCTCGCAGGCAGCCGGCGCGAAGCGCCGGCAACGAAGCGAGGCCGACCGTCTTTCCGAGTTCAAATCTCCGTCAGGACGCTCACTTTGCGGCTCTCTCACTTCGTTCGGGAGCCGCTGCGTTCGGTCCTGACGTGCCTCACGCTCGCTTCGCTCGCGTGAGACTCCGTCAGGACGTTTTCGGATGCACTATCAGGTTGTTCTCGGACACACCAGCCACGGCCAGCACCGCACGTAGGAGATTCTACTACGCGCACGGCTGTTTGGCATTTATATACCGTTACCTGTGTTTCGCTCCGACACTTCCTTGTTCACTCTGCAAACACACGACCCCGTCTCGCCGCCTCAATCGTGCGGATGGAACCGCTCCATCGCGCGCTTGACTGCGGCCGAGTCGCCGATGAAGGTGACGTGATCGCCGTACTCTAACACGCTGTCCGCCGACGGCACGTTATTCTCGCCGTCACGACTGACGACGGCGACGAAGGCGCCGTCCGGAATCTTCGCGTTGAGGTCGCGGATCGTCTTCCCCGCGAGGTTCTCCGCCGTCACCTCGACCTCCTGAACGTCGTGGCTGTCGCCCAGTTCGTTCATCCAGTGTGTGATCGCCGGCCGCTCGATCTCGTCGTCGATGGCGACCGCCGTCGCCGTCGGGGAGTCGATCGCCGTCACGCCGATGCTGTCGAAGGCGTCGGTGTTCTCCGAGTCGTTCACCCGCGAGTACACCGCCTCGATGTCGAACTTCGTTATCGCGAGCTGGCACGTGAGGAGGTTGATGTCGTCGTCCGCGGTCACCGTGATCACGCGCTTTGCGTCCTCGATGCCCGCGCTCCGGAGCGTCTCCGTGTCGCTCCCGTCGCCTTCGTAGACGGTGAACCCCTCCGAGCGCGCCCGCTCGACCACTTCGTCGTCCATCTCGACGATGACGACGTACTCTCCGCGCCGCTCCAGTCGTGTGGCGAGCGCCTGGCCGACCCGGCCGCCGCCGATGATTATCGTGCGCATTGGTGACACTCCAAGGACGTTGCCGATCTGCTTTGCCAGCCCCGCTTCGATCGCGACCGTCGCGAAGATGACGGCGAACACCGTCCCGACCAACAGCTCGCCCGCCGCCACGTTCCCGGCGAGTTCGAGTTCGATGGCGAACAGTGTGGCCACGCTCGCCGGAATGATCCCTCGGGGGCCGACGCCGGCGATGAACAGCCGCTCCGGCCAGGTGAACCGCTCGACGCCGGCGGTCGCGATCAGCGCGCCGAGCGGCCGGAGGACGAGCATGATGACGAGGACGAGCGCGATCGCGCCGACCCCGAGCGCCGCGATCGCTTCGACGTCTATCAGCGCGGCCAGCGAGATGAACACGAACGATAAGACGACGAGCGTCGTGTTCTCCGCGAACCGCTCGATCTCTTCTCTGTTGTCGATGTCGAGGTTGCCGAGCAGGATCCCGCTCGTCGCCGCAGCCGCGATACCCGCCTCGGCGGCGACGGCCTCGGCGGCCGCGAACGCCCCGACCGCCGCCGCCAACACGAGGAACTGCGAGGCCTGCACGTCGCGTTCGGGGACGAAGTTGCTGTTCAACAGGTAGTAGATGATGACGGTCGCGAGCACCCCGGCGGCCACCCCGACCCCGAGCCGCTGGAGAAACGACAGCACGGTCGCCGGGACGCCCAGATCGTCAAGCAACAGCGTCTCGAAGATCACCACGGCGACGATCGCGGCCGTCACGTCGTTGACGATCCCCTCCGTCTCCAGTGCGGTCGCGACGTGGTCCCTGACCCGCACGACGTTGAGTATCGGCGTGATGACCGTCGGTCCGGTCGCCACCAGCAGCGCCCCGATGAGCAGCGAAATATCCCAGCTTGCTCCCTCGAAGAACCGGACCGCCGCCGCCGTTCCGAGGAACATCACGAGGGCGCTCACCGTCACCAAGCGGAGCGACGCCGTCGACGCGCCGCGGATCCGTTCGATCCGCAGCGCAAACGCCCCCTCGAAGACGATGATCGCGACGCTGATCCCGACGATGATCTCCAGGCCGCTCCCAAACGTGTCCAGCGTTACGAGCCCCAACACCTCCGGTCCCAGCACGACGCCGATGAGGAGGTAAAAGATGACACTCGGCACCTTCAGACGGTGCGCGACCAACTGGACGACGAGTCCCGACACGAGGATCGCCGCGATGACCGGCAACAGGCTACTGGACACGACTACTGGCCGTAGGGGCCGCCCCGTCTTAGTGTATGTGCCACGACCCGTGCCCGCCGCGTCGTTCCCGATACAAAATAACCGCTGGACATCTCTATTAAATATCCAATAATGACAATGCGTCGCACACACGGGTAATTATTAATCCGCATCCGTCTGTACGGGCAGATACGCCCGTGCGGAACCCCCCCGCTGGGCGCAACCCATGACCACCCGCACCCCGATCCCCACGCTCGCCCCCCGCTGGAGCGCCGGGTACCGGGGTTGCGGTTCGGTCGTCGCTCGATCCGACGCCGTCCCCGCGTAACCCGCGTGGGGGCGGTCGGCCTCGCCGGTCGGAGCGAGCGCTCCCTCTCTCCCGTCCTTCCAACAGTTGGACCCGGTCGCTCGACCGACAGAGCCTCGGGTGAGGACCCGGCCCGCGTCCGACGCCGAGGCCGGCGTTCCGATCGCGGTCGTCGACTCCACGAGGCGCACACTCGCCGACGCCGGTCGACGACGGTCCCCGACTGACGCATCGACGGTCCCCGACTGACGCATCGACACCGCCCGCGGCGCGGGGCTCCGCGCCACCCTCCACCCACCAATGCGACGAGACAACTCGCCTTCGAGACGCACCAGACGCATGAGACGCCCCGACCGCTACGCCGGGCCAGCGCTGCCCGACCGCCTCCCCTCGTGGCGCGCGGCCCTGACGCTCGCGGCCCTGTCGGCCCTGCCGTTCGTCCTCGGCGCGTTCCCGGTCGCGACCGCGGTCCTCGCGGCCGCGCTCGCCGGGACCGTCGTCGGCGTGGCCCTCCATCGCCGATATCCGGACGCGGTCGACCGCGCGGCGCCCCGCCTCCCGGCCGGTGACGAGTCGGTCCCCGCTGACGGCTGACCGAGGTCCCCGCTGACAGCCCCTCCTCCCGTCCGCTCTCCGCTCGGCCTCACCGCTTATCTGTCGGCGCCTCCGAGCCGTCGGTATGACCGACGCCGACTCCGACGAGCGACCCCCGCCCCCCGTTCCCGTCGCGCTCCGCGCCGGGGCCGCCCTCTTCAACGAAGGACACGTCCTCGCGGCCCACGACCCGTGGGAAGCGGCGTGGCTCCCCCTGGCCGACGGTCGCGACGAGCGCCTGCTCCACGGGCTGATCGCGGCCGCGGCGGCGACCCACCACGCCGCCGACCACAACTGGTCCGGCGCGGTCGGCTGTGCGGGCAACGCGGTGACGTACCTCGGCGACGCGGGACCGACGCCGCGAGGCCTCGATTCGGCACCCGTCCGTGAGTGGTGCCGGCGACTGGCGGCCGACCCGGAGGCGATCGAGCGGTCGAGCCCCCCGACCATCCGCATCGACGGGACGGCGCCGCGGTTCGACAATCTCGACCTGTCGGCGGCGCTGCTCGCGGCGCCCGTGCTGGCGGACGCGGTCGCGCCGGGCGACGCGGCCGCGTTCGAGACCGCGGCCGAACTCGCCCGCGAGGAGGAAGGAACCGCCCGGACGACGGTCACCGAACTCCTCTTCGCGTTCCTCCGCACTCCCGACGCCCGCCCGCAGGTGGCCGCGCGGCTCACCGATCACGTAGAACTGGCAACGCGGAAGCGACGCGACGTCGACGACCTCTTTTAGCTGCTACCGCGTCAGGCGTTGTCGGTCGGCGTGTCGGGGTCCGCCGGGAAGTTCGGCTCGGCCGGGGGGTCGGCCGCGTCGTTTTTATCGGCCGCGTCGTCGGGGTCGTCGTCGACGCCCGCGTCGGCCTTGGGTTTCCCGTCGAAGGTGTAGTCGGCGGAGTTGTCGGCCGGGTCGTAGCCGAGGGCCTCGCGGGCGCGCTCGATGGAGTAGTACCGCCGGTCGTTGTTCGAGATCCCGTAGACGACCTCGTAGCCGTACTCCGCCTGCAGACACCGGTCGAACAGGTGCGCGCAGTCGCGGTGTGAGAGCCACATCGCCTGTCCCCGCTCGTACTCCCGCGGCGGGTGGTCCTTGGTGAGGTTCCCGATCCGGACGCAGACGACGCTCATGTCGAACTCGTCGTGGTAGAATCGCCCGAGCGACTCCCCGGCCGCCTTCGAGACGCCGTAGAGGTTTCCGGGCCGGGGGAGTTCGGTCCCGTCCAGCCGGTAGCTGTCGTCCGACCGATAGAGGTCCGGGGTGCGCTCTTCGGTCTCGTAACCGCCGACCGCGTGGTTCGAGGAGGCGAACGCGAACTTCTCGACGCCCGCGTCGACCGCGGCGCGCATCACGACCTGCGTCCCGTCGATGTTGTTCCGAAGCACCGAGTCCCACGGGGCCGTCTTCCGGGGGTCGCCGGCGAGGTGGATCACCGCGCCGACGCCGTCTATCGCCGCTCGGACCGCGTCGGCGTCGGTGATGTCTGCGACGTACCGGTCGGCGTCGGGGACCCTGTTCGGCACCTTCGCCGCGGGCAGCGGCTCCCTGTCGAGGAGTCGCCACTCGTAGTCGTCGCCGATGCCGCGGAGGATGGCTTGCCCCACCCGTCCCCCGGCGCCCGTCAGCAGGACCGGCTCGTCCATTCGGTCGTACGTGGGCGCGAGACGGGCATATATGCCACGGTTCGGCCGCGATCGGGGCCGTCGTTGAAGCAGTCCTACAGTTTCTGCCGCGAAATGCTCACACCGGTCGGGGCGACGACGATCTGGTCGTCGCCCTTCTGGACGATGTCGCCGTCGACCTCCCGCGCGACCTGCCGCAGTTCGTCGATGATGTGTTCGATCGTCCGGTCCGAGGTGGAGTGCCGCGTGATGTCCGCGATGACGAAGTCGCCGTCGTACACCGCGTCTTTGATCGGAATCACGTCGCTCTGGCTGCCGATCTCCGCGATGTGTACCTGCATTCCGCCGTCCGTGTGCGCCTCCGCGAAGTCGCCGAGGTCGAGTTCGACGTAATCGTCGACGGAGCGGTTCCCGCCGCCGCCGAGGATCTTGCTCATAATACCCATACACACCACACGAGGAGGTCAGACATTAGTTCTTACGTCAGACGCGCCCTCGTCAGCCGCTCTCGTCGAGCCGGTCCTGCCACTCCTGGACGCGCGCGAGCAGGTCCACCGGCGCGGTCGACGCCACGTCGACCTCGCGGAGCTCCTCGACCACGGCGCGGGTCTCGGGGGCCGTCTCGTCGGTCGCTTCGGCCTCGACGGCGGCCCCGTCGTCCGGCCGAGTCGACGCCGGCGGCGTCCCGTTCCGGTCGGTCTCGGGTTCGAACGCCGCTCCGTCGCTCGCCGCCGAGTCGGTGCCCTCGCCGTCGGAGAACGACCCCGACGAGAGATCGAAGACGACCTGTTTGGTGTCGCCGGTGGCGCGGCCGGGCCCGTCGCTCCCGTCCCGGTCTCCTTCGGTGCCGCCCTTCGCCTCGATGGCCTTCTCCTCGCGGAGCCGGTCGAGCACGTCGCCCGCGCGGGAAACGACCGGCGCTGGGACGCCGGCCAGATCGGCGACGTGGACGCCGTACGACCGGTTCGTCGGCCCGTCGCGGACGGTCCGGAGGAACGTCACCTCCCCGTCTCGCTCGTCGACGGCGACGTGGACGTTCTCCACGCGCGGGAGGTGGTCGGCGAGCGTCGTCAGTTCGTGGTAGTGCGTGGCAAACAGGGTTCGCGCGCGCACCTCGTTGTGGAGGTACTCGGTCGTCGCCCACGCGATGGAGATGCCGTCGTAGGTGGCGGTGCCGCGGCCGACCTCGTCGAGGATGACGAGCGAGTCGGCGGTCGCCAAGTGGAGGATGTTCGACAGCTCCTGCATCTCGACCATGAACGTCGAGCGCCCCTGCGCCAGCTCGTCGAGCGCGCCGACTCGCGTGTAGATGCCGTCGACGAGCCCGACCGTGGCCTCCCGCGCGGGGACGAACGAGCCGGCCTGCGCGAGCAGTTGGATCAGCGCCGCCTGCCGCATGTACGTCGACTTCCCGCTCATGTTCGGCCCGGTGACGATGAGGAACCCGCGCTCCGCGTCGAGCCGGAGGTCGTTCGGCACGAAGTCCGTCGTCCGCTCGACGACCGGGTGCCGCCCGGCGTCCACGTCGAGCCGGCGGTCGTCGGTCAGTTCGGGGCGCGTCCAGTCGTTGCCGGCGGCGTGGGTCGCCAGCGACGCGAGCGCGTCGAGCTCGGCCACCGCCCGCCCCACGTCTTGGAGGAGTTCGGCGTCGTCGGCGACGCGCTCTCGGAGCTCCTCGAACAGGTCGTACTCCAGCTCGCCGCGGGCCTCCTCTAAGCGGAGGACCTCGCGTTCCCGCTCTTCGAGCTCGTCGGTGACGAACCGCTTCGAGTTCTTCAGCGTCTTGATCTCGCGGTAGTGGTCGGGCACCTGATCGGCGACCGACTTCCCGACTTGGATGTAGTAGCCGTCCGTCTTGTTGCGGTCGACGGTGACGTGGCTCAGCCCGTGTTGCCGCTTCTCGCGCTCGGCGAGGCCGTCGAGCCAGTCGTTCGCCTTCTCGTGGCGTTGGATCAGCTCGTCGAGCTCCTCGTCGTACCCCTCTCGGAGGAGCCCCCCCTGGGTCTTCGTCTTCGGCGGGTCGTCGGCGAGCGCGTTCGCGAGCTCGTCGTGGAGGGCCGCGGCGCGCTCGCGGTCGATCCGCTCCAGCACCGCGGCGACCGGGGAGTCGGCGAGTTCGGTCCCGGACACCGCGTCGGCGAGCGCGGGGACGGCGGCCAGCGAATCCCGCACCGAGAGGAGCTGTCTCGCGCCCGCGCTCCCGCTCGTGGCGCGCGCCGCGAGTCGTTCGAGGTCGTACGCGTGATCAAGCGTTTCGCGCAGTCGGTCGCGAGCGAGCGCCGCCGCGGCGAGCGCGTCGACCGCGTCGAGCCGGCGGTCGAGCTCTGGTTGGTCCTGGCGTGGTCGCGTGAGCCACTCCCGGAGCAGCCGCCCGCCGGCGGCGGTGACGGTGTGATCGACCGTCTCGAACAGCGAGCCGTCGCCCTCGCCGCGCATGGTCTCCGTCAGTTCGAGGTTGCGCTGCGTCGTGGCGTCGACGGCGACGTGGTCGTCGTCGCCGTAGGCGGTGAGCCGCGTGATCGATGCTAACACGCCCGCGCCGGTCTCCTCGACGTACCCGAGGACCGCGCCGGCCGCCCGGATCGCCAACTCGGAGTCGATCCCGACGCTGTCGACGGTCTCCCGGCCGAACTGCTCGCGGACCGCGTGGGTCGCTCGGCCCAGCGCGAACGACTCCGGGTCGAAGAGGGAGACCGACCCCGACAGGTCATCGCGGACCGCCCCGAGCACCGCGTCGTCGTTGCGGACGCGCGGCCCCGGCAACACCTCTGCGGGGTCGAACCGATACAGCTCCGCGCGGAGGTCGCCGGGGGTCTCGACCTCGGTGACGAGGAACCGGCCCGTGGTCACGTCGGCGAGCGCGAGCCCGTAGGGGCCGCCGTCGTCGCTCTCGCTCACGACCGCCGCGAGGTACCGCGCGTCGTCGTCGGCGGTCTCCAAGAGCGTGCCCGGCGTGACGACCCGCGTGATCTCGCGGGCGTGGCCGTCTGCCGTCTCGTACTGGTCGGCGACGGCGACCCGGTAGCCGCGCTCGACGAGCGCTTTCACGTACGGCGTCAGCTCCGAGAGTGGGACGCCCGCCATCGGGTACGACGAGCCGTGCGACGACTTCTGTGAGACCGTCAAGTCGAGCTCGTCGGCGACCAGCTCGGCGTCGTCGGCGAAGAACTCGTAGAAGTCGCCACACTGCATCGCGAGGACGTCCGCGTCCGTCTCCGCTTTGAGATCGAGGAACTCCCCGACGATCCCCGTTGCCATATGTCCGTACTCCCGCCGTGCGCGGCTAAAACCCTGCGGGTGTCGGTCGCGGCGCGGCCGCTATCCGAGCCGGTTGCGGCGCGTCATCCGCCGGTGTACCAGACTGGAGACGCCGAACGCGACCGAGGTGAGAATCGCGTAGGTGTATCCCGAGACGCTCGCGAACGGAACCGTCCCAACCGCCGCGGCCGCGCCCGCGAGCGCCGCGACGACCGCGAGCCCGAAGTAGAACTCGCTCCAGAGAATCTCGTTTTCGGAGACGATCTCTAAGTACACCTCCAGCTTCCGGCTCTCGTCGGTGAGCGACACCAACCCCCGGTCGGACTCGTACTCGATGAACCCGCTCGCCGCCAGTTTCGGCAGGTGCGACTGGTGAAGCGCGGTGTACACGCGCTTGCGCTGTTTATACGACACCTCCGACACGTCGAGGTCGTTTTCCCACGCCGCCAACTGTTCCGCGATGTCGCGCACGCGCGCCTCCGGTTCGTTTTGTTTTAAATATTTGATCACCCGCCGTCGCCGTGCGTTGCTCAACGCGGTGAATATCTCGTCGCGCGAGGGCTCGGCCTCGCCGCTCTGCTGGTCCTGTTCGACGGCGATTTGGGGTGTCATAATTGGGGTCAACGGGGATTGCTCTCTCGTTTGTTTGAACCTGTCTGCTCTCCCTAACTACTCCCCACCATATCAATTGATACCATCTCCCATTACGCTACGTTTATATACTCCGTCGCGTCCGGACTGGAGTCGGCCGGAAACTCCCCCCGCTCGACCGGGCGACGCGTCGTCGCGGATGTCGGCTCGGAGCGGGCCGCAGCGCCCTCGAAGTCACCAGCCCCGACCGCGGGAGCCGCGGACCCCGCCGATTTGCGACCGGTAGGCGACGCATACATACGACCGTTTGACGCCAACGTCAGCGTATGACTACGTCACACGACGCAGGGATCTCGGAGGCGCAGACAGCGGGGACCGATCGGCAACTGTTTGACCGATTCCGAAAGCCCGAGTACACCGGTGAGAACCGCTGTCTCCCGTGTACCGCGGTCAACGTCGGGATCGCGGCGGTCGGCGCGACGGCGGTGGGCGTGGTCGCCGGACCGCTCCTCGCCACGGCCGGGTTCGGCGCCGCGCTCGGGGCGATCTGGCTCCGCGGCTACCTCGTTCCGGGGACGCCCGAACTCACGAAACGCTACCTCCCGGAGCGCGTCCTCCGCCTGTTCGGGAAGGGGACTGAGCCCGCGCCCCTGACCGACATCGACGCGGAGTCGTACCTCCTGTCGTCCGGCGTCCTCGTCGAGACCCCCGACGGAGCCGACCTCTCCTTTGCTCCCTGGTTCGCGTCCGCGTGGGACGACGCCCTGGACGAGATGCGGTTCGACGCGGTCGCTCCGACCGACGGCCCCGTGGTCTCGGACGACGACCCCAACGCCGACGTGGCGTCGCTCGCCTCGCTCACGGGCGTCCCCGAGGCGTCGCTCTCGCTCAGTTGGGGCGGCGGCGCCGCGTTCGCGTTCGCCGACGGCCAGCGTATCGGCCACTGGGAGTCTCGCTCCGCGTTCCTCTCGGACGTCGCCGCGAACCGCGCCCTCTCGGAGACGCTGGACGACTGGTCCGCGCTCTCGCTCGCGGCGCGGAGCGACGTGCTCGGTGCGATCCGCCTGTTCGTCGAACAGTGTCCCGCCTGCGACGGTCCCGTGGCGCTCGAAGAGCGCGTCGTCGAGTCGTGTTGTAGCAGCTACGACGTGGTCGCCGGGCGCTGTACCGAGTGTGACGCGCGCCTGTTCGAGATGCAACTCCCGTCGCCGCCCGCCGCCGAGGCGGCCTGACGCCTGTTTCGCCTTCGCACCCTCACCACTCTTTGTCGTCGCCGGTCGCTCACTCATAAACCCCTCTCGCTGTCGGTCAGGCATTTTAAAAAACCGCCGTCGCCGTCGGAGTCGCGTGGCGTACGCCGGCCGCTCGCCGCGTGGTGGGTGCGGGGCCGGACGCCCGCGTCTCGTCGTACCCACCGCTCGAATCAGGTCTCGTCGTACCCGCCGCTCGGATCGGGTCTCGTCGCGCTCCAACTCGGATCGGGTCGGTGGCGCGCCGCCGACTCGTGTTGAGCCCCTCTGTGCCGATCCGTGCGGAGCGCTGTGCTGGTCGTCTCTGCGTTCGAAAAATCCGACATCCCTCGGTTCCGACGCGTCAGTTCGCGCCGTCCGACGTGGCGCCGACGCGTCGTCGGCTATCGCCGCCGCCGGCCGAACTGCCGGATGACGGAGAAGCGGTTCACCCACAGCTGGTACGCGCCCACGGCGGCGAACGCGCCGAGCGAGAGGCTCGTCCAGAGCACCGGGTTGATGAGCGCGAACGCCGAGAATTCGAGGAGGACCGCGAGGAGGACCGTCAGCGACACGATGCCGAGCGCCCGGTACAGCTCCGACCACGTGATGCCGCCCTTGGCGACGATCTCGGTGTACAGCGACACGTCGCGCGCGTGGCGCGACAGCTCGATGGTCTGGGTCGCTTTGTCATACTCTATCACGCCGACCTCCGCGAGCTTCGGGAGGTGCGTCTGGACGAGCGAGGTGTAGACGCTCTCTCGGCACCGAGCGGGCGGGGAGGCGTCGCCCGTCTCGTGGCTGGCGACCAGCGTCGACAGCTCGTGGACGGTCACCACGCCGCCGACGCTCTCGATGTGTTCGAGCGCGCGCCGGCGGCGCTCGTTCGCGAGAATTGCGTACACCTGTTCTGCCGGGAGGATGTCTGGTCGGTATTTCATCTGTCACTCCGACGCTCCGCTGTTCGCGAAGCCGTCAGTTGTTGGATGCTATAACGATTGTTGCTGGCATATGTATGCAGTAGATACCGCGCCCGCCGAGTCGTCGACGAGCCGGGGACCGCCCGAGCAAACCGATAGCCCGCGGGCCGGTACGACCGCCCTACGGCCTCGGTTTCCCCGGCTCGGTGCCGCCTCGATGGTACGACACCCGTACCGCCGTTTTGGCCCGAGTAGGGCGCTCATGCGGTCGTTTTCGGCTTCGGTAGGCGCGTCGGACCGCCGGTCGAACGGCTCGTTCCAGTCGGTTCTAGCTCTCGTTCCATCGTGACATGGCTGCTCGTAACTACGTGGGTATCCCCCCCATGGAGGAGTAACCGACTTAGCCACCAACCAAACCGGAGGCGTGTCGGACACCAATCAACCATGAACCAAGACAACGACATCGGACTCTCGCGGCGCAAGATGCTTCTCGGACTCGGCGCAGTCGGCGTGGCCTCCGCGGGTGCCGGACTCGGCACCACGGCATACTTCAACGACACCGAAACCTTCGAGAACAATACCTTCACGGCCGGCACGCTCGACATGAGCGTCACGGCGAACCTCGTGGCGGCGGACGACTACTGGAGCGGCCAGACCGACATCCCCATGTCCGTGACCGCGGACGGCCAGGGTGTCACCGCGGGCCTCGTCGTCGACGACGTGAAGCCCGGCGACTGGGCGATCATCTGCTTCGACATCGAAGTCGGTGACAACCCCGGATACGTGCAGATCCGCACGGAGAACTTTATGGAGGCGGGCGGCGCGAACCCCGAGCCCGAACAGGAAGTTGAGGGCGACGCGAACAACAGCGCCGACCTCGGCGAGTTCATGCTCGCGTCCGTGTGGCAGAACTACGACGACACCAGCGGCGACAAGTCTGGACTCTCTGTCCTCGACCCCGTCTTCAACAACGCGCCCAACGCTACCGCAAACGCGTCCGGCATCACCTACGCGATGCCTGACGTTGGCGGTGTCGCCAGCGCAGACGCGCACTACACGAACGCGCGCGAGGCCGACGACATCCTCAGCGGCGGATACATCGTCAAAGACGAGAACGGTGATTTCCTCGCAATCAACGACACGGAGAGCGAGGGTGTCTACTCGTTCTGTCTCCTGCTTGAGGTCCCGTTCGTCGTGGGCAACGTCATCCAGGGTGACAGCCTCTCGTTCGACCTGGTCTTCGAGACCGAACAGGTCCGCCACAACGAGGACCCCTTCAACAACTCGGCACCGGTGAACTCCACCAACTGATCTCGCGATCAGTATGAACAGCTCGAACCGCCCTACGGCGACGCGGTAGTCGCCGCGGGAGGTCGTGACTATCCACACAGTATACACACACATACAATGACAAACGATTCAACCAACTTCGACCTCTCGCGGCGCAAGCTCCTGGCCGGCCTCGGCGCGGTCGGCGTGGCCTCTGCGGGCGCAGGGCTCGGAACCACGGCGTACTTCAACGACACGGAGACCTTCGCGGGCAACTCGCTCACCGCGGGTGAGCTCAACCTGCTCGTCGACTGGCAGCAGACGTACGACTTCGGTAACGGCCACACCTTCATCAACGCGCACCCCGACCACGACGGCGACGGGGAGCAGTCGATCTCGGACGGCGACGGCGGACAGATCAAGTACAGCGACTACGTGGACATCGACGACCCGGACAGCACCGGGGAGAACCTCCCGATCCTGAACTGTGACAACATTCCGCCAATCGACGAGGCCGACTTCCGCACCGACCCCGTCACGGGCAACCAGATGGACACGCTGGTCCAACTCACCGACGTGAAGCCCGGCGACGAAGGCGAGATCACCTTCTCGCTGCACCTCTGTGACAACCCCGGCTACGTCTGGATGCAGGCCGACAACGTCTCCGAGAGCGAAGGCGTCGACACGGACCCAGAGCTGGCGGTCGACACGCCCGACGGCGGCGACCTCGCGCAGTTCATTAACGCGAAGCTCTGGTACGACGCGGACTGCGACAACGTCCGCGACGAGGCGGAGCCCGCCGACATCATGCTGACGCTCGACTTCTCGGGCTCGATGCTGTACCGCCAGTACACCGGCGTCGTCAGCGAAGACCCCATCACGGTCGGTCCCGACAACTTCTCCGAGACGACGAAGATCGACCTCGTCGAGCTCGCGGCCAAGGAGTTCGTCCAGTACCTCGACGCGCAGAACGCGGACGTCCAGGTCGGTATCGCCTACTTCGACGGCGAGAGGAACGGCGACACCGAGCCGCGCACGGGCATCTTACAGCCGATGACCAGCGACCTCTCGGTCGTCGACGCGTCGCTCAATGGCCTGCGCCAGAAGCTGGCAAACGTCGTCAGCGGCGGTGCCGGCTCGACGCCTTTCGACGGCGACGGTAGCCCCGACCCCAACACGCTTGCGTCCGGCGGTATCGCGACCGGCACCTTCATCGGCGAAGGTATCGACGACGCGCAGGCAGAGCTCGCGCTGAACGGGCGACCGGGAATCAAAGCGGTGAACATCGTGCTGTCGGACGGCGAGTCGTTCAACGGCACCGGCTCGACGTCGTTCAGCTCGCCGCAGGACGCGGCGACGGACGCGCGCAGCTCCTCGCCCAGTCCGGCGACGGACCTGTACACCGTTTCGGTCGGTAGCGCCAACGACAGCATCCTGCAGGACATGGCCGGTGCGGCGACATCGCCGGGGGACGATCCCCAGTTCTTCTACGATGTTGACGACCCGGTGGTGATCCCGACGGTGTTCGGCGTCCTCGCCAGCCAGTTCGTCGCAGAGAAGATCATCATGGAAGACAGCCTCGACAACGTGCTCGCGGCGCTGTCCTCCGGGAACGGCATCCCGCTCGACGGCAACATCCTCACCATGTACGACGAGCTGGAAGACCCCGCGGCCGACGAGGACCGCGACGCGTTCGAGGGCAACGGCCTGATGTACTGTATCGGACTGGATTGGGAACTGCCCTTCGAAGTGGGCAACGTGATCCAGGGCGACACGCTCGCCTTCGACCTCGGCTTCTACACCGAGCAGGAGCGCCACAACGACGGCGCGGGGGTCTCGGCCTGATCCCGAACCGTCGCTGAGACACAGACTCCACGCAGGCCATCTGCTCGCCGCTACGGCGACACGCCTGCGTCCCGATTCGGCGCTTTTCGCGGCCGACGAGACGGTTCACGACCGCTGTCGGGATTCCCCACTCGGGGATGATTCCGTATGAATGACGACACAACCGGACTCTCGCGGCGCAAGCTCTTGGCCGGCCTCGGCGCGGTCGGCGTGGCCTCTGCGGGTGCGGGACTCGGAACGACGGCGTATTTCAACGATACAGAAACGTTCGCAAACAACTCCTTTACTGCGGGAACTCTCGATTTAAAACTCGACTACAAATCAACCTACCTCGGCGGCCCCGGCCGCCTGTCGGACATCCAGGAGATGGGCTACCCGGACGCCGAGTCGCTCGGCGACGGGCGGTACCTGCTCGGCGAGGCGCCCACCGATGAGCAGATCGAGGAGTGGGAGACGCTCGTGCAAAGCGACGTCTTCGACTTCTGTTCGCCCGAGGCGGACGAGTTCCTCGTCAACGGCGACGGCATTCCGATCTTCACCCTCGAAGACGTGAAGCCCGGCGACTCCGGCGAAGTGACGATCAGCGTCCACATCTGTGACAACCCGGCGTACCTCTGGATGGCCGGCGAGATCACCAGCAACGAAGAGAGGGGACAGACGGAGCCCGAGATCGTAGACGAGGGCACCGACACGGACGGCATCGGCGAGCTCGCCGACGAGATTCAGGTCTGCGTCTGGTACGACGAAGACTGCGACAACGTCTTCGAGCCCACCGGCACGGGCGAGCGCAACGAACTGGAAGTCGCCCTGGTCAGCGACGTCTCCGGGTCGATGGGCGGAACCCCGCTCTCGTCGCTCAAGACGGCCGCGACGGGCTTCGTGGACAACCTCTCGTCTCCCGACGAGGCGGCGGCTATCTCGTTCAGCTCCAGCGCGACGACAGACCAGGAGCTGACGAACGACTACCAGCTCGTCAAGGACGCCATCAACGCGTACTCCTCGGGCGGCGGAACGTCCATCGCGGCCGGCATCGACGAGGCCGCCGACGAACTGGTGAACGGCACCAACGCCACGCCCGGCGCATCCAAGGTGATGATCCTGCTGAGCGACGGCAACTCCAGTGCGACCGCTGCGACCACCGCGGCGGACGCCGCCAAGAACGACGACGGCATCCGCATCTTCACCATCGCGCTCGGGAGCGCCAACACCTCGCTGCTCCAGAGCCTCGCGAGCTCGCCCGACGACGCGTTCGTCGCGCCCGATCCGGCCGACCTCGACACGGTCTACGCCGAGATCGCGGAGATCGTCTTGGAAGGCGAACAGAAGATCATCGAAGGCTCCATGACCGATGTCTTCGCGGCCCTCTCCGAGGGCGTCCCCCTGGACGGCAACCGCATCGAAGAGGGGACGCAGGCGTACCCCGGTGCGACGACCCAGTGTATCGGCTTCGAGTGGGAGCTCCCGTTCGTCGAGGCGGGCAACGAGGTCCAGACCGACTCGATCTCCTTCGACATCGGCCTCTACGCCGAGCAGGAGCGCCACAACGACGATCCCGCTGTGACGTTTAATGGAACGGAAGCGAACAGCACCAGCGCCGGTAACTGACCGATCTGAAACCGCGGCAGCGAGCGGGCGGCCCGCTCGCCTCGGGCGGAACTCCCGCCCGATCCCCGGCTCGGCGCCTTCGGGCGGCCGACGCGGCGGCTCACGACCGCCACCGGGAGTTCCCTTCGGGGATGATACACAATGAACGACGACACTATCGGACTCTCGCGGCGCAAGATGCTGGTCGGACTCGGAGCGGTGGGCGTAGCCTCCGCGGGCGCGGGCCTCGGCACCACGGCGTATTTCAACGACACGGAGACCTTCCAGGGCAACTCCCTCACGGCCGGCGAGCTCGACCTGTTCGTCCACGTCGACTACTCTGAGGACCAGGGCAGCTACGCGCAGTACCAGACCCCTGACGGGACCTTCATTGACGGCAACGTCGTCGGGGGCGGCGAGGGCGATCCTCTCAGCATTCAGGTCTCCGACCTGAAGCCCGGAGACTCCGGCGAGGGTGATTTCTGCTTCTCTATCGTCAACAATCCGGCGTACTTGTGGATGTGCGGCGATCTGACGGCGAACGACGAGAACGGGATGAACGAGCCCGAAACGGAGTCGGACGAAACCGCCGGCGGCGACCTCGCCGACGCGATGCAGGTGACCGTCTCGTACTGTACGAGCGACGGCGCGAAGGGCGCCGAGATCGTCTCCGGCTCGCTCCGGGACGTGATGCTGGCGCTCCGCGCCGGCGTCCCGCTGTACGGTGACGGCGACCCGAGCGCGCCGGTGGCGAACCGCCCCGCGTTCGAGGGCGTCGAGGAGCCGTTCGTCGACGATGCGCCGAACGTCGCGGAGCAGTGCGTCTGCTTCGATTGGATCGTTCCCACCAGCGTCGGGAACGAGATCCAGTCCGACTCCGTCGAATTCGACTTCGAGTTCTACGCCGAGCAGTCGCGTCACAACGACGGGACGAACAACCCCTGCGTCGAGTTCGACACCGTCCTGACGACCGACGCCGGTCCGGGCGTCGACCGCGACGGCGACGAGCAGGGCGACGCGACGGGGAGCTGGATCACCGCGCGGGTGAGCAGCGGCCCCACCACGGTCGTGCAGGTGGAGCTCGACGGCGACATGTACGGCGGCGGCAGTTCCGGTCTCGGCGAGTGGCCGAGCAACCCGAACTCCTACGTCGTCGAGGCCAACTTCGACGTCAACACCGACGGGCTCGGTGAGAGCCCGAACGACGACTTCCGGTTCGGCTTCGGCAGCGCGACCTCCGGTGCCCGGTCCGGTGGCATCGCGAACAGCACGAGCGGCGCGAGCGGTGACGGCGGGTACATCCGTCGCAACATCGGCACCGGCGGAAACAACAACCGCTTCGACACCGCCGCGGAGGACGCGCCCGGCTTCCTCGCGGTCGAGAGCGCCGACCGGCTGACCTACACGTTCGTCATCGACTGGACGAGCGGCCTGCCGGCGCTGTCGAGCGTTCCGACCCAGTTCGTCGTGAAGGAGGTCTTCGCCAGCGACGGCGGCGAGGGCGTCGCGTCGCCGAACAGCTCGAACGACGGCCGCGCGGCCATCGACAACGTCACCGACGCGTCGGGGGTCATCAACGTCTAGATCGGCGCGTGACGCGGCGGGCGCGACGGCGCCCGTCCGACCGACCACCCCCCACTCCGGACCCGAAAGGCCGGGACGACGGTTCGACTCCGTCGGTGGGCGTTCCCCCTCGGGGACAAGATATCATACATAACAGTAAATTCGGCCCACTGCGGCACGAGTCGCCGGTCTGGAGACCGCCTCCAGGCCCACACTTCGGACGCGACCGGGGCCGAACCGAGATTTCGCGCGGATCCGCTCGAATCGGTCGGGAAGGACCGCGTACCCCTCAGGTAGGACCGTCGGACCGGTTCGGTAGGTAGTCCATACATACGGACTGAGACGGCGTAAGCAGTGATATCGACGAAACGGCCGTTCCGGAGCCGACACCACCACCATGACACAGAAAGGATCACAGGGATCGACAATCACCCGCCGGGAGGCACTTGCAGGCGTCGGAGCCGTCGGCTTCGCGACGCTCGGTGCCGCCAGCGGTAGACCGACGGGAACAGACAGCTGGGATAGGTACTCTGCGTACACGTACGCACAGACCGACACGCCCTGGGACTTGCTCGTCGGCTGGCGCAGCACCGAGAACGGAACGCTCGTCGATTCCAGTCCCACCGACGTCGAAGACGACGTCGAAAGCGCCGGCATCCGTCTCGTCGACTTCGACAACGCGCTCCCCGGCGACGAGGGCACCGCGAGCGTCGGGCTCCGGCTCGAAGACTCCGCGGGCGCGGCCCCGGACGGGGTCCGCGTGTGGTTCCGTCTCGCGCTCTCGGACGCGTTCGACGACACCGATCCCGCGAGCGTCGCGCTCGCCGAGCGCATCCACCTCAACGTTCGGTACGACACCGGGCTACTCGGGATCGGTGCCTGCGCGGGCGCAGAGAGC
This sequence comes from Halorubrum sp. PV6, assembly GCF_003990725.2. NCBI lineage: Archaea > Methanobacteriati > Methanobacteriota > Halobacteria > Halobacteriales > Haloferacaceae > Halorubrum > Halorubrum sp. PV6. The sequence continues at coordinate 138,508 of NZ_CP030064.1, forward strand.
GACTTCGCCGACTACGGTCGGGAGATCGCCGACGGAACCCTCGCCGACCTGGTCGCCGGCCCGCTGGCGGACGGGATCGAACTCGATCCCACGCTGCTCGGTGACGGCTGTCTCACGACCGACGAGCGACGCTGCCTCATCTTCACCTGGGAGTTCGACTCCATCGGCGGCAACGCCGGGCAGGGCGGGACCGTCGACTTCGACGTCGAATTCACCGCGGACGACTGCACCAGCAACGTGAATCCGTTCACGTACGAGCCGACCAACGCCACCGCCGACGGGGGCAACTGATGAGCCGCGACATCGACGGATCGCCTCGACCGAGCGGCGTGAGTCGCCGCCGGTTGCTCGCCGGCATCGGCGGCATCGGCGCCGTCGGACTGGCCAGCGGCCTCGGTACCGGAGCGTATCTCGCGGACCGCGAGACGTTCTCGAACAACACCTTCGGCGCCGGCACGGTCGAGCTCCTCGTGAACGACGAGCCCACCAGCGGCACCTTCGCCGTCGACGTGTCGGGGATCCGCCGCGGCGATTCGGGCTGGAAGGAGTTCGAAATCGGCGCCCAGACGAACCCGGTCCGGGTCTGGCTCGCGACCGAGTGCGTGGCGAGCAACGGTCTCGCACGCGAGCTCGAAGTCGACGTTCACGTCGATGAAACCTCCGTGACCGGCGGATACAAGCCGCTTCGAACCGTTCGAGATGACCTGTTCAACGGCGAGCGGATCGACGACGGCTGTCTCGCCCCCGAGGACACGATCCTCGTAGAGGTCTACTGGCGGCTTCCGGCCAACGCGATGGATGTCAGCGGGCAGACTGCCGACCTGACTTTCCAGCTGTACGCCGAGCAGTGCCGCCACACCACCGAAGCGGACGCGGAGGCGATGAACCCCTTCGCCGGCCGCGTCTGCGACGAGAACCGGTGTGTCCCCTGCGCGGAAGAAAACGACGACGACGTCAAGGTCGGCGGGCTCAGGCTCAAATACCTCGGCGACGAGATCCTCGACCCGCTTGTCGTCCGGGCCACCGGCGGCGGCGGAGGCGGGAACGGACGGGGGAACGGCAACAACCCCCCGACCGTGATATTCAACGATACGGTCGGGCCGAGCGAGGAGTTCGTCCTCGACGGTGCGGATTCCGGGACGAACACGCCAGGCTGGATCGGGCCGAACATCTACCTCGACTCCGGCGGCGGCGCGTCGCGGAACAAGCGCACCGAGACCAACATTCACACGAGCTGCTCGGAGCCGCTCGGCCCCGGCGACGTCTACGGCGACTTCGAGGTCGTCGCGGTGACGACGACAGACGACGAGCTGGTCTGTGAGAGCGGCACCGGCGGCGACACGCCGGACGACGAGCCCGAGCCCGAACCCGAGTGCGCCGTCTGCGAGGACGAGAAGGCCTCGCTCGCGACGCTCGACATCGAGTACATCGGGTCCGACGACGCGACCATCTCGGTCGTCTCGACGAAGGGGAACACGAGCGGCGAACTGTTCGTCGGGACCGTCTCCCAAGGTGACGTCTTCACCCTCGACAGGAAAGACGTGATCCGGGGCGGTAACAACGGGAACGGGAACGGCAACGGGAACGGCGGCAACGGCCGCCCGACCAACAAGCTTGGCCCGGAGGTCGAGATCAGCGTCGACGGCGAGGCGAGACCCGTCGTTATCCACGTGAGCTGCTCGCAGCCGCTCGCGGTGGGCGACGTGTACGGCGACTTCGAGATCGACGCTGGAACAACCACGGACGGCGAGTCGCTGTGCGGCTCGGAGGCGAACTGATGACAACCATACTCACTTCAGCACGGATGAAACGGGCGGCGAACATACTCGGGATCGTCCTGCTGATCGCGCTCGTCACGCCGTTCGCCGTGTACGCGGTCCCCGAGGTCGTCAGCGCAGACGAGAGCTTCGTCGTGCTCACGCCGAGTATGACCCCCGCCATCGCGCCCGGCGACGTGGTCGTCGTCGCGGAGCGTGACCCCGCCACGGTCGCCGTTGGCGACGTGATCACGTTCATGCGGGGCACGAGCGACGTGCCCGTGACACATCGGGTGATCGGCGTCGTCGAGACGGCGAACGGCCTCGCCTTCGAGACAATGGGAGACGCTAACGAGGGACCCGATCCCGGCCTCGTGCCGGCGGCGAACCTCGTCGGCGTGGTCGCGCTGACCATCCCGTACATCGGGTTCGTCATCCAGTTCGCCGGCACGCCCGCCGGCTTCGTGACCCTGGTGTTGCTCCCCTTCGGTCTGCTTGCAGTCACCGAAATCTGGTCGCTGGTGCAGGGGCGGAACGGAGCCGAACCGGTCGCCGCGGCGGACGCGAGCGACGATCCGGATGCGACCGACGATCCGGACGCGAGCGATGGCTCGGCCTCGCCGACCGCAGCGGCCGCAGTCGTCGAGTCGCCGGCCGACTCGTCGACCGAGTCATCGACCGACGCGACCGCCGTCGCCAACGAGGCGGCCAACGGCGGCGTTTCGGTCGACGCCATCGGCGGTGCGGCGGCGATGCTCGCGCTGTTTGCCCCGTACGCGATCTACATCGCGTTCGAGCTTCGGACCGCCGCGCCCATCGCGGTCGCGATCGGCTCGACCACGCTGCTGCTCGGCGCCCTCGCGATCTGGGTCCCGGCGAGCGGCGTCCTCTCGCGGTCCGCGTCTACGGCAACCAACGCGTCGGCGCCTGCCGACCCCGAACCGGTCGCCGAGACCGGCGCCACCGACGGCGGTGACGTCGAGTCGACGGCAGAGACCGACTCGTCCGCGGCCACCGAGTCGTCGGACGCGGTCAGCGAGACCGAGTCCGTCGGCGAGGCAGCGCCCGTCGACGAGACAACCGCCGAGACCGCGGACGGTCACACTGACCCGTTCACGTCGCCCGACTCGCTCGACGGCGCCGACCCCACGGCGGGGTCGTCGGTGACGCCGCCTGCGCAGGCGGACCGCACGGGGGAGGGCGACTGATGCCCGTGAACCGCACGCTCGTCGGCCTCGTGGCCCTCGTGGTCTTGGTCTGGGGCGTCGCGTTCGGCGGCGGTGTCACCATCGCCGTGCTGACCGCGACCGCGAACGTGACGACGACCTTCGAGACGGCCGACGAGTTCACGCCCATCGAGAACACGACCGGCTCGGACCTGACCCGAACGGCCGCGATCGTGGGCGACACGCCCGACACGGACGATGCCGCGCCCACGAGCGGGACGGACGCGAACGTGACTGACGCGAACGGGACGGGCGACAGCCCGCCCGAAGCGCCTCCGGTGAACGGGAGCGCCCCGGACGAACCGGTGAGCGACGAGCAGACGCCGGAGACGAACGAGAGCGACTCGGGCACCGGCGAGGGCGCTTCAGAGCCCCCGGCGGCTCCGTCGTCGCCCGGAGACGAGTCTGAATCGGAATCAGAGGCTGAATCGGAGTCCGAGCCTGAGCCTGAGTCTGAATCGGAACCGGAACCGGAATCTGAATCGGAATCGGAGTCCGAGCCTGAGCCTGAGTCTGAATCGGAATCGGAACCGGAATCTGAATCGGAATCGGAGTCCGAGCCTGAGTCGGAGTCGACTCCTGACTCCGAGTCATCGTCGGAGTCCGAGTCAGACGCGACCGACGAACCGTCGCCCGACTCGGAGTCGGAGTCCGAATCACCCACCGAGTCCGCTTCGACCCCTGACTCCGAGTCGACTGACGACTCGGCGCCGTCATCGGACGAGCAGTCCACGGAGCAGACGGACTCACCCGACGCGGAGAGCCAGCCGTGATTCTCCCGAAACGTCGGATATCGCTTCCCGACTTCGGTTCGGAGAGGCGAGGCCGCCGTACTCGGCCTGGGAGGAAGCTCGCGGTGCTGTTGACGCTCCTCGTGCTGTTCGTTCTCGCGCTCCTCTCCGATCTGGTGAGTATGGCCGGCTGAAGCGGCGACGATCCGAGACACCCTTTTATACCGTTTCGACGCTCGCACCGCCGGCGGTGCCGTCCGTGACCGCGGGTGTGCCGCGGACGCCGACGTTATGTACCGGACTGTCGAAGGCTGAATCGATAGATGGTCGCGCTCGATTCACTCGTGTTCGTTTTTATTGCGGGACTCATTACGGCGCTCGCGACCGGTATCGGCGCGCTGCCGTTCTTCGTGTTCGATTCGATAAGCGACCGCGGCAACGTGGCGCTTTGGGGGTTCGCCTCGGGCATCATGCTCGCGGCGTCGCTGTTCGGCCTCGTCCAGGAGGGGCTCGCCGAGGGGACGCCGACCCAGATCGGCGTCGGCGTCGCCGCGGGGGTCGGCCTCGTCGTCGTCGCCCACGAAGTCCTCCTCGACGCCGACATCGACCCCCGAGAGTACGAGGAGGCCGACTTCACGAAGCTCGTGCTGATACTCGGGGTGTTGACCGTCCACAGTTTCCCCGAGGGCGTCGCCGTCGGCGTCTCCTTCGCCGACCTCGGACTGGCCAGCGGGACCCAGCTGTTCGGCTTCACCGTCCCGCTGCTCGCGGTGTTTATGACCGTCGCGATATCGATCCACAACATCCCCGAGGGGACCGCCATCTCGATTCCCCTGCGGGCGATGGGCGTCTCGAAGTGGAAGATGGTGTGGTGGGCGGTGTTCTCCAGTCTCCCGCAGCCGATCGGCGCGGTCATCGCCTTCGCGTTCGTCCGCACCGCCCGCGAGTTCCTCCCGTACGGCTTCGGCTTCGCCGCGGGCGCGATGATCTACCTCGTCCTCACCGAGTTCATCCCCGAAGCGCTCGAAACGGGCGCGGAGCTCCCGCGGGGCGGCAAGCCGGTCCTCCTCGGCGGCTTGGCGCTCGGCGTCGCGCTCATGATCCCGCTCAACTTCGTCTGATCCGGCGGAACCGGGATCGCCGCCGCCGAACGGCCTTTTGCCCTCGCGGGCGAACCGTCGGTATGTCGAACACCGACGCCGGAGCGCCCGACTCGCCGGACTCGATCACCGTCTACTCCGACTACGTCTGCCCGTTCTGCTACCTCGGGCGCCAGTCGCTCGAAGCGTATCAGGAGACCCGCGAGGAGCCGCTCGCGATCGACTGGCACCCGTTCGACCTCCGGGCGGGCCAGCGCGGTCCGGACGGCGAAATCGACGACAGCGCCGACACCGGCAAAGACGAGGCGTACTACGAGCAGGCCCGCGAGAACGTCCGTCGCCTGCAAGACGAGTACGACGCGGAGATGGCACAGGAGCTCCGGACCGACGTCGACTCGCTGCCCGCACAGATCGTCTCGGTCCACGTCAGAGAGACGGCCCCCGACTCGTGGCTCGCGTTCGACGAGGGGGTGTTCGCCGCGCTGTGGCAGGACGGCCGAGACATCGGCGACCGCGAGGTCCTCGCCGACATCGCGGGAGACGTCGACGGACTCGATCCCACTATCGTCGACGAGGCGCTCGACGACGACGACCTGCGCGACCGCGTCACCGACCTGTTCACCGCCGCTCGCGAGCGCGGGGTCTCCGGCGTCCCCACGTTCGCGTACGACGGTCACGCCGCGCGCGGCGCGGTCCCGCCGGAACAGATCCGACGCCTCGTCGGCGACGTGTAACGCCGGGCGGGCTACCCGCTCGTCGCCTCGCCTCCCTCGGATCGGTCGGGGTCGTCGTCCGCTTCGGCCCGGTCGGCGTCCCCGTCGACGAACCGGTACGAGAGGTACACCGACCCGAGCGCGAGCGCCGTCCCGCCGACGACGTCGGTGAGCCAGTGGATCCCGAGGTACATCGTCGCGACGACCACGCTCGCCGCGAGCCAGACGGCGATGGGCGTCCACAGCGGGTACTTCCGCCGGGTCAACACCGCGAACGTCGCGACGGTCACGGAAAGCGACGTGTGCAGGGAGGGGAAGACGTTCGCGGGCTTGTTCACCTCTCCGGTCAGGGCCATGAAATTCGGGTTATGGGTGAAAAGCAGCGAGGTCACCATCTCGGGAATCACGTTCCGCGGGCCGTGTGCGAACACGACGGTGTACAACACGAGGCCGACGCCGTAGTTGAGCGCGTACGCGACGAGGAGCCGCTTTATCGTCGCCGCCCGCGGGAGCGCGAGGTACGCGATGAACGGGAACGCGACGAGGAACACGTATCCGTACACGTACACCGACGAAAAGTACATCGTCACCTGCGGAGTGGCGAACGTCGTCTGTAGCCACGCGACGAAGTTCCCCTCCAGCGCGTAGATGGCCCACGTCAGCCGGAGCCCGAACAGCTCCGAGACCGTCTGGAGCGAACTCCGGCCGACGGCGCTCGCGATCAGGACCGCCACCAGCCCGGCGAAGGGGACGCGGATCTCCCACAGCCGGCGCCGCGCGTCGTTCCAGAGTTCGTACAGTCGTCGGGGGCCGACGATGGCGACGCTCGCGACGAGCAGCGCCGAGCTGACCCACAGCGAGAGCGAACTCACGACCGACAGCAGCCGGCTCATGGGTTCGGCGCGAGCAGCCGCCCCTCCTCGTCGTATCGATACCCGGCCTCGCGGAGCCGGTCTCTGGCCGCCTCGGCGTCCAGCGATCCGGACTCACCCACGAACGGCTGTACGGGGTCGGTCTCGCGGTCGTCCCACCGCAACGCCGCAGGCACCCACTCCGGCGTGGCGGCGAGCGGCGAGGCGGCGGGCTCGGCGTACCCGTCGAACGCCACGTCGACGAGGCGCCGTTTGTCGACGAGCGACGCGAGGACCGCCCGGAACCGCGGGTTCGAAAGCGGCGCCCGGCGGGCGTTGTACCCGATGTGGTAGAACCCGCCGGACTGCCCCGCGACGAGCCGAGCGTCGGCCTCGCGACCGATCCGCGTCACCGAGTCCGGCCCGAGACTCGAAACGGTCGCGTCCGCGAACCCGTCGCCGACCGCCTGTACCGCGGCGATGTCCGACCCCATCACCTCGATCGTCAGCCGGTCGAACGCCGGCTTCCGACGGAACCGCTCCGGAATCTCCGCCAGCGGTTCCGTCCCGTCCCCGCTCGTCGCCCCGTCGTCCGCGGATCGGCGGAGGAAGTGGTCGGGGTTGCGCTCGAACGTGACCGACTCCTCGGGCGTGGCCTCGACGAAGCGGACGGGGCCGTTCCCGACCGGGTCTTCGTTGTTCGTCACGACGGCCTCGGTGGTCTCGGCGTCGAACTCGATGCCGGCGATCGACGCCGCCGCGGTCCGGTCGGTCCAGACGTGTTCCGGGAGGATCGGCACGGTGAGCGCGCGCACGGCCACCGCCTCGTTGACGTCGTCGAACGCGATCTCGACCGTCTCCTCGTCGACCGCGGTCGCCGACTCGACGGCCGACACTCGCCCGCGGAACGTCGGGGTCGGCACCGGCGACTCGGCGGCGCCCATCGAGGTGTCCCGGAGGAACTCGTAGGTGAACGCGACGTCCGCCGCCGTCACCGGCTCCCCGTCGTGCCAGTCGGCCGATCGGAGCGACAGCTCGACGGTCGCGTCGTCGGTCCGCTCCCAGCCGGCGGCGAGCCACGGGACCACCTCCCCGTCGTCGATCAGCGCGAGCCGGTCGTACAGAAGCGACGTGAACGTCCCGTACCGCCGGTACTCGGCGGCGATCGGGTTCCAGTTCTCCGTGATGCGCTCGTCGGTCGTGACGAGCCGGAGGGTCCCGTCGTCCGCGTCCTCACCGTCGTCCGTCAGCGGCATATCGCCGAGCAGCTCCAGCCCGTCGATGGAGCGCCCGTCGCTGTCCTCGGTGTCGTTGCCGTCGGCGGTGTCGTTGCCGTCGGCGGTGTCGTTGCCGTCGGCGGTGTCGTTGCCGTCGGCGGTGTCGTTGCCGCCGACGGTCCCCGTCTCCTCCGTACCCGCCACCGAACCGGCGCGTTCGAGACCGAGCAGCCCGCCGACGGACAGCGGCTGTCGATCCGTCCAGTTCTCGAAGCGGTCCTCGCGGACCGCGGTGAGCGGGTCGGGGAACGCGACGACGGTGAACGGCTGGAGTTCGCCGAGGGTCTGCTGGAGGGCGTGTACCGCCTCGCGGCGGTCGTCGCCGGCGGACCGGCGCTGGCGCGCGAGCAGTTCGTCGACGCCGTTGACGTCGCTGAGTCCGAACGGGTTCTGCCACCCCGCCTCCGTGACGAACCGCGAGTGGGTGAACGCGTACATCGCGTCCGGGTCGAACGGCTCCGATTCCTGGAACTGCCCGACGTACGCGTCGAAGTTGTGGTTGATGAGGACCTTTCGCCGGAGGTCGGTGCGCCCGAGGGTGCTGATGCGGGCGTCGACGCCGACCGCGTTCAGATTCTCGGCGAAGTGTCTGGCGATACGGATCGCGTTCGGGTCCGTGTCGGCGGGCGGGGCGGCGATCTCCAGGACCAACTGCGAGCCCCGGTCCCGCCCCACGATGTTCCGCGTTCGACCGAGACAGCCGGCGCTCAGGGCCGCGAGTCCGACACCCGCGAGCGCCGCTCGGCGACTGACTGGTCGCGTCATCCGTCCGAGGGCTCTTCCCGCTCACGTATATCTCTTCTGTGGTGTTTCCGCCAGTCCGGGCGCGCTCGGCGCGACCCTCGATTGCCCGCCTGTCGAGGGCGCTCCGCTCAGATCACGTCGGCGAGCGGCAGCGCCAGCCCGGCGGCCCACGCCGCGAGTCCCGCGGCGAGAACGGGTCTGTCGGCTGCGGCGCGTCCCATCGCGACCGTCCCGAGCGCGGCGAGCAGCGCGGCCCGATGGACGAGGAGCGCGGGCGGCACCGCCACGCCGAGGGCGACGAAGTCGATCACGAACCCCGCGCCGACCCCCGCGACGACGCCGAGAAGCGCAGCGCTCGGGTCCGACCTCGGCGCTCGGGCGACGACGAGCGCCGGCATCCCCACCGCCATGAGCAGGTACAGGGGCGCGGCGATGAGCTTCGGTCCGACGCCGGGGAGGGCCGTCTCGGCCGCGACGCCGGCGACTCGCACGCCGACGACGATCGCCGCGAGCGCCGCGCCGAGGAGGGCGGCGCCGGCGTGTCGGCTCGCCTCCCGGCGGGCCCGACGCGCGAGTTCGACCGCCGCGGCCTGCGTCCGACGGCGGAGCAGCGCGCCGGCCGCGGCACCCGCCGCCGTCAGTTCGATCACCGACACCCACCCATCGCTCCACCCGCCCTCGATACCGCGGTACTCCCGGCTGACCTCGGCGTCGACCGCGCCGTGGATGAACTCGTCTTCGAGCCGGACCGCCGGCTCGTCGATACCCGGCACCGTGTGCCGGAGCCGGAACCAGTCGTAGTACTCCTCGTGGGCCTGCACCGCCGTGTAGGCGCCGTCGGGCGACTCGTACGCCCGGAGGTGATCGCGCACGCCGAGATACGTGCCGTCGTGGAGTTCGAACGTCTCCTCCAGCCAGACGCCGCCCGACGGCCCCTCGACGTAGCTGTAGCGGTCGGAGCTGTGCGCGTCCGCCCAGTCCCGCTCGACGAGCGCCTCTACCGCCTCCCTGTCGGCGGTCGCCGCAGCCTCCGCTGCCGTCGTCGTCTCCCAGTCGGTCCCCGACCGGCGCTCGATCGCTCGCCGGGTCGTCTCCGCGTCCGCGTACACGAGAACGTTGATCGCGAGGGTCCGTCCCTCGACCGCGGTGCGGCGGCTCGTGTACGGCCAGAGCCGGTAGTCGCCCGCGACCGCGATGAGCGACGCCTCGTCCACCGGGGTCGGCGCCGGCTCGTCGACCGTCGGCGGCGGCGCCTCGTCGCCCGCTCCGGCAAAGAGGCCGGAGGCCCCGAGTCCGAGGCCCACCACGAGCAGGAGCGCGACGGCGACCGTCGTCCGCTTCATGGGTCGCCCGACGGCGCCGGGAGGAAAATCGCTTTGGGTGGTCGCTCTCGGGGGCGCGTCGAGGCCGCGAGTCGGGCTCGGTCGACGGTCACCAAGACTCGGCGACGCCGTCGCGGACGTCTTCGGCACACCCCTCGCAGTCGGGATGGCCGTCCTCGAAACACGTCGGTCGCCCCTCGTCGTCGACCGCGACGGCCCGGCGCTCCGCGTGGCGGCGACAGACGATGCGTGCGCGTCCCTCGTCGTCGGTCGCGAGACCGTATCGCCGCGCGTTCTCGCCGTTGCCCTCGGGGTCCGCCTTCGCCTCGGTGTACGCCCGCTTGGCCTCCTCGAACTGCTTGCCCGCCTTGCGGAGCTGCTGGCGGATCACGCGTTCGAGTCGGTCGTCCATACCCGCCGTTTCGGCGCGTCGGATATAGGTCCGTTGGCGGACGGTGGGTCGGCTGGCGGTGGGTCGGCGGCCCATCGCCGTCTGTGAGCAGCTCGTGTGGTACCGTTCCACTTGAAACGGCGCCCGCGTCTGGCTGACGGGCGTCAGACGCAGTCGGGGCGAGCCGCGGCGGGCCGCCGCGCCAGCAGCGCTCGAACCGCCGGCAGCGCCGGCAACGACGCCGTTTCGTTCACTTTCACCGCGGTTACCCGATTTTTAATACCGTGAGGAGCCAACCCTCGTACGCCTCCCATTGAAACACGACCGGAGGCGGAGACACCCCATGAGCGAACTGCGACAGGAAGCGGAAGCGATAGCGGAACAGTTCTCGGACCACCTCGACGTCGACGCCGACGAAATCGAGGAGCGCTTGGAGACGCTCGTCGACGAGTACCGCGTCCCGGTCGACGAGGCGCGTCGGAGCGTCACCAACAGCTACCTCGAAGACGCCGGGATGGAGCGCGACGAGCTCGGCCGCGGCGGCAGCGAGTCGGTCCTCGTCAACGACATCGACGAAGACGAGCAGTGGGTCGACCTACGCGTGAAGCTCGTCGACCTGTGGGAGCCGCGGAGCGACTCCATCTCGCAGGTCGGGCTCGTCGGCGACGAGTCCGGCACGATCAAGTTTGTCGCTTTTAAAACGTCCGAGCTCCCCGAACTCACCGAGGGGCAGGCCTACGAGCTCTCGAACGTCGTCACCGACGAGTACGAGGGGAGCTACTCGGTGAAACTCAACCGGACCACGCAGATCACCGAGATCGACGAGGAGATCGAGGTCGGCGACAACGCCGACACCGTCGAGGGCGCGCTGGTCGACATCCAGTCCGGCTCCGGGCTCATCAAGCGGTGCCCCGAAGACGACTGCACGCGCGTCCTCCAGAACGGGCGCTGTTCCGAGCACGGCGAGGTCGAGGGCGAGTTCGACCTCCGGATCAAGGGCGTCTTAGACGACGGCGAGACCGTCACCGAGGTCATCTTCGACCGCGAGGCCACCGAGAAGCTCACCGGTATGGGCTTGGAGGAGGCCAAGGACATGGCGATGGATGCGCTCGACACCACGGTCGTCGCCGAGGAGATGGGCGACGACGTGCTCGGGCGGTACTACCGCGTCACCGGCCCCACCTTCGGCCGGTACGTCCTGGTCGACGAGATGGAGGACCCCGGCACCGTCGACGTTGAAACTGCGCTGATCGAAGCGAGGTCGATTTAAATGAGCCAATCCGCACCCACCCGAGAGGTCGCCCGGCGCGTGTTCGCGAGCGAGTTCAACGACGCCGCCTTCACGTTCACCGAGTCCGACGACGAGCGAGCGCCCGTCTACGCGCTGCTGCCGACGGGCGAGTCGTCGAACCGCGTGTTCTTCGTCGGCACGCTCACCGAGAAGGACGACGTCGGCGAAGACGCCGAGTACTGGCGCGGCCGCATCGTCGATCCGACGGGCACGTTCTTCGTGTACGCCGGCCAGTACCAGCCCGAAGCCGCGTCGAAGCTCCGCGATCTGGAGCCGCCGGCCTACGTCGCAGTCGTGGGGAAACCCCGGACGTACGAGACCGACGACGGCACCGTCCGGGTCTCCGTCCGCCCCGAGTCGATCACCGAAGTCGACGCCGCCACCCGCGACCGCTGGGTCGCGGAGACGGCCCGCCGAACCGTCGAGCGCGTCGCCGCGTTCGACGACGAGGGTAACGAGTACGCGCGCATGGCCCGCGAGGAGTACGACCTGGACCCCCAGACGTACAAAGACGCCGCGCTGTCGGCGTTAGCGGACCTCGACGAGAACGACGGGGACGAACTCGCCGGCGACGGCGCCGCGAGCGACGACCCCGCCTCGGACGAGAGCGACCCGGCCGGGACGCCGGAACTCTGAGGCGCCCCGGAGCGCCTCGCGGCCGGCCGTATGGCTCTTTTGCGAGTGTCTGACAAACGCTTAAGTGGATTGCAGGAAACTAGTCCGACAATGGGCAACAAGAACAAGACGATCTCGTTCCGCGTCAACGAGGACGCGTTCGAGACCCTCCGCGACATCGCCGAGGAGCGAGACATCTCGCTGTCGGCGGTCTTCCGGGACTACGTGGAAACGCTCGTTGCCCACGACGGACAGGTCCGCGTCATCCCGGAGGCGGAGCTTGACAGCATGGGCGAGAGCGGGGAGTCGTTCCCCCCGAAGATCGAGGTCCCGAAGAGTTTCGTGCGCGAACACGAGCGACTGGAGCTCGAAGCCGATCACCTCCGGGAACAGCTCGAAGAGCACAAACGCTACGTCAACTACCTCCGCGAGCAGTTGGAGGACGGCGACGAAGACGTGATCCAGCTCGAAGATCTCGACGGCGAACCCGACGAACCCTCCTTCCGGCTCGGCTAGTTCGGTCGCGCGCCGGCTGTCGTCGCTTGCCGCTCTCGCCCGGCGCTTCTCGTGTACCGTCTACTGACTTGTCGAGCCGGCGCCGACACCGCACGGCCGCGTCGCGCCGAATCCGACACACCCTGCCCCCGTCGGCTCGCCGATCGGCCGAGAACCTTCCCGATCGTTCGGTACTGTTCGAGGAAACGCCGACATTGGCGAAAATATTGCCGAGTGCCCCTCAATTTGTTCAAAAATGTCCGATTCTCCCCGATTCTGATGGACAGTCTCTCATCGCTCCAACCGATTTCTGCCTATACTAAACTATTTACGAAAACAATAATACCTGGGCGGTGAACCGTTCGTGTATGAAGAGGTGTCTGCGACCGTGAGCGTGTTCGACAGGGCGTACGACGATCCGGTCCGCGTACTCGACGAGGACGGGACGGTCGTCGGCGATGTGCCGGACCTCGACGACGAGGCGCTCGTCGATATCTACCGGCAGATGCGGCTGGCGCGGCACTTCGACGGGCGCGCCGTGAGCCTCCAGCGACAGGGGCGCATGGGGACGTACCCGCCGCTTTCCGGACAGGAAGGCGCGCAGGTCGGCTCCGCGGCGGCGCTCGCCGAAGACGACTGGCTGGTGCCCTCGTACCGCGAACACGGCGCCGCCCTCGTCCGCGGGCTCCCGCTGAAACAGACGCTGCTCTACTGGATGGGCCACGAGGCGGGTAACGCGACCCCCGAAGACGTGAACGTCTTCCCGGTCGCGGTCCCCATCGCCTCGCAGATCCCGCACGCCACCGGGGCGGCGTGGGCCTCGAAAATCCGCGGCGACAACGACGCGTTCCTCTGTTACTTCGGTGACGGCGCGACCAGCGAGGGCGACTTCCACGAGGGGGTCAACTTCGCCGGCGTGTTCGACACCCCGACCGTCTTCTTCTGTAACAACAACCAGTGGGCCATCTCCGTGCCGCGCGAGCGACAGACGCGGAGCGCGACGCTGGCCCAGAAGGCGGAGGCGTACGGCATCGACGGGGTGCAGGTCGACGGGATGGACCCGCTCGCGGTGTACAGCGTCACGACGGCCGCCCTGGAGAAGGCTCGCGACCCCGAGACGGACCGCCCCCGCCCGACGCTCATCGAGGCCGTCCAGTACCGGTTCGGCGCGCACACGACCGCCGACGACCCGACGGTCTACCGCGATGCGGACGAGGTGGAACGCTGGAAGGCGAAAGACCCGATCCCCCGACTCGAGTCGTACCTCCGCTCGGAGGGAATCCTCGACGACGAGCGGGTCGCCGAAATCGAGGCCGCCGTCGAGACGCGGGTGGCCGACGCCATCGAGGCGGCGGAGTCCGAGTCCCGACCCCGGCCGAAAGAGATGTTCGAACACGCGTACGCGGAGCGCCCGCCGGAGCTCGAACGACAGTACGAGGCGTTCGCGGCGTTCCACGAGGCGCACGGCGACGAAGCGTTCCTGGAGGAGTAAATGAGCGACACACAGAACCTCACCGTGGTACAGGCGATTCGAGACGGATTGTACACCGAGATGCGCGAGGACGACGAGGTCCTCGTGTTGGGTCAGGACGTGGGGAAAAACGGCGGCGTCTTCCGCGCGACCGAGGGGCTGTTCGACGAGTTCGGCGGCGACCGCGTCGTCGACACCCCCCTCGCCGAGTCGGGCATCGTCGGGGCCGCGGTCGGCATGGCAGCGATGGGGCTCAAACCCGTCCCCGAGATCCAGTTTTCGGGGTTCATGTACCCCGGATTCGACCAGATCGTCTCCCACATGGCCCGGTTCCGGGCCCGGAGCCGCGGGCGGTTCTCCCTCCCGATGACGCTGCGCGCGCCCTACGGCGGCGGCATCCGCGCGCCGGAACACCACTCGGAGTCGAAGGAGGCGTTCTACGCCCACGAGGCGGGGCTGAAGGTCGCCATCCCCTCGACGCCGTCCGACGCGAAGGGGCTGTTGGCGGCGTCGATCCGGGACCCGGACCCGGTGATCTTCCTGGAGCCGAAGCTCATCTACCGGGCGTTCCGCGACGAGGTGCCCGAGGAGCCGTACACCGTTCCGCTCGGCGAGGCGGCCACCCGTCGCGAGGGCGACGACGTGGCGGTGTTCACCTACGGCGCCATGACGCGCCCGACGCTGGAGGCCGCAGAGCGCCTCGCCGAGGACGGAATCGAGTGTGAAGTCGTCGATCTGCGCACCATCTCCCCGCTCGACCGCGAGGCGATCGTCTCGGCGTTCGAGGCGACCGGGCGCGCCGTCGTCGTCCACGAGGCGCCGAAGACCGGCGGGGTCGCGGCCGAGATCACGGCGATCCTTCAGGAGGAGGCGCTGCTGTACCAGGAGGCACCGGTGAAACGCGTCACGGGCTTCGACGTGCCGTACCCGCTGTACGCGCTGGAAGACTACTACCTCCCGTCTGCGACCCGTATCGAGGAGGGTATCAGGGAGGCGGTGGAGTTCTAACTATGCACACGGAGGCCACCCGATGACAGTCGAGGAGTTCAGGCTGCCGGACGTCGGTGAGGGAGTCGCCGAAGGCGAGTTGGTCTCGTGGCTCGTCTCACCGGGCGACCGCGTCGAGGAGGACCAGCCGGTCGCGGAGGTCGAGACGGACAAGGCGCTCGTCGAGGTCCCGTCGAGCTACGACGGGCTCGTCGAGGAGCTGTTCGTCGAGGAGGGCGACGTGGTCCCCGTCGGCGACGTGATCATCTCGTTCCGCGTCGACGAGGACGGCGCGGCCGACGAGGCCGACGAGGCCGACGACGCGGAGACGGAGGACGCCGACGCGGGCGCGACCGAGGCGCCGGAGACGGACGCGGACGCGACCGACACGGACGCGACCGACGCCGAGCCGCCGACGCCGTCCGGCCGGACGTTCGCGCCCCCTTCGGCCCGACGGCTCGCCCGCGAGCTGGGCGTCGACATCGGCGCCGTCGACGGGAGCGGTCCCGGCGGTCGCGTCAGCGAGGCGGACGTGCGAGCCCACGCGGAAGCCGCCGACGCCGACGACGGTCCTACCGTCGGATCCGCCGACGCCGGTCCGGCACCGAAGCCCGCACCGACGCCGGCAGACACCGGATCCGGCCGGAAGTCGGCCGTGAACAAACGCGGCGCGAGCGAGTCGGACGCGACCGGCGACGCGGCTCCGGCCCCCGACGCGGACGCGTCGGAGCCGGCCGGCCGCGACACGACGCTCGCGACGCCCGCGACGCGGAAGGTCGCCCGCGAGTTGGGCGTCGACATCGACGACGTGCCGACCGACGAGCGCCGGGACGGCGAGGCGTTCGTCACCGGCGAGCACGTTCGGGCGTACGCCGAGGGGTCGGCCTCGGGGGGAGAGGACGGCTCCGCACCCCAGCCGAAGGCCCTCGACCTCGACGACACGACCGCGGCGACCGACGCCGCCACCGACGCCGACGCTACCAACGTCGGGGCCGACGAGACGGTCCCCTATCGAGGGGTCCGGCGTACCATCGGCAAACAGATGGAGCGGTCGAAGTACACCGCGCCGCACGTCACCCACCACGACACCGTCGCGGTCGACGCCCTCGTGGAGGCTCGCGAGGAGCTGAAGCCGAAGGCGGAGGCGGCGGGCGTGAGCCTCACCTACATGCCGTTCGTGATGAAGGCCATCGTCGCGGGGCTCAAGGAGTACCCCTCGCTCAACAGCGAACTGCGCGAAGACGACGAGGAGATCGTCTTGAAAGGCGACTACAACCTCGGTATCGCGGTCGCGACCGACGCCGGCCTGATGGTTCCGGTCGTCGAGGACGTCGACGAGAAGGGGCTCTTCGAGCTGGCCGAGGAGATCAGCGACCTCGCCTCGCGCGCCCGTGACCGCAAGATCACGGCGGCGGAGATGCAGGGCGGCACCTTCTCTATCACCAACTTCGGCGCCATCGGCGGGGAGTACGCCACGCCGATCATCAACTACCCCGAAACCGCAATCTTGGGCCTCGGGGCCATCGAGGAGCGGCCGGTCGCCCGCGACGGCGAGGTCGTCGCGGCGCCGACGCTGCCCCTGTCGCTGTCTATCGACCACCGCGTCATCGACGGCGCGGTCGCGGCCGAGTTCGCGAACACCGTGATGGAACACCTTGAACACCCGCTGCTGCTGTTGACACAATAATGGTCGTCGGAGACATCGCAACCGGAACGGAGGTACTGGTGATCGGCGCGGGGCCGGGCGGCTACGTCGCCGCCATCCGCGCCGCACAGAAGGGACTCGACACGACGCTCGTCGAGAAGGACGCCTACGGGGGCGCCTGTTTAAACCGCGGGTGTATCCCCTCGAAGGCGCTTATCACGGGCTCTGGGCTCGCACACGAGGCCGGCAACGCCGAGCACATGGGCATCCACGCCGACCCCGCGGTCGACATGGGGAAGATGGCCGAGTGGAAAGACGGGATCGTCGACCGGCTCACCGGGGGGGTCGAAAAGCTCTGTAAGGCCAACGGCGTCAACCTGATCGACGGGACCGCCTCGTTCGTCGACGACCACACCGTCCGCGTCGCCCACGGCGGCGAGGGACAGGGCTCCGAGTCCATCGAGTTCGAACACGCGATCGTCGCCACCGGCTCCCGGCCGATCCAGATCCCCGGCTTCGACTTCGCCGCGGACCACGTCTGGAGTTCGGCGGACGCGCTCGACGCCGACTCGGTCCCGGATCGGCTCGGGATCGTCGGCGGCGGCTACATCGGGATGGAGCTGGCGACGACGTACGCCAAACTCGGCGCCGACGTGACCGTCGTCGAGATGCTCGACGACATCCTCGACCCCTACGAGGACGACGTGACGCGGCTCGTCCGCACGCGCGCCGAGGAGCTGGGCGTCGAGTTCAACTTCGGCGAGGGAGCGAGCGAGTGGTCGGAGGGCGCCGACGGCGGCTACCGCCTGCACACGGAGACCGAAGAGGGAGAGGAGTCGACGTACGGCGTCGACAAGATCCTCGTCGCGGTCGGTCGTCAGCCGGTCACGGACGGGCTCGACTTGGCCGAGGCCGGGGTCGAGACGGACGACCGCGGCTTCATCGAGACGGACGACCGCACCCGGACCGCGGTCGACCACATCCACGCCGTCGGCGACGTGGCGGGCGATCCGATGTTAGCGCACGCGGCCTCGAAAGAGGGCATCGTCGCCGCCGAGGTCATCGCGGGCGAACCCGCCGCGCTCGACCAGCAGGCGATCCCTGCCGCCGTCTTCACCGACCCGGAGATCGGGACGGTGGGAATGACCGAGGAAGCGGCCGACGACGCCGGCTTCAACCCGGTCGTCGGCGAGATGCCGTTCAACTCTTCCGGCCGCGCCATGACCACCGGCCACACCGAGGGGTTCGCGCGGATCGTCGCCGACGACGAGACGGGCTTCGTTCTCGGCGCGCAGATCGTCGGGCCGGAGGCCTCGGAACTGATCGCCGAGGTCGCGCTCGCCATCGAGATGGGCGCGACGCTGGAGGACGTGTCGGGGACGGTCCACACGCACCCGACGCTCGCGGAAGCGGTGATGGAGGCCGCAGAAAACGCCCGCGGGCAGGCGATCCACACGCTGAACCGCTAAGCCGGTCTCCCCGCCGCCCGCGGTTCTACTCTCCCTTTTAAGCCGACGCGTCGTAGCCCGCCTCGGTCACCGCGCTCACGAGCGCGGCCGGGTCGGCGTCGCCCTCGACGGTCGCCGATTCGCTTTCGCGGTCCGCCGTCGCGCTCTCGACGCCCGCGACGCCTTCGAGCGCCTCCGTGACGCTCTGCTCGCAGTGTTCACACGACATTCCTTCGACGGTGATCGTCTGGCTCATGACGTACCACCGTAGGGGCGGAACCCGTTTGTCGTTTTCTGCTTTCCGATCGCGGCTCGAACGCCCGTCCGACTTTGGAATTCGAAGTGGTTCGCCCAACCGTCTTATATATCCCAGCCGTACCGAGCCCCATGCGCGACCTCGACGAGACCGACGTGGAGATCCTGTCGCTGCTGGCCGAGAACGCCCGGCGTCCGTACAGCGAGATCGGCGAGCGAGTGGGGCTCTCCGGCCCGGCGGTCTCCGACCGCGTCACGCGGCTGGAGGAGACGGGCGTGATCGAGGGGTTCACAGTCGATGTCGACCGGACGAAACTCAGAGCCGGCGTCCCCGTGTTGATCGACGTGGCACTCCCGCTCGGCGGCGAGTCAGATGGAGGGCAGGATCCGCTCGACGCGGCGCGGACTCGCGTCGGCGAGGCCGACGCGGTCGAACACGTCTTCGTCACGGCCGAGGGGGACCTCCGCGTGTACGCCCGCGTCGAGGGTCGAACGGCGCGGGAGTGGGTGGCCGGGCTGTTCGAGGGGATTGACATCGAAGAGTACACCGTCACGCTCGTGGACTCCTTCGAGTGGACGCCCTCGATCGAGGGCGTCGAGTTCGCGTTGACCTGTGCGGAGTGTTCCAACAGCGTCGACAGCGAGGGCGAAACGGCGCGGATCGACGACGAGGTGTACCACTTCTGCTGTTCCTCCTGTCTCTCGCGGTTCCAAGAGCGATACCAGCGACTGGAGGAGGGGGCGTGAGATATCGATGTGTTCGCTTATAATTGGATCTGTCGGGTGAGTCTCTGCGAAAACTCAGCTATTCACTTATAACCGATCGCTGATCGATCCACGGTGGCTCCCTCCAAAGCCCCAGTCACGCCGAGCGCGCGCGCTCGCTGCGCTCCTCACTCGGTCGTTCACGCTCCTCGCTCGGTCGTTCACGCTCCTCACTCGGTCGCTCACGCTGTTCGCTCCCTCACTCCGGTGCTTGCGTCGCCTGTGCGCTCGGCGTGACTGCCCCTTTGAGTCCCACCCGACCGCCCGCTCCGCACCTCACGCCTCCCCAGCCTCGTCAGTCGCCCTTCGCGTTGCTTCGGGCGACTGACTCCCTCGCACGCGCTGCTCGGCCACGAATGTGGCCTCGCAGGCGCGCGCCACCGCCTCTGCCATCCGCTTTCGAATCCAAGATTTCGACCCGCTCGCACCCTCGATCGCGAAGCAGAAAACCGCCTAAGGGAGGGACCCGTAGTAGTACCCATGCCAACGAGAACAGCCCACCTGAACGTCACGGGGATGTCCTGTGCCAACTGCTCGGCGTCGATCGAGGACGCCCTCGACGACCTCGACGGGGTGGCGTCGGCGAACGCCAACTACGCCACCGACGAGGGGTCCGTGGAGTACGACCCCGAGGCCGTCTCGCTCGGCGAGATATTCGACGCCATCGAGTCGGCCGGCTACGGCGCGGTCAGCGAGACCGTCTCCGTCGCCATCACGGACATGTCGTGTGCGAACTGCGCCGAGGCCAACGCCGACGCCCTCGAAGCGACGCCGGGCGTCATCTCCGCCGACGTGAACTACGCGACCGACGAGGCGCAGGTCCGATACAACCCCGCCGACGCCTCGCTCGCCGACCTCTACGACGCCGTCGAGGCCGCCGGCTACTCGCCGGTCCGCGAGGGCGGCGGGAGCGACGCGGGCGAAGACGGAGCGAGCGCCGACGCGGGCGACGCGGGACAGGACGCCCGCGACGCCGCCCGCGAGGAGGAGATCCGCAAACAGCTCCGACTGACCCTGTTCGGGGCGATCCTCGCGGCCCCCCTGTTGGCGTTTATGACCGACCACCTGCTCTTCGGCGGCGAACTCTTCCCGGACAGCGTCTTCGGCGTCCGGATCGGCTGGGTGCAGTTCCTGCTCGCGACGCCCGTCCAGGTCGTCTTGGGCCGCCCGTTCTACAGGAACTCCTACAAGGCGCTCGTGACGAACGGCCGCGCCAACATGGACGTGCTGATCGCGCTCGGCTCCACGACCGCGTACGTGTACTCGGTCGCGTCGCTGTCGGGGGCGATCGCCGGGAGCCTCTACTTCGACACGGCCGCGTTCATCCTCGTGTTCATCACGCTCGGCAACTACCTTGAGGCCCGCTCGAAGGGGCAGGCCGGCGACGCGCTCAGAGAGCTGCTCGCGATGGAGGCCGACACCG
Source organism: Halorubrum sp. PV6 (assembly GCF_003990725.2). Classification (NCBI taxonomy): domain Archaea; kingdom Methanobacteriati; phylum Methanobacteriota; class Halobacteria; order Halobacteriales; family Haloferacaceae; genus Halorubrum; species Halorubrum sp. PV6. The sequence continues at coordinate 159,015 of NZ_CP030064.1, forward strand.
CCACGCTCGTCGAGGCGGACGGCACGGAGCGAGAGGTCCCCGTAGACGAGGTCGAAGTCGGCGACCGGATGAAGGTCCGGCCGGGCGAACAGGTCCCGACCGACGGGGTCGTCGTCGACGGACAGAGCGCGGTCGACGAGTCGATGGTGACCGGCGAGTCGGTGCCCGTCGAGAAGGAATCCGGCGACGAGGTCGTCGGGTCCACGGTGAACGAGAACGGGGTGCTCGTCGTCGAGGCGACGAAGGTCGGCGCCGACACCGCGCTCAAACAGATCGTGCGCACGGTGAAGGAGGCCCAGTCGCGCCAGCCCGAAATCCAGAACCTCGCCGACCGGATCTCGGCGTACTTCGTCCCCGCGGTCATCGCCAACGCGCTGTTGTGGGGGCTCGTCTGGTTCCTCTTCCCGGAGGCGCTCGCCGGGTTCGTCGGCCGGCTCCCGCTGTGGGGGCTCGTCGCCGGCGGTCCGGCGGGTGCCGGCGGCGCCATCTCGGTCTCGGAGTTCGCTATCGTCGTGTTCGCCTCCGCGGTGCTCATCGCCTGTCCCTGCGCGCTCGGGCTCGCGACGCCCGCCGCGACGATGGTCGGCACGACGATCGGCGCCAGACACGGCGTCCTGTTTAAAGGCGGTGACGTGCTCGAACGCGCCAAAGACGTCGACACCGTCGTCTTCGACAAGACCGGGACCCTCACCGAGGGGGCGATGGAACTGACCGACGTCGTCGCCTTCGACCGCGACGGCGACCCGATCCCGGACGGCGGCGCGACGCAGCCACCCGCGGTCGACGACGACTCCGCCCGCGAGGCCGACCGCGACGCGAGAGACGAACTGCTCCGCCTCGCGGCGTCCGCCGAGCGCGGGAGCGAACACCCGCTGGCCCGCGCCATCGTCGAGGGTGCCGAGGCGCGCGGGCTCGACCTCGCGTCGCCGACCGCGTTCGAGAACGTCCCCGGCCACGGGGTCCGCGCGACGGTCGCGTCCGGCGACGGCGGCGATATCGAGGTGCTCGTCGGCAACCGGAAACTGCTGCGCGACAACGGGATCGACCCCTCGCCGGCCGCAGACGTGATGGAACGCCTCGAACGCGAGGGGAAGACGGCGATGCTCGTCGCCCGCGTGCCCGCTGGCACGGACGACGGTCGCCTGGCGGGAGTCGTCGCCGACGCGGACACGGTGAAGCCGAGTGCGGCCGACGCCGTCGCCGCGCTCCGCGACCGCGCTATCGACGTGATGCTGATCACGGGCGACAACGAGCGCACGGCCCGCGCGGTCGCCGAGCAGGTGGGGATCGACCCCGAAAACGTCCGCGCCGGCGTCCTCCCCGAGGACAAGTCCGACGCGGTCGAAGCGATCCAGGCGGACGGCCGCAACGCGATGATGGTCGGCGACGGCGTCAACGACGCGCCCGCCCTCGCGGTCGCACACGTCGGGACCGCTATCGGGAGCGGCACCGACGTCGCCATCGAGGCCGCGGACGTGACGCTGATGCGCGACGACCCGCTCGACGTGGCGAAGGCGATCCGCATCTCCGACGCGACGCTCCAGAAGATCAAACAGAACCTCGTGTGGGCGCTCGGCTACAACACGCTGATGATCCCGCTCGCGTCGCTCGGCCTGCTCCAGCCCGCGCTGGCCGCCGGCGCGATGGCCTTATCGAGCGTGAGCGTGCTGACGAACAGCCTCCTCTTCCGCCGATACGAGCCCGATCACGACTACCGGCTGCTCGGCCGACTGCGCTGAGCCGCGGCCGGGTCGTTCCCCGTCGCGCGCGACACCGGCTCGCGTTCTTCTCGCGACGCGAGATACCCGCGTCTCGGAGTCGACTCGCCCCAAAGCCGACGGTCCGATCACCGCTCTTCGTGAAGTGACGGCTGGCCGCCGAGATCATATTTGATATAGCGAAATATAATTTATGACTGCCTGCGGGGGACACTCTCGCGACCGACGACGACGCGCCGTCACCGTCGATTTTCGTCCCGTACGCGGCGATCGACCGGCTTTTTCATGGTCGTATCGTCGGATCACGTATGGCCGACGAGTTCGACCCCGAGAAGTTCGAGGACAAGTACGTACACTACTTCAACGAACTCCAGCGGGCGTACAAGAACGCCTTCAACCAGATGAACGACCGCCACGACTCGGAGCTGATCCACGGCATCGACCAGACGGTGCTCAACGAGTCCGAACCGTTCTACGAGGACGGCGAGTTTCGCGTCGAACTCCCCGAGAACCCGCGCGAGCGAATCCGCGGCGCGGTCCCCGTCGACGACGAGACGTTCGAGGAGACGCTGGAGGAGTACGTCGACCGGATCGAGACGGAACTGTACCGGACGCTGCGCGTCGACCCGCCCGAGTGACGGCCCGATTCGGCCGAAAGCGGGGCCTACACGTCGGTTTTCGCGTGACGCGTCCCGTCGAACCAAAGGCATAAGCCGCCCGAACGCGAGTTTAGTGACATGAGCACGGACACTGCCGACGGCGAAAACGAACTCCGCGAGCGGATCACGAACTTCCTGCGGCGCAACTTCCCGCAGATCCAGATGCACGGCGGGAGCGCCGCCATCAGCCACCTCGACCGTGAGAACGGCGAGGTGACGGTCCAGCTCGGCGGCGCCTGTTCCGGCTGCGGTATCTCGCCGATGACGATCCAGGCGATCAAATCGCGGATGGTCAAGGAGATCCCCGAAATCGAGACCGTCCACGCCGACACCGGCGCCGGCGCGGGTGCGGACGGCGACCTCGGCGGCACCAGCAGCGGCGGCATGTCTCCCTCCTTCCCCGGCGAGACGACCGACGACGGCGGCGACGACGAAGGCCCTCAGGCCCCGTTCTGATCGGGTCTCCCCTCGGCTCCGTTCTCTCTGTTTTTCCACTCGATAGCCGCCCTGCCGTTTTTTAGGGTTTAAACCGCTCTTCAGGCTATCTCTCTGGCTGCGGTAGTCGGCCACGCAGTTCTGGCATAAATCATATACCGCTATATCAATTTGCGTTGCCACCGCGACTGAAGGGTTTTTGCCCCCGGCGGTCGTGGACGGTTCCTATGCACCATCGGGAAGTCGAGCCGACGGCCGAGTACGTCGCGCGGTTCGAGACGGGGGCCGACTGGCGCGGCGAGATAGAGGACCTCGCTCGCGCGGAGGACGTAGATGCGGGCTGGTTCACGGCGCTCGGCGCCGTACAGGACGCAGAGGTGTGGTTCTACGACCAGGAGGACACCGAGTACCGCTCCGTGACGTTCGACGAGCCGCTGGAGGTCGCGGCCTGCGTGGGGAACGTCTCGCTGCTCGACGGCGACGTCTTCGCGCACACGCACGTCGTGTTGTCGCGGCCGAGCGGACAGGCGCTCGCGGGCCACCTCGACTCGGCGACCGTCTGGGCCGGCGAGTGTCACCTCCGGGCGTTCGCCGAGCCGCTCGAACGCTCTCACGACGAGGCCACCGACCTCGACTTATGGCTCTGAGGCGGAGCGCGCGGCGATGAGGCCGGACGACGAGCGCTACTTCGCTCGGATCGAAGACCGCCTCGACGAGGCGTGGGACGTGGCCGAAGCCGCCAAAGAGCAGGGCCACGACCCGAAACCCGAAATCGAGATCCCGATCGCCCGCGACATGGCGGACCGCGTCGAGAACATTCTCGGTATCGACGGGGTCGCAGAGCGCGTCCGCGAACTGGAAGGCGAGATGTCGCGTGAGGAAGCCGCCCTCGCGCTCGTCACCGACTTCGTCGAGGGGACCGTCGGCGACTACGACTCCCGCGCCGGGAAGGTCGAGGGCGCGGTCCGGACCGCGGTCGCGCTGCTGACGGAGGGCGTCGTCGCCGCACCGATCGAGGGGATCGACCGCGTCGAACTGCTGGAGAACGACGACGGGACCGAGTTCGTCAACGTCTACTACGCCGGCCCGATTCGGTCGGCGGGTGGGACCGCGCAGGCGCTCTCCGTGCTCGTCGCCGACTACGCCCGGTCGCTTCTGGGCATCGACGAGTACAAGCCCCGAGACGTGGAGGTCGAGCGCTACGCCGAGGAGATCGCGCTCTACGACAAGGAGACGGGGCTCCAGTACACGCCCAAGGACAAGGAGTCGAAGTTCATCGCCAAGCACATGCCCGTCATGCTCGACGGGGAGGCGACGGGCGACGAGGAGGTCTCCGGGTTCCGCGATCTGGAGCGCGTCGACACCAACTCCGCCCGCGGGGGGATGTGTCTCGTCGCCGCCGAGGGTATCGCGCTGAAGGCCCCGAAGATCCAGCGGTACACCCGCGACCTCGACGAGGTCGACTGGCCGTGGCTCCAGGACCTGATCGACGGGACGATCGGAACGGACGGCGGTGGCGCGAGCGACGGTGACGCCGACGAAGCGGAGGATGATCACGGCGACGAAGACGACGGCGACGACGCCAGCGATGGCGAGGACGCGCCGGCCGAGCCCGCCGCCGACTCGCCGGGCGAGCCGGACGGCCCGCTCCGCGCGAAGCCCTCTCAGAAGTTCCTCCGGGACCTGATCGCCGGTCGTCCCGTCTTCACGCATCCGAGCGAGGCGGGCGGATTCCGGCTTCGATACGGTCGCGCGCGGAATCACGGCTTCGCGACCGGCGGGGTCCACCCGGCGACGATGCACATCGTCGACGACTTCCTCGCGGCCGGCACCCAGATCAAGACGGAGCGTCCGGGGAAGGCTCACGGCGTCGTCCCGGTCGACTCCATCGAGGGGCCGACCGTCCGCCTCGCCAACGGCGAGGTCCGCCGGATCGACGACCCGGAGGAGGCAAAGGAGATTCAGAACGGCGTCGAGAAGGTGCTCGATCTCGGCGAGTACCTCGTCAACTACGGCGAGTTCGTCGAGAACAACCACCCGCTCGCGCCCGCGTCGTACGTCTTCGAGTGGTGGGTCCAGGAGTTCGAGGCGGCCGGCGCCGACGTGCAGGCAATGACCGACGATCCCCGAATCGACCTCGAATCCCCCACCGTCGACGAGGCGCTCTCGTGGGCGGACGAGTACGACTGCCCGCTCCACCCCGACTACACCTACCTCTGGCACGACGTGTCGGTCGACGCGTTCGAGGCGCTCGCGGAGGCCGTCGCCGCCGGCGACGTGGTCGACGGGACCCTCGCCGTCGAGCGCACCGAGACGACGCAGACCGCGTTGGAGTCGCTGCTGGTCGAACACGTCTCGACGCCGGACGCGCTCCGGGTCCCGACGTGGCGGCCGCTCGCGCGGTCGCTCGGCGTCGACGACGGCCTCAGAAAGACGTGGGAGGCGGACGAACTCTCCGCGGCGGCCCGCGAGTGGGACGACGGCGAGAACGCAGTGAAGGCGGTCAACGAAGTCGCACCCTTCGTGGTACGTGAACGCGCTCCGACGCGGATCGGTAACCGGATGGGGCGCCCGGAGAAATCGGAGAGCCGCGACCTCTCCCCGGCGGTCCACACGCTGTTCCCGATCAACGAGGCGGGCGGCCCGCAGCGCGACGTGGCGGAAGCCGCGAGCGTGATGGACGACTCGGGGCATCGCGGGCGGCTCGACGTGGAGGTCTCCGAACGGGTGTGCCCCGAGTGTAACGAGCACACGTACCGAGCGCGGTGTCCGGACTGTGCGGTCCACACCGACCTCCACTACGAGTGCGGGGACTGCGGCACGGTCTGTCAGCCCGACGAGGCCGGGCGCGTCGAGTGTCCGCGCTGTGAGTGGGAGGTGACCGCGGCGACCTACCAGGAAGTCGACCTCAACGACGCGTACCGCTCCGCGCTGGCGAACGTCGGCGAGCGGGAGTCTGCGTTCAAGATCTTAAAAGGCGTTCAGGGGCTCACCTCGCGGAACAAGACTCCCGAGCCGATCGAGAAGGGCGTGTTGCGCGCGAAAAACGGCGTCACGTCGTTCAAGGACGGAACGGTGCGCTACGACATGACCGACCTCCCCGTCACGTCGGTCCGTCCGGAGGAACTCGACATCACCGCCGACCACCTCCGCGAGATCGGCTACGAGACCGACATCGACGGCGAGCCGCTGCGCCACGACGACCAACTGGTGGAGCTTCGGGTCCAAGACATCGTTCTCTCCGACGGCGCCGCGGAACACATGCTGAAGACCGCGGACTTCGTCGACGACCTCTTAGAGCAGTTCTACGACCTCCCCCGCTTTTACGAGGTCAACGAGCGCGACGACCTCGTCGGCGAGCTCGTCTTCGGGATGGCGCCGCACACGAGCGCCGCAACTGTCGGAAGAGTGGTCGGATTCACGTCGGCTGCCGTCGGATACGCGCATCCGTACTTTCACGCCGCAAAGCGTCGCAACTGCTTCCACCCGGAGACGAAGATCTGGTACGAGGACGAGACCGGCACTCTGCGATACGACGAGATCGACGACTTCGTCGAAACGTACCTCGATCAGTCCAATGTCGAGTTCGACGACTTCGGGACAGCAATCGGCGAGTTGGAAGAAGTCGACGGGGGACTGTCCGTGCCCGCGCTAACTACCGACGGAGAGCGCGTCTCTCGTCCGGTCGAGGCGGTCAGCAAACACGAAGCCCCGGATCACATGGTACAGGTCCGTACGGTATCTGGGCGCTCGATAACGGTCACTCCGGATCACGGCATCCACGTATACGACGACGAACTGGACACAATCGTCAGCAGGGACGCACGGGACCTCGACACGACCGACAAACTGGTTGTTCCCGATTCGATCGGGAGCGGTGACACCGATCGGAGCCAACGGCAGTTCGATCTGCTCGCCGAATTTATCCGATCCGAAGCGGTCCCGACTGACCGCCTCATGATAAAGGGACTAGACAAAGATCGGCTGTACGATCTCTTCGAGGACACCTTCGCGGACGACTGGGACGGACGGTTCTACCCGCTCCAGAGCATGACCGGGGTGTTCGACACGAACAAGAAGACACTGAGTAACTACTTATACCGGGAGAGTTTCCCCGCGTCGTACCTACAGCAGTGCTTCTCCTCGACCGATGAACTTCTCGCGTTTGTCCCCGATGACGTGACGCTCGGTATGAAACGCGATCGAACCGAGATCGACCGGATCGTCCATCTTAATGACCGGGTCGCGACACTACTCGGTTACTACGCGGCCGAGGGATTCGCTCGCGAACAGGAAACGCCGAAGGGGGCGATCCACCAGACGACCATCTGTGGAACCGAAACGGAAGCGAGAGAGTTCTTCCTCAACGTTCTGCGCGACGAGTTCGGCGTCGACCCGTACGAGGAGAATCACGCGAAGGTCACTGTATCCGGTCGTCTCCTGCGTGCCTTCTTCGATTCGGTACTCGATGCGGGCGTGTACGCAGAGACGAAGCGCGTCCCCGACTCGATATTTGACGCATCGGAAGACATTGTCGGGGCATACCTAAGCGGATACTTCAGTGGTGACGGCGGTGTTGACAAGAAATCGCTCCGAATCACGGCCACGACAGTGAGCGAGGAGCTCCGAGAGGACACCCTCGCTTTACTCCGACGCCTCGGCATTCACGCCACGGTCGATCGCCCAGAACGGGTTAGGCTCTATAAGAAGTTCCCCGAGTTCTACGATGAGAGTGATATGCGGCTGAACGCACAGACGTACGTTATCGTCGTCTCTTCGCAGGAAGCAGTTCGATTCGCCGAATCCGTCGGTTTTCACCTCTCTCGCAAAGCAGATCTGCTCGCGGACAACGTCTCGTCAGTTGACCCGTACGTGTCGCGAGTGTCTGACGGAGGATCTGGTCAGTATCTCGTCGAAGCTGTTGACGAGATCGAGATCGTTGAGAGTGACGTCAACTACGTGTACTGCCTCACTGTCGAGGACACGCACTCTCTCGTCGCGAACGATTTATCAGCCGATCAGTGTGACGGTGACGAGGATTGCGTCATGCTCCTCATGGACGGACTTCTCAACTTCTCGAAAACATTCCTGCCGGACCAGCGCGGCGGTCGTATGGACGCGCCGCTCGTCATGTCATCGCGGATCGATCCGTCCGAAATCGACGACGAGGCGCACAACGTCGACATCGCGCGGGAGTACCCCCGCGAGTTCTACGACGCGACCCTGGAGATGGCCGACCCGGAGTCCGTCGAGGACCTGATCCAGATCGGCGAGGACACCCTCGGAACCGACGCGGAGTATCACGGGTTCGGCCACACTCACGACACGACCGACATCGCGATGGGGCCGGACCTCTCGGCGTACAAGACGCTCGGCGACATGATGGAGAAGATGGACGCCCAGCTGGAGCTGGCCCGGAAACTGCGCGCGGTCGACGAGACGGACGTGGCCGAGCGCGTGATCGAGTACCACTTCCTGCCGGACATCATCGGGAACCTCCGCGCGTTCTCGCGTCAGGAAACGCGGTGTCTCGACTGCGGCGAGAAGTATCGGCGGATGCCCCTGACCGGCGACTGCCGCGAGTGCGGCGGCCGCGTGAACCTGACCGTTCACGAGGGGTCGGTGAGCAAGTACGTCGACACCGCCATCGAGGTGGCCGACCGATTCGACTGCCGGCCCTACACGAAACAGCGGCTGAAGGTGTTAGACCAGTCGTTAGAGTCGATATTCGAAGACGACACCAACAAACAGTCGGGCATCGCGGACTTTATGTAGCAGATCGAGACTGGAATGCGGCTGTTGAAGTGTTGTAAACGGTGGCTGGTGTCGCTGGTCGCTGATAAATAGTTGATCATAGAACGACGGCGACCATCTCCAAAGCCCCAGTCGCTCGTTAATAAACGGTTGGCGACGGATCGCCGGCGAATGCCTCCAAAGCAAGCCGCGACGGACCGCCGGTGAATGCCTCCAAAGCCCAAGCCGCGACGGCTCGCGCTCCTTGTTGCGCGCCTCGCTCGTTCGCTTCGCTCACTCGCTGCGGTGCTTACTGCGGCGTGCTTCGCCCTCGCGGCTTCCCCTTTGGGTCCCACCCCACACCGCAACCGCGCCTCACACCTCCCCAGCCTCGTCGGCCTCCCTCCGGTCGGCCGACTCCCTCGCACGGCGCTCCTCGTGGCCTGTCGGCCACTCGGAGGCGCGCGCCGCCGCTGCTGTTGCCTTATTTATAAGTAGATCGTCGCTGTCGCCTCGCCTCAGTCGCCGCCGCGCGCGTCCTCGACGACCTGCGTCATCGTCCGGGCGGTCTCGGTTATCTCCTCGTAATCTCCGCGCGCGGCCGCGTCGTAGTCGACGAGGGCGCCGCCGGCGCCGACAGCGAACGCACCAGCCTCGATGTAGTCGGCGGCGTTGCCGGGGCCGACGCCGCCGGTCGGCATCATCGGGATCTGGCCGAGCGGGCCCTTCATCGCGCCGAGGTGGTCCGGCCCGACGGTCTTCGCGGGGAACACCTTCACGAAGTCGGCGCCGGCCTCGTAGCCGCGGATGGCCTCGGTCGGGGTCATCACGCCGGGCGCGCTGACCGCGCCGTAGCGGTTACACGTCTCGATGACGTCCTCGTGGAGGCTCGGCGAGACGACGAACTCCGCGCCGGCCATCAACGTGGTCCGGGCAGTCTCGCTGTCGAGGACCGTCCCCGTGCCGACGACGACCTCGTCGTCGAACGACCCGGCGACCTCGCCGAGCTTTTCGGCGACGTTGGGGGTGTCGGCGGTGATCTCGACGGCGGTCACGCCGCCCTCGCGTAACGCCTCCGTGATCTCGATCAGTTGGTCGGCCTCGACTCCGCGCAACACCGCGACGACGCCGCTGTCGACGAGCCGTGAGAGCGTTTCGCTCATACGCCTCCGTCTCGGAGCGGCTACTTAAATGACCGCGGATGGGTCCGGTCGGTTACGACACCGGGCGACCACGGATCGCGTGGCCGACCGGGACGGGAATCGCGTGGCCGATACGCACGGAGATCGTGAGACTCACCGACACGAAATCGGCGGCGATCCGGGGTGATCCCCGTCGAAACGGCCGAGACGAAACACTACCCTTTTGACCCTGCTGTCGGTAACGAACGGTATAATGGGCCGACGCAAGAAGATCGTTCAAGAGTGCGAGCGGCTGATGGACGCCCCGGAGAACATCCGGAACATCGCCATCGCTGCCCACGTCGACCACGGGAAGACGACCCTGTCCGACAACCTGCTGGCTGGCGCCGGCATGATCTCCCAGGACACCGCGGGCGAGCAGCTCGCGATGGACACGAAGGAGGACGAACAGGAGCGCGGCATCACCATCGACGCGGCGAACGTTTCGATGACCCACGAGTACGAGGACACCAACCACCTCATCAACCTCATCGACACGCCGGGCCACGTCGACTTCGGTGGCGACGTCACCCGCGCGATGCGCGCGGTCGACGGCGCGCTGGTCGTCGTCGACGCCGTCGAGGGCGCCATGCCCCAGACCGAGACGGTGCTCCGGCAGGCGCTCCGCGAGGGCGTGAAGCCGGCGCTGTTCATCAACAAGGTCGACCGCCTCATCTCCGAGCTCCAGGAGGGGCCCCAGGAGATGCAAGAGCGGCTGATGTCGGTTATCGCCGACGTCAACGAGCTCATCCGCGGGATGGCCGAGAACATGGAGGACATCCCCGAGGACTGGACCGTCTCCGTCGAGGACGGCACGGTCGGGTTCGGCTCCGCGCTGTACAAGTGGGGCGTCTCCATGCCGTCGATGCAGCGGACGGGCATGGACTTCGGCGACATCATGGACCTGGAGCAGAACGACAAACGAGAGGAGCTCCACGAGCGGACGCCGCTCTCGAACGTCGTGCTCGACATGGTCTGTGAGCACTTCCCGAACCCGGTCGACGCCCAGCCCCGCCGTGTCCCGCGCATCTGGCGCGGCGACGCCGACACCGAGCTGGCCGAGGGGATGCAGCTGGTCGACGAAGACGGCGATGTCGTCTTCATGGTCACCGACATCTCGATGGACCCGCACGCGGGCGAAATCGCGACGGGCCGCGTCTTCTCCGGGACGCTGGAGAAAGGCCAGGAGCTGTACGTCTCCGGGACGGCGGGCAAAAACCGCATCCAGAGCGTCGGCCTCTTCATGGGGTCCGAGCGCGAGGAAGTGGGTCACGTCCCCGCCGGGAACATCGCGTCGGTCACCGGCCTGCGTGACGCGATCGCCGGTTCCACCGTCTCCTCCGTGGAGATGACGCCGTTCGAGTCGATCGAGCACATCTCCGAGCCGGTCATCACGAAGTCCGTCGAGGCCCAGAACATGGACGACCTGCCGAAGCTCATCGAGACGCTCCAGCAGGTCGCCAAGGAGGACCCGACGATCCAGATCGAGATCAACGAGGACACGGGCGAGCACCTCATCAGCGGGCAGGGCGAGCTCCACCTCGAAGTGATCACCCAGCGGATCCGCGACAATCAGGGCATTCCGGTCATCACCGGCGAACCGATCGTCGTCTTCCGCGAGCAGCCCCAGGAGACCTCCCGCGAGGTCGAGGGGCAGTCGCCGAACCGCCACAACAAGTTCTACATCACCGTCGAGCCGATGGACCAGGAGATCGTCGACGCCATCCAGCTCGGCGAGGTCTCGATGGACATGCCCGAACTGGAGCGCCGCGAGGCGCTACAGGACGCCGGCATGGACAAAGACACCTCCCAGAACGTCGAGGACATCCACCGGACGAACATCCTCATCGACGACACGAAGGGGATCCAGCACCTCAACGAGACGATGGAGCTCGTCTTGGAGGGGCTTCAGGAGGCGCTCGACGACGGGCCGCTCGCCGCCGAGCCGGTCCAGGGGTCGCTGTTCCGCCTGCACGACGCGAAGCTCCACGAGGACACCATCCACCGCGGGCCCGCGCAGGTTATCCCCGCCGTTCGCGACGCGGTCCACCGCTCGCTGATCGACGGCGAGGTCCGCCTGCTCGAACCGATCCAGGACGTCCGGATCGACGTGCCCTCGGAGCACATGGGCGCCGCGTCCGGTGAGATCCAGGGTCGTCGCGGCCGCGTCGACGACATGTACCAAGAGGGCGACCTGATGGTCGTCGAGGGCATCGCGCCCGTCGAGGAGATGATCGGCTTCTCCTCCGACATCCGCTCGGCCACCGAGGGCCGCGCCTCGTGGAACACGGAGAACGCGGGCTTCCGCGTGCTCGTCGACAACCTCCAGCGCGAGAAGATCATGGAGATCCGCGAGCGCAAGGGTATGAAGCTCGAACTGCCGCAGTCGATCGACTACATCTAATCTGAGTCGACGACGCGGTCTGCGGTCTTCCTGCGGTTTCTCTCTGTTTCTGTCGGGGTAGCGACGCGACTGTGCGCCGCGTTGGCACTCCGGAGGGCGAGGCAACGCCTGCCATCGCCGAAGGCTTATACCCGATCGTCCGACTCCGTAGAGGTATGCAAACGGGCACGAATCCACCCCGGCGCACCGCGACGGAGCCACCGAGCGACCGCTCCACGTCGGGCACAGGACCGTGTCAGCACGCGCCGCGCTCTCGCGGGTGCGCCCGGTCGGGGGTGGCGGCGTGAGCGACCGACGCGACGGGGCGCCGGAGGGCAGCGCAGCCGACGCGAGCGGCCCGTCGCCAGACGGCGGCCACGCCTCGGCGACGCCCTCGACGCACACGGTGCGACTCGAACTCGTCGACGAGCCGGGGCAGCTGCTCGCCGCGCTCCACCCGATCGCGGACAACGGCGGGAACCTCCTCTCGATTTACCACGAGCGCGGGAACAAGACGCCCCGCGGTCGGATTCCGGTCGAGGTCGACTTCGAGGCGACCCCGGAGCGCTTCGAGGGCATCGTCGAGGCGCTCCGAAGCGAGGGGGTAAACGTGATGCAGGCCGGAACGGAGCGGTACGCCGAGGAAGTGACGCTCCTGCTCTTCGGTCACCTCATCGACACCGACCTCTCCAACACGCTCTCGCGCATCGAGGCCTGCGAGTCGGCGTCGGTCGCCGACGTGTCGCTGGCGGCACCGCAGGGAACCGAGGAGGCGTCGAGCGCGCGGCTTCGACTCGAGGCGCGGGCCGGCGAGACGGAGACGGCCCTCGCGGCGGTCCGAGAACTGGCCGACGAAAAGGACTTGCGGCTCGTCGAGCCGCTCACGGGGGTGGACGCATGAGGATCGCCGTCGTCGGCGCCGGTGCGGTCGGTCGTTCCGTGGTCGAGTTAGCGAGCGAGTACGGCCACGAGGTCGTCGCGGTCGCGGACTCGTCGAGCGCGGTCGTCGCCGACGGGACCGAGGGCCGCGGGGCGGGCGTCGACACCGACGCCGTGGTGGCCCGCAAAGCCGAGCGCGGCATCGTCGGCGACGACGACCCCGACGACGTGTTGGCGGCCGACTACGACGCCCTCGTCGAGGCGACCCCGACGACGCTGGACGACGCCGAGCCGGGCTTCTCGCACGTCCGAACCGCGCTGGAGCGCGACCGCCACGCGGTCCTCGCGAACAAGGGTCCCGTCGCGGAGCGGTTCGGCGACCTCCGCGCGCTCGTGGCCGAGAGCGCGGGCGACATCCGGTTTGAGGCGACGGTCGGCGGCGCCATCCCCGCGGTGTCGACGGTGGAGGACCTCGAACCCGGCCACGTCACCGCGGTCCGGGGCGTGCTCAACGGGACCGCGAACTTCATTCTCACCCGGATGGCCGCGGAGGGGCTCGACTACGACCACGTGCTCGCGGAGGCGCAGGACCTCGGCGTCGCGGAGGCCGACCCCTCGTTCGACGTCGACGGGACCGACGCGGCACTTAAATGCGTGATCCTCGCCAACGTCCTCTCGTTCGGCGCGGCCGACGCGCCGGACGACGCGCGCGAGTTCTCCCTCGACGACGCGGACGTGAAAGGCATCCGCGACGTGCCGGGCTCCGCGCTTCGCCTCGCGGCCGAAGACGGCCAGACCGTCCGACTGATCGGCGAAGCGACCGACGAAACGGTCAGGGTCGCTCCCCGGTTGGTCCCCGAAAACGGAACGCTCGCGGTCTCGGGGACGCAGAACATCGTCCAGATCGAGACCAGTCACGCCGGTCGGCTCAACATCTCCGGGCGGGGCGCGGGCGGTCCGGAGACGGCGAGCGCGGTGCTCGGCGATGTCGGCCGACTGGAGTAGGTCGCCGGGGTTCGTCGCCTCCGGGTCTCCGGTCTCGCAGTTTTGATCCGGCCGGGTCCGTGTGCCGGGCTGGCGTGGCTCGCGTTGTCTAGAATCGCCCGACCGCGTCGCGATCGTCTGTGGGCCGTATCGAAACCGTTTTAGTGGATTCTACCGAAACCTACTCACAGAGCGCCTTAGCGCGTGATTACCCCATGAGTGACAAACCGCATCAGAACCTGGCCATTATCGGCCACGTCGACCACGGCAAGAGTACGCTCGTGGGTCGCCTCCTCTTCGAGACGGGGAGCGTCCCCGAGCACGTAATCGAGCAGCACCGCGAAGAAGCCGAAGAGAAGGGCAAAGGCGGCTTCGAGTTCGCCTACGTGATGGACAACCTCGCCGAGGAGCGCGAGCGTGGCGTCACGATCGACATCGCCCACCAGGAGTTCGACACCGACCAGTACTACTTCACCATCGTCGACTGTCCGGGCCACCGTGACTTCGTGAAAAACATGATCACGGGCGCCTCGCAGGCCGACAACGCGGTCCTCGTCGTCGCGGCAGACGACGGCGTCGCGCCGCAGACCCGAGAGCACGTGTTCCTGGCCCGCACGCTGGGTATCAACGAGCTCATCATCGGCGTCAACAAGATGGACCTCGTCGACTACAAGGAGTCCGCGTACGACGACGTCCGCGAGGAGGTCAACAACCTGCTCAACCAGGTCCGCTTCGCGACCGACGACACGACCTTCGTGCCGATTTCGGCGTTCGAAGGCGACAACATCTCCGAGGAGTCCGACAACACTGGCTGGTACGATGGCCCGACTCTGCTGGAGTCGCTTAACGACCTGCCGGAGGCCGAGCCGCCGACGGACGCGCCGCTCCGTCTCCCCATCCAGGACGTGTACACCATCTCCGGTATCGGGACCGTCCCCGTAGGACGCGTCGAGACCGGGATCCTCAACACCGGCGACAACGTCTCCTTCCAGCCGTCCGACGTTGGCGGCGAAGTGAAGACGGTCGAGATGCACCACGAGGAAGTGCCCAAGGCCGAGCCCGGTGACAACGTCGGGTTCAACGTCCGCGGCATCGGCAAGGACGACATCCGTCGCGGCGACGTCTGTGGTCCCGCCGACGACCCGCCGAGCGTCGCCGAGACGTTCCAGGCGCAGATCGTCGTCATGCAGCACCCGTCGGTCATCACGGCCGGATACACGCCGGTCTTCCACGCCCACACGGCGCAGGTCGCCTGTACGATCGAGTCGATCGACCAGAAGATCGACCCCTCGTCCGGTGAGGTCGCCGAGGAGAACCCGGACTTCATCAAGTCCGGCGACGCCGCGGTCGTCACCGTGCGCCCGCAAAAGCCGCTCAGCATCGAGCCGTCCGGCGAGATTCCGGAACTCGGCAGCTTCGCCATCCGCGACATGGGTCAGACCATCGCGGCCGGCAAGGTGCTCGAAGTCAACGAGCGATAATCGATGCAGCAGGCACGCGTCCGCCTCGCCGGCACGAGCCCCGAGGACCTCGACGACATCTGCGACGACGTCCGCGAGATCGCGGACTCGACGGGAGTCGCCCTGTCGGGCCCGATCCCGCTGCCGACGAAGACGCTCGAGATCCCGTCGCGAAAGTCCCCGGACGGTGAGGGGACGGCGACGTGGGAGCACTGGGAGATGCGCGTCCACAAGCGTCTGATCGACATCGACGCCGACGAACGCGCGCTCCGCCAGCTGATGCGCGTCCAAGTGCCGAACGACGTCAGCATCGAGATCGTCCTCGAAGACTAAGCGCTAGGGCGTATTCCGCTCTCTTCGTTTTCTTTACACCCGCTAGCGCCGGCGCCGCCGTTCGCGTCCCTCGTCGTCCGTCTGCCGCTCACCGAGCGTCCAGGAGACCGACCCGCCCCGCCACGAGGCCGCTAAACGCGCCGACGGCGTGGGCGATCAGGGCGACGCCGGGCGCAGCGGTCATCGCCGTGAGGCCGACCGCGGCGAGTCCGAAGAGCCCGAACTGCGCTCTGGCGGAGAGCCGCAGTCGGTCGAACAGGGTCGCGCTCACGACGTTGCCCGCGAGGAGGTAGCCGCCGAGCGCGAAGATGGCCCCGCTCAGTCCGACGACGGCGACGGACGGGCCGAGCAGTCCGCCGAGCGTCACCTGCGTCGCGCCGGCGAGCGCACCAGTGGCGACGACGAACGCGTGGAACCGACCGCGGGTCGTCCGACGCTCGACGAGCGGCCCGACGAGGAGCAGCGCGAGCGCGTTCGCGAGCAGGTGGCCGATCGACCCGTGCGCGTACACGCTGGTGACGAGGGTCCACGGCGCGACGGACAGCGGCGTCGACAGCGCAAACAGGCCGGCGAGGCCGACGAGGCCGAGCGCCGCCTGTATCGACGCGAGGAGGAGGGCGATTCCGAGCGTTTCGAGGGTCGCACGCATCGTCTCACGTTGGGTCCGCAGGAGTAAAACGATACGTCTCTCTGGGCGGCTCGCTGTGTCAGTCCGTGCGTGGCGTCGCTGGCGATTCAGATGACGTCGTCCGGGTCGTGTGTTTCGGCCATCCGCGCTGCTTCCGTCGCGTAGCGCTCGCGGTCGGCCGCGTCCGTGACCGCTCCGACGTTCTCCGGGTCCGCATCGAGGCCGGCCGTCGTGTCTCGCACGTCGCTGAACGACGTGAGCGCCCGCTCTTTACGGAAGTAGCGCTCGCCGTCCACGGTTGCGTACGTGAGGATCACCATGTTCTGTTCGTCGTCGGAGTACGTTCGCTCGACGAGCCACATTCGGACCGCCGACGCGTCTGAGACCGTCATGTGTTCCCGTTCGACCGCTCTGCACAAACGGGTTCCGGCGGTTCGCCCGCCCGACACGCCCCGGACCGTTAGCGTTAAGTGTTTTAGGTTAGCCTAAATTAACGTATGCACGCCGAACGACCCGCTGAACGCCGTCGAACGGTCGCGATCCGATGACCGACGACCGCGTTCGAGACCGGCTCCGCGGGAGTCTCTCGCGGGAGCGACTCACCCTCGTCGGCACGGTCGCCGTCCTCGCGGTGGGCGTCGCCGTCGTGGTCCGGACCCTCGACACCGACGCGCTCGCGACGGCCGCGGTCACGGCCGACCCCGCGCTCCTCGGTGCGGGCCTCGCCGTCTACCTCCTCTCGTGGCCGATCCGCGGTCGACGGTACGCCGACATCCTCGCGGCGATGGGGCGGCGCTGCCGGACCGGATTCCTCACCGCAACCGTGTTTGCGAGCCAGACCGCGAACCTTGCCATCCCCGCGCGGGCCGGCGACGGCGTCCGCGCGTACCTCCTCAACGAGCGCCGAGACGTGCCGTACCCGACCGGCGTCGCCTCGCTCGCGGTCGAGCGCGCGTTCGACCTCGTGGCCATCGGCTCTCTCGGGGCGGCCGCGCTCGCCGTCCTGCTCTTGACGGGCCGGTCGCCCGGCGGCGGCGAATCGGTCGGGTCGGTCGCCCCCTCCACCGCCCTCGCCGCCGCGGGCGGCATCGCCGCCGTCGCCGCGGCGTTCTCCGTCGTCGTCGTCGCCGTCGCGCGGAGCGACCGCCGGTTCGGACCCGCGCTCCGCGCTCGGGTCTCGCGTCCCAAGGTCGAACGGGTCGTTGACGCCGCCGTCCGCTTCGGCGCCTCGGTTCGGGTCGTCGCCGCCGCGCCGCGGCTGCTCGGCGCGGTGTTCTGCTGGAGCGCCGTCGTCTGGGCGCTCGACGTGCTGACGGCGGTGTTCGTGTTGGCGGCGCTCACGGGCGGCGCTGGCGGGGGCGTCCCGCCGGCGACGCTGATCGTCGTCGGGACCCTCGCCGTCAGCGTCGGCAACCTCGCGAAGGTGCTCCCGCTCTCGCAGGGGGGCATCGGGCTGTACGAGGCGGCGTTCACCGGCCTCGTCGTCGGCGCGACCGGACTGCCCGTCGAGACGGCGCTCGCGGCCGCGATACTGGACCACGCGCTGAAAAACGCGGTGACGCTCGTCGGCGGCGGAGTCGCGGCGCTCTCGCTCGGGCTGTCGCCGACCGCCGGGCCGACGACGGACGGCGAGCGCGAGTCGTCGAACCTCGGATCATCAGACTTTTAGGCTAGCCTAAAAACAAGGGGATATGGAAGACAGCCGTTCAACCGCTGCGAGCGGGGACATCTGTGTCATCGTCCCCACGATCCGCGAGTACGAGTGTCTCCGTGAGTACGTCGCCAACGCCCGCACTCACGGGTTCGACGTGTCCCGACTGCACTTCGTGCTCGTCACCGAGGACTTCTGTGACGTCGAGGAGATGCGAGCCATGCTCGACGACCTCGACGTCTCCGGCGAAGTGTTCGACGGGAGTCGCCGCGAGGAGTGGTACGAGTCCCAGGGCGTCGCGGAGTACGGGCACGTCGTTCCGGCCGCGAGCCACGCCGAGACGAGCTTCGGCCTCCTTTATATGTGGGCCGACAGCGCCTTCGACTACGGCGTTTTCATCGACGACGACACGCTCCCCCACGACGACGTGGACTACTTCGGCCGTCACATGGAGAACCTCGCGTTCGAGGGCGAAATCGAGCGCGTGCGCTCGGACGAGGACTGGGTGAACGTCCTCTACGACGACGCGGACGAGCACGGGCTCTACCCCCGTGGGTACCCCTACTCGGCGATGGACGAGACGGTCGAGACCGACGCGGTCGACGTCGAGGCCGGCGAGGTCGTCGCCTCGCAGGGGCTGTGGACGAACGTCCCGGACCTCGACGCGGTCCGCATCCTGATGGACGGCGACTTGGAGGGACAGGCGCAGACGCGCACGAGCGCCGCCGACTTCGGCGAGGACTTCGTCGCCGCCCGCGGCAACTACCTCACGGTCTGCTCGATGAACCTCGCGTTCCGCCGCGAGGTGATCCCCGCGTTCTACCAGCTGCCGATGGACGACAACGAGTGGGACGTCGGGCGGTTCGACGATATCTGGTCGGGCCTCTTCTTAAAGCGCGCCTGCGACGTGCTCGGCAAGCGCATCTACAACGGCGACCCGCTCTGTGAACACAACAAGGCCGCGCGGTCGACGTTCGACGACCTCGCGAACGAGGTCGCCGGGCTGGAGCTGAACGAACACGTCTGGGAAGTCGTTGACGAGGCGGGCGCGGACGCCGACTCGTACGCGGCCGTCTTCGACGCGATGGCCGACGCCCTCGCGGACGGCGACTTCTCCGAGTGGAACAACGGCGCGTTCCTCAACCACTGCGGCGAGTACATGCGCGACTGGCTCGACTGCCTCGACGCGATCCGCCGAGCGCCGGCGGCCGCGGACGACTGAATCGACACCACTAAGAGTATTTAGGTCACCCTAAAACACATGACGAGACTCACATCCGACGGCGACGGCGTTGACCGACGACGGTTCCTGGCTGCCACGGGCGGCCTCGGCGTCGCCGGCCTCGCCGGCTGTATGGGCACGGAGAGCGACGACGAAGACGACGACGCGGACGGCGGCTCGTCGATCGGGCAGATCGGCTCCGGACGCGCGGGCCGCGACGCGCCGGGCGGCACGTCGATGAGCGAGATGCCGGACCTCTCGGGCGAACTCACGGTCTACTCCGGACGCGGCGAGTTCCTCGTCGGCGAACTCGTCACGTACATCGAGGAGCTGTACGACGACTTCGAACTGAACGTCCGGTACGGCGGCGCCACGGACCTGGTAAACACCATCACCAACGAGGGCGAGGGATCGAGAGCCGACGTGTTCTACTCGGTCAACGCCGGCTCGCTCGGCGCCTTGGCCGATGCGGGGCGCACGCAGTCGCTCTCCGAGGACGTCACCGGCATGGTTCGCTCGGAGTTCACCACCGAGCAGTGGATCGGGACCTCCGGCCGCGCGCGCACCGTCCCGTTCAACACCGACTCGCTCTCCGAGTCGGGGATTCCCGACGACATCATGGCGTTCCCGGACGAGTTCGACGGCGACCTCGGCTGGGCGCCGTCGTACGGCTCCTGTCAGGCGTTCGTCACCGCGATGCGGATCATCGAGGGCGAGGAGGCCACTCGCGAGTGGGTCGAATCGGTCGTCGAGTCCGGCATCACGCCCTACAACAACGAGTTCGCCGCGTGTCAGGGGATCGCCGACGGCGAGATAGACGCCGCCTTCACTAACCACTACTACATCCAGCGCGTCCTCGACGGCAACCCCGAGGCGTCGATCGACACCGCGTTCACGAGCGGCGACGCCGGCGCGGTGTTCAACGTCGCCGGCGCCGCGGTCGTCGACACCGCCAGCGACGCGACGCTCGCGGAGAACTTCGTTCGGCACCTGCTGTCGGCCGAAGCGCAGGACTACTTCGCCCGCTCGACCTTCGAGTACCCGCTCATCCCCGATGTCGAACCCGTCGGCAACCTGCCGACCATCGACGAGCTCGACGTCCCCGACATCGATCTGACCGAGCTGTCGGATCTAGAAGCGACCATCGACCTCATGCGCGACGCCGGCGCCGAGGTCTAGGCTCTCGCTGACTGCCTTCCGTGCCTTCCCGTTCGGACTCCGCCGCGCCGCGCCGACTCACACGACGCCTCGTGCGGTGGGGACGCGCTCAGATCGCCGGCGCCGACAGCCTCACGCTCGGGGCCGCCATCGTCGCCGCGGCCGCCGGCGCGCTCACCTTCACCGTCGCCGCGACCGTCTTCGCCCGCCACTCCGTCAACCACGACGAGGGGGTGTACCTCATGCAGGCCGCGCTGTTGCTCTCCGGACAGCTGGAGCTCCACGCCGGCGAACTGGCCGACGCCGTCCACCCGTGGTTCTTCGTCGACGACGGCGGGCGGCTCTACCCGAAGTACAACCCCGTGCCCGCCGCGATGTACGCGGTCTCGATGTGGCTGTTCGACGAGCCGCGGGTGACGCTCGCGGTCGTCGCTGCCGGGAACGCCGCCCTCGTGTACCTCCTCGGCGGGACGGCCTTCGACCGCCGCGTCGGGCTTGCGGCCGCCGTCCTCTTCGCCCTCTCACCGCTGGCGCTCGTCACCGGGTCGGTGTTTCTCCCGTACGCGCCGACGACGTTCTTCAACCTGCTCTTCGCCGTGGCGTACCTCCGCGGGGTCCGCGACCGGTCCCTCCCCCTCGCGGGGCTCGCGGGCGTCGCCATCGGTATCGCCTTCTTCGCCCGGCCGTTCACCGCGGTGCTTTTCGCGGCGCCGTTCATCCTCCACGCGCTCGTCCAGGTCGCTCGATCGGTTCGCGCGGCGGGGGTCTCTCCCGCCTCGCTTCCCGGCCCGGTTCGCCGCCACGGGCTCACGGCGCTCTTCGGGACGCTCTTCGTCGGCGTCACGCTCGCGTACAACTACCGGATGACCGGCGCCCCCCTGACGTTCCCCTACGAGGCGTTCGCGCCGATGGACGGGCCGGGGTTCGGCGAGCGTCGCATCCTCGGCCACGCCGAGGAGTACACCCCGGCGCTCGCGCTTCGCTCGAACGGGTACGGGCTGTGGTACCTCGTCACGCGATGGGTCGTCGCCGGACCGCTCGGCACGCTGCTCGCGCTCGGCGGCGGCGCGGTGGCCGCGCGACGGTGGCTGAGCGGACGGCG
Organism: Halorubrum sp. PV6; assembly: GCF_003990725.2. NCBI lineage: Archaea > Methanobacteriati > Methanobacteriota > Halobacteria > Halobacteriales > Haloferacaceae > Halorubrum > Halorubrum sp. PV6. The sequence continues at coordinate 180,541 of NZ_CP030064.1, forward strand.
CGCGCTCGGCACCGAGCCCGAGCGTACGGCGGACCGCTCGTCCCGCCGGTTCGAGCGGCTCGTCGGGCTCCTGCTCGTCGGCGTCGTCGGGAGCGTCGTCGTCGGGAACCTCTTCTTCTGGGGGACCAACAACCTCCTCGCGACGTTCTCGGACCCGACCGACGGACTGGTCGCCGGCTTCGGGCCGTTCTACCACTTCGACCTCCTCGTCCCGCTGTCCGTCTTCGGCGGCGTCGCCGTCGTCGCCGCCGGCCAGCGGCTCCAGCGACTGCGCGCCCCGCTCGCCGCGCGGTTCACTCCGGCGTCGGCGCGGGCGGCCGTCGTCGCCATCGCGGTGCTCGCGCTCGTCGGCGGGACGCTCGGGGCGGCCGCCGCCGTCGAGGCGCCGCTCGACCGGCACGCGGCCCACGCGGACAAGTACGAGACGGCCTACGAGCCGGTCGAGTCGGCGTCGTTCGACGACGACCTCGTCTTCGTCCCCACGCCGTACGGCGAGTGGCTCAGCCACCCGTTCCAGACGCTCCGGAACGAGCCGGGGCTCGACGGGCCGGTGGTGTACGCGCTCGACCGCGACCCGGTCGAGGATTTCGCGGTGATCGACGCGTACCCCGACCGCGACCTCCGCCGATACGCGTATCAGGGCGAGTGGACGCCGGACCCGTCCCGGCAGGTCGACCCGAAACTCGAATCGCTCGCGGTCCGCGAGGGGGCTCGGGTCGACGCGACGACGACGGTCGGCGTCCCCGAGCGCGTCGCGACCGCGCAGGTTCGGGTGGAGACGGTCCGCGCCGACGGCGACGCGGTCGCGCAGTACGCCGTGAGCGACCCCGGCGACTCGCTCACCGTCGACTGGTCGGTGCGCCCGGAGGGGGCGCGGCTGGCCGGCGCGCCGAACACGACCGTCCCCGTCGCCGCCGCGGGCGACGAGGTCCTCGTCACGGTGACGCTCGTCGACCCGACCGGCGCGACGTTCACGTACCGACAGGAGGCGACGGCGAGAGTCCAGGGCGACCGCGTCGAGGTCGTCTGGCCGCCCGAGCGCTCGGTGTGTCGGCTGGTCACCGCCTGCGGGACCGAAGGGACGTACCTCCCGGACGACCCGGACGCGCACGCGGAGTGGGTGCGCTTCGAGACGGCCGCGGAAGCGAGCGACGCTCGCTGAGGCGTCGCTGGTCGGGGAGCAGCGGCTCCCCGCAGTTCCGCGGTCACGGCCTCCGGCGGTGTGGCCGTCGTTTATAAATGACTGCCAACTGACCGCGTTCGTTTATAAGTAACCGACGCAGGCGGTCTGCGGTATTTAAAAGAGTTCTCTGGCCGCCGAAACCCTGCTTCGCGCTTAGAACCGCCGGAGGCGCTCTTCGAGACAGACGGTGACGATCGACTTCGCGATGGCGGCGCCGCCCTCTATCGGGTCGAGCTTCGTCTCGCCGAGTCGCTCGGCGTACTCGATCGGTCGCTCGCGCACGTCGTAGCCGCGCATCAGCGGTCGGATCAGCAGTTCGGCGGAGAGGCCGGTGTTCTCGGTCCAACTGATGTCCTGGATGACCTCGCGCCGGTACGCGCGCATGCCGGTCGTGGTGTCGTGGACGCGCTCGCCCATGAGCAGCGACGCGACCGCCGCGAACGACTGGTTCCCGAAGCGGTTGAACGCCGGCATCGCCGCCGCGCCGTGGTAGAGCCGGTCGCCGCTGACCACGTCCGCGCCGTCGTTGATCTCGTCGAGAAACGCCGGCAGCGCGTCCATCGGGTAGGTGTCGTCGCAGTCGGTGGTGACGACGACCGGGCGGTCGGGGGTCTCGATCGCTTCTTTGACCGCGACGCCGTACCCCTGGGGCTCCTGTTCGATCACCGTCGCGCCGTGCTCGCGGGCGATCTCGGGCGTGTCGTCCGAGGAGCCGTCGACGCAGACGACCTCGGCGCGGCCGTCCGTGACGCGCTCGATGTCGTCGAGGACGGTGCCGATAGCCGCCTCCTCGTTGTAGGTCCCCATCACGACGCTCAGGTCGTCGAAGGTGTACGGCCCGTCGGCGGTCGCGCTCGTGTCACTCGTCTCGCTGTCGTCGCTTTCGGTCGAATCGTCGGTGACGGCCGTCGCGGAGCCGTTCGTCACCTGCGCTGAGTCGCTCATTACCCACAACTCCGGTCGCACGCACTTGAGTTTTTAGGTTTACCTAAAATAGTGGAATCCAGCCGTCATTACGCGGCGGCCAGCCAGTCGTCGAGGTCGTCGGCGACGCGCAACGCGAGCGCGGCGATAGTCAGCGTGGGGTTCATCGCGCCGCCCGTCGGGAAGACGCTGCTGGAGGCGATCCAGCAGTTGTCCAGGTCGTGGGTGCGGCAGTCGGCGTCGACGACGCCGTCGTCGGGGTCCGCGCTCATCCGCGTCGTTCCCATGTGGTGGTACGCCGGGCCGGTCGCGTCCGGGCCGGCGACCCACTCGACGTCCGCGCCGAGCGTCTCCAGTATCTCGCGTTGGATCTCCGTCGCGCGCTCGACGGTCCGGAGCGCGCGGTCGTCGACGCTCCAGTGGATCTCGGGGACGGGGTTACCGTGGTCGTCGGTGCGGTCCGGATCGAGCGTCACGTAGCTGTCCGACCGCGGGAGCTGTTCGACCAGCCCGCCCATCGCGATGTGGGTCCCGTAGCCGTCGCGGAGCCGGTCGAGGAGCGCGTCGCCCCAGTCTTCGCCCGTGAGCGCCTGCTCGACGGGCGAGGGGCCGGCGTAGTTGAAAAACTCCAACTTAAAGGGCGCGAGCGACTCGTCCGCCTCGTCGTAAAACTGGTCGCACGCGCTGGTGTAAAAGCCGACGTGGTTCTGTCGGGTCGGCTCGTCGAGGGTGCCGCCGGCGCCCGCGAACAGGTGGTCCATGAAGAACTTCCCGACCGTCCCGCTGGAGTTGGCGAGCCCGTCCGGGTACGCGTCGGACGCCGAGAGCAGCAGGAGCCGGGGCGTCTCCACCCCGCCGCAGGCGACGACGAAGGCGTCGGCCGTCTGTCGGTGCGTCTCGCCGTCGGGCGTCGCGTACACCGCGGCCGTGACGCGGTCGCCCGCGTGTTCGAGTCGCTGGACCGGTGCGCGGTCGATCACCGTCGCGCCGGCCGTCTCCGCGCGCTCGACGTGGACCGTCGCGTCGTACTTTGCGCCTGCCGGGCAGACGGGCTGGCAGGTGCCGTAGCCGACGCAGGCGGACCGACCGTCGTACGCCTCCGAGTTCCGCGCGTTCGGCACGGAGTGCATGTCGATTTCGAGCTCTTCGCAGGCCTCGGCGAACAGCGAGTCGCTGTAGGAGGGCTCGAACGCCGGCATGGGGTGCGGCTCCTCGCGGGGCGGCGCGTAGGGGTTATCAGACGCGCCCGCGACGCCGAGTTCGCGCTCGGCCGCCGCGTAGTACGGGCGGAGGTCGGCGTACTCGATCGGCCAGTCCTCGCCGACGCCGCGCTCTGTCTCGGAGTTGAAATCGGCCTCGTGGAGCCGCATCACCATCCCCTGCCAGTGGAGCGTCGACCCGCCGATACCCTTCACGCGGGCGTGGTTCAGCGGGTAGACGCGCTCGCCCGAGTTGGCGTGCGCGTCGCGCTCGCCGCCGACGTCCCACACGTCGGGCCGTCCGTAGCTCGGCCGGATCGCCCGCTCCTGTCGCGCGAGTCGGTCCGCGGGGTCGAACCGCGGCCCGGCGTCGAGCACGACCACGTCGCGGTCGGCGGCCAGTCGGTCCGCGACGAGCGCGCCCGCCGGTCCCGCGCCCACCACGCAGACGTCGGCGTCCGAAACCGGGGTTCGGTCGATCGGACCTCCGCTCATCGCGGCCCTCGCTGATAGCTCTGGGCCCCGCCGGGGTGACCCTGCGGGTTCTCGATGCCGACCAACTCGCCGCCCGTCGGCGAGGCGTACAGCGCGAGCAGCAACTCGTTGACGACGTAGTACCGGACCCGCTCTGCGGTCGTTCCCTCCGGGTCCTCGTCGGCCACGTCGGCGCCGATCTCGCGGAGGAGCCTGTCTCGGTCGGCCTCGGAGAGGTCGGCGACGGGCGCCCCGTGCCACGCGCGCGCCGCCTCGTCGAGTTCGGCGACGGCCGCCCGGAGCCCCTCGGCGTGTGCCGACCCGTCGAGCCGCCCGTCGAGGAACTCGTCGACGAACGAGTCCACGCCGTCGACGGCCGTCGGGTAGAGGACCGCCGCGACGGCGGCCATCGACGCGCGGGTGGTCGTCTCGTCGGCGAGGTCGGGACCCTCGGCTCGGGAGTCGCCCGCCTTCGCGGTGGCCAGCGCGGCGCCTCCCGCCGCCCCGAGGGCGCCCAGCGCGGCCACCGCGTCGCGCCGCGTCAGTTCCATGGTCGGTTTAGGTAGCCCTAAAGTATTATATCCGTCGGACCTAAGCGACGAGTGAATCGCAACTGGTAACGGTCGGTGCGGCCTTCCACCGCTACGAACCCCTCTCCGGATTATGAGCTGGACACGCCGGATCCGCGACGCCATGACAGACGGCGACGGTCGACTACCGGTGGGTCTCACCCTCCTCTCGGCCGCCATCGCCGCGACGCTCGTGCTCCCGCTGGCGTGGCTGGTTATCCGCGCCGTCACGGTGGAGCGCTCGCGAGCCGTCGAGCTGCTCTTCAGCGTCCAAACCGCCGACGTGCTCGTGAACAGCCTCCTGCTCATGGGCGGGGTCACCGGCTTTTCGATCCTGCTCGGCGTCCCGCTCGCGTACCTGACAGCGCGGACCGACCTCCCCTTCCGACGGTTCTGGTCGATCGCGGTCGCGCTCCCGCTCGTCGTACCGAGCTACGTCGGCGCGTTCTCGTTCGTCTCCGCGTTCGGTCCGCGCGGCGAGTTCCGCGACCTGCTCGTGCCCCTCGGCGTCGAGCGGCTCCCCGAGATCTACGGGCTTCCGGGGACGATCCTCGTCATCACGCTGTACACCTACCCGTACGTCTACCTCACGACCCGCGCGTCCCTCCTCACGCTCGACACGACGCTGATCGAGGCGGCGCGCACGCTGAACCACGGGCGGCTGGAGGCGTTCCGCCGGGTGACGCTCCCCGTCATCCGCCCGTCGATCGCCGCCGGGTCGCTCCTCGCGGCGCTGTACGCCGTCTCCGACTTCGGGACGCCGACGATCATGCGGCTCCCCGTGTTCACCCGCCAGATATACGTCGAGTACAACTCCTTCGGGAGCGACTACGCCGCGCTGCTCTCCCTGCAACTCCTCGCCGTCGTCCTCGTCGTCCTCGCCTTGGAGTGGTTCGTTCGCTCCGATCGCACGGCTCACGGCGACGACGCCGGCCGCACCGACCGGCTCGTCAGCCTGGGGCGGTGGCGCTGGCCGGCGACGCTGTTTCCCGCGTCGGTGGCCGCCGTCGCGCTCCTCGTCCCGCTCTGGATCCTCTTTCTGTGGTTCCTCCGAACCGACGCCGGGCGTCGCCCCTCGCTGGCGTTCGAGTGGGTTCAGGCGCTCAACTCGGTGTCCGTCGCCGCGGCGGCCGCCCTCGTCGCCGCGATCGCGGCCATCCCCATCGCGTACTTCGCCGCCACCCACGACTCGCCGCTGTCGACGCTGTTCGAGCGGGTGACGTACGTCGGCTTCGCGGTCCCCGGAATCGTGTTGGCGCTCGCCTTAGTCTACTTCGGGTCGGGGTACCTCCCGTGGCTCTACCAGACGCTCCCACTGTTGGTGTTCGCGTACGTCATCCGCTTTCTCCCGCAGGTCGTCGGGTCGAGTCGGACCGCGATCCTCGGTGTCGACCCCCGGCTCGTCGAGGCGAGCCGCGCGCTCGGCGAGTCCTCTCTCGGCTCGTTCCGCCGAGTGACGTTCCCGCTCGTCCGGTCCGGCATCGTCGCCGGCGCCGCGCTCGTGTTCCTCACGACGATGAAGGAGCTGCCGGTCACGCTCATCCTCCGGCCCACCGGCTTCGAGACCATCGTCTCGCAGATCTGGCGGGCACAGGAGTCCGGGCTCTACCAGTACGCCGTCGTCCCGACCCTCCTGCTTTTGCTCATCTCCGGGCTCTCGATGATCGTGATGCTCGCTCAGGAGGGCGGGGAAGACGGGCTCTGACGCGGCTCCGACCGCTTTCGGTCTCGACCGATCCGCCGACCCGGCTTCTCGCCGTCGCTTCGGAAGGGCCTTTTATGCCGACCCACGAACAGACGGTATGTTCCGGCAGTTCCGGTCGGAGGTGGCCGACGCGCTCGGCGACGCGCTCGACGCGTTGGATCTCCCGACCGACGACCTCGGTATCGAACGCCCGCCCGACGACATGGACGCGACGCTCGCCTCCAGCATCGCCTTCCGACTCGCGGGCGTGGTCGGCGACGCGCCGCCGAACGTGGCGGCGACCGTCGCCGACGCGGTCGACATCGAGGGCGCCGACTACGTCGCCGCGGTCGACACCGCCGGCCCCTACATCAACTTCCACGCCGGCGAGCAGTACCTCGTCGACACGCTCGACGCGGCCGCCGCAGACGCGGCGTACGGCTCGCTCCCCGACCGCGACACCTCGGTGGTCGTCGAACACACCAGCGCGAACCCGACCGGGCCGGTCCACGTCGGCCGCGCCCGCAACCCCATCGTCGGCGACGCGGTGGCGAACCTCCTCGACTACGCCGGCTACGACGTCGACCGCCACTACTACGTCAACGACGCGGGCCGGCAGATGGCCGTGTTCACCTGGGCGTACGAGCGGTTCGACGAAGCCGACCTCGACGAGGAGCCGGCCCGCGACCGCGCCGAGTACGACCTGGTCCGGTACTACCGCAAGGGGAACGCGTACTTAAATGAGGCCGACGAGGACGCGGTCGAGGCCGCCGAGGCGGAGATCGCCGAGATCCTCCAGGGGCTCGAAGCCGGCGACGAGGCGACCTTCGAGCGCGTCGGCGAGGTCGTCGACGCGGTTCTCGGCGGGATGAAGGCGTGTCTCGCGCGGCTCCCCGCGGAGTTCGACGAGTTCGTCAAGGAGACGCGGTTCATGCGCGACGGGTCGACCGACGAGGTGGCGGCGCGGCTCAAGGAGACCGATCACGCGGTTTACGAGGAGGACGCGTGGCAGCTCGCGCTCGACGACTGGGGGATCGAGAAGAATCTCGTCTTCCTTCGCTCGGACGACACCTCGCTGTACACGACCCGCGACCTGGCGCACCACGAGTGGAAGTTCGAAAACTACGACCGCGCCGTCACGGTCCTCGGCGAGGACCACAAACTGCAGGCCGACCAGCTCGACGCGGCGCTCGAACTGCTCGGCAACGACACCGACCAGCTTGACCACCTCATCTTCTCGTACGTGAACCTCCCCGAGGGGAAGATGTCCACGCGAGAGGGCACCGGCGTGATGCTCGACGACCTGATCGACGAGGCGGTCGACCGGGCCCGCGAGGCGGTCGAGACCCGGATGGACGACCGGATCCGCGACGACGACCTGTCCGAGGCCGACGTCGAACGCATCGCCTCGCAGGTCGGGATCGGGGCGGTCCGGTACGACATCGTCTCGAAACAGCCCGCGAAGGCGATCACGTTTAAATGGGACGACGCGCTCGACTTCGAGGGCCAGTCCGCCCCGTTCGTCCAGTACGTCCACGCGAGGTGTTGTGGCATCTTACAGGAGGCCGCCGCCGCGGGCGTCGAGGTGCCGGGCGTGACGGGCGAACGCGTCGACGCGGACGCGCTCGCCGTCGACGCTACGGTCTTCGAGACCGACGCGGCCCGCGAACTCCTTCGCGAGGTGGCGCGCTTCCCGGCCGTCATCGAGTCGGCGGCGACGGATCTCGAACCGCACACCATCGCGACGTTCACCCGCGAGTTCGCCGACGCGTACAACGCCTTCTACCGCGAGTGCCCGGTGGTCACGGCGGAAGACGAGGACCTGCGGGCCGCCCGCGTCGCGCTCGTCGCGGCCGCGAAACACACGATGGCGAACGCACTCGACGTGCTCGGGGTCGAAGCGCCCGAGTCGATGTAACACGGGAGCGACGCTCCCGTCGAACGGTAGCGGTTCCAACTGGCAGTTCGCAGCGCGCACCGCCGCGTCTACTTATAAAACACTCTCCGAGAGACGGTCGGGGTCTCCCGATCTCTTCGCGTCGGTCGGGAGGTCAAAGCTTACTTACACGCACGCCGCCGTAGTTCGGGTAATGAGTAGCGACGCCCAAGCGGCGAGCGAGGACCGGCGGAAGTACGAGTTCCGCAAGGTCATCGAGGAGCTCCGAGACTTCGAGGGCTCCGGGACGCAGCTCGTCACCATCTACATCCCCGAGGATCGGCAGGTCTCCGACGTGGTCGCGCACGTCACCCAGGAACACAGCGAGGCGTCCAACATCAAGTCCAAGCAGACGCGGACGGCGGTTCAAGACGCGCTGACCTCGATCAAAGACCGGCTCCGCTACTACGACACCTACCCACCGGAAAACGGGATGGTGATCTTCTCCGGCGCCATCGACGCCGGCGGCGGCCAGACCGACATGGTCACCCGGACCCTCGAATCGCCGCCCCAGCCCGTCGAGTCGTTCCGGTACCACTGCGACTCGGAGTTCCTCACCGAGCCGCTAGAGCACATGCTCGAAGACACCGGCCTCTTCGGGCTCATCGTCTTAGACCGGCGTGAGGCCAACGTCGGCTGGCTGAAAGGCAAGCGCGTCGAGGCGGTCAAGTCCGCCTCCTCGCTCGTCCCCGGCAAACAGCGGAAGGGGGGACAGTCCGCCCAGCGGTTCGCCCGGCTCCGGCTCGAAGCGATCGACAACTTCTACCAGGAGGTCGCGGGGATGGCCGACGACCTGTTCGTCGACAAGCGCCACGAGATCGACGGCATCCTTGTCGGCGGCCCCTCGCCGACGAAAGACGAGTTCCTCGACGGCGACTACCTCCACCACGAACTGCAGGACAAGGTCCTCGGCAAGTTCGACGTGGCGTACACCGACGAGTCCGGCCTGAAAGACCTCGTCGACAATGCGAGCGAAGCGCTCGCCGACCAGGAGATCGTCGAGGACAAACGCAACATGGAGGAGTTCTTTGAGAACCTCAACACCGGCGAGGAGGCCACCTACGGGTTCGACCAGACCCGGCGCAACCTCATCATGGGGTCGGTCGACCGCCTGCTCATCTCCGAGGACCTCCGCTCCGACGTGGTCGTCTACGAGTGTCCGAACGGTCACGAGGAGTACGAGGTCGTCGACTCGCGACACTCGACGCCCGCACACGAGTGTTCCGAGTGCGGCGAAGACGCCGAAGTCGACGAGCGCGAAGACGTGATCGAACACCTGATGGCCATCGCCGAACAGCGCGGCACCGACACTAAGTTCATCTCCACAGACTTCGAAAAGGGCGAACAGCTCCTCGACGCGTTCGGCGGCATCGCGGGTATTCTGCGGTACTCGACGGGCGTCTAAGCGGCGCGGACGCCAACGGCCAGCCGTCCCGAGGTGTCGTACCGCGCGACTACTCCGATTCGACGGGGGCTGTCGCGATGTCCAGACACGCACAGGCGTCGGTTTCGGGGTCGAAGCAGTCCGGACACTCCGGCTGTCGATCGATGATCGTGTCGAGCCGGTCGGCGACGGTGTCGTCGATGACCGCCTCGAGTTCGTGTGCCTCCTCGCGGAACTCCTCGACGCCGAGGACGTTCGCGAGGAAGCGCTCGATGATACAGTACGTCTGCAGCGCGTCGCGGGCGCGCACGATGCCGTCGTCGGTGAGCCGGACTCCCTTGTACTTCTCGTGTTCGGCGAGGTCGCGCTCCTCTAGTTTGCCGATCATCTCGTTTGCGCTCGCCGGACTCACGTCCAAGGCGTCGGCTATCGACCCGGTCGACGCGGGACCGTCTTCCTGCTTCTGTACGACGTATATCGTCTTGAGGTACTGGTCTGCGGTGTTCACTGCTTCCCTCCATCGGCACTCGTCGTCGGTTCGATCCCCCGGTTCATCGCTGCTCCATGACCGCTGTCACGTCTCTGACCCCATCGGCCTCGTCTTCGCGGATCGCCCGTAACTCCGTGAGCAGCTCGTCTCGGTCGATCGCGAACTCGGCGTCCGATTCTTCGAGCGCCTCGATGAGGTCGTCGTAGAACTTGTAGGCGGTCTCCTCGTTACACAGCTGATCGTAGAGGACGCCGTCGAAGTCCTCGGGGCGCGTCCGCCCGTATCGCGCGTCCACGAGCGATTCGATCTCGTCGAACGGGACGCTGTCGACGCCGAGCCCCTCGATGAGCGACTCCAATCGCTGGCGGTGCTCGGCCGACTCCTCGGCCGCGTCGGCGAGCAGGGTCTCTATCGTGTCGTCGAGTTCGTCGTCGAGGCTCTGGTAGTGGTGGTGCGACCGCGCTTCGACGACCTCCTCTAACACGATCCCGATCTGTAACAGCCGGGCGAGCTGATCGTCTGAGTCGATCCGTTGGCTCACGCTCACGGGTCCCACCTTTCACATTCCGATACAACCGTTCGCATACACGGCAGTCGGGGGCAGGCCAACTTAAGAAGTTCCCTTGGTTCGGCGCACGAGCGCGATGGCGGCGGCTCGCCGTCGTTGCACGCGAAAAATTGGAGCGTCGGTCGCCGTGCGCGACTACTGCAGTCGCTCGAAGACGAGTTCCTTGACGTCGTCGCGGAACTCGTCGACCGCGATCTCCTCTAACACGGGAACGAAGAAGCCCTCGACGAGCATGTTCCGCGCCGTGCGCGAGTCGATCGTCCGACTCTCCAAGTAGAACAGGTCCTCCGCGTCGACCTGTCCGACCGTCGCCGAGTGCGACGCCTCGGTGTCGTGGTTGTGGATGATCAGCTTCGGCGACGCGTCCGCCTCGGCGTCGTCCGACAGCATCAGCGTGTTCTCGCGCTGGTAGCTCGAGGTGTTCCACGCGTCGTTGCCGACGTCTTGGACGCCCTCGTAGACCGAGCGGGCCACGTCGTCGAGCACGCCGCGCGTGACCAGGTCGGCCGTCGTGTGCTCGGCCTGGTGCCAGACGCGGGCGTTGATGTCGAAGTGCTGGTCGTCGGTCCCGAAGAACGTCCCGACGATCTGGCTCTCGGAGCCGTCGCCGTTCAGTTCGGTCTCGACGTCGGAGCGGGTGAGCTTCGAACCGAAGTTGCTCTCGATCCAGTCGACCGTCGAGTACGCGTCGGTTACGGCGCGTTTCAGCGAGTAGGTGTACGTCTCGTCGTCGAGGTTCTGTAGCGAGCCGAACTGCACGCTCGCGTTCTCGCCCGCGGCGATTTCGACGAGGTTCGAGAAGTACCGGTCGCCGTCGACGCTACCCTCACCGGACTCGATCGATTCGAGAATCGTCACCGACGACGACTCCTCGGCGACGACGAGCGTCTGGCTGAAAAGCGAGCGGGAGTTCATCTCCGCGCGCACCGTCACGTCCTCGACATCGACGCCCTCGGGGACGTAGACGAAGGTGCCGGTGGTGAAGAGCGCGACCGACAGCGCGGTGAAGTAGTTGTGTTCGGGGTCGAGTACGGACCCGAAGTTCGCCTCGATGACGTCGCCGTACTCGTCGAACGCCTCGGTGAAGGGGAGGACGACGACCTCGTCGTCTCCGGCCGATCGCTCCGTGGTGTCCGACTGGTTGAGCGGATCGACCAGCGACTCGAAGTCGAGGGCCTCTAAGTCCGTCCAGCGGCGCCCCGGCGTCTGGATAACGTCGGGGAGGTCGGCCGTCTCAAGCGCCGAAAGCGCGTTCAGACGGGTCTCTAAGAGCCACTCGGGCTCGTCGCGTTCGTCGGCGATGCGTCGTACCGTGTCCTCAGAGAGGCTCTCGATTGCTTGCGTACTCATATTATCCGAGCGAGCCCTCCATCTCGAGTTCGACGAGCCGGTTGAGTTCGACCGCGTACTCGATGGGCAACTCTTCCGTGATGGGCTCGATGAAGCCCGAAACGATCATCTGTTTGGCGTCGTCGTCGTCGAGACCGCGCGACTGCAGGTAGAAGATGTCCTCGTCGCCGATCTTCCCGACGGTCGCCTCGTGGGCGACGTCGACCTTCGACTCGTTGATCTCCATGTACGGCATGGTGTCGGAGGTCGACTCGTTGTCGAACATCAGCGCGTCGCACTCCACGGCGGTCGAGGAGTTCTCGGCGCCGTCGGCGATGTGGACGAGACCCCGGTAGTTCGTGCGGCCGCCGTCCTTCGAGATCGATTTCGACTCGATGGTCGATTTGGTCTCGGGCGCGTTGTGGTACACCTTCGCGCCGGTGTCGATGTTCTGGCCCTCGCCCGCGAAGGCGATGGTGATGTGGTTGTCGGAGGCGCCGCGACCCTTCAGGATCGTCGACGGGTACAGCATCGTCGCCTTCGACCCCATCGACCCGGAAATCCACTCCATGCGCCCGCCCTTCTCGGCGATGGCGCGCTTCGTGTTCAGGTTGTAGGTGTTCTTCGACCAGTTTTGCACGGTCGAGTACTGGACGTGTGCGTCCTCGCCGACGAAGACCTCGACGCCGCCGGAGTGGAGGTTAAACGCCGAGTACTTCGGCGCGGAACAGCCCTCGATGTAGTGGACCTCGGAGCCCTCCTCGGCGATGATGAGCGTGTGCTCGAACTGGCCCATCCCCTCGGAGTTCATCCGGAAGTACGCTTGGACCGGCATGTCTACCGTGGTGTTCTCCGGCACGTAGACGAACGAGCCGCCGGACCAGATGGCGCCGTGCAGCGCGGCGAACTTGTTGTCGCTCGGGGGGACGCACTTCGTCATGAAGTGCTCGCGGACGAGCTCTTCGTGCTCCTGGACGGCCTCGTCCATGTTACAGAAGATGACGCCCTTCTCTTCCCACCGCTCCTGCATGTTCTGGTAGACGACCTCCGACTCGTACTGGGCGCCGACGCCGGAGAGCGCGTTCTTCTCGGCCTCCGGGATGCCCAGTTTGTCGAAGGTGTCTTTGATCTCGTCCGGCAGTTCCGTCCAGTCGTCGACGCCCGCCCGAACGTCGACGTCGGGCCGGATGTACGGAACGATCTCGTCGATGTCGACTTCGCTCAGGTCCGGCTGGCCGGGCCAGTCGGTCGGCATCGGCATCTCTTGGTACTGCTTGAGCGCGCGCAGGCGCCGCTCTAACATCCACTCCGGTTCGTCTTTGTCCTCCGAGATGACGCGGACCGTCTCCTCGGTGAGACCCTTGTCGGTCTTGAAGGCGGACTTCTCCTCCTTTTTAAACTCGAAGCGGGCCTCGGTGTCTGTCTCTTTGAGGTCGTCTTGTTGTGAACTCATGATAGTATGTTACGTGTTGCCCCGTTTATTCCTGTTGAGTGACCATAATCGGTTACGCGGCCTCGAACGCGTCCTCGCGGACCCAGTCGTACCCCTTGTCCTCGAGCTTCTCGGCGAGCTCCGGGCCGCCGCTCTTGACGACCTCGCCGTCAAGCATGACGTGGACGTGGTCGGGTTCGACGTAGTCGAGGATCCGCTGGTAGTGAGTGATCTGGAGGACGCCCGTGCCCTGCTCGTCGCGGAGCGCGTTGATCCCCTTCGAGACGTCTTGCAGTCGGTCGATGTCCAGCCCCGAGTCGATCTCGTCGAGGACGGCGACCGCGGGCTCTAACATTGCGGCCTGCAGGACCTCGTTCTGTTTCTTCTCGCCGCCGGAGAAGCCGGCGTTGAGGTACCGCTGCATGAACCTCTCGTCCATGTCGAGCAGTTCCATCTTCTCCGAGAGAATCTCCTGGAACTCCGCGACACCGATCTCGCCGTCGTCGGCGGGACCCTCCATCGGGGAGGTCTCGTAGCCGGCGTCCCCGTCGTCGTCGTCGGCCGCTTCGGCGTCCTCGTCTTCGAACAGCTCCTCACGCTCGTCCGCCTTGGCGTTGAGGGACTGACGGAGGAAGTTCGTCATCGTGACACCCTCGATCTCCGCCGGGTACTGGAACCCGAGGAAGATGCCGAGCGCGGCGCGCTCGTTGGGTTCGAGTTCGAGCAGCTCCCAGTGGTAATCTTCGTCGTCGAGGTCGCCGTCGATGTCAGCGACGTCCTCTTCGTCGAGGTGGAGCAGGACCTCGCCGCCCGTGACCTCGTAGGCCGGGTGTCCGGCGATTACCTTCGCAAGCGTCGACTTCCCGGAGCCGTTGGGACCCATCAGCGCGTGGATCTCTCCGGACTCGACGGTCAAGTCGACCCCGCGAAGAATACGTTCGCCGCCCTCTTCCGCCACTCGTGCGTGAAGATCGTTGATTTCGAGAGTTGCCATATGTATTCTCGTGCCTCGTGGATCAATAGAGTGGGTTGAGGAGGTTAATGGTTACGAATCCACCCGTAGAATATCCAAAATAGGATAAGAATTTTTTCGACGATCGAAAACAGTTTTGTCCAACACGACTCGGCTACATGAACGAGCCGAGCCCGGTCTGTTCTTGGCCCGTCTTGACCTCCTCCCACGACATCCCCAGCGCCTCTATCACGCGCTCGATCGGCCCTTTCAACGTCTTGTCCAGCATCTTCTCCCAGTCGACCTCGAACTCCTCGGGGACCTGGTCGGCGTACTCGAAACAGATCACGTCCGGATCGCGTTTGAACTCCCCGTACAGGTGGTCTCGCTGTGGGTCGAATCCCTCCTCTTTTTCCATCCGCTGCCAAAAGTCGGGGTGGACCTTCTTCAGATAGAGCCGCTTCGGCTTCGACCCGCTGCCGAAGTTGGTCCCGAGCATCCGGTTCGCGTACTTTGCGCCTCGCACCTGCGCGGTCGGGGTGTCGTAGGCGTCGAGCTTCTTGCCGATCCCGCCCGGAATCCCGATCTCGTCGAGGTCCATCTCGCCGTCGAGAACCCGCGCGATGACGTCGACGAGGTACGATTTCACCTCCTCTAAGTCCGCGTCGATATCGTCGCCCGTCACGATCGTCTCGATGACGTTCTGCTGGACCTCCTTCGTGATCTGTGCGATGTCCGAGCGCTTGTATTCGAAGCCGGTGATGTCGATGTCGTCGACGTCTTTCCCCTCCTTCCAGATGATGTGGCCGGCGTATCGCTTCTTTTTGCCCGCCTGGAAGAACCGCCGGTAGAGTTTCTCGAACTCGATCTGGAACCGGTGGAACTCGGCGTTCAACTCGTCGCGGGCGAAGTCGTCGTAGCGCTCGTTGATGTGGTCTTCTATCTCGAAGGAGGTCTCGATCGCCTCCTCCTTCGACATGTCTGACAACGAAAGCATGACGCTGTCCGTGTCACCGTACGCAACCTCGTAGTCGAGCTCGTTTGCGGCCTCCTCGGTGAAGTCGATGACCTCGCGACCGGTCGCCGTGACGGCCGCCGCGCCCTCTTTGTCGTAGAGTCGGAACCGGTCCCACCCCGTCACGCCGTACAACGACTGCCCGACGAACTGGAACTTCCCGTTCCGCCCCGCGAGGAGCGTGTGGTTGTCTTCGACAGTCACGCAGTAGACGCCGTCTTCGGCCTCGCTCCGGGACCCGCTCCGGTGCATCCGAAGCGTGTTTTTCCCGCCTTCCGTGACGTAAACTCGCCAGCTCCCGCTGTCTCGGTTGTAGCTCGCGGTGATCCCGAGGTGAGCACAGAGGCGGAGCACGTCGTCCCGTAACCGCTCGTTCGACGTCGTGTACCGCCATGAGCCGGTCTGTCGATCACCGTCGCCGTCGATCAGCGTCTCCAGGAACGCGCGTTTCTGCGCCCTCGTCGCCTCGAAGACGCGGTCCGGGATCCGCTTGGCGAAGCTCCCATCGCCGCAGCGGTCTCGGAGGAAGTCTCCGAGCAACTCCGAGGTGAACTGATAGCTCTGGTCGTCGACGTAGTAGTCGAGCCCCATCCGATCGAGGAGATCCCCGATCGTCTCGTGGTCGGAGTCGCCGCCGTCCGCCACAGCGTCCTGTGCGATCGTCACCGTCGTCGCCGAGCCCCGACGGTTGTCGCCAAACTCCTTCTCTTCGGACGTGTACACGTTCCCCTCCGTAACGTACCACGCGAGCAGTTCGAGGAACTCGTCCCCGTCGAACGTTCTCGGGATCCACTTCCGACCTGACTCGCGGTGGACGAAACTCGTCTCGCACACCGACTCGACGTACTCGCGGTGTTCCTCGAACTCCGAGGCGGTGAACACGTAGCCGGTCTGTCCGACATCCGCCTTCGGAACGCGCCGCGGCGTCCAGCCGAGTTCGGCGGTGAACGTATGGCCGTGGACGCTCGGTCGAACCCACACCTCGTACTCGCCGTCGATGGCCTCGGTCAGATCGACTTCGTCGACCCGTTCGCCGTCGGGGCCGTCCCAGTCGTGAGGCAGTTCGTAGTTGGTCGCGCGGTCGAGATTGCCGGCCTCGACGAAGCTGTATCCGTCTTCCGTCACCCCGTTCGTCTCGTTTTTCCGGACCACCATCCGGTGGTTCGGCGTCACGCGGAAGTCGATTTTCGAGGTCTCCATGTCGACGAGTTCTCCCCGGTAGTCGGGGTACGCGTGGGTCTCCTCGACGGTCTTGACTGTCATCTCTTCCGTGTCGGGATCGAGCGAGTAGACGGCGTCACCGACCTCCAAATCCGTGATCGGTCGCACGCCGTCGGGGGTCACGACCTCGGTGTCCGGCGTGAAGCAGTTCATAATAACCTTCACAGCACCCTGCTGTCGGTCGAACTGCTCGTAGGGCTCGGTGCCGGGGTCGTGGTCGTTCCGGAGCGACTTCTTCTCTTCGCGCTCGGTGAGGAGCTCGTCGACCATCTCGCGCATGATCCCGTCCGGCTCCTTCCGGAAGTGGGTCCCGTTGGGCGCGACGTACGTCTCGCCGTCGTACGCCGCGGGGTCGACCTTCGTCTCCGGGCCGGCGTTTATCGTCACCATGCACATCGGGTAGAGGCTCTTCAGGTCCTGGACCGTCACCATCTCCTTGACGCCCGTGATCGGGTCGAAGACGGCGCCGCCCTCGAAATCTTCCGACTCCTGTTGGCCCTTCGTCGGGAGCGCGAACTTCCCGAACGCCTTGTGAAGGACGTACATGTCGACGGTGTCGCCGGGCGTCGGCGCGTCCTCGATCTTACAGCCGACGAAGGTGCGCACCTCGTCCCAGAAGGCGATCACGTCCTGTTTCCGGTCTATCTCGACGCACAGCTCCACGTCGCGGATGCTGTACTCCAGTAAGCGCTCTGGGTCCTGCTCCCAGAGGTCGCCGATGTCGCCCGTGTAGCGCTCCTTGCCGACCCCGAGTTCGCGCTCGCCGACCGCGTCGAGTCGGTACGACTCCAACTCGGTGAACATCGTGCGCTTGTAGGCGTAGAGGAGGTCGAAGACGACTCGGCCTTTAATATCCGGGCCGCCCCAGCCGGACCGCCACACCTCGCCGATCCGGGAGAGGCGGTCGATGTCGAGGTCGTACTCGCAGGTCTCATCCAGCAGTTCCAATCGGTCGAGAACGTACGGCGCGTCGAAATCCTCGAAGTTCCACCCGGTCATGAGATCCGGGTCGGTGTCTTGGAGGTAGTCGACGAACGCGTCGAGCATCGCGGCTTCCTCCTCGAACGTCCGGACCTCGAAGTTGAGCCTCTCGTTTTCGTCGCCTACGATTCCCTTATACTCTGGCAGATCCTCCGGCGCCGGGACCTCGGCTTCCGGGGCGTCGTACAGCCAGACGACGTACTCGTCGTCGTAGGAGTCGTGGCTGGTGAGACAGATGATCGGCTCCTCGCCGTCCTCGGGGAACCCGCGTCGGTCGTCGACCTCGATGTCGAAGGTGTTCACCCGCATGTCGGCCTCGACCGCGGCGGGTTCGAGGTGCCCCTCGTGGACCTGTATCGTCCCGTCCTCGTCGTCGAGCCGCCGCTCTTCGACGCGGAGGCCGCCGTTGAGTCCGTTGTCGATTAAAAAGCGGTTCGGGAAGAGAATATCTGCCTCGAAACTGGTCTCGAAGTCGTCGCGGATGCTCCCGACGTCTCGGGGCGTGCGCGTGACGATCCGCGTGAGCGGTTCGCCGCGGATGCTCTCGTACGGTTCGCCCGCGACGTTCTCCTCTCGCGTGCCGATCACCACGTCGTACGCTTCGGTCGGATCGCGGTCGAGGTCGGCCGTCGGCACGTAAAAGTAGGGCTCGACGCCGATCACGCGGACGTGCTCGACGGCGTCGTCGCCGCCCTCGACCGGCCGGCGGCCGAACACGTGAACGACCGGGTACTCGTCGCTGCCGTACCCCTCCACGGCGTAGTCGATCTGAGTGATCATCAACTCGACGGTCCCCGTCGACTCCGGGAACTTCGCCTCGTCGACGTCGACCACGTCGCTGACGTGTCCGCGTCCGCCGCCGGCGACGGCGGCCGCCTCCTGTGCGGCCAGGTCCTTCCGTTCGGCCTCTGCGCTGTCCGCTGTGCCGTCGCCCGCCGATCCGGCCGACGAGAAGTCAGACAGCCCCGACTGAGTCATACCCCTCGTTCGGCGTACCGAGCAAAAAAACTCGGCTTTCGGGTGCGGCGAGGACTCCCGCCACAGAAAGGGCTTTAATGTGTGAAATCATACCACACGCTATGTCATCGGATCCACGTTCCGACGCTGAGGTGGCTCGCCCGACCGGCAGCGACGCGGTCGACGCCGAGGTGGAGGCGTACGAGGACGACGGGAACGTGGTGATCTTCGACGCGGCGAACCCCCTCGCCTGGGTCGAGGCGAGTCAAACGGTCCGCCTCGCCGACGCGACGTAACGACGGAACCCCTTTTGCCCGTCCCCGCGTACAGTAACCCGTGTTTAGCCTCGACGAGGACAACGAGGGCGAGATATCCGTCGGCGAGAGCTCCGACGCCGAACGGAAGATGACGCCCGATATCCCGAAGGCACCCTCGGTGAAGACGTTCGACGACGGCGGCGACTTCGAGGGCGCAAGCGACGTCGATTCGAAGACCCTCCGCGCGTTCGTCGTCGCCGTCATCTACGCCAACGCTGCCGTCCTCTTCGTTTCGCTTGGCCCCATGCTGTGGTTCTTTCAGGGGCGGTCGCGGATCGGTCCGGCGCTGTTTCTCGTCGGCCTTCTCGCCGGCGTTCGCACTTATCAGACGTATCGCTCGTGGAAGCGTTCGCGGGACGAGAAGGAGGAAGAAGACGGAAAACAGGAAGACGGAAGGCAGGAGTCGGCCGACGCCGATGCAGACAGCGACCCGACCGCTCCCGACGACTCCGATACGGACGCCACCCCCCCGGAAGCGTCATGACCGCCCACCCGCTTTTGCCAATCCATGCAAACGGTTCGTGACGCGACCGGCCGGACGTACCTCCTCGTGAAACGGTCCAGCGAGTCGAGCCGCGTCCGAGACCCGGCCACCGGCGAGGAGCGGTACGTCGACAACGAGGACCTCCGCGTCGTCGACGGCGAGTCCCCGCTCGCGACCGCCGCCTCGGGCGTGCCGGCCTCGGTTCGGCAGACGGTCGGCGCGGTCCGCGACGACCGATCGCTCGGCCTCCTCGCGGTGGTCGTCGACGAGGGACCGATCGCCGCTGTCGACCTCCTCGACGCGACCGACATGTGCGAGTCGGACCTTCACGGGACGCTCACGGAGTTCCGTGCGGCCGGCCTGATAGACCAGGCCACAGTCGCCGGACAACGCGGCTACGAGGCGACCCCGGTCGCCGTCGAAGCGCTGGGGCTGCTGCGGGCCGGTACGGACGACCCCGCGTGAGCTATTTATAAATACTCGCGGCAGGCGAGCGGTAGGTTCAGTCGTCGGCGAGCGACGCCACGTCCAGTTCGGCGGCGTCTTCGCGGTGTACCGTCGACCGGTTCGAGCGCGGGTCCTTCTCGACGGTCACCAGCTCGTCTGCGGCGCCGACCAGCTCGTCGTCGTGGCTGACGATCAGGATCTGTCGCACGCCGAAGCCGCGCATCTCCTCGACGAGACGCACGAGCCGGGAGACGTGACCGGAGTCGAGGAAGACGGTTGGCTCGTCGAGGATGAGCGGCGGCGTCGGCGCGGCGCCCTCGATCCCCTCCGAGAGCAGCCGGTAGATCGCACAGCGCAGCGAGAGGTTAAACAGGGCGCGCTCGCCGCCCGAGAGCTGTTCGGGGTCGAGCGCTTCGCCGTCCTTCTGATACACCGTGAGGACGTACTCGCCGTCGAGTTCGATGTGCGAGTAGGCGTCGTTGCCGTACACCAACTCGAACGTCTCGTTGAGGGTGCGCTCCAACTCGGCGACGTTGCGCTGTCGGAGTTCGGCCCGGAGGTCGCCGTACATCGCCTCCAGTTCGCTCGTCTCCTCGTGGAGGCTCTCGAGCGCGGCCACCCGCTCGGCGAGCGACTCGTGTTCGGCCCGGAGATTCTCCAACTCCTGAATCTCGCCGTTGACCCCGCCGATCGCGTTTTCCAGCTCGGTCCGCCGCTCTGCGAGCCGTTCGAGTTCGTCGGCGACCTTCTCAAGGTACTCTTCGGCCCGCTGCTTTTTGTCTCGTGCGTCTGTGACGGCCTCCTCGTCGACCGCCGCCGCCAGTTCGTCGCGCCGGTCGCGCTTGTCGGCGAGCCGACTCCGCCGCTCGTCGTTCACCTCCTCGATGCTCGCCCGCTTCTCGCGCCGCCGCTCGATTTCGTCTTCCGCGTCGGCTATCGCCTCGATCCGCTCGTCGACCGCGTCCACCGCCTCGCGGGTGTCGTCGATCGTCGCGAGCGCCGCCTCGTGCTCGCTCACCCGCGCTTCGGCCTCCTCGGCCTCTTCGCGCTTCTGTGCGGCGACCTCGCGGGCGTCGTCGGCCTCCTCGCGGAGGGTCGCCGCGCGTTCGCGCTTCTCCGTCGCCGCCTCTCTCGTTTCGGCCGCTTCCGTCCGCTTCGTTTCGACTCGCTCGTCGAGCGTGTCCACCTGCTCGTCGATCGCGTCTAACCGATCCGCCGCGTCCGCGAGGTCGTCCAACTCGGCGATCCGATCGTCGAGGTCGCTCTCGCGTTCGCGGGCGCCTTCGAGTTCGCTCTCCAACTCGGCGACCCGCTCGCGGTCCTCGTCGATCTGGCTCGCGTGCGGCGAGTCTTCGACCGGCTGACCGCACTCGGGGCACTTTCCGGCCGCGAGCAGCTCCTCCGCCTCGGCGACTCGCTGACGGGCATTTTTCAGCTCCGTCGTCATCTCCGTGACCCGCGTGCGAACCTCGCCGCGGCGCTGTTGGAGCCGGTCGCGCTCCTCCGCGACCTCGTCGCGACCGACGTCTGCGTCCGCGTCGGCGAACCGCTCGCGGAGGCGTTCGGCCTCCTCGCGGAGGTCCTCGATCGACGCCTCGCGCTCGTCGGCCTCGGCCGTCGTCGCCTCGGCTTGCTCGTCGAGGTCGTCGGCCTCGGCCTCCAGCGTGTCGGCGCGCTCGGCGCGCTCCTCTGCCTTCTCCGCGAGGTTCGTCGCCTGATTGCGGAACGCCTCGGCGCTCACCCGCTCGTCGTCGAGCTCCTCGCGGATCTCGTTCTCTCGCTCGTCGAGGTCGGCACGGCGAGCCGCGACGGCCTCCTCGCTCGCCGCGTCGACCCCGGCCTCGTCGAGTCGGTCGTCGATCGCGTCCTCGATCGATTCGATCCGCTCGCGGGCCTCGCCGATCGCGTCGCGGTGCTCGTCGCGCTCGCGTTCGGCCGTCCGGATCGCCGCTTCGATCTCGTCGACCTCCGCTTCGACCGCCTCCAGCTTCTCGCGTTTCTCCGCGTGGGTCGACAGCGTCTCGACGGCGGCTTCGCGGGTCTCCGTCGCCTGCTCGCGCTGCGCCTCGTAGCGTTCGATCTCGGCCGTGACCTCCGAGAGATCGCTTTCTAACCCGTTTAACCGCTCGTGGAGTCCCTTCTCCTCTTTCGCTGCGATCTGATCGTCGAGCTGATCGAGGCGCCCGCGGCGGTTCTCCAGTACGTCTTCGACGCCGAGTCGCGCGTCGCCGGCGCGCTCGCGGTACGTCTCCAGTTTCCCGAGCTGGAGCAGGTCGTCGATCGTGTCCTGTCGCTCGCGGGGAGTCGCGTTGATCAGCTTGTTCACCTCGCCTTGCCTGACGTACGCACAGTTGACGAACGCCTCCGCGTCCATCCGAAGGAGTTCGGTGACGAACTCCCGCACCGCCCGCGCGCCGTCGCGGGTCACGTCGCTCCCGCCCGTCGCCTCGAGCGTACACTGGTGGTCGATCCGGCCGTCGTACCGTTTGAGTCGCCGCTCGACGTGGTAGGAGGCGCCGTCGTGGGTGAACCACAGGTCGACTTCCGTCTCCTCCTCGCCGTTCGTGATCACGTCGCCGAGGGTGCCGTCGAGCGCTTTTGCGCCGTAGAGGGCGAAAAAGCAGGCCTCAAGAAGCGAGGACTTGCCGCTGCCGTTGAGCCCGTGGATGACGGTGACGCCCTCGGTCAGCCGGAGGTCGGCGTCGCCGTACGGCTTGAAGTTCGCGAGGCGGACGCGGTCGAAGTTCACAGGTAGTCCTCCATCGATACCTGCCCGTCGGTGTCGCCGGCGTCGGGATCGGCCGTCTCACCTCCCTCGGTGTCGGGATCGGTCACCTCGGTTTCGTTAGCGTCGGGATCGGCCGTCTCGCCTTCCTCGGTGTCGGGATCGGTCACCTCGGTTTCGTCGCCAGACTCTTCTGCGGCCCGGTCGAACGAGTCGAGGTCCTCGACCCGCTCTTCGACCCGTCGTTTCACCGTCTCCCGGACGTTCGTGTCGCTGACCGTGTCGGCGCGGACCGCCTCCTCGATGTCGAGCGCGGCCTCGGACAGCCCCATCTCCTCAACCCGCTCCCGGACGGCGTCTTCCGGGTCCGCGAAGCTCACGTCGATTTCGGTGTCCGTCTCGACCTCGCGGCGGTCGTTCACACGAGCGATCAGGGCGCCTTCGTCCGTCGCGAACTCCTCGATGGCCGCCGGGGTGACCGGGTCACCCGCGCCCGTCACGTCCACGAGGACCACCGCGTCGTCGAGGTCGTGCTGGCGAACCGCCTCGCGCACCTGACCCGCTCCCTCCCCCTCGTGGAGAGTGGCCTCCACGAAGACGAACGGGCGGGTGTCGAGCGCGCGCCGGCGGATCTCCACGCGGTCGTCGCCGCCGGCGGCGTCGGCGTCGAACGTGGCGATGTTGTACCCGCGCCCCTCGCGTTCGCTCGCGCTCGCGCGCTCGGTCGACCCCGGATACGTGACCCACGTGCCGGCGACCTCGGCGACGTCGGGCGTGTGGTTGTCGCCGAGCAACATCGCGTCGAACTCGACCGTGCTCTCCGTCAGCACCGTCTCCGTGTCCCAGTCGGCGTAGCCGAACGGCTCGAAGAGACCGTGGGCGACGAGGGCGGCGTAGTCGGCGTCGTGGCTCGCGAACGCGTAGTCGAGGTCGTCGCGCCGGGAGACCGGGACGTGGTCGAGCCCGTAGAAGGCGGTGTCGCCGACGACGGTCGGTTCGTCGCCGAGTCGCGTCGCGAGCCCGAGGCGCTCGAACAGATCGAGCCACTGGCCGCCGCGCGTCGCCTCGTGGTTTCCGACCACGGCGAGAAAGGGAATCTCGGCGTCGTCGAGCCGCCGCAGCACCGAGATCGTCCCCATCAGGTCGGCGAGTTCGGGGCGGCGATCGTGGAAGAGGTCGCCCGCGTGGACGACGGCGTCGACCTCGTCGTCGATCGCGTCGTCGATCACGGCTGCGAAGGCGTCGAGGAAATCTTGCCGGCGGACCGGCGAGTGATACTGCGCGTACCCCACGTGGGTGTCGCCGGTGTGAATCACCCGTGTCATCTGCCCCGGTCTTGGCCGGTATCGGGTTTAGTGGTTCCGGGGGCGGAGTGAAAGTGGTCTCGGGCGCGGTCCGCTGTCGAGGTTCTCAGCGTCCCGTTCGCCGCTCGTCGCCGTCGCCGACCTCACGGCTCCCGGCCGCAGCCTCTCGGAAGCGCCGAAACGCCGCCCGCGCCTCTCGGCCCCGGTCGGCGGCCGCCTCGTTGCCAGCGCGCTCGGCGGCCGCAATCGCCTCGTCCAGCCGAGCGCGGCCGCCGGCGTCGACGAACGCCGCGGCGCGTCGCAGGTCGGAGCGCGCGGCGTCGGCCTCGTCGATCACGCCGACGGACGGGTGCGTCGCGGTGTCTGTGCGGGTCGCCAGCGCGGAGAGCGCTCGCTTGACGGCGGCGGTCGAGACCATACGCCGGCTGTGGCGCTATCGGTGAAAAGCGGGGGCTCCGAGACGCGACCGGACCGCCTCGCTCACACGGAGAGCGTGTACAGTCGCTTCCGAGCGTCGGCGAAAGAGAACCGGGCGTCGACCGCGTTCTCCTCTTCCAGCCGCGAGAGCGCGTACCTGACCGTTCGGGGCGGAAGCAGGGTCTCCTCGGCGAGCTCGCTCTGTGTCAGCGTGTCGTTGTAGTCGAGAACTTTCGCGACGAGCTTCGCGCTCGGCGGCAGGTCTCGAACGTCGCTCCAGCGGTCTGCGGGGTCGTCGTCCGCGGTGGCGGCGTCGGTGGCGCTCATCCTTACCCGCTGCTATGCAATGCCGTTAAATAATATTTACTATCCTGTTTTATTACTCTAGAGCATTTATGCCACCTATCGGCTCCGGTCTTTCTCCCCCACCCGAAACCTCTTACGCGCGAGACGCTTTATTACGGACAATGACTGACACCGTCGACGACGTCGAACTCCCCTACGACGAGGGGTCGGCGTCGAGACAGGAGAAGATCGAGTTACTCCAAGAGCGGCTCGACGTGCTCGAGTCGCAGAACGAAGAGATGCGCGACAAGCTTCTCGACGCGAACGCCGAGAACAACAAGTACCAGCAGAAGCTCGAACGGCTCACCCACGAGAACAAGAAGCTGAAACAGTCCCCGCTGTTCGTGGCGACGGTCCAGGAGATCACGCCCGACGGCGCCGTGATCAAACAGCACGGGAACAATCAGGAGGCGCTCACCGAGATCACCGCCGAGATGCGCGAGAGCCTCAACCCGGACGACCGCGTCGCGGTGAACAACTCGCTGTCCGTCGTCAAGAAATTAGAGAAGGAGACGGACGTTCGCGCTCGCGTGATGCAGGTCGAGCACTCGCCCGACGTCACCTACGCCGACATCGGCGGGCTCGAAGAGCAGATGCAGGAGGTCCGCGAGACCGTCGAGATGCCCCTCGAACACCCCGACATGTTCGCGGATGTCGGCATCACGCCCCCGAGCGGCGTGCTGCTGTACGGTCCGCCGGGCACCGGGAAGACGATGCTGGCGAAGGCGGTCGCCAACGAGACGGACGCGACGTTCATCAAGATGGCCGGCTCCGAACTCGTCCACAAGTTCATCGGCGAGGGCGCGAAGCTGGTCCGCGACCTCTTCGAGGTCGCCCGCGAGAACCAGCCGGCCGTCCTCTTCATCGACGAGATCGACGCGATCGCCTCGAAGCGGACCGACTCGAAGACCTCCGGCGACGCCGAGGTCCAGCGCACGATGATGCAGCTGCTCTCCGAGATGGACGGCTTCGACGAGCGCGGCGATGTCCGAATCATCGCGGCCACCAACCGCTTCGATATGCTCGACCCCGCCATCTTACGGCCGGGGCGCTTCGACCGCCTCATCGAGGTCCCGAAGCCGGGCACCGAGGGCCGCGAGATCATCTTCCAGATCCACACGCGGAAGATGAACCTCGCGAGCGACATCGACTTCACCGAACTCGCAGAGATGACGCCGGAGGCGTCGGGCGCCGACGTGAAAGCCATCTGTACCGAGGCCGGGATGTTCGCGATCCGCGACGACCGCACCGAGGTCACCCTCAACGACTTCCTCGGGGCACACGAGAAACTCCAGCAGGACGACGAGACCGGCGCGGACGACTCGCTGGCGTTCGCCTGAGGCGACGCCCCTCTCGGTTCGTTTCCACGCGCTCCCGACTTCGACTCTTATACGGCTCGCAGCACGAGGTACGGCGCGACGAAGAGCAGCGCAAATATCAGTCCAGTCGCGATCGCATATCCGACGCCGACGCCGACGAGCGCGAGCCACCCGTCGTCGGCGACGAGCGTCCGGATCGAGGAATCTGTGCGCATACTAGAGGCTTCGCCGCCGCCGACTTAACTCTCGGTGTCCCTGTCGATTCGGATCTCCTCGACCGTCGCCTCACACGTCGCCTGCCATCGCACGGAACAGGTCGTCGGCGAGCGCGTCGCGGTCCACGGTCTCCGGCTCCTCGTCGCTCGTCGGATCGATCGTCGGGGCGATCGCACCACCACCCATCCGCGAGTGACCGCCGCCGTCGCCGTTCTCGCGCTCGGACACGACGGTATCGATCGCGTTGCCCATGTGGACGCGGTCGTCTCGCGACCGCCCGGAGAGATGGACCGTCCCGTCGCGTTCGCCGATGACGATGACGGCGGTCACTCCCTCGAGTTGGATCAGTTCGTCGGCCGCCTGCGGGATCGCATCGATGTTGTTCACGCCCCCGACGTCGGCGACCGCGAACGACCCCTCGACCCGGCGTCCCGCGATCGCCCGCGCTTTCACCTCCAGCACTTCCGCGTCGACCGCCGGATTCGCGATCCGGTCGAGTCGGTCCTGGTCGACCCCCGGATACACGTACGCCGCCGCCGCGAAGTCCGGTTCGCTCGCGCCGACCGTGAGGTGTTTCGTGTCGGTGAGAATCCCGTACAGCAGCCCGGTCGCCGTGTCGGTGGGGAGCGTGAGGTCGCTGTCCGTCTCGCTTTCGTGTTTGTCCGGCGGCACCGGCGTCGCGTCGTTCTCTTTGAAGTACTCGGCGATGACCGACGCGGTCGCGCCGTAGTCGGTCCGCACGTCGGTGAACGACTCGCCGGCCCCGTCGCCGGGGTGGTGGTCGACGACCGCAAACGGGAGGACGCCGTCGGCCCCGGCGAACCCTCGCGGCTCGTTATGGTCGACGAGGACGACGGACTCGGCGGCCAGGTCGCTCACGTGGGCGATCGGGTCCAAATCTAAGTCGAGCACCGTCCTGAACGCGCGATTCTCTTGATGTCGGATCTGTCCGGGATACTGCACCGTCGCGTCGACGCCGAGCTGCTCCGCGAGCGAGGCGACGCCGAGCGCCGCGGACATCGCGTCCGGGTCCGGGTTCGGGTGCATCAACACCGCGATCTCGTCGCGCTCGGCGAGCAGCCGACGAAACCGCACGCCGGCCGTCCGGCGAGCGCGCAACAGTGCGTACGCGCCGCCGATGATCACCACGACCGCCACAACGGCGGCAACTGCGACGATCTCCGGGTTCTCGCGGGCGACCGCCTCCGCCTGCGAGAGCCCGTCGCCGACCGTGCTCAGAGACCACATACGTGCCGGTCGACTCGCTCCCTGTACATCAAGGTTCGTTACCGTTTCGAGCCGCGTATAACACCGACTTGCCGCCGGGCGCAGTTCGTGTGCGCGCGGCCGACTGCGGAGATCACCCCCGGAGACCGATCACCGACCCGTCGCCCGGAACGCCCGTACCGCGTCGCGATACCCCTGCCGGAAGGTTGGGTACGCGAACTCGTAGCCGTGTGCGACGATCCCCTCGTTCGAGCAGCGCTTGCTGGTGCGGATCCGACGCTCGGCCGCCTCGGAGAGGTCGCCGTCAGCGATCCGCGCTTCCTTCGACCGCTTTTCGGGGCGTTCCACCCCGCACGCGTCGGCCAGCCAGTCGGCGAACGCGTGTTTGTCGACCGGCTCGCTGTCGACGACCAAGACGGCCTCGCCGCGTGCGCGGTCGGCTTCGAGGAGGTGTCGAACCGCTCCGGCGGCGTCGTCGCGGTGGACCATGTTGAGGTACCCGGCCGTCACGGGGCCGTCGAGGTAGCGCTCGAGCCGATACCGGTCCGGGCCGTACAGTCCGGCGAACCGGGCGACGGTCCCGTCGATCCCGACCGCTGCGGTCGCCCCGAGCGCCACTCGCTCCGCTTCCGCGAGCACGCGGGTCTTCTCGGTCGTCGGTTCGATCGGGGTCGCCTCGTCCACCCACGCGCCGCCGTGATCGCCGTAGACGCCAGTCGACGAGGTGTAGACGAGCCGGTTCGGCGGTTCGGCCCGCGAGCCGTACGCATCGACCACGTTCTCGAGCCCCTCGACGTACACGTCGCG
Source organism: Halorubrum sp. PV6 (assembly GCF_003990725.2). Lineage (NCBI taxonomy): Archaea > Methanobacteriati > Methanobacteriota > Halobacteria > Halobacteriales > Haloferacaceae > Halorubrum > Halorubrum sp. PV6. The sequence goes on from NZ_CP030064.1 coordinate 208,447, forward strand.
GGCGGCCTCGGCGCCGCGGCCGCCGGAACTGGCCGCGAACACGATCGCGTCCGCGTCCGGGAGCGCGTCGAGCGACGCCCGGTCGGTCGCGTCCGCGCGGACGGCGTCGACTTGGCCCTCGCCTCCCGCTTCGGCGACCGTTGCACCGACCGATCTGATCGCGGCTAACCCGGCGTCGGACCGTCTGACCCCCGTCACTGTGTGGCCGCGCTCTGCGAGCTGTCGGGCGAGTTCGAGGCCGACGTAGCCGCAGCCGACGACGACAACTCTCATGGTTTCCGCTGCTCGATGACCGCCGCGATCGCTGCCAACTGACCCAGCGTCATCGCGGCGCGTCCTTCGAGGGTCTGTTGGACCTCCTGTCCCGTGAGGTCCGCGTCGATCGCGGCGGCGATCGTGTCCACGTCCAGCACCGCCGTCGCCATTCCCATCAGCAGGTGGTCGCGGAGTTCGGCGACGACCGCGTCGGCGTCGCGATCGGTCGGTACGGTCGCGATCGCGGCCGCGTCTTCGAGTCGGAGCGCTGCCACGTCGCCGGCGGCCGCGGCTCCGACCGCCGCGCTCTCGACGCCGGCCTCTTCGACGATCTGATCGGGTCCGGCCTCCGCTATCGCCCCGCTCACCAGTCGCTCGAACGACGCCAACAGCGCCTCGGGGTTCACGTCGTCCGCGTCTTCTGCGGCCTCGATGACGATTTCGTGAAACATACAACACGTCGGTCGTCGCGTTTCAAAACGACTGCGGTCGGGTCACGAGCCCGCACACGCCCGCCCCTCGTCCGACGCCCCGAGCGGACCGGGACACGGCCACCCCGAAGAGCGCTCGTCGCGAACCCCGTCGATGTCGCCGACGCCGGGCGGACCGGCCGGGACCGCCATCGTTATGACCGTCTGCGTCTCGAACGCGACCGGCTCCGTCTCGCCGAGCCGCACCGCCTCTCCGCCGACGTCGACGGTCACGTCGCCCGCCTCCCGAACGTACGTGAATCGCTCGCCGGGCGGCCCCACGTCGGCGCGCAGCTCGAACCGGGGATACTCCCCGCGGACCTGCACGCGCCACGCGTTGACCGTCGTCACCCAGTATCCCGGCACGGGCGCGACCGGCAACCCGGCACCGACGGCTTTGACGGGCTTGAGCGACCACTTCTCGCCGAACTCCTCGACCGCCTTCTCGCTCGCCTTCTCCGTGGCCGTCGCGCCGGCCTTCGCCATCTCGCCTTCGAGCCGCTTTTTCATCCGGTGGCTGAGAACCGTCCGCGCACCACTCACCGTCTCGTCGACGAACCGGGTCGGGATCCGAACAGCGTCTCTCCCGGCGGCGTCCCGAGCCGTGACTCGCAGGTCAGCGGCGAGTGCGGCCTCCGACGCTCGCGACAGCGACCCGACTCTCGCGGCCTCGACAGCGACGCGCTCCGGATAGGACCCGTTCCCGACGGCGACGGCGCGTTCACCCGTCAACTCGTAGCGTTCGGCGGCTCGATCGAGCGCTCTCCGCCGCTCGTCGCCTGACAGATCGGTCCGAACGCGGAGCGTCGTGTCGAGGTCGTCGTCCACCTTCTCCAGTTTTCCAGTCAACTGCCGGGCGAGCGTGTCCCGGTCCGCCCGCAAGTCGGCGTCGTCGCCGGCGGTCAGGGCCTCGTTTGCCAAGAGCAGCGCCCGACCGGCGGTCCTGACCCGGACGGTGTCTCCGGCACCGAGAATCCGGTCGACGATTCCGCTCGACACGTCGCCGTACGGGACGGTGACGTAGTTCACGTTCCGCACCGCGAGCGGTCGGGTCGTCGTTCCGTTCACGGCGTCGACGGTCTCGCCGTCTACACTCGTTCGCGGGAGGTATCCGGGCGAACCGCTCGGGGCGAACGTCACCGCTCCGCCGGGGCCGTCACTGCCGACCGCGTACGTTCCGGGGTCGCGGGCCGCCTCGCGGCTCGCTATCACCTCGCCGACGCTGGGGCCGCCGAACGCCTCGTTGACCCGTTCGAGGAACCCGTCAGTCGCGCGTTCGCGGTCGTCAGCGGCGGCCACTAACTCGCGTATCACGGCGTCGAGGTACGCCGCTCTCGCGGCAGTTCCGGCCCGGTCGACCGCCCCGTCGTACACCCTCGGTGCGTCGACGAGTTCTGCACGTCGCTCGCGAAGCGTCTCGGCGAGCGCGGCGTACGGCTCCGCTCTGCCGACCGCGGCGTCCGCCATCGACGCCTCCGTCTCGATGTCTCGCACGTCGCTCGCGAGCGTGGCCACGGCGGCGGCGACGTCGTCCCGATCGGTTGCCGAGTGGGACCCGAACACGGTCGTCGCCCGCGTCACTGCTCCATCCTCGACCGCGTCTTCGGCTATCCGATCGACTCCGTGCTCGGTATCGACGCCGAGGTCCGACCGTGCCGCCGACGGTACGTCGCGAAGGTCCGGACCGTCGTCGGCGTCGCCCGCGCCGAACGTCGCGGTGGCCCGTTCGGGCGCTTCCCCGCTCGGCGCGTACGCTCCCGAGACCGACACTCGCACGCGGTATCTGTCGGTGACGCTGTCGCGGGTGGTCGCTCGATGTACCGTCCTCCCGACGACCGTTCCGTTCGGACCTCGCTCGATCTCCACCCGGCGCCACTCCGCGACCGCGACGCGCTCGACGGTCGCCTCGCGGGTCGCGAGCCCGAACGACACGCGCTCGCCGGACTCGACCACGCCTGCGGGCGTCCCCGTCGGGACACCGGATCCCGAAATCACCGGTGACCGCTCCGTGCGCGTCAGGTCGACGCGGCTCCACCCCCCGTCCGAGCCACGTGTCGGGGGAGTGGGTGGCGTCGGGGCTCCGCCGTCGACCGTCTGCGTCGTCGCTGTCTCGACGCTCGCTTCCACTCGGTACGCCTCCCGTATGAGCGTCTCTAACTCGTCGAACACGCGGGTCGCCCCCTCGTCGGCCGCGTGACCGATCGAGACGCTCGCTTCGGTGTCCATCTCCGTTCCCGTCTCGAACGCGGCGTCCTCGCTCGGTTCGGCGTCCGTGTCGCTGTGTCGAGTCTTCCCCTCCGATCCGGGTGTCGGCGCATCGAGCACGGCTTGCGTCCACGACCCTTCGTCGACCCCGGTCGGTTTGAGGAGGTCGGTCACGCCGGTCCGCGCCGTCGCACGCGCGACTCCGCCGCGCGCGTCGGGGTCGCTCGTGCCGAACACGTCGCGCTGGGTTCGGACGATCCCAGCGTTCGCCGACAGCTCCACGTGGCGGTTCGCGACGACGTTCTCGACCGGTGCGCCAGCGTACTGACCGTATCCGCGCGCCCACGCCATCGGGTAGAGACTCGCCGTGAGTTGGCGGCCCAATCCCGGCCCTTCAACCGGGCCGCGGTCGAGTCGCTCTTCGAACGCTTCGGTCCGCTCGTGTGCGGCGAGCGTCGGCACCGCAACCACCACGGTCCGGTCCTCCGTCTTATTGACGAGCGTGCGCCCCTCGCGCGTCGCGGTCGTTCGCACGTCGTCGAACATCACCCGCGTCGCCGTCCCGTTCGCGACGGTCTCCACCTTCACTCGGTCGCGGGCCGCGAATAGATCGTCTGGGTCGTCAACGACCGGTAGCGACGCCCTCGCAGTCACACCGCCGATTTCGGCATCGACGGCCGCGAGCGCGTCCGCGCCGGCGATCGCGAGTCGGATCCGAAACGCGTCTTCAAACGCCGACCCGTTCCGCACCGCACGCGTCGCCTCCGCGCCCCCAGATCCAGCGTTCGCTCCGGCCGGCGCCCGTGTCACCGGTTCAGCGGCCGCCTCGTGTGCCGCCTGCCGCGCGGCCGCCCTGAGAGCGGCGGTCGAATCCGTGTCGACGCGCTCGACGGCGCGTTCCACGCTCCTGTCCTCGCTTATCAGTCCCTGATCCGCGATCCCGGCGGCGTACGTCGAACTCGTCACCAACAGAAGCACTCCGATCAGCGCGAACGGAACTCGTGCGCGCTCGTCGACAGTGAACGACTTCCTCCGCGGCGCAGGCGGTTTCGGCTTCTCCTCTCCGGTGATGTTTCGCACACTCACCACCTCCTGACGACGATCTCGACCCGTTTCTCCCCGTCACTCGCGTTCGGTAACGGATGCGTGACCACCGCGGCGGAGACGGCGGCACCGCTCGGCGGTTCGCTGCCGACGGTGACCGGTTCCGAACGGTTGGACCCGGCCGCGGCCTCGTTGTTCTCCTGGTTCTGGCCGCGTGGTTCCCGATAGATGCGCCACGGGACTCCCGTCCCGTCCGCCACTTCGGTCTCGTTCCCGAATCGCTCAGGGCCCAGCCCGGGCGCCTCGACGACACCGCGCTCTGACGACCCTTTCGACGTCTCTGCGGGTTCCGTCGCAGGCTCCTCCCGTGTCTCTGCTGCCACCTTCGCGTCGATCCGCACTCGCCGCCCGACTCCGTGCCGAACCGCTCGCTTGGCCGCTGACTCGAAGGCCTTCGTCGACGCGGCCGCCTCGTCGCTTCTTCGATCACTGGCCGCCAGCAGGGCAAGCAGTTCGGCGCGGGTCGCGTGGACCGTCTGGGTCCCGTTCGGCCCGCCGGCTGACGCGTACGTCACCGTCACCGTCTCCGTCGCGATCAGATCGGCCGTCTCGGCGGCCTCTGGTGTCGACGCGGGCGATCCATCGGCCACCGCACCGAGCGCGACGACGCTCGCGGAGACACAGAGGAGCATGACCGTTACGTCGAGGACGGTGCTCGTCACCGGTCCACCACCGCCCGTAGCGTTCCGCGAACGTTCCGGCCCGGCCCGACCGCGACCGTTACCGGGCGCTCGGCGACGGCGACTCCGTCGCTCCGCCGCCCGGTCGCCACCGTCGGCGCCTCGTCGCCGGACTGCACTCGCCAGGTCTCCCCGTCGGCTTCGAGCGTGATCGTCGTCGCGAACCGAAACTTGTCGATGTCGGCCATCCGATGCGGGTCGACGACGCCGCCCGCCGTCACCGCCGGCTCGACCCGATCCAGCGTCTCCTCGGCCGTCGGGCGCGCCCGCTCCGGTGTCGCGTCCTCGAGGGCGCCGACGTACAGTCCGAGCGCCGCGCTTACCGCGAGAACGGCGACGAGCGCGGCGGTCGGTTCGACGGCGGCGCGGCTCTCGCTCTCACGCCCGAACAGGCGCGAACTATCCGACGAGCGTGACATGGACCCCTCCGTAGTGAACCCGTCTCACCGTTATCCGATCCGGCGCCGGGCGCCACTCGTGGTCGGCCGATCTGGCCCGTTCAGCAGCGGCGGCGAGGTCTCTGGGCGTGTTGAACACCGCATCCGGCGGAACTCCTTCGAGCACTCGACGGAGGTCGCTGCGTTCGGACGTTCCGTGTCGCGCTTCCAACACCGGTGTTATCCGCGGTGCGTGCAGCGCCGACCGCGTGGTTCCGCCCGCTCCGCCGAGCGTAACTGAGCCGTCGGTGAGCCGAATACGGTTCGCTGCGAGTCCGTGTTCGGCCGTCGCCGGGTGAGCGCCGTCGGCGACCGAATCGATCGTGTGTGCGACGCCGCTCGCGTCCGGCGGCGGGGAAGCCGGCAGCGTGGCGGCAACACCCGCGGTCGCGACGCTTACCAGCGCTACCCCGAGCCAAGCGTACGTGGCGTCGAAATGGGTCTCGAACACGGAGCGCCTGGCCGCCTTCTCGTATTTAAATCACCGCGTCGGCGTACCACCGCCCTTTCACAGCAGCATCCCGGCTCCGAGGAAGGCGATGAGGTACGTCGTTGCCGCGGTCGGGAGCGCGATCCCGACTCGGTAGGCGACGAGCGTCCGGTCGAACCCCCGCTCCAGTCCGGTTGCGAGCGCGGTGAGGAGCGCAGCGAGTATCAACACGTACGCGCCGACGATCCGTCCGAGGACCGGCACCGCAAGCGAGCGACCGCCGGCGCTTGTGCCCGCCCTACTCGGTTCGGAGCCGACCGCGGGTGGCGTCCCGCCGCCGAGGGCATCTACGCCAGCCGTCGCTCCCGCGCTCAGCCCGCCGGCGTCGACGGCGTCGATGCCGGTCGCGAGCGCCACGGTCGCCCCGCCGACGAGCGGCGCGAACACCGCGGCAGTGTTCGTCAGGGTCCCAGTTACGGTCGCCAACTGTCGCCGCGCGTCGGTCTCGAGTTCGCGGAGCGATTCGAGTTGGTCGGCGAGTTCGAGGAGGACGTCGCCCGCCGGTCGTCCCTCCCGCGCGGCGACGGAGAGCAGCGCGACGGCCCCGCGAACTCGTGGCGATGGCACCGGGACGGCCGGCCCGCCGCGGCCGAGGAACGCTTCGCGGACGCCGACCCGGAGCGTGTCGCTCCGCGTTCCTGCAGACTGGAAGAGTTCTCCCGTCGGGCCGTCGAGCCGCTCGCCGGCGTTTGCTATCGCGGTCTCGACGGCGACGCCTTCGGCCACGTCGCCACCGATGACCGTCATGGCGTCCGGAAGCGTCCGCTCGACGACCCTGACGTTCGACAGCACCGACCTCCTGTGCCGGACACCGACGAACAGTGCGGCACCCGTCCCGACGCCGACCCCCGCGACCGGCGCGGCCCACCCGACGACGAATTTCGCTGCAACGACCGCTGCGAGGACACCGGTCGCGACTCCGACGACCGCGGCGTGACCGCTCCGCTCCGGTACGTCCGGGTGGCCGTCGTCGATACGTGGCGGGGCGAACGCCACGGGACGGCGCGAGAGCAGCCACGCCGACGCCGCGAGCAGTCCAGCCGGGAGTACGCCTAAGTAGAGCGTCGCGACCACGCCGGGGCCGATCGGGACGCCGGTCGCAGCGGCCGCCGGAAGGAGGGCGATGAGCGCGAGCGGGAGCAACACCCCGAAGGCGTACAGCGCCGAAACCGGTCCCCGAACCTCTCCGACGAACTCGGCGAGCCGATCGGTCGTGCCGGCAATCGTCGCGTCGAGCGCCCGGTCGAGGCATCGACCTCTGCGCTCCGGCGGCGCCGAGGCCGCGGTCCTCACGAGCGCCGCTGCCCGGTCGATAGCCGGGAACCACGGCTGCCACTCGCGAGCAAACGCCCGAAGCCCGCTCGTCGGCGTGTCGGCGTTCGCTCGCTCACGCCGAGCGAGGTCCTCGGCGAGCGGTCCCTCACCGGTCCGCGCGGCGAACTGCACAGCGCGCTCTGTCGAGGGATCCAACCGCATCCGCAACACGAGTCGGCCGACGAGACCGGGCGTGGCCCCGAGCGCTCTGGTCCGTCTGAGCGCGGCCACCCATATCGGCGCTCGGTGAACGGCGTGCGTCGCCCCGAGGCCGCCTGCGAGCCCGGACACCCCTCCGGAAACGGGTCCGAAGACGAAGGCGACGACGACGGCGCAGAAGAGCCCCACGCCCACTCCGACCCGATACCCACCGTCTATCACCTGCGCGCTCGTCACGTCCCATCCGAGGAAGCCGATCGCTCGACGGAGCTCCGCCGAGCCCGTTTCGCCGCCGGCGTCTGTTCGTCGCTCACGCTCACCTCTCTCGGCAGGCGTTCCCGTCATCGGTCACCACCGCCAGAGCCGTCGCCCCGATGTCGACCCGCCCAGTCGACGTAGCGTTCCGGTTCGATGCGCCCAGTTCGTGCCGCCTTCGCGATGCGATCGCTGCGCTGACCGATACACGCTCTGACGGTCGCGTACGTTTCCTCGGTTTCGGCGAGCGACTCCACGAGCCGACTCTCGCCGCGGTCGATCCGGCCGGTCGGGGCCAGTCCCGCGTCCGTCCGCTCGAACAGCGGTTCGAACGATAGGTCGCCGTCGTGGTCCACGACCTCGGCGATCACCTCAATGCGGTGGTCGTCGAGAACGACCACCAAGTCGGTCGCGGCAAACGACGACGCGGAGACCCCGAGGTCGGTGACGACCCGCTCACGGACAGCCTCGGGACTCTCGCCGTGGATCGTCCCGAGCACCGACTCGCCGGCCGCGCCGACGCGCATCGCTTCGTACAACGCGGCTGCCTCCTCGCCGCGTACCTCACCGACGACGATCGCTCCGCCGCCGAGCCGGAGCGCGGTTCGGACCGCCTCGCTCGGAGACGGCTCGGCCCCGTCTCCGACCCGAAGCCGCTGCGTGTCTCTCCCGGCCGCAGTCACCGCGTCAGCCGGGAGTTCGGGGGTGTCTTCGATCAGGATCGACCGCGCCTCGGGCGGCAGCTCCCAGAGGAGCGCCCCGAGCGCGGTCGTCTTTCCCGCGCCACGCCCGCCGGCGACGAGCCCGGTCACGCCCCGTTCGACCGCCACAGAGAGGAGGCCTGCGGCCGCCGGCGTGATCGTTTCGACGTCGACGAGCCGCGCTAACGTCCACGCGTCCGGGTCGCCGCGACGGAAGGTGAAGGACAGCCCGTCGCTGGCGGGGTCCGTCGTCGCGGCGACCCGGACCCGCCCGGAATCGGTCTCGATCGTCGCATCGAGCGTCGGACTCGCTCGGGAGAACCCGCGGCCGCTCGTTCGCCGGAGCCGAGACGCCAACGTCGCGGCGCCCTCGGGCGGCAGCCTGACGTTGGTTCGACACCGCTCCCCGTCGGCGACCACCCGGAGCGGGTTCTCCGCGACGGGCGCGGAGACGATCGCGTCGCTCACGCGCTCGTCGGCGAACACGTGCTCGAATACCCCGTATCCGCGAGTGTGTCGCCTGAGCACGTCGACGAGCATCGAAACCGGGTCGTCGGTCGTCGCGACCGCTCGGACCGCCCGTCCCGGTGCCCTGTCGCCGCCAGCCGGGTCGTTGAGGAGGCGGTCCTTCGCGGCGGCCAGCCGTTCGATGGCCGCGTCGTCGAGCCGCGCCGACGGCGGCGTGAGGTGGTACGTTCGGAGCGTCTCAGTCCCGTCGTAGAGCCGCACGGTGGCCCCCGTTTCGAGATCCCACCGATCGACGAGCGTCGCGTTCGGCGGCGGTGCTGTCGCGACGCGCGTTGCCGCCATCGCCGGCCCGGTGTGTGCACGGAGCAACGCTTCGACGCCGTCTGCGTCCGCGACAACCGCTTCGAGTCCGGTCTCCGCTGCGATCCGCTTCGGCGGCCCCTCGCGACCGCTGGCCTCTCGTGCGGCCGCGAGGGGCTCCCGAGCGACCCGCTCCGCCAGCCGCGTCTCGTGGAACGCGACCCGCTCCCGGAACCGTCCTGCGGCGAGCAGACAGGCCGCCGCACGGCCCGTGTACGACCGCTCGCGGCCGGCGTGGTGCGTCCGGATCACGTCGGCGTCCCGCTCTGTTAACGCCTCCACGACCGTCGCGAGACACTCCGGACTCGCGGCCAAGTCGCCGTGGCCGGGGCAGCCGTCGGCGTCGACCGTCAGGACGACTCGGTCGCCCACGCCCGTTCCCACCGGCTCGTCGAACGACAGTTCGCACCGACAGTCGCCCGTCTCGCCGTCGACCCACGGGAGCGAGGAGAGCGGCGTCCCGCCGCCGTCGAGCCCTGACAGCGATGAGAGATCGAAGCTCATGGCGGGCGTGGCTGCGGTATCGCTGATAAACCCTCACCCGATTCGCGTGACCCGGACCGTCGGCTCGCCGTCGTCGACGAGGCGGAGTTCGAGCCGGCTCTCTCCCCGCGTTCGGAGCGCGATCGGTCCGTCGACGACCTCAACGGTCGCGACGGCCGACTCGGGTGCGATCGACAGGGTTCGGCGCCTTCCACCGTCGATTCGGTAGCGGAGCGCGGCGCCGGCGTCGGCGTCCGACCGCGCCGGCTCGACGAGCGCGAGCCGGTCGATCTGCGGGGCCGCGATGCCGGCCGGCGCGCGGACGGTAACCGTCGTTCGCGCCGCGAGCGAGGGGTCCGAGACGCTCGTCGATCCGGAGACGAGCCCGCCAACGGCGCGCTCGATGCGGTCCGTCTCGGTATCGAGCCGCGCTGTGGCCGTGGCGGTCTGCGCGTCCTCTAAGGCCGGCATCGCCGTCGCGAGGAGCGCGACGGCGACGAGGACGGTGAGGACGACGCGGATCACGGCTCCCCTCCCTTCGCGGCGCTGCCGTCAAAACGACTCACGGAGGCGCTCCAAGGCGGCCGGGCGCCACGAGTCGTCGGTCGTCCCGTCGCCCGCGTCGTCGGCGTTGCCGGTTGCGGGGGTCGAAGCGGCCGGCACGCCCGACTCCCCCTCGCCGCTCCGACCTGCAGGGAGGGCGGCGTCCAGCGCATCCTCGTCGGGCAGCGTCCCGTCGCTCGCCTCGTCTCCGGCCGCCGCGCTGCGTGTCCGTGCGTCGTGGCGCTCCGTCTCTCTGTCAGCCGCCCGCCCGTCAGCCGCGTCGTCTCTGCCCTTTCGCGCCTCAGCGAGCGCGAGGTCGGCGCGGCGTTCGACCGCCTGGTTCACCGACCGGATCGAGCCGACGTACCCCCTGATGGCCTGCGTCGCCGCCTCCAGCTCCGTGACGCGCGATTCGAGATCGTCGAGCCGCTCCGACAGCGCGTCTCGCTCCGCGGCCGCGGCCGCCTCGTCGCCGAGGTCGGCGACCGCGTCGTCGGTTCCCGTGATCGCGCGCTCGACCGCCCGCAGCCGCTCCGCGAGGCGGCCGTCGGTGGGCTCGGCGGCCGAGTCGCCACTGCGCGCGTCCTCCGGGTCGGCACCGAGCGCTCGACGCTCGTCGCAATTCGGCGTTCGGGTGTTATCAGCCCCGTCGCTCCGGAGTGCGGCCTCGTCTCCCTCTCGCTCCGCTCTCTCGGCGTTTCGGTCTGTCGCCGGCGTATCCTGCCCTGCGTGGTCGGCCCGCTCCGTCCGGTCCGTAGCCGACAGGTCCGCCGTCGCCCCCGTGGCGGTCGCCGTTCCGACCGGCGCGCGGTCGGACATCTCTGTGGCTTCGGCTCGGTGTCTCTCGCTTCCCGCCGACTCCGCCGCCTCGGTGTCGGCTCTGAACAGCCCTTCCCGTTCGCGGGTCTCGTTGGTCACGCGGCCGAGTGGCCGCGGCTCTCCGGTTAAACCTCCGGGGGAAAACGTATTAGCACGGGATTAGTTACCTTACGATCATGAAAGCGGTCCTCCTCGGCGTCGGCCAGGCGGGCGGGAAGCTTACGACGGCCCTCGCCGAATTCGACGCCGACGCCGGCTACGGAGCGGTGATCGACGCGCTCGCGGTGAACACGGCGTCGGCGGATCTTGACCCCCTCCCGCTCGACACCGTCCTCGTCGGCCAGTCGCGAGTGAACGGCCACGGCGTCGGCGGCGATAACGAACTCGGCGCCGAAGTGATGGACGAAGACGTTGTCGAGGTGATGGACGCGCTCGCGCCGAAGGTGAACGCCGACGCGGAGGCGCTGTTCGTTGTCGCGGGGCTTGGCGGCGGCACCGGATCCGGCGGCGCGCCGGTCCTCGTCCGCGAACTGAGCCGAGTGTACGACGTGCCGGTGTACGCGCTCGGCGTCCTCCCCGGCCGCGACGAGGGCGCGATGTACCAGGTCAACGCCGGACGCTCCCTCAAGACGCTCGTCCGCGAGGCCGACGCGACGATCCTGCTCGACAACGACGCGTGGCGCTCCTCGGGTGAATCAGTCGAAGGCGGATTCGCGTCGATCAACGCCTCGATGGCCAAGCGGATCGGCCTGCTCCTCGCCGCCGGCGAGTCGGTCGAAGGGGTCGCAGAGTCGGTCGTCGACACCAGCGAGGTGATAAACACGCTGCGCGCCGGCGGCATGGCCGCGGTCGGCTTCGCGTCTGCGCCCGCCGCCGAGGAGGCGGAAGCGAACGTCACAACCGTGATGAGCGCCGTCCGAAGCGCGGTGATGACCGGGTTGTCGCTGCCGAACGCGACCGAGGCCGACGCCGGCCTCGTCGCCATCGCGGGCGACCCCGACCGGATCTCCCGGAAGGGCGCGGAGAAGGCGCGAAAGTGGCTCCAAGAGGAGACCGGCTCGATGCAGGTCCGCGGCGGCGATTTCCCCCTCGACTCCGACCGGGTGGCGGCGTTGGTCCTCCTCGGCGGCATCGAGCGCTCGCGGCGCGTCGAGGAGTTCCTCGAACGCGCGCGGCAGGCGGTCCGTGACGAGCCGGCGGAGCGGACGGACCCCGCGGAGGCGTTCCGGAACGACGCGCTCGACGACCTCATGTAGCCGCCGTGTACCGCGCCCCACGAGGACGTAGCGCCGTCGATACCCTCGGCTCGCAACGCCGAGCGCCGGCGAGACAGGTTCCGCACCTTTTTACTTTAGCCCGGTGGAGTCGATTCCGATGAACAACCCGTGGGACGACTGGGACCACGTGCTGAAGGTAGACCCGGACAAAGATCTGTACGGGGACGACACCTTCGAGGACGTCTGCCGGACCGGGACCGACGCGATCGAGATCGGCGGGACCCTCGATGTCACCGCGGAGAAGATGACCCGCGTCATCGACGCCGCCGCCGAGTACGACGTGCCGCTCTACCAAGAGCCGTCGAACCCCGGCGTCGTCATCGACTCGCCCGCCCTCGACGGCTACCTGATCCCGACCGTGTTCAACGCCGGCGGCCCGTTCTGGATCACCGGCGCACACAAAGAGTGGGTCCGCATCGACGATCTCGACTGGAGCCGAACGCACACCGAGGCGTACATCGTCTTAAACCCCGAGGCGTCCGTCGCGCAGCTGACCGAGGCCGACTGCGACCTCAGCGCCGACGACGTGGCGGCCTACGCGAAGGTCGCCGAACGGATGTTCGGTCAGGAGATAGTGTACGTCGAGTACTCCGGCACCTTCGGCGACACCGAGAAAGTCGCCGCCGCGCACGACGCGCTCGACGAGGCCACGCTGTTTTACGGCGGTGGCATCCACGGCTACGAGTCGGCGAACGAGATGGCCCGCCACAGCGACGTGATCGTCGTCGGCGACCTCCTCCACGCAGAGGGCGTCGACGCGGTCCGCGAGACGGTACAGGGCGCGAAAGACGCTTAAAAGCACCCCGTCGTCCCCGGCTCTCAGTACCCGTCGACCATGTTCTCGACGTACTTCGCGATCACGTCCACTTCGAGGTGGACCGGGTCGCCGACCGACTTCGCCGACAGCGTCGTCAGATCGTACGTCGTCGGAATGATCGCCACGTCGAACGCGGCCTCGCGCTTCTCGGCGACCGTCAGCGAGATGCCGTCGAGCGTCACCGACCCCTTATCAACGAGATAGTCGCCGTGTCCCTCGGGGATCGAGAAGGTGAACCGCCAGTCCTCGCCGACGCGCTCTATCGCCGTCACCTCGGCGACGGTGTCGACGTGGCCCTGCACGACGTGGCCGTCGAACCGCCCGTCCGCGGGCATCGCGCGCTCGACGTTGACGGGGTCGCCCTCGGCAACCTCGCCGAGGTACGTCTTCTCGACCGTCTCGCTCGCGAGGAACACTTCGAACCAGTCGCCGTCGCTGGCGTCGCCCTCGGCGACGTACGCCTCGACCGTGAGACAGACGCCGCTCACGCTTATCGACTGCCCGTGATGGAGGTCGTCGAACCCGTCGACGGCGATCCGCAGCCGGATCCCGCCCTCGGTCTCGGTCCGTTCGCGGACGGTTCCGGTGTCCTCGACGATGCCGGTGAACATACCGGATCTGAGCGCGCGCGACACATATCGGTTCGGTGTTGAGGCGCCGGATTCACCGGCCGTCGCACGCCTTTTATTCTCAGACGCCAATCGCAGCACAATGGCTCTCGGCGTGATGGATATGATCGGACTGGCGGCGTCGCTCGTGTTCGCGCTGCCGCTCGCGAACTACGCGGTCATCCGGCTGGCCGCCGGCGAGGTCGCGCTCGGCGCCGGCCTCCTCGTCGTCGCCGTCGCCATGGTCGTCCTGCCGCAGTACTTCCTCGATCCGGGCCGGATCCTCCGCGGGTTGCTCTCGGGGCTGCTCCCGCGACAACTCCGGAGCGGCGACGACGACGCCGGCTCCGAGGGCGACTCGGTCGAGAAGTAACCGACGCGGTTTCTCTCACCCGCGGCTCTCCGGAACGATGCCGAACGGATACGTCGCCAGCACCTCGCACCCCTCGTCGGTGACGACGACGAGGTCGGTCAGTCGCACCGCGCCCGCGCCCGGATCGGAGACCTCGGCTCCGACCGTCACGACGGTCCCCGACCGCAGCGTCCCCGCGCCCGACAGCGCTGGCGACTCGCGACGGCTCACGCCGACGCCGCGGCCGGTGCCGCGACCGAACGCCGGACCGCCGGCGTCCGCGTTCGGATCGAAGCCGTAGGCCGCGAGCTCGGCGGTCGCCTCCCCGCGAACGGTCTTCCCCGGCACGTCCGGTTCGATCTCCGCTATCGCCGCCTCGCGCGCCGACTCGACGGCGACGTACGCCCGTCGCTCCCAGCCGCCGTCGCCGTCGACGACGAACGTCCGCGTCAGGTCGCCGTAGTAGCCGTCGGGTCCGCGGGGCGAGACGCTCACGACCACCGTCTCACCGGCCCGAATCGCCTCGTCGCCCGGCAGCCGGCGATCCGCGAGCGCGCTGCCCGCCGTGACCACACTGTTTTCCGCGTCCGTGACGCCGTGAGCGCCGAGCACTGCGTTCACCTCGCGGCGAAGTCGCTCGGTCGTGAGGGGGCCGCTCTCCCACGTGAGGGCGGGTCCGCGCTCCCCGCCTGCGCCTCCGTCGGGCCCTTCCCCCGTGACCTCGCTCTCGGCCAACACCGTCTCGGCGCGCGCCATCCCCGCGGCCGCCGCGCGCTGGACCCGCCGGAGCCGGTCGATCTCGGCGTCGGTCTTCCGGGATCGGGCGGTCGCGACCGCGTCGGTCGACGCGAGCGCGTTGCCGGCGCGTTCGAGGTACACCGCGGCGTCGTGCGGGATGGACGCGGGGACGAGAATCGGGCGATCGCCGCCTTCGCCTCCCTCTCGGTCGGCGTGGTCGCCGACGACCGCCGCGGCGCGCTCGCCGGCGTGTTCGCTCGCCTGTACCGTCCGGAGCTCGCGAGCGACGCCGTCGTGGAACTCGCCGTCACCGTCGTTCCCATCGCGCGCGCCGCTCACGAACTTTCGTTCGGCTCGCGCACGGAGCGACGGCGCGACACAGAGCACGGCGCGACCCGCGGCGTCGTCGGTCGCTGCTATCACCAGCGCGGCCGCTCGGTCCGACCCGGCGAACCGCGTGAGATATCGGAGGTCGTCGTCGAACCGGTCGCCGACCGCGACGAAGGCGTCGGCGTCCGCGGCCGCGACGGCGTCGACGATCGGCGTGAGGTCGGTGCGCAGCGGGGGTCGCCCGTGCGACTCGTCGTCGCGCCCGCGGCTCACGGCTCCGGTTCGGGAACCGCCAACTCCGCCTGCACTTCTTCGACGAGATCCTGTGCGGGCTCGTCGCGGATCTCGTTGAAGAGCAGCACGCTGATCGGGAGCGTCGGCGCCCCGCTGATGAGGCTCTCCATGATCACGAGCCGCTCGCGGGCACGAGACATGCCGACGTAGAACACGCGGCGCTCGTTGTCGGTGAGGACGGGAACCGGGCTGGTGGTCTTCGTGAACTCGTCGACGCCGTCGACGTCGGTCGGGTCATCGATAGAGGCGGCCATCTGCTCGACCACCTTCTCCGTCAAGTCAGTCGCCACGAACACGTGGTCGGCCTCGCGGCCCTTCGCGGAGTGGATGGTGCCGACGCGGACGCGGGTCGGGTCCATCCCCTCGTAGTCGCCGCCGAAGTACGCGCCCATCGACTTGCGCTGGAAGCTCGTCACCTTCCTGACCATGTCGTCCGCGCTGCTCGCGTCGGGCATGAACGGGATGTACTCGTCGAGCTCGTCGCTCGTCACCGAAATCTGGGTGACGTCGTCGCTGTCGGCGGCCTCCTCGCGGTCGTCGAGGAAGTCGTAGAACTCGTCGCGCTCGTGGGTGCCGAACGCCGAGTCCTGTAGCATGTCGGCGAGCCGCCGGGCTTCGAGCCCGTTCACGGGGTCGCCCGCGTCGGCCTTCTCGATCGCGCTGACGTAGTCCTGGACGCGGTCGGTCCACATCCGCCCGTCGGTCAGCATCGTGAACGGGATGCCGTGGTCGATGAACTCGTCGATGAAGTCGAACATCTGGTAGCGCGCGCGGAACAGACACATCACGCTGCCCTCGTCGTCTTCGACCGTGTACCGGACGTTCCGGACGAGTTCGAGCATCGAGGGCGACTCTATCGCCTCGACGGTGCCGCCCTCCTTGCGGGGGTGGAGGTCCTTCTCCTGTCGCTTGTCGATGTGACGGATCTCGGCGTTGACGACGTTGAGGATCTCGGAGGGGAGCCGGTAGGAGTTCGGGAGGACCACGTCCTCGTCGACGTCGGTGTCGAGGAGGAGGTCGGGGTCGGCGCCCTGCCACGCGTAGACGACCTGGTCGTCGTCGCCGGCGATGAGCACCTTCTCCATGTGCGGGCGCCACTCCTCGAAGACGTTGTACTGCAGCGTCGTGATGTCCTGGAACTCGTCGATGATCAGGTAATCGACGTTCGGCACCAGCGAGCGCTGGGCGACCCGTTCGAGCATGTCCGCGAAGCCGACCAGATCGTGGTCCCCTTTATAAGACCGCCACGCGCGAATCGTCTCGGGGATGTCGATGCGGTCGTCGTCGGAGGGCCACGTCGGCGTGTACTTGTTCCCCTGCTGGGCGTTCGGGTCCTCCTCGGGCGGGAGCCGGACCTCCTCGACGTTCCACTGGAAGGGCACGTCGTACCAGTCGGCCACGTCGCGCTCGGTGCGCTGGAGCCACTGCGAGGTGGCGATTATCTTGTTGCCGATCGTCGTCGAGCGAGCCGTCCGCCGCCCGGCGCCGCCGTGTTGGTCTTCGAACTCGATGCCGTACTCCTCACAGAATTCCTCCTTGTCGTCTTCGCCCACCACGTCGCCGCGAGAAAGGTCCAACAGCTCGTACGCCTTCGCGTGCATGGTGCTGACGTTCCCCTGGAGGCTTCGCGGGGAGATGTCGAGCCGCTCGGCGAGCCGCTCGCGGATCTCGGCTGCGGCCGCGCGTGTGTACGAGACGACGAGTACGTCGCGAACGTCGGCGCTCTCGTCGTCGAGGATCCCCTCGACGCGGTCCAACAGAGCCGTGGTCTTCCCGCTGCCGGGACCGCCGAACAGTCGCGTCACCGTGGGATCGGTCATTGTGTGTTACTGACCCCGGTTCTCCTTAAACGACGTGGCTCGGGGCTTTCCGGAGGGAACGCTCTGTACGGGCCTGAGAGGGGTCGCTCAGTTGCTCCGCGTCGCCCGCGCCTCCCGCACGTCGGCGCCGTCACGGACGAGGTCCTCACAGGCGGGGCAGACCCGCGGTCGGTCCACCTCGTTCGGGGTGAACACCCGAACGTAGTCGGTCGTGACGAACGAACCGCAGTTCTGACAGGTCGGCATGGTTCGTACTATCGATTGATTCCACATAATACTGCCGCCGAACGCTATCGAAAGAAAACCGCTCACCGCCTGCGAGACGCCGTTGGCGTCAGGTCGGGCGCCAGTCGCAGACGCCACACTGCGCGGTTCCCTCCGGGTGTAGCGCACCACACTCGGGACACTGAAGTTTGTTATAGGATCGGTCCCAGCGTACGATCTCTGTTTCGTGGCCGCGGTCGGACAGGAACTCGTCAAACACGTCGTCGTCCGCGCTGGGTGCACTACTAGACATGCATGCTAGTTAATGCCACGCGAGTATATATACCTTGTTACGATGCTATCGATCTGGAAAATCGGACACGGACGATCGAAACGTGCCGGAAAAACTGCACGCGCATCTCGGCTCGCGATGCGGCCGGCCCGCACCGCGAACTGCGCCGTCAGTCGCCCCGCGCCGCGAACCCCCCGTCAGTCGGCCGCCGTCGGCTCGGCTCCCGGCTCGGCCGCTCCCTGTCTCGTTTCTTCCCCCGCTTCGTCCCCGGCCGATCCGGTCGAGGAGTCGCCGTCGACGAGCAGCGTCTCGACGTTCGCGAAGACGAAGCCCGCGAAGCCGACCCGAAGGAGGAGATCGAGGTACTCCAGCGTCACCGTCGCGGTGAACTGATCGAGCAGCCCGGCAATCTGTATCATCGCCCACGCGATCAACACGCCGAACGCGAAAAGCGAGAGATTCCGCGTCTTCGCGTAAAACAGCGCCCTGTCCGGCGGCTGGCGCGACGCCGCGCCCGCGATGGGGCCGAAGAACAGCCCGAGCAGGACCACGTACCCGACGAGGATGGCGCCGGTGCCCGCCAGCGCGAGCGACCCCTCGAACACCTCGGCGAAGTCGTACCCGAGCCGCATCACCACGGTGAGCCCCATCACGCCCGCGATGTAGCGCCGACTCGCCCCGGCGACGAGGGCCGCGAAGCCGAACAAGAACGGGTACGCCGCGTAGTCGGTCACCAACTGTCCGCCGTCCAGCGTGCCGCTGCCGACGGCTATCGTCCCGATGCCGGCCGCCCACATCCCCACGCCGAGACCCGACACCGCGACGACCGCGACGAACGGGTAGCAGTACCGACGCAGTTCCGCGGGCTTGCGCGCCGCGAGCGCGAAGAGCACCACGGCGGAGAGCGCGTAGACGCCCGCCGAGACGAACCGCACCGTCGACGGCTCAATCATCGGCGCTCACCTCCGTCTCGCCGGCGACGCGGTCCGCTGGCGCGTCGGCGCTCGCCGCCGGCCTCCCCGTCTGCCTCGCCGCCGACTCCGCGTCGGTCCGCGTCTCGAACTGGTCGAGCCGGTCGGTGAGCGACCCGGTCCGCTCCGCGAGGGAGGTCGCCGTCGTCGCCATGTCGCCGACGGTCTCGGCGGTCGCGTCCGCGGTCTCGGCGAGCGACCGAGCGCGGCTCGCGGCGTCGGTGGCGGAGGTGTGTACGGCCTCGACGCGCGCGGCGACCGACTCGATCCCCTCGGCGCCCTCGTCGGTCGCGCGGGCGATGTCCGCCATCGCCACGTCGACGTCCTCGACCGTGCCCGTCAGTTCCTCTATCGCGTCGCCCGCGGCCCGGACCGCGGCGGTCGTCTCGTCTAACTCGGTCATCGTTCGGTCCATCTCACCCGCCACCGCCGACACGTCGTCCGTGACCTCGCCGACCGTCGCCTCGATCTCGGTCGTCGACTCGCGCGTCTCCTCGGCGAGCCCCTTCACCTCGTCGGCGACGACGGCGAACCCGTCGCCGTCGCCCCCGGCGCGGGACGCCTCGATCGAGGCGTTGAGCGCGAGGATGTTCGTCTGTTCGGCGATGTCGGCGATCACGTCCGTCGTCTCCGCGACCCCGTCCATCCGGTCGTCGAGGCCCGCGACGAGCCCGTCGAGGTCGTCGAGGAGGTCGCCGATCGCGACGATCGCCTCGACCGCCTCCGTCGCGCGGCGCTCGCCCTCCGTGCCGAGTTCGGCCGCGGCGGTCGCGTCGCCGGCCACCTCGTCGGTCGTGGAGGCGATCTCCTCGATGGTCGCCGAGAAGTCGTCGGTGTCGGCGGCCGTCTCCCGCAGACGGTCCGTCTGTTCGTCCAACTCGTCGGCCAACGCCCGCATCTCGTCGGCGACTTCCTGGTTCATCTCGGCGACGTCGTCGGCGCGGGTCGCCATCTCCTCGCTCGTCGACTCCACGTCGGCCGCGAACGACTGGATGTCGTCGACCGTCGTCGAGAGCCCGTCGGTCATCTCGTTGTACGCCGCCGTGATCCGTTCTATCGCATCGACGTCCGTCTCCGCCGGCAGCCGGTGCGTGAAGTCGCCCTCGGCCGCCCGCTCCATGGCGCCGCCGATGTCCTCGGCGCGCTCTAAGAGGGTGTCGGACAGCGCCTCGGCCTCCTCGCGGGCCGCCTCCGCGTCCGCCTGCGCCCGGTCGGACTCCGCGACCGCGTCGCGAAGGGACCGCCGCGTCTCGTCGAAGGCGGCGAACAGCCGGCCGATCTCGTCGCGCCGGTCGGAGGTCGCTCGGGCGTCGAACTCGCCGCGGCCGACCGCCTCGGCCGTCTCCGTCAGCCGCCGCAACTCGACCGCGACGTTCCCGATCAAGACGATTCCTAACAGGCCGAGATTGAGCGTGACGACGACGCCCGTGGCGGTCAGCGCCGCCGTCGCGGCAGCCGGAGTTCCGACGGTCGCCACGTGCGCCGCGAAGAGGGCGATGAATCCGAGCGTCGCGGCGAGCGTCGCGAGGACGGCCACCCCCACCCGGCGACCGTACCGCGCAGCGATGAGGTTCAACATTGGTGCTACGCGGAGAGACCCGGACGCCCTACTTATGAATGAAGACGAAATTATCCGGTTCGATAATTTGCGTCGAGTTCGAGCGACCGGATTCGCGGCGACGCGCCGTCGTTTCTCGCCGCCCCCCGAGTACCGCCGTTTTTCCGCCGTCCGCCCCACCGGTCGGTATGCCGTCCGTCAGCGACACCTACATCGAGAACCGCCAGCGCGTCCAGCCGACCCACACCAACAACTACGAGTCGGCGCACGGGGGTAACGTCGTCAAGTGGATGGACGAAATCGGCGCGATGTCGGCGATGCGCGCCGCGGGCGAGACCTGTGTCACGGCCAAGATCAACGCGCTCGACTTCAAACGGCCGGTGCCACAGGGCGACACCTGCATCGTCGAGTCGTACGTGTACGCGGTCGGGCGGACCAGCCTCCGGACGCGGATCCGGGCGTACCGCGAGTCGCCCCGCACGGGCGAGCGGGAGCTGACGACGGAGTCGTACTTCGTGTTCGTCGCCGTCGACGCCGACGGGAAGCCGACGCCGGTCCCCTCGCTTGAGGTCGCCGGCGACCGCTGTCGCGAACTGCGCGAGGAGGCGCTCGCGGCCGAACCGGACGCGGAGCGCTGAGCGCCGCCAGCGACTCCCCGGCGCTCAGTAGTCGCCGAGGACGCCGAGCCGACGCGCCCGCCGCGTCGCGTACTGGAAGACGACGTAGCCGCCGAGGAGGTACCCGACCGCGACGGCGACGAGCAGCCCGAGGTCTGCGAGGGGGAACTCCCACAGCCGGACGCCGTCGACCATCGCGCGCTGGAGCATCGCGCTCCCGTGGGCTAAGGGGAGGAACCGCGTCCACGGCGCGTCGAGGACGGGCGCCGAAATCAGCGCGACGAACCCGAACTGCAACAGGTTCAGCCAGTTGCCGATCCGCTTATAAAGCACGGTCACGCCGCCGGCCGCGAAGCCGAGGCCGAGCACCGACGTGATCGCGAGGCCGGCGACGGCGACCACCGTGATCGGGTCGAGACTCAGCCGGGTTCCGGTGAGAAGCAGCATGACGGCGAGCACGACCGCCGAGGTGAGGAACGTCCGGACGACCTTCGCGACGCCTTTTAAAAGGGCGACCGGCGCGAACCCGAACGGCGTGGTGATGTGCCGCTCTAAGGTCCCCCACTGCACCTCGCTGCCGATGTCGCTCGACACCGACGAGTAGGCGCCGACAGACAGCGTCCACAGGAAGTAGCCGGCGATGATCCCCTCGAGCGAGTCCGTGAGCGCCTGCCCGGCCAGCAGCCGCCCGCCGTAAAAGAGCACGCCGAAGAAGAACAGCGCGATGACGATCCCCCCGATCGCGTTCGCGGGATACCGGACGAAGATCAGGTACTCCCGGTAGAGGACGGCCCGCGCGAGGTGGTAGTAGGTCGCCGGCCGCGGCTCGTCGTCGTCGCCGGTCCCGACCGGCGCGCGCTCCGTCTCACCCGTCACGGGGACCGCCCTCCCGGCTCTCCGCCCGACTCTCCGTTCAGCCCCACGGCCGACTCCCCGCCCGGCTCCATGCCCGTGAGGTCGACGAACACGTCCTCCAGCTCGGGGCGCACCGTCTCGATGTCCTCCACCGTGACGCCCGCCTCGCGGAGGGCGTCCATCAGGTCGTACAGGGCCTCGCCCGCGGCGGCGACCTCCACACTGGTGGGATCGCCCGCGTCGGGGCCGGAGTCGACCGCCCGCACGTCGAACCGCTCGCGGAGGGTCGCGATCACCGCCTCGTCGATGTCGGCGCTCGCGATCCGGAGCGTGTCCCGCTCGGTCCCGGCGAGGAGCGCCCCGACGGTGTCGTCGGCGACGATCCGACCGCCGGCCATCATCACGACGCGGTCACAGACGTCTTCGATGACGGCCATGTCGTGGCTGCTGAGCACGATGGTGAGCCCCTCCTCGCGGGCGAGCCGCCGGAGTTCGCGGCGGAGCGTCCGGGAGCTCTCGACGTCGAGCCCGAGCGTCGGCTCGTCGAGGAAGACGAGCGACGCGCCGCCCGCGAGCACGCTCGCTAACGACACCTTCTGTTTCATCCCCCGCGAGAGCTCTCGAACCGGCGTGTCGGCCTTCTCGGTGAGTTCGAGCCGGTCGAGCAGGCGGTCGTGTCTCGCCCGCACCGAGTCCGGGTCGACGCCGGCGATGGTCGCGAAGTACCGCAGGTTCTCGCGGACGGTGAGCCGCCAGTAGTCGTTGCGCGCGCCCTCCAACATCGCGTCCACGTCGGCGTACGCCGCTCGGCGGCCGTCGCTCACGTCCCTGCCGAACACCCGGACCGAGCCGGCGTCGGGGAGGACGATACCGAGTGCGCATTTAATAAGGGTGGTCTTGCCGGCCCCGTTCGGGCCGAGCAGCCCGACGATAGCGCCCTGCTCGACGCTCAGGCTCACATCGTCGACCGCCAGCACGCCGCCGTCGCCCGCGCCGAACCGCTTCGTGACGCCCGATACCGCCAGCGCCGGCGGCGACGAACCGCTCGGCTCGCCGTCCCCGGCGCCCTCGCTCCGGGAGCCTCCGGGTCGGCGTCCGTCTCGTCGGGACGCGTCGCGCTCGTCGCCGTCGCGCTCGTGGGGGTCGCCGCGTTCGCTCGCCGCGCTCTCTGCCATCGCCCACGCTACGAGCCGAGCGCGGATATATCCGCGTCCGGCGGGTACGATCGCCATGGATCTGGACCGGTTCGCCGCGGACGTACCGGCCGACGACGCGCCCGGCGACGCGCGGGTCTGCGTCGTGGCGACGCGGCCAGACACCTTCGAGCGCTGTCGCGAGGGGTTCTACCCCGCGCCGCGGTCGTACGACCGGACCCGCGCCGACTTCGAGTACGTGGCCTTCTACCGGACCGCGCCGGTGTCGGCGGTCACCCACTACGCCCGCGTCACGGCCCGCACGGAGCAGACGCGCGGCGAGCGCGGCCCGATGGACGAGGCGGACTGGGCGGCGCTCATCGACCCCTTCTCCGAGGAACGCGTCGTCGTCGTCTTCGAGTTCGCGACCCTCGTCCCGCTCGACAGACCGGTCGAGAACGACCTGCACGGCGTGCGCGGCGCGTGGTACTGCACGGTCGCGGACCTCCGCGAGGCGGCGACGCTCTCGGGGCTGCGCGACCGCGCCGGCGCGGGCGGCTGAATCGGCCACGGGCGGACCGAGCGCGACCAGAAAAACGGGCGGACCGGGCGCGACCGGCGAGACGAGCGGACCGGGCGTTACTTCTCGGGCATCTGAGCGGCCGTGGCGTCGGCGTACGCGGCCGCGAGGTCGCCGTTCGGAAGCGCGTCGAGCGCCGCCGCACAGCCCCACCGGATCCGGTCGCGCCGCTCGCCGGGCGGGAGCTTGTTCGTCGCCACCGTCTCGGCCGTGTCGAGCGCCGCCCGCGCGGTGGCCGCGTCGCCGTCGGCGGCCGCGTCCGCGGCCGCCGCGAGCAGCTGTTCGAGGCCGGCGCGCACGTCGTGGGGAATCTCGTCCGGGTCGCCGCCGCAGTCGTCGCCCACGGCTACTCCAGTCGCGTCGCGAGCACGAACTCCGTGCTGCTCCCGAGGGGGTCCGTCGCGGTCGTCGTCTCCACCTCGCCGAACCCCGCCTCGCGCAGCTGCGTCAGGGTCCGTTCGCGTCCGGGCGCGGAGAAGAACATCCGGCCGCCCATCCAGCCGCGGCGCACCGTCTCGAACCGGCCGCCCGGCAGCGTCATGAGGAGCCGCCCGCCCGGTCGGAGGACGCGCGCGAACTCGGCGTAGACGGCGGGGTGGCGCTCGCGGGCGACGTGGAAGACCGCGTGGTACGCCGTGACCGCGTCGAACCGCTCGTCGCCGACCGGCAGCGCGGACATCTCGCCGTGAACGAGCCGAGCCGTCGGCACCGTCTCCCGAGCGAGTTCGAGCCCCTCCCGTGACACGTCGATGCCGACGCTCGCTGACGGCAGGTTCGCGAGCGTCCGCGCGCCGTCGCCACAGCCCACGTCGAGGACGGCCGGGTCGTCCGGCAGGTCGGCGAGCAGGTCGTCGATCAGCGCGGCGTCCGAGCCGTCGGGGTCGCGTCGGGCCGCGTATGTCGCCGCCACGTCGTCCCACGCGCGGCGGACCTCGTTGCGATCCATACCCTACGCGTGGGGCGCGAGCGACATGACTCCTCGGTCAGTACGCGGTCGGTGCGGCTACGGCGGCAAAAAAAGCGCGTCGCGTTGCGTTCAGAACGTCCCCGGAACCACCGCGTACGCGAGGATCAGGGTGAGGATACCGGTCGCAACGCCGTAGTACAGCACCGGTATCAGTTCGAGCCGGATGACGCGCCCCTCCTCGCCGATGAGGCCGACGACGGTGAGCGCGGCGACGACGTTGTGGATGGCGATCAGGTTCCCGATCGCCCCGCCGACCGCCTGCGCGGCGACCACGATCTGGGTCGGGGCGCCGATCTGCTGGGCGGCCTCGAACTGGAAGAGGCCGAACAGGATGTCGCTGACCGTGTTCGACCCGGCGATGAACGCGCCGAACGCGCCGATGAAGCCGGAGAAGAACGGGAACAGCTGCCCGGTGAGGTCGGCCGTGGCGTCGGACAGCAGCTGGAGCATCCCCAAGTTGACCGTTTCGACGTTCTCGATCACGACCGGCGCGCCGGTCTTCTGCATGACCATCACGGTCGCGACGGCGAACCAGAGCGCGATGACCGCCGGGATGATGTTCCTGACGGCCTCGCTCCACGACTTCTTGATCCCCGACGCGTCCATGCCGTGCAGGCCGTACGTCACGACCGCGACCAGCACGAACAGCGATCCGGGGAGGTAGAGCAGTTCGACGCCCTCAGAGAACGGCGTGCCGAGGATGTTGTTCCACGCGACGACGCCGGTCGACGCCAGGAACTGCTGGACGGGCCCGACGACCCGAGTCACGATGAGCAGGGCCGCCACGAGGATGTAGGGCGTCCACGCCATGCCCAGCGACATGTCCTGGTTGTGCATGTCCTTGAACGTCCTCGTGCCGCCGTCGGCCGCGACCCGCTGCCCGCCGCTCGAATCGCCCATCCCGGTTCCGGGCTCGATCTTGCCGATCCAGTGGTCCGGCCACTGCTCTTGGGGGCCGAAGTCCCACTCCTCCTCGGGGAGGAAGTAGCCCGCGCGCAGCGTCGAGCCGACGACGAGCAGCCCGATCATCGCACCCAACAGGCCGGGGAACGTCGGGCCGAGGAAGTACGCCGTCAGGAGGTACGGCACCACGAACGACGCCCACGCGAACAGCGTGAGCGGAATCACTTCGATGGCGGGCTTCAGCGAGCGCTCCTCGC
The DNA here is from genome assembly GCF_003990725.2 of Halorubrum sp. PV6. Classification (NCBI taxonomy): domain Archaea; kingdom Methanobacteriati; phylum Methanobacteriota; class Halobacteria; order Halobacteriales; family Haloferacaceae; genus Halorubrum; species Halorubrum sp. PV6. The sequence continues at coordinate 233,763 of NZ_CP030064.1, forward strand.
CGAAGAACCGCGTCATCATCGCCACGCCGATGAACGGGATCGCGATGCCCACGACGGCGTGGATGACGGCCGCCCAGAACCCGATCTGTGCGACGTACGCGCTGACGCTCTCGAAGCCGCCGTTCTGGACGACGGCGTACGCTGCCGTGCCGGCCTCCGTCGGGTCCTGCCCGAAGACGACGTCTTCGAACCCGATGATAAGCGGCGTCCCGACCGCGCCGAACGTAATCGCGAGAATGTTACCGGTCAGGGCGACCACCACCGCGGCCAGCGGCGGGAAGCCGAGTCCGACCAGAAGCGGGCCGACGATCGCGGCCGGCGTCCCGAACCCGGCCGCGCCCTCGATGAACGAGCCCATGAGGAACACAAGCAGGATGACCTGTACGCGCCTGTCGTCGCTGATCGACGAGAAGCCCGCGTTGATGACCTCGAACGCGCCCGACTGCTTGAGCGTGTACAGCAGTAGTATCGCGCCGAAGACGATGACGAGGATGCGCGTCGCCGTCAGCGCGCCCCGTATCGAGGCCGCCGCGATCAACGTCGGAGACATCTCCCACCCGATGTACGCGGCGACCGCCGCGATGCCCCACGCGATCGGCATCGTGATCGTCGCCGGCTGGTAGAGCAGGACCATGATGACCGCGATCGCGGCAAGCGGCAACAGCGCCAGCAGAATAAGCATCGGGTCAGCCACGGATACCACCTCCCGATTTCAGCGGGTTCGTGCTTGGTTCGTCCGCGGTCCCCCGAGGCCCTGTTCGCCCGCAGGCCCCTCCGTTGAATTTGCCACTGTGTGGCATGAACGGTGTGTTTGAATCTCACTAATTAAATCTACTGAAAAAATGCTTACAATCATATTGTTACCGAGTCCCACACCCGCGCCGGGAGGGACACCCTCACCCCTGCCGTCGGCTCAGTCGTCGGCCGGCGACGGGTTCGGCGCTCCAGTCGCGCTCACGACGGCGGCGTCTGCCGCCCGGCCGGTCACCGCCTCGGCGACCTTCTCGATCGGATGCGGCGGGTTCTCGGCCCCGTCGCGGTCGCCCAGCTGGGAGCGGCACGACGCGCCCGGCGCCGTCACCGTCTCGCCGTCGCTTTCGTCGACCTGATCGAAGAGGATGCGACCGATCGCCTTCGAGAGGTCGTAGTGCTCCGACTCGTAGCCGAACGAGCCCGCCATCCCGCAACACGAGGAGTCCAGCGGGTCCACGTCGTAGCCGGCGCGCCGGAGCACGCCGACCGCGTGGTGGTCCTTGTTCGTCGCCTTCTGGTTGCAGTGGCCGTGGTACGTGAGCGACTCCGCGGGCGCGTCGAACGCCAGCCGCTCGTCGACGCGACCGGCGTCGAGGTACTCCAAGACGCCGTAGGCGGCAGCCGACACCGCGGCCACGTCGTCGCCGTCGAGCAGGTCGCGGTACTCGTCCTGGAACATCACGGCGTCGGAGGGCTCGACGAAGACGACGGACTGCCCGTCGCGAACCCGAGGCGCGAGCGCCGCGACGTTCGCCTCGGCGCGCTCGCGGGCCTCGTCGAGGAAGCCGGTCGAGAACGCCGCCCGGCCAGAGGGCGCGAGGTCGTCCGGCACCTCCACGCGGATGTCGGCCGCCTCCAACACCGCGACGGCGGCCTTGCCGGCGGCCGGGTAGCTGTAGTTGGTGTAGGTGTCGGGGAACAGCGCGACCGTGTCGACCGCCTCTTCGGGCGCGACGCTCGACCCGCCGCGGGAGGCGAACCACTCCTCGAAGCTCTCGGAGCGGAAGGTCGGCAGTTCGCGGTCCGGGGCGATGCCGGCGACGGCGTCCATCACCGCGCGGGCGCCGGGGAGCTTCGCCGCCGCGTTCGACACCGGCGCGAGCGCGCTCCCGAGCGCCGAAAAGCGGTCGATGTCGCGGAAGATCCGTTCGCGGAGGCCCGACCCCTCCTCCTCGTGGTGTTCGTGTTTCACCTCGGCTTTCAGCTTCGCGAGGTCGACGCCCGTGGGACAGTCGCTTTTACACCCCTTACAGCCGACACAGAGGCCCAACACTTCCTCCTGGAACCGGTCGGAGTGGATCTCGTCGTCGTCGAGTTCGCCGCTGATGGCCGCGCGGAGCATGTTCGCCCGGCCGCGGGTCGACTGGATCTCCTCCTCGGAGGCGCGGTACGTCGGGCACATCACGCCCGAGTCGGTCTCCCGGCAGGTGCCACAGCCGTTACAGAGTTCGACGAGGTGCGAGAAGCCGCCCTCCTCGGAGAAGTCCAGATCGGTCTGCGGCTCGATAGACTGGTACGCCGGGCCGTACCGGAGGTTCTCGCGCATGTCGGTGTCGGCGGCGGTGTCGGGATAGCCGCGCTCGGAAGCGGTGTCGCCGTCGACGTACACCACCTTGCCGGGGTTCATCCGCCACTCGGGGTCGAACGTCGATTTGAGCTCCTGGAACGCCGACCAGAGCGACTCGCCGTACATCTTCGGGTTGAACTCGGTGCGCGCGAGCCCGTCGCCGTGCTCGCCGGAGAACGCGCCGTGGTGTTCCACGACGAGGTCCGTGATGTCCTCCGAGATGGAGTGCATCGTCTCGACGCCCTCCTCCTCTTTTAAGGAGAGAATCGGTCGGATGTGTAAGGTGCCGGACCCGGCGTGCGCGAAGTAGGCGGCCGAGGTGCCGTGGTTCTCTAACACCGCCTCGAACTGCCCGACGTACTCGGCGAGCTCCGCCGGCGGCACCGTCGCGTCCTCGATGAACGGGTACGGCTTCGGATCGCCCTGCATGCTCATAAGGAGGGGGATGGCCGCCTTCCGGAGCTTCCAGAGGTCGCTCTGATCGGCGTCCGTGTACGCCTCCAGCACGTCGAACGCGTCGCCCTCGTCGACGAAGTGGGCGGTCGTGTCGGCGACGGCCGCCTCGAAGTCGTCGACGAGTTCGTCGTCCCACTCCAGCATGAGCGCGGCGGCCGCGCGGTCCGGGATCGGCTCGGCGTACTGCGCGAACTCCTGTGAGCCGGCCGCGAGCGAGAACACCTCGTCGTCCATCAGCTCGACCGCGCTGACGGGGAACTCCAGCGCCTCGGGCACCGCCTTCATCGCGTCGACCAGCGAGTCGAAGGTGTACAGCGCGAGCGCGGTCTCCTCGGGGCGGGTGACGAGCGACACCTCGGCCTCGACGATGGTCCCGAGCGTCCCCTCGGCGCCGACGAACAGCTTCGAGAGGTTGATCACCGCCTCGCCCGCGTCGTTCTCGTAGATCACCTTGTGGAGGTTGTACCCGGAGACGGAGCGTTTGAGGTTCGGGTACTTCTCGTCGATCTCGGCCTCGTTCTCCGCGACGAGCGCGCGGGTCGTCTCGTACAGCGCGGCCTCGCGATCGCCTTTCGCGACGATCTCCTCGTACTCCGGCGAGTCGAGGACGACCTCGCGGGTATGGATGAGCGAGCCGTCCGCGAGGACGACCCGCAACTCTTCGGTGTAGGCGTCGGTGATCCCGTACCGCACCGAGTGCGCGCCGGTCGAGTTGTTGCCGATCCCGCCCACGACGGTCGCGCGCGCCGAGGAGGCCGGGTCGGGGGCGAACTTCAACCCGTCCTCGGCCAGTCGGTCGTCGAGGTGATCTTGAACGACGCCGGGCTGGACGACCGCCCGGCGCTCGTCGGGCCGTACGTCGACGATGTCGTCCATGTGCGTCGAGAAGTCGAGGACGATACAGCCCGGCCCGACGCTCTGGCCGGCCAGCGAGGAGCCCGCCCCCCGCGGGATGACCGGCACGCCGTGGTCGGCGGCGACGCGCATCGTCGCCTGTACGTCCGCGACCGACTCCGGCGTGACGACGCCGGCCGGGCGCGCCTGATAGATGCTCCCGTCGGTGGCGTACAGCACCTGTGCGTACTCGTCGAACTGCACCTCGCCGTCGACGCGCTCGCGGAGGGCCCCCGCGAGCGCCCGATACGCGGGCACGTCCGGTCGCTCGTGACCGAGCGCGGCCGCCGACGTGTCGGCGGGCGTGTCACTCCCCTGCGCGGGCTCGCTTGCCATGCTACTGACCGGGGGCGAAAGCCGAATAAAACCTTTGTTCATGACAGTTCCGGTAGCGGCCACGATTCGCCCCCGCACCGGGATTTATTTCGTCGCCCCGAGACCCCCGATCCATGGAGATTCTCCACACGTGTCTCAACGTGGCCGACGCCGACCGCACCGCCGACTGGTACGTCGAACAGCTCGGTTTCGAGCGCTCGTGGGAGTTCACGACGCCCGACGGCGACACGCGGAACGTGTACGTGTCCGACGACGCCGGCGTCGAGTTCCAGCTCTCGGACACCGACGGCGAGGCGCCGAGCGCGGACGGCGACCGATACGACCACGTCGCCGTCGGCGTCGACGACGTCGACGCGACGTTCGAATCGATCGACCACCACGGCGTGGTGCAGGAGCCGGGCGACCAGCCGGCGGCCGGCGCGCGCACCGCGTTCGTGAAGGACCCCGACGGGCACGCGGTCGAACTGATCGAGCCTTTATAAATTGAGTCGGTGACAGGGGAGCGAGTCTCTACCTGGACCCGGAGTGTTGTGGCGGCCGTCTGTACGTCGTCGACGGCGCGGCGAACTCTCTCGAAGCCCCAGTCGCTCGCTGATAAATAGTTGATACTACACCGACGGCGACCACCCCCAAAGCCCCAGTCGCTCGCTGATAAATAGTTGATACTACACCGACGGCGACCACCCCCAAAGCCCCAGTCGCTCGCTGATAAATAGTTGATACTACACCGACGGCGACCACCCCCAAAGCCCCAGTCGCTCGCTGATAAATAGTTGATACTACACCGACGGCGACCACCCCCAAAGCCCCAGTCGCGAGGACTCGCGCGGCTCGCTGCGGTCCTCGGTCGCTCACTTCGTTCGCGCCCTGCGGTCCTTACGTCGCCGTGCGTCGCCCTCGCGACTGCCCCTTTGGATCCCACCCGGCCGCACAGCACAGCAACCGCACCTCACGCCTCTCCAGCCTCGCGGCTCCCTCCGCTTCGGTCGCCGCGTCCCTCGCGCGTGCGACAGCGCGCCCTTCGGGCGCTCGTCGGCACGCGCCACCGCACGGCATTTAGTAGTGAGTGTCGCCATTGCCACCGCTGTTCAGGTACCGTATCAGCGACAGCGCTCTACGTCACCCGCTCTCGCCACCGATCGCTGTCGCTGCGAGACGCGAACGACGCGAAAAAATCGGTGTATCGGCGGGCGGCGGGCCGCGAGTCCGCGACGGCGACCGATTACAGGATGTCCGCGGCCTCGGCCGTCTCGACGATGTCCTGAGCCATCTTGTTGGTCGCCTCGTCGACCATCTGCCCGTCGACGCTCACGGCGCCTTTGCCCTCCTCCATCGCTTCGGCGTAGGCGTCGGCGATGCGCTTTGCGCGGTCCGCGACCTCCGGGTCCGGCGCGAACACTTCGTTGCCGATCTCGATCTGCGAGGGGTGGATCGCCCACTTCCCGTCACAGCCGATCATGTTGGCGTTCTCGGCGGACTCGCGGAACCCGTCTGCGTCCTCGATGTCGGCGTACGGCCCGTCGAGACACGGGAGCCCGGCCGACTTCGCCGCGGAGTTACACTCCGACAGCGCGTGGTGCCAGTAGTGGCCCGGATACTCCGGGAACTGGCCGATGTCGAGTCCGGGCGTCCCCATCGCCGCGGAGTAGTCGCCGGGTCCGAAGATGATCGAGGAGAGCCGGTCGGAAGCGTGTGCGATGTCGTGGACGTTGTGGATCCCTTCGCCGTCTTCGATCTGCGGTTCGAGGCCGATACCGCCGACCTCCAGCCCGTTGTTCACCTCGATCTGTTCGAGCAGGTTCTCGACGGTGTGGATGTCGCTCGCGGACTTGACTTTCGGGACGATGATGTCGTCGATGAACTCGCCCGCCTCGCCGACGACCGTGATGAGGTCGTCGTACCACCACTTCGTGTCGATGCCGTTCATCCGGAAACTGAGGACCTTGTCGCTCCAGTCCTCCTCGCGGGCGGCCTCGATGAGCGGTTCGCGCGCGTCCGGCTTCGCGCTCGGCGCCACAGAGTCTTCGAGATCGAGAAACACCTCGTCGGCGTCGCTATCCGCCGCCGAGTGCATCATTTTCACGTCGCTCGCAGGCGTTGCTAGCTGCGTCCGTCGAAGAGTAACGTCCGTCATTCTGGCGAATCTATCACGCTCGTCCATGAAAATAAAGATATGTTACGCGGAGGTATTTTCATAGAGTCGAAACCGAGTAACTATTTGCTGTCGATTGGCCCGCGGGGCGCGTCGTACGCCCCGACGAGCGGCGTGTCGGCCGCGCCGCGTTAGCGGTCCGCGCGCCGGACCGCGGCCACGACGAGCAGCGCGAGCACGAGCGCGCCGACCACCGCACCAAGCGTCCCCAGCGAGAACAGGCCGGGCTCTTCGACCGGCTCTGCCTCCCCTTCGCCGTCGGAGTCGCCCGTCTCGGCCGACTCGACGGCGACCGTCGCCGTCGTCGTGTCCGTCTCGCCGGCATCGTTGGTGACCGTGAGTTCGACGTCGTACTCGCCCGACTCAGCGAACGCCGTCTCGGTGACGCTCCCGGTGGCGGCCTCGCCGTCGATCGTCCAGTCGTAGGCGGTGATCTCCCCGTACTTGTCGGAGGAGCGCTCGCCGGAGAGCGAGACGGTCTCGCCGGGTGCGACCTCGTCCGATCCGACCGTGATCGCCGCCTCCGGCTGGCTCACGGCCGACACCGCGAACACCGAGAAGCCGGGCGTCTCGGCGGCTAACACGACGTCGTCGCCGTCGCGCTCGGCGACCGTCGTCTCCAAGGCCTGCCACTCGCCGTCCGAGTAACGCGAGAGCCGGAGGTCCTCGGCGTCGGCGTCGGTCTCGGCGAGCCGATCGGCGCTGACCCGAGTCCGGATCGTGGCCGGCGTGTCCTGCGCTTGCTCGGGCACCGTGATCTCGACCACGGAGACGCCGGTGCCCGGCGGTTGGCCCGCCGATTCGGGCGGTCCGTCGAGTCCGGCAACGCCCACGTCGCCCTCGACGGCGCCGCCGAACTCGATGCCCTCGACGCCGGTCTCGCCCGTGAACTCGACGCGACTCGACTCGCCGTCGGCGCTCGGCTGTGCGGTCGCGGCCTCGCTCGCGACCGCGTTCGCGCCCGCGGGCACTTGGATCACGTCGTCGACCGATGGCTCGTCCGTCGGTGACGTCTCAGGGGCGTCGCCGCCGTCGCCGCCTGAAGCGCCATCGCTACCGTCACCGCCGGGGGTGCTGTCACCGCCGTCGCCGCCGGGAGTTGAACCGACGCCATCAGTGCCTTCGTCGTTTCCGTCGTCGACCTCGGGAACGTCGCCGAACGTCAGATTGACCTGCTGTACGGCACCCGATTCGTACTCGACGGGTGACGGGTCGGTGTTCGCTGCCTCCGTCCGTGCTATCCCGTCACCGCTTACGAGGAACCGAACCTCAGTGCCGGAGTCGACCGAACTGTCACTGCCGACGAGGAGTTTCTCATCGAGCACGCCGGGGCCACCGTACTCTCCTTCCTCGACCGCGACCGAGTCCACGATGTCACCGTCGACCTCCGCTTCGATGACGATGTCTGTGGACGGCTGCTCGCCGTCGAACGTGACTGTCCCGTAGTAGGACGCTGGAGGGCTCTCAGGTCCTTCTTGTGCCGCTACGGCTCCCGGAACGGCCACCACAGCGGTGACCATCAGGAGCGCAACCAGCACCGTTCCAATGCGTTGTCGGTTCATTGGTTTAGCTGTCGCCGTCTTCGTCGTCGCTGTCAATCCTCGTCTGATCGGTCAGCAACAACTCCGTGTAGTACTCCGTGGGCGACTGGTCCTCCGCGTAGCCGGTGGATATCTCGCCGGATCCGTCGACGAAGATCCAAGTGCCTCCGTACGCGCCGAAGCGTGCGGGCGGTGCACCGGGCTGTTTGGCCTGCGTTTGCAGGACTGCGGAGTCGGCGATCGAGCCGGTTCCACCGAGCGCGGCGGTGATCCCGCTCACGTCGTTCGCTGCGCCGGTCGCAACGAGGTTCCAGCCGTTCTCGACCTCTACCGACGTGGGCTGGGCGGCTTCGCTTTCGACCGACGTATCGATCGGGACGATCATGTCTTCGTCGACGCCGTTGTTCGTGACCACGACCACGTCGCCAGCGGAGAACGTGTCGTCGGGTTCGACTTCGACGTAGCCGTCGTCGTTGTCGTAGGTGAACGCGTTCCCTTCGATGTCCAGATCGCTGAATATCTCGCTTGCGTTCCCGTCGGGCGCTGCGGAGAAGCCGACTGCGACCGCGTCTCCGCTGCTGTTGAGCTCAATGTATGAACCGTAGTTGCGGATTTCTCCTCTCTCCTCGGTGTTTACTTGCTCGATCGAGGTGGTGAGTAACGGATCGTAGATGACATTTCCACCCACGAGTGGGTCCGCGTCCTCACCGTAGTAATTAAGCGGCGCTTGGAGCGTCCCACTCGTGTTCCCGTTATAAATGTCGAATGTGTTGTCGACAAATTCGTTCTGTTCAACGGTGATGTCTGTGGGATCTGCAAACTGATCAGCATTGTCATCCTCGCCATTAGCAGCAACGTGGAAACCAATGCCGGGGGTTATGTTCGAAATTCTCGTTTCCGACACAGACACATCAGTCGGTGAACCTGATTCTCTACTGGACCATGTCGAAGTCACTCCGAACGCGTAGTTCCCTTCGACATCATCGATCGTGGAACCCTCAATCGTAATATCACGAATTCCTGCTTGGAGTTTTACGCCGTTTGCACCCTTTTTTGGGAACGCATCTGATGGGCCAGTAACGTTCTGGATTGTCACGTTAATCATCTCTAGGCCATCAATGTTCTCGCCACTGTCGTAGTGCTTAACGTGGATGCCTTCAACCGTTTTCGAGGTACCTTGTGGGTGGATATCTTCGACAGTGACATTCTGGATGGTCACTTTGCCGTCTTTGTCGTCGAATCCAGACGAGTTGCCAACGAAGATTCCTTCAACCTCGCTGGAACCGCTCGGAGCACCGTTCTGGACGGTGAGATCTTGAACAGTTACCTCATCAGATCTGATGTCGATCCGTCCGTTAATATCGGGATTGCTCTCCCCGGTGAGTGTGACATTTGCGGTTTCGATCGCGACATTCTCCGAATACTGCCCAGAGTGAACGTTAATTGTATCACCGTCTTCGGCAGCGTCGACTGCTGACTGAATGGTGGAGAACTGTTCTTCAACAACTGTAGCGGCAACGACTCTGTCACCCCCCTCTGTTATCGGTGCATCGAGCCACGGGTTCACATCCACGTTACCAGATACGTCACCAGCCTCGGGTCCGGATACACTATCCCAGTAATTCAGCGTCGCATCGACTGTTTGTCCCGCGTTGTCATAGACGATAGCCTCGTTATTATCAACGAACGTATTTTGATTGATCTGAACGCTTTCGCCACCGAACACTTCTATTGCTTTTCCGTTATCCGAGAATGTATTTTGTGAGACAGTCTCAGTAGTCCCTGAGAGACCAAGACCAGCGTAACCAAACCCGGAAACAGTGTTGTTATGGACCGTCCAATTATTGCTGTTTGTACCGATGTATATACCGTAATTATCACCGGTATTGAAGTTATTATCTGAAATAGAGACATTATCTCCTGCTGCCGCTGTACCGTGGATCGCGAACCCAGTCCCTTGTCCAGTGTTCGTGAAGTTGTTGCCTACTATTTGATGTTCGCCTTCTCCGCCATAATCAAGAACACCAACAACGGAGTCGTTGAGGAAATTATTAATTATGGTTGTATTTCCAACACTTGTTTTCTGCCGATCGCTTGTCTTTCCTATCGATATTGCACCATTTTGAGTTCGATCTTCGGAATCTGTTGTGACTGTGAACCCATCGATGGTTACATTATCACTAAACACCGTGAAACCGTTTTGATTGCCACCATCTACGATGGTCTGTTGCGGCCCCTTAATCGATACCACGCTTATGCCTTCAACTTCAACTGTGACTGATTCGTCGTAGTGGCCAGGAGCGACCTGAACGACACCCACGTCACCTGAGTGTTTAATAGCACTCTCAATTGAATCGCCGGATTGTACGATAAGGTTACCCTGCGCGGTATACTTAGCTGGACTAAGTCCCCCCGTGTAGTCGCCGACTGCGTATTGGGTCTCTATGTCTATATTCTGGAAGCTGTTCGCATTAATGAGTGAGCTGATATTATCAGCGGTTAATTCAACGCCACTACCTAAACCAACACCCTCGACCACGTTGTCGAACGTATTGTTTTCGATGGTGAGTTCACCAACATTTTCAGTGCTGCCGATTGCGGCGAACCCGTCACGGAACGTATTCTCGGTAAGCGTGACGTTCGTGGGCGTTTTGCCCGCGAAGTCGAGTGAAACCTGCGTCTTGAAGCCCTCGAACGTGACATCATTGATCACCACGTCGTCACTTGACGTGAGGCCCACGCCGCGGTTGTTGTCGTCGAAGTTCTCGGAGTCGTCTGGATCGACAATCGTGAGACCGCGGAGAATGGTCCCATCAGCACCCACCGGGTCCGATGGATCGCCGATGCGTACCACACCTTCGATCACCGGCTCAGCGCCATCAGCTGCGGTGATCGTGACATCGTTCACGCCAGTGATCACGACCGTCTCTTCGTATGTCCCGCTACCTACGGCGACAGTGTAACCGTCTTTTGCGTTGTTGACGGCAGTTTGCACGGTATCATACGGCCCGTTCTCGATCTGGTTTCCGTCCTGATCCAGAACAACAACTTCGCCCTGTCCGGCTTCCTGTGCCACCGCACTCCCGGCCAACCCGCCAACGCCTACCGCGACCATGGAAACCAGCATAATCGCAGCGAGCGCTATCGCGCGGAGCCGTTCGCGCGTCATGTCTTGATCACCATTCGGTACTTCTGCATCCGTGAAGCGTCGGTTAGCATGTGCATAATCGCAACACTCCACCGCGGAGATGTGTCAACCGTATTGGTTGCATCCACCTAGTATCACGCCGCCAGAATCGTTGTTTCCGTCTGTTGAAACATCTTCAGGCTGTCCCTGAAATGACGTTTCAGGCGCTCTTATCCGGATACAGAATTCACTTCTCAGACGGTGGTCCGTGCGAAGAAATCGTCGGGGTTCGAGGTGACTCCGACGCTGCCCGCGTCAGTCGTCGGCGGTCGGTCGCGGTTCGGCCGGTGGCTCGGGGTCGTCCACGAGTTCCGCGTCGGCTGTCTCGTCGGGTTCGTCGGTCGCCTCCTCGGGCCGGTGACGCTCTCGGAGTTCCTCGACCGAGCGCGCCTCGATGGTGTGATGGCACATGACAACACGTAACAAGTATTAATCAAATAAAAATCTCACGCCGATCCGGGCGTAGACGCGTCTCAACGAGGGGAATCGCCGACTGTTTCGAGGAGAAATCACGGCGGGTCCGGTTGTGCCACCGAACTCACGGCCACTCCGCCTCAGATCCCGGCGGCCATCGCGAACAGCGCGACCGAGATAATCGCGAACAGCCCACCAACACCCATTTTGATAGTCTCCGTGTTCAGCGCCGTCGAGACGTACGGCGCGATCTGCCCGCCGAGCGTGGTCGCCGGAACGGTCCAGACGACCATGTTCCACGGCGTCGTCGCCAGGTCGATCGAGTGACCGCCCACCAGTCCGCCGCCGAACACGTGGACCACGGACGCCAACACGGCCGTCGTCGCGACGACGATGTGGTTCGTGCCGATCGCCACGCGAACCGGGACCTCGGTGCGGAGCATCGAGATGATCCCGAGTTCGCCGATGCCGAAGCCGGCGAGCCCCTGAAACACGCCGCCGATGCTGTAGTTGGCGAACCGTTCGAGGTAGCCGCCCCGCGAGTAGACGTAGTCGTCGCCGTCGCGGTCGACGCGGGTGACCGTGCCGGAGTCGTCCGTCTCGACGCCGGCCGGCCCCAGTTTGTTCTCGTCGTCGGGGAGGTCGCCCGACGAGCCGCCGTCCGTCGCGACCTCGTCGCCGTCGCTGCTGGTCGGTTCACCGTGGCCCAGGTCCGCGCGCAAGAGCAGGTACGACGCCGCGATCAGCGCGATCCCTAACAACGCGTGGAACAGGGGCTCGGGGATGACGAAGGAGAGCAGCGCCCCGCCGACGACGAAGGGGACGCCGCCCAACACGAGCGACAGCGAGAGTCGGCGGTCGACGAGTCCGTACTGGATAAAGGCGAGCGACGAACTCGACAGCCCGAACGACTCGCTGATGAGGCCGATTTTCACGAGCGTCGTCGGTTCGAGCGGGTACGCGACGAGCGGGAAGACGAAGATGAGGAAGGGGACGAAGAGCGCCGACCCGCTGATGCCGACGGTGTTGACGATGATCGCTCCGAGCGCGAACGCGAGGAACAACCACCAGTACTCGGTCCAGTAGTCGATTCCGGCGTCGGTTGGCGTCGGTGCGAAGCCGTACACCCCTGCCACGAACGCGAGCGGCGCGAGGAAGACGATGACGTGCTGGTACCGCAGAAAGGTACGCTGCACGCCGCCGGACAGTGAACTGCTCATTGAGTGGTGAAACGCGAATTACGGAGATCGATATAAATAGGTTCTTATCCGTGCTAATTCGCGTGAACGATTGTTTGGGTTCTCCGCGGTTGCCCGGCTCTCTGCCCGCTCCGCGGTGCCGGTCGCTTTCGGCTCACTCTGCAGTGCCGGTCGCCTTCGACTCACTCCGCGGGTCGCTCACGTTCGGTCCGGTTACACACGGTCACGTCGTACAGCGCGGTCCACCGGTACCGCCGGCCGGTCCACTCGAACTCGTCGTGTGCGAGCCCGTAACACAGACACGCGAGCGAGAGCGCGTACCCCGGCACCGCGAGGAGGAACGTCCACCGCCGGTGACCGAGCGCCGCGTACGCCGCCGCGGTGACGCCGGTCACCAGCGGCACGGTGACGAACGGCGCGAGAAGCGCCCCGAGGAGGACCGCGAGCGCCGTCAGCATCCGCGACGCGATGCCGGTCGGATCGAGGTACAGCCCCATCCGCGTCCAGCGCACCCGCCGAGAGAGCGTCTCGCGGAGGGTCCCGTCGACGGGCATCTCGCGCACGAGCGAGCGCGCCGTCTCGATTCCCTCCGCCCGCTCCGCCAGCAGGGCGTCGTCGCCGACCGTTCGTCGGAGGTCGTCGACGAACCCGTCCACGTCGATGTCGCCGCGACGGAACGCCATCGTCCCGCCCCAAACGCCCGTGTTGAAGCGGACGCTGCTCGCGACGCCCACGGCGCTCAGCGGCTCCAACAGCTTCCCGAGCGCCCCCTCGCTCACCAGGATCGGTGCGGTCGAGAGGACGTGTCCCTCGGGGAGGGCGGCGAGCCGTCGACGGACGGTCGCGAGCCACTCGTCGCCGTGCCGAAAGTCGGCGTCGGTACACACCAGCCGGTCGTGGGTCGCGCGCTCGATGCCCGCCGCGAGCGCGTTGCACTTCGCCGAACAGCCCGCCGGCTCGCCGGCCACGACGACCGTCGCGGCCGTCTCCGCGGCCGCCTCGACGACCGGATCGTGTGGGCCGTCACAGGCGATCACGAACTCGTCGTCCGGCGCCGTCTGCGCCGCCACCTCCGCGCAGGCATCGGTCCACTCGCGGGTCGGTAACACAACACTCACCGGCGCGGTCGGGCGCTCCTGCATCACCTCGACGGTCGGCGACGGGCGTAATATATCCGGGGGTGGCCTCCGGCGACCCTCCAGACCCGCCATCGGCACGGCCGGCGTCGTTTCGCGGACCTGAAATTTCCTCGCTTATATACTCTGAAATAACGTGTAGTGGCGAGAAGAAAACGCTTAACACACTCACTCGGCGACCCGCGAACGACGACCATGAGGCGACGGGGGCGAGCGATTCGTGGCGCTGTGTCGCTTATGAACCGAGTGGCGGCCGTCGGCGGCCGACCGCCGCGGGGAGCCGAGCCGTGACCGACGGACCCACCCTCCAGATCGTCGACGACGCGGAAGACGATCCGGGCGGCGCGGTCCCCGCGCCGGTGCCCCCCGACGACCCCGAGGCGTGGTACGCGCCGGCGGTCCGCGCCCAGTACGAGTCCGAGCCGGGCGTCGTCGCGACGATTCGTGAGCGCGACGGCGGCCGCTTCGGGTACGACGTGCGCGAGCCGCCGCTGTCGACGGCCGACGAGCGCGCGCTCGACCGCGTTCGCGACCACTTCTCCGACGTTCGCCACCGACGACCGCTCACGCGCGTCGGCGTCGTCGAGCGAGCCGAGTCGGGGTTCGAGCCGAAGTACGAGCGGGCGCTCACCCGCCTGATCGACGCGAGCGCGGCGGCGCGGCGCCGGATCGACTACCACGCGCTGCGGGACCTCAGACTGCTCGGCGACGTGACGCCGCTCGCCTTGGACGACCGGATCGAGGTGGCCGACGTCGGCGACGAGCGCGAACTGGTCGTCCACACCGAGACGTTCGCGCCCCTCGAAACCGGCATCGACGCCGACGCCGAGCACGTCGAGCGGGTCGCCGCAGAGCGGCTCGCCCGGTACGCGGTCGACTTCGCGGGCCTGTCCGTCGACGTGGTCGTCGCTCGCGAGCGGCTCCTCGGCTCGGACGCGTTCGAGACGAAGTACGCCGTCCGGGAGCCGGACCTCCTCCCCGGCGACGAGGCGCTGATAGCGGAGTGTAAAGAGCGGATCTGGGAGACGACCGTCAACGGCGTCGTCGACGACCGCGAGGCGTTCGTCGCCGAACACGCCCGCCGGTTCCTCTCTCGACGGCTCACGGCGCGTAACACTCGCGCGTGGCTCGGCGCGGCGGCCCACCGCGTCCGCTCCGCGCTGGCCGACCGGGGCCTCGCCGTCCCGCCGGTCGACTCGCGGTACGCCCGCGATCGGCTCGACGACCTGGCGTACTACGTCCTCCGCGACTTCGTCGGCGAGGGCATCCTGACGGTGCCGATCCGCGACCCGAACTTAGAGGACGTCGAGGCCAACCGCGTCGGCGAGCGCGTGAAGGTCGTCCCTCGGCCGTCCATCGTGGCGCACGGCGACGGCGACGCGCCGACTCCGGACGCGGGCACCCGCGTCCCGACGAACCTCGCGTTCGAGGACGAGACCGCGTTCGTCAACGTCGTCACCGGGCTGGCGGCCCGCGACGGCACCGAACTCAACGCGTCGACGCCGTCGGCGAAGGTGAACCTCGACGTCGACGGCGTCGACGAGACGATCCGGTGTGCGGTCGCGCTCCCGGTCATCTCGGAGGGCGGCCCACACGTCTCGATCCGCAAGCAGAGTGCGGACGCCTTGACGCCCGTCGACCTCATCGACCGCGGGACGCTCGGTCCCGACCTGGTCACGCTCCTGTGGCTGCTGTACGAACGCCGGGGCGTCGTCCTCTTCGCCGGGCCGACCGGCGTGGGGAAGACGACCCTGCTCAACGCCCACACCCCCTTCATCCCGTTCGACGACCGCCCCGTCTCGATCGACGAGGGGTCCCGCGAGGTCCGGCTCCCGCACGAGACCGGCGTGTCGCTCACGACGCGCGACCACGAGGACGCGTACAAGGCCGTGAGCATGTCCGAACTGATGGCCGAGGCGAACTACTTGAACCCCGACGTGGAGGTGATAGCCGAGATCAACACGCCCGCGAGCTTCGAGACCTTTGCGGAGACGCTCAACACCGGCCACGGCGTGATCGGGACCACTCACGCCGAAGACGTGGAGGCGCTCGTCAACCGGGTCATCGAGCGCGGGGTCCCGGCGTACCTCTTGCGAGAGGTCGACGTGGTCGTCTTCCCCCAGCAGGTCGACGGCGAGCGCTACGTCTCGCGGGCGGTCGAACTGCTCTCCGAGGCGGAGTACGACGCCCTCGACCCCGAGGCGAAGCGCAGTCCGACGGGGAACCCCAGACACGGCGGCGCCGGCGTCATTGAAAAGGGAGCGGAACCCGTCTACTACAACACCATCGCGTGGCGCGACCCCGACGGCGCGTTCCGGTTTCCGGGTGCACCGGGCCGGTCCGACGCCGGCGGCGCCGGGTCCCCCTCCCGCGGCGCTTCGAGCGCTTCGAGCGCGTCGCGCGACGACCGCCGCCTCCACGCCCTCGCCCGTATCGCCGATCACACCGACCGCGACCGCGCCGCCGTCGAGGCCGAGTTCGCGTCCAAGCGCCGGTACGTCGAGTACCTCGCGCGCGAGGGGGTCGACGACTTCGACGCGCTGTTCGAGTTCCTTGCGGACCTCCGGACCGACGAGGCCGCCACGGTCGAGCGCGCCGCCCGCACGATGGGCGGCGGGGGCGCCGGCGGTTCGACGGCGCGAGAGCCGACGCCCGAAACCGAGCCCGCGACCGGGGAGGACCGCCCGTGACCGACTCGTCGCTCGGGCGCGCGGACGCCGGCGAGTCGCCGGGACGCGGCCGCGCGCTCGACGCCGCCGAGACCGACGGGTTCACCCGTGCCGCCGACGCCTCGGTGGTCGACCGCGTGCTGTACGCCCTGTTCGCGCGGCACGCGAGCGACCGCCGGCACGACGCCGACCGGAAGCGCTACCGCGGCACCGCCCTCGACACGGGGTTCGAGACCTACCTGTCGCGCGTGTACGGGCTCTCGTGGCTCGTCTGTCTCGTCGTCATCCTCCCGACGCTCCTCGTCGCCGCGTCGAGCGCCCCGAGCCTGCTCGCGGCGGCCGACGCCCGCCTCGGCGCGCGCGTGCCGGTCCCGTTCGGGTCGCTGTCGGCCGACCGCGTGGCGGTCGTCGTCGCCGGCGTCGCCGGGTTCCTCGCGAAGCGCGCGACGGTGCGGCTCGGCGGGCTCCACCTCCGGTGGCTCACCGTGACGCGCCGGACCGACATCGAGCGGACGCTCCCGCCCGCGGTCCGGTACCTCGAACTGCTCGCGGCCGGGAGCGACGGCCCCCGAGAGATGGTCGCGAAGGCGGCCGCCGCCGACGCGTACGGCGCGACCGCCACCTCGCTCCGGAAGGCGCTCAACGCCGCGCGGCTCGCCGGGAGCCTCGACGAGGGGCTGCGCCGGGTCGCCCGCGACACCCCCTCGCGAGAGCTGCTCGCGCCGTTCCTGCTCAAGTTCCGCAAGCACGCGGCGACCGGCGACGCGGCGCTCGCGGAGTACCTCCGGACGGAGCGGCGGATGCTGGCTCACCGGCAGGACCGCGCTCGCAAGCGCGCCCGCCGGTTCCTCGAACTCCTCACCGAACTGTTCGTCGTCGTGTTGGTGTTGCCGGCGCTGCTCGTCATCGCCGCCACCGCGCTCACCGTCGTCGTCCCCGAGCTGCTCCCGCCGGTCGACACGCCGGTCGGGGTGGTGCCGACGCGGGCGGTCGTCCTCTACGGGGCCGTCTGCTTCCTCGTCGTCATCGGGCTCCTCGGCGCGGTCGCGGTCGGCACGCTCCGTCCCCCGAGCCAGCGCGCGAGCTACGACCTGCCGGCGACGCCCCGCGCTGTCGTCGCCTCCGCGGGGCGGAACCCGGCGAGCGCGGCGGTGGTCTCGCTCCCGCCCGCCGCGCTGCTCGCCGTCGCGCTCGCGTTCGCCGGCTACACGCTCGTCAACGTGGGGCTCTTATCGTACGCCGCCTTCGCGGTCCCCGTCGGTGCGGTCGCCGGGAGACGCACCCGGATCGACGACGCGAAGGACCGCGAACTGGCGGACTTCGTCCACGCCGTCTCGGGTCACGTCGCGCAGGGCCGTCCCTTCCCGGCCGCCGTCGAGGCGGTCGCGCGCGACGCGGACCTCGGCGTGCTCGACGACGACGTGGCGGACCTCGCGTTCGCGCTCCGGTCGACGACCGCGACGGGAGACGCGACGCGAGCGGAGCAGGCCGCCGCGACGACGGGCTCGGTCGACGTTCGCGCGGCCGCCATCGACCGGTTCGTCGAGCGCGTCGGCACCCCGCTCGCCGAGGGGACGCTCGACCTCGTCACCGACGCGTTAGACGCCGGTAGCGACGCGGACGCGGTGTTCGAGACGCTCCGGATCGAGGTCGGGCGACTCTACAGCGAGCAGCGCGCGCTCCGCTCGTCGATGCACCCGTACGTCGCGGTCGGCTGGGCGGCGGCCGCGCTGGTCGCGGGGGTCGTCGCCGTCGTCAACACGCAGGTGATAGACACCGCGCGGCTCGCCGCGCTCGCCGGCGCGACGGACCTTGTGGCCGAACCGGAGACGGTGCTGCCGGAGTTAGAGCGGTTCCGCCTGTACGTCGTCACGCAGGCCACGATGCTCGCCTCCGGGTGGTTCGCCGGCACCGCCTCTCGCGGGCGGTACCAGGCGCTCTTCCACTCCGGCCTGCTCGTCGCGCTCTGTTACGCCGTCTTCACGGCCGGCGGGCTGCTCTGATCGGCTTCGCAAACGATCGTCGGGGCTCTCCGAGTCGCGACCGACCTCCCTACCCCCTCGCGACCGATCACCCGCGCATCAGCCGGAGTACCTCGTCGACGACCTCCGGTTCGACGGCCGCGACGTACCGGCTTCCCGGCGTCAACGCCGTGTCCGGCTTCGAGATCCGGTTGCCGTCCTCGCCTCCGATGCCGATCGATTAAAGTGAACTTGTGCTAACCAACCGCTAGTGGTTATCATCGACGCGGACGCCGACAGACGGGCTCGACGGACGCCGCGGTCCGGGGGCGTCGCGTGACCGACGCGACGCTCGCGGTCGTCGCCGGCGCGACCGAGACGGCCGCCATCGAGGGCATAAGCGCCGCGGGCGCCGATCCGACGCTCCGCCGACACACGCCGAGCGCGGACCTCGAAATCGTCGCCGACGGCCGGCCCGGCGCCGACTCGCCCGTCCCGGTCAGCCCGTCCGGCTGTCCGACGCCGGCGGTCGTCACCCGCGCGGTCCGAGAACTCTCCGAAATACGCTTCGTCGGCGTCGCCGCCGGACTCGCCGTCCCGACCGCACCGGCCTCGGCGCCGACGCTCGACGCGAACGCGACCCCCGGCGGCGACGTCCGGACGGCGGAGCCGGTCCCCGACGCGGAAACCGTCTTCGAGCGCGGCCGCGAACTGGCCGGGCGAATCGGAGCCGACTCGGCCGCCGGCGACGCCCCCGGCGAACTCCTCGTCGGCGAGACGATTCCCGGCGGGACGACGACCGCGCTCGGCGTCCTGACCGCGCTCGGCGAGCGCCCGGTCGTCTCCTCGTCGCTGGCGGCGAACCCCGTCGCGCGGAAGCGGGCGGTCGTCGAGGAGGGGCTGGCCGCGAGCGGGCTCGCGCCCGGCGACGCGGCCGGCGACCCGGTCGAGGCGATCCGGCTGATGGGCGACCCCGTGCTCGCCGCGGCCGCGGGCCTCGTCGTCGGCGCCGTCGACCGCGGCGTCGACGTGACCCTCGCCGGGGGCACCCAGCTGGCGACGGTCGCCGCGCTGGCGCGCCACGCGGGCGTCGACCGGCGGCTCCCGCTGGCGACGACGACGTTCGTCGCCGACGATCCGACCGCCGACGTCGCGCGCCTCGCCGACGACCTGGACCTGGCGCTGACCGCGACCGATCCCGCCTTCGACGCGAGCGACCACCCGGCGATGCGGGCGTACGCCCGCGGCGAGGCGAAGGAGGGCGTCGGGATGGGCGGCGCGCTGGCGCTCGGCGACCGCGCGGGGGTCTCGAACGCCGCCCTGCGCGAGCGCGTCGCCGCGATCACCGACCGACTGCTCGCCGAACGCGGCGACGAGCGAACCGCGGCGGACGCGGCGAGGGGTGACGCCCCGTGAAGGGGGTCGTCCTCGGCGGGGTGCGCTCCGGGGTCGGCAAGACCGTCGCGACGCTCGCGGCGATCCGCGCGCTCGACGGCGCCGGGCGCGCAGTTCAGCCCGCGAAGGCCGGGCCCGACTTCATCGACCCGAGCCACCACGAACGCGTCGCGGGGCGCCCCTCGCGAACGCTCGACCTGTGGCTGCAGGGGGCGGACGGGCTCCGCCGGAACTACGCCCGCGGCGAGGGCGACGTCTGCGTCGTCGAGGGCGTGATGGGGCTGTACGACGGCGACGGGTCGAGCACGGCGGCGGTCGCCGAGGCGCTCGATCTGCCGGTCGTGCTCGTCGTCGACGCGAGCGCGGGCATGGAGAGCGTCGCCGCGACCGCGCTCGGCTTCCGGGCGTACGCGGAGCGCGCCGGCCGCGACGTCGACGTCGCCGGCGTGATCGCTCAGCGCGCGCACGGCGGCCGCCACGAGGACGGGATCCGCGACGCGCTCCCGGACGAACTGGCCTACGTCGGTCGGATCCCGCCGAACGACGAGCTCTCCGTCCCCGAGCGCCACCTCGGGCTCCACATGGGCGCGGAGTCGCCGGTGCCCGAGGACGCCCTCGACGCGGCCGCCGAGGGGCTCCGAACCGAGCGCCTGCTCGACATCGCGCGCGAGCCGACCGGCGTCCCCGAGCCGACCGAACGGGCGGAGCCGACCGGCGACGACCGCCCCCGCGTCGCGGTCGCCCGCGACGACGCCTTCCGGTTCCTGTATCCCGCGACCGTCGAGCGCCTGCGCGAGCGCGCGGTCGTCGAGCCGTTCGCGCCGACCGCGGGCGACCCGCTCCCGCCCTCTGACGGCGTCTATCTCCCCGGCGGCTATCCGGAACTCCACGCCGCCGACCTCGCTCGGGGCCCGGCGCTCGACGACCTCGCAGCCGCGGCCGCCGAGGGCGTCCCGGTCCTCGGCGAGTGCGGCGGGCTGATGGCGCTCGCCGAGTCGCTGACGACCGCCGAGGGCGAGACGCACGCGATGGCTGGCGTCCTGCCGGCCGACGTGCGCATGCGCGACCGGTACCAGGCGCTCGATCACGTCGAACTGCGGGCGCGGCGGGACGCCCCGACTGCTGTGACGGGCGAGACCCTGCGGGGTCACGAGTTCCACTACTCGACCACGGATGTCGCCAGCGACGCGCGGTTCGCCTTCGACGTGGAGCGGGGGACCGGGATCGACGGCGACCGCGAGGGACTGATCGAACACCGAACGCTCGGAACGTACTGTCACGTCCACCCGGAGAGCGGGGCGTTCGACGCGTTCCTCGACGGGCTGTGACGACGATGGCGACCGGACCCCTGCTCGTCGCGCTGGCGCTCGCCGTCGCCCTCGACGCCGCGTTCGCGGAGCCGCCGACGCGGGTCCACCCCGTCGCCCTGTTCGGGTCGGTCGTCGGGCGCTTCGACCGGCCCTGGGCGCACCCGCGAGCCGTCGGCGTCGCGGTCGCGGGCGGACTCCCGCTCGCCGCCGCGGCGCTCGCGGGCGGGGTCGTCGCGGCCGCCGCGCTGTGCTCCACCGCGCTCGCCGCCCTCGTCGCGGGCGCGATCCTTTTTATATCCGTCAGCCTCCGGCTGCTCCTCTCGACGACGGCCGAGGTCGTCGAACTGAGCGAGACCGACCTCGCCGCCGCCCGAGAGGCGCTGCGCGCGCTCGCCGGCCGAGACGCGACCGACCTCTCGCCGGGGCAAGTCCGGAGCGCGGCGGTCGAGAGCGCGGCCGAGAACCTCGCCGACGGCTTCGTCGCGCCGCTTGCCGGGTTCGTCCTCGGCGCGACGCTCGGCGTCGCTCTCGGCGGCTCCGGCGGGTCCCTCCCGCTCGCCGCCGGGGTCGCCGGCGCGGCGTGGGTCAAGGCCGTGAACACGCTCGACTCGATGCTCGGCTATCGCTCGACGCCGACCGGGTGGGCGAGCGCCCGGCTCGACGACGCCGCGATGCTCCTCCCGGCCCGCGCGACCGCCGGCTGTCTCGCGGTCGCCGCCGGGTCGTTCGGGGCTCCTCGCCGGGCCGCGGCGTGGGCGCGGGCGCCGTCGTCGCCGAACTCCGGGTGGCCCATGGCGACCGCGGCCGCCGCGCTCGACGTGCGGCTGGCCAAGCCCGGCCACTACGTCCTCAACCCGGCCGCGAACTTCCCAGAGGTCGCCGACGGGGAGCGAGCGGTCCGGCTCGTGGGCGTCGGCGGCGGGGTCGCGGTCGTCGTCGCGGTCGGGTGGCTGGTCGCGGTCGGGTGGCTGGTCGCGGTCGGGTGGCGCCCCCCGACCGGCCGGGCGCTCGCGACCGACGTACTAATCGGGGTGGCTGGATGGTCCTGACCGCGCTCCGCGGCGCGCTCGGCTTCCTCACCCGGCTCCCGGTCGGCCGCGACGAGGAGGCGTGGGCGGCGTTCGCTCGGTCGCCGTGGACGTTCCCCGTCGTCGGGTACCTCACCGGCGCCGTGGCCGCGGCACCGCTGCTCTTGGCCGGGCCGCCCGCCTCGGTGCCCGCCCCGACGGTCGCGCTCGGCTTCGTCGTCGCGGTGTACGCGATCACCGGCATCGGCCACCTCGACGGCGTCGCGGACCTCGGAGACGCGGCGGTCGTCCACGGGGACCGCGAGGCGCGCCGCGCGGTGTTGAAGGACTCGGCGCTCGGCGTCGGCGGGACGGTCGCGCTCGCGCTCGTCGTCCTCGGACTGGCGACCGGCGCGCTCGGGCTGCTCGAACGCGGCCTCGCCGCCGACGCCGGGCGCGTCCCCCTCGCCGCCCTCGGGCTGGTCGTCACCGCGGAGGTCGGCGCGAAGGCGGCGACCGCGACGCTCGTCTGCGTCGGCGACGCGCCGCACGAGGGGCTCGGCTCCGCGCTGACCGACGAGTCTGGCTTAAAGGCGCTCCCGGCGGTCGCCGCGCTGGCGGCGCCGGCCGTCCTCCTCCCGTGGCCGCGGGTCCTTCCGGGGGTCGCGGCGCTCGGGGCCGCGCTGGCGACGGCGGCGGTCGTCGCCGCCTGGTCCCGCCGGCGGCTCGGGGGCGTCTCCGGCGACGTGCTGGGCGCGACGACGGAGCTGGCTCGCGTCGCCGCGCTCCACGCGGGGGTGATCGCATGGACGTGCTGCTGATGTGCGGCGGTCGCGGCACTCGCCTCGACGGAACGACGGAAAAACCCCTCCGGACCGTCGCGGGGCGGCCGATGGTCGACCGGGTCCTCGACGCGCTCGCGGCGAGCCGGGCCGAGACGACCCACGCCGTCGTCTCGCCGCACGCGACGCGAACCCGAGCGCACCTCGCGGAGCGGGCCGAGGACGCCGCGTCGCTCTCGGTCGTCGACGCGCCCGGAAACGGGTACGTCGCCGACCTGCGGTACGCGCTGGACGCGATCGACACGGCCGGCGCGCCAGTCCTCACCGTCGCCGCCGACCTCCCGCTGTTGGACGGCGCGGCGGTGAACGCGGTCCTCGCGGCCGCCCGCGCCGCCGACGGCGACTCGCTGACGGTGTGCGTGCCGGCCGCGAGGAAGCGCGAACTGGGCGTCAGCGCGGACGCGACGACCGAGATGGGCGGCCGCGAGGTCGTCCCCGCCGGCATAAACGTCGTCGGTGGGAGTGCGGCGGACGGCGACGAGGGCGACGGCGAGCGAGACGCCGGCGGCGCCGTCCACCTCACCGACGACGCGCGCGTCGCCGTTAACGTCAACTACCCGTCGGACGTGCGTACCGCAGAGCGACTCCTGAGGGCCGACACGGCAGGAGGCGACACCGACACATGAACCTCGACACCGCGCTCGGCGTCGACCGCGAACCGCACGGCAGCAGCGACGACCCCGACCTGCTGGACTTCTCGGCGAACACCAACCCCGCGGTCCCGCCCGGCGTCGAGACCGTCTACCGCGAGGCGTTCGCGGACGCCCGGTCGTACCCGGCCGAACCGCCCGAGGCGTTCCGGGAGGCCGCGGCCGCGTACGTCGACTGCGACCCGGAGGCGGTCGTGCCGACGCCAGGCGGGCTCGCCGCAATCAGAGCCGCCGTCGGGCTGGCCGTCGGGCCGGGCGACACCGCACTGCTTCCGGCGCCGAGTTTCGGGGAATACGCCCGCGAGGTCAGGCTGGAGGGCGGCGAGCCGGCGTTCGTCGACGCGGATGCGGTCCTCGACGCCGACCCGTCAGACCACGCGCTCGCGGTCGTCTGCGCGCCGAACAACCCGACCGGAACCGACTACGCGCGGGCGGATTTGGAGCGATTCGCGGCCCGGTGTCGCGCGGCCGACACCGTCCTGCTCGTCGACGAGGCGTTCCGCGGGTTCACCGACCGCCCCTCGCTCGCGGGGGCCGACGGCGTCGTCGTCGCCCGCTCGCTGACGAAGCTGTTCGGGCTCCCCGGCGTTCGGGCCGGGTTCGCCGTCGCGACGGGCGAACTCGCTGCGGGGCTGCGAGCCGTCCGGCGCCCCTGGAACGTGAGCGGGCCGGCGCTGGCGACCGGCGCGCACTGCATGCGCCAGACGGGGTTTATAAACGACACCCGCGAGCGGATCGAGGCGGAGCGCGCCCGGCTCCGGGCGCGACTCGCAGAGCGGTACGAGGTGGCCCCCTCCGAGGCGCCGTTTCTCCTGCTCGATGTCGGCCCCGACGGCCGCCCGGTCGAGCGGGTCGTCGCCGACGCCCGCGAGCGCGGCGTGGCGGTCCGGGACGCGACCACCTTCCGCGGCCTCGACGCCCACGTTCGGGTCGCGGTCCGCCGGCCCGACGAGAACGACCGACTGCTCGCGGCGCTGGGCGTCGGCGACGACTCCACGACCGACGCCGACACGGAGGCGGGACCGAATGTTTGACGCGACCGTCCGCGACGGCGTCCTCAGAGTGTCCCGGCCGGCGACCCGCTGGCTCTCGACCGGCTGGAACGGGGGTCGCTCGCGGGCCGACGCCGCCGACAACGTCTCGGTCCCGGAGGGGTTCGACCGCACCGACCTCGGCGCGTACCGAGCCGAGCGGCTTGCGCGCGCCGGGTTCGACGCCTCCGGGGACGCTCCGGTCCTCTTCACCGGCGTCGCGATGGACCACGCCCGAGGCGCCCGATACGGGCCGGTCGTCGCCTACGCCACGGTCGGCCTCTCGAACCCGGCGATGCTTCCGGTAGCGCCCGAGGGGGCGAGCGATCCGACGAACGACCCGGCGAACCACCCGACGAACGACCCGGCGATCGACCCGACGGGCGCCGCGGCCCCGGACGAACGGCCCCCAGATGGCGGCTCTCCTCGGCCCGGCACGGTCAACCTGATCGTCGGGACGAGCCGGTGCCTCGCGCCCGGCGCCGCGGAGAACCTCGTCGCGGTCGCGGCCGAGGCGAAGGCGGCGACGCTGCTGGCGACGGCTGGCGTGCCGGGGACCACGAGCGACGCGGTCGTCGTCGGCGACGACCCGGAGGGGGAGCCGGCAGCGTTCTCGGGCAGCGCCACGCCCGTCGGCGCGGCGGCCCGCGTCTGCGTCCGGGACGCGGTACGTGCGAGCCTGCGGTCGCGGTATCCGGACGGCGAGACGCCCGGCCCGGCGGCCGACGCCGACCACGGCGTCGTCGCCGACGAGCGAGCAGCGGTATTTAACCCATGACACACGACACCACAGACTCCGACGAGACGGACGCATCGACCGACGACCAGACTTCCGCGGCGCGGACCCCCGGCGGCGGGGCCGCCCCCGAACCGGCGCCGATCGAACCGGCCGCGCCCGACGAGTTCGGGCTCGTGCAGGCCTGGTGGGGCGACGGCAAGGGGAAGACCACGGCGGCGATGGGGATGGGCTTCCGGGCCGCGGGCCACGGCTACCGCGTCCACATGCTCCAGTTCATGAAGGGCGGCGCGGACAGCGTGGAGGGCGTCAGGGGCGAGTACAACGCCATCGCCGCGATGCCGGGGTTCACCTACGAGAACGCGGGCCACTACGGCTGGCACGGGCTGCTCGACGGCTCCGCGGACGACGAACACGAGGCGAAGGCGGGCGCGGCGTTCGAGCGCGCGACCGAACTCGTCGCGGGGGCCGGCGAGGCGGCCCTACGCGAGCCGCTCCCGCTCGACGGCGACCCGGACGACGGGGTCCACCTGCTGATCCTCGACGAGGTGCTGTACGCCGCCGACCGGGGGCTCGTCGACCCCGCCGACGTGGTCGACCTCGCCGAGTCGAAGCCCGACGACCTCGAACTCGTCCTCACCGGGAGCCACGCCGAGCCGGCGTACCTGGAGGGCGTCGCCGACCTGATAACGAACGTCCGGAAGGTGGCGCACCCGTTCGACGCGGGCCACCGCGCCCGGCGCGGAACGGAGTACTGACGCCCGTGTCCCCCCGGAGGCGCCGATGACGGAGACGGTCCTGATCGCCGGCACCGCGAGCCACGCCGGGAAGAGCACGCTCGCGGCCGGTCTCTGCCGACTCCTCGCCCGCCGGGGCGTCTCGGTCGCGCCGTACAAGGCGCAGAACATGAGCAACAACGCGCAGGTCGCGCTCACCCCCGACGGCGACTGGGGCGAGATCGGCGTCTCGCAGTACGCGCAGGCGCGGGCCGCCCGCGTCCCGGCGACGACCGACATGAACCCCGTCCTGCTCAAGCCCCGCGGCGACGGCGAGAGCCAACTGGTGATAGACGGCGAGGCCGTCGGCCACTTCGCGGCGGGCGCGTACTACGACGACCACTGGGACGCGGCGCGGGACGCGGCGGTCGCGGCGCACCGCCGGCTGGCGGCCGATCACGACGTGGTCGTCGCCGAGGGCGCGGGGAGTATCGCCGAGATCAACCTCCACGACCGCGATCTCGCTAACGTGGAGTGTGCCCGCTTCGCCGACGCCGCCGTCCTGATTGCGGTCGACATCGAGCGCGGCGGCGCCTTCGCGAGCCTCTACGGCACCCTCGAACTCCTCCCGGACGACGTGCGCGAGCGGGTCGCCGGCGCGGTCATCACCAAGTTCCGCGGCGACCCGTCGCTGCTCAACTCCGGCATCGACGAGATAGAAGCCCGGACGGGCGTCCCCATCGTCGGCGTCGTCCCCCACGACGATCCGGGGCTCCCGGCCGAGGACAGCCTCTCGCTCCCGGACGAGGCGGCCGGCGACCGCGGCGTTCTCGGCGGCGACGACGGGGTCCCCGAGGAGTCGTCGGTCCGGATCGCCGTGCCGCGCCTCGACCGCCTCTCGAACGCCACGGACCTGGCGCCGCTCGCGCGCGAACCCGGCGTCCGGGTGGCGCTCGTCCCGGCCGACCCGGCGATCGACGACCCGTTCGGCGACGCCGACGCGGTCGTGCTCCCCGGATCGAAGAACACGGTCGACGACCTGCTCGCGCTGCGCGAGGCGGGCGTCGACGAGGCGCTCGCCCGCTTCGAGGGGCCGGTCGTCGGGATCTGCGGCGGCTACCAGCTGCTCGGCGAGCGGCTCACCGGCGCCGATGCGGAGGGGACCGGGTCGCGCTCGGCGGTCGACGGTATCGGCCTGCTCCCCGTCGAAACGCACTTCTCGCCGGACAAGCGCGTCGAGCGCGTGACGCGCGCCGTCGACGGCGTCGGCCCGCTGTCCGGCGCCTCCGGGACCGTGACCGGCTACGAGATCCACATGGGTCGGTCGTCGGCGACGGCCCCGGTCGCCCGCCCGTTGGGGCCGGAGAGCGCGGCCACCGACCGCGTCCTCGGGACGTACCTCCACGGGCTCTTCGAGGACGAGGCCGTCCGCGAGGCGTTCCTGACGACCGTCTTCGAGGCGGCGGGCAGGCCGCGGCTGACCCGCCGGTCCGAGTCGGACGCGAGCGCGTCCGGCGACAGGCGGTCGCCGTACGACCGCGCCGCCGACCTGTTCGCCGAGAACGTCGACCTCGCGGCCGCCGGGCTGGACGACCTCGCCTGACGCCGCCCGAGACGTTTATAAATACCAGCGCGCGGCCCGCGCTCCGGGCCGACGGCCACCGGCGCCGGAAGGTATATTGTTTTGAATACCCAATACTGGGGCATGAGCGACAGTGCAGACGCGGCCGACGGCGGCGACGCGGGCAAAAGCGAGCGCGAACGCATCCGCGAGCGCAAGCTCCGGGCGCTTCGCGAGGAGCTGGAACGCGACGGGGAGATCGGCAGCGACTCGTCTGACGGGGACGGCGGGACGCCGGCGGCGACGCCGAGCGAACCGATCGAGGTCGACGGCCCCGAGGCGTTCCGGCGGGTCGTCGACGAGCACGACGTGGTGTTGGTCGACTGCTACGCCGACTGGTGCGGGCCCTGTCAGATGATGGAGCCGACGATCGAGGCGCTCGCGAGCGACACCGACGCCGCCGTGGCGAAGGTCGACGTCGACGCCAACCCCGGCATCGCCCAGCAGCTCGGCGCGCGGAGCATCCCCACCCTCCTCGTCTACGCCGGCGGCGAGGCGGTGGACCGGTTCATGGGCGCACAGGACCGCGCGACGCTCGAATCGGCCATCGAACGCGCCGCCTGACCGGCGCGTCCCCGTCCCGATCCGGCCCCGCCACACGCCGCCCAGCGGTACCTATTTTTGCCGCGGCGGCGTGTCGCCGGCTATGGTCTCCCGCGAGAACGCCGTCATCGGGACGTGTATCGCCCTCACCTTCGCGATCGCCCTCGCCGTCGAGTCGCTGCGCGTCTCGTATCCGGGCTGGGCGCCGCTCGCGCTGTTTCTCGGCGGCGGCGTCGTGGTTCCGACGATCATAAACGAGACGCTAGACCACAGATAGACTATTTAAACAGACCCCGCGACCCGCACGGCGGCTCGTCCGTGTCGCGTGTGGGTCAACGACTCGTCGTGTCCGGGACACGCTCGTCGCGTCTGGAGCGTCGATGCCCGCGAGTCGCCTCCGAGCGGGTGCACAGGCCAATATCACGCGTGAGATATTGGTGCTATCGCTTTTATATGATAGCCGGTGAGCCCCCAGCATGGCTACATCGGGAGAGTACGGGCACGAGGACTTCGGGAAGGGCGGGCTGAACGACCAGCTCGACGTCGACGGACTGGTCGACGATATCGGACTCGACGCCGAGGAGATCCAGTGGCGAAAGGAGTTCATCGGCTTCGACGAGGAAGACGAGCGGCGACTGGCTCGGTACGAGGACGCGTTCGCGGAGAACGCAGAGCAGATCGCGGACGACTTCTACGAGAACCTGACCGCCCACCAGCAGACCGTCGACGTGATAAGCCGGTCGGAGAAGGGGCTCGAACAGCTCAAACGGACGCAGTCGGCGTACCTCGTGACGCTCGCCGACGGCGACTACGGGTCGGAGTACTTCGAGGACCGGGCGCGGATCGGGAAGATCCACGACATGCTGGAGATGCCGATGAAACACTACCTCGGCCAGTACGGCGTCTACTACGACCTCATCCTCCCGATCATCGGCGACAGGCTCACCGACTCGCTCACGGACCGGCTGGCCGACGAGGGCGTCGGCGAGGGCGTCAGCGAGGGCGTCGGCGACGCGGTCGAGGCGGCGGTCGAAGCGGAGGTCGACGACGCGGTCGAGGACCTGCTCTCTATCCTCCGGATCATCAACCTCGACATGCAGGTCGTCACTGACACGTACATCCAATCGTACAGCGAGAAGCTCTCCGAGGAGGTCGAGCGGAACAACCGCCTGATGGCCGAGGTGGAAGACGAGGTCCGCGAGCCGATCGCCGACCTGCGGGAGTCGGCCACTCACGTCGCCGACAGCGCCGGCGAGGTCGGCGAGGCGTCCGAAGACCAGTCACAGCGCGTCGAGGAGATCTCCTCGGAGGTGGCGAACCTCTCCGCGACCGTCGAGGAGGTGGCGTCGACCGCGGACGAGGTGGAGCGCACGAGCAGTCGGGCGGAGTCGATGGCCGACGACGGCCGCGAGGCGGCCGACGACGCCGCGGCCGCCATGGACGACATCGGCGACGCCGTCGACGAGGTGGCGGAGGACGTGGAGGCGCTCCAGGACCGCGTCGAGGAGATAGACGAGTTCGTCGACGCGATCAACGGGATCGCCGACCAGACGAACCTGCTCGCGTTGAACGCCTCGATCGAGGCCGCGCGGGCGGGCGACGCCGGCGCCGGCTTCGGCGTCGTCGCCGACGAGATCAAATCCCTCGCGGAGGAGTCCCAACAGCACGCGAGCGACATCGAGGAGATGGTCGGCGGGATCCGCACCGACACCGACGACACCGTCGAGAGCCTCTCGGAGACGACCCAGCGGGTCGACGAGGGGAGCGAGCGCGTCGAAGACGCCACGGAGAGCCTGTCCGCCATCGCCGAGGCGGTGACGGAGACGGCGAACGGCATCGACGAGGTGTCGGACGTGACCGACGAGCAGGCCGCCGCGGCCGAAGAGATCGCCGCCACGATCGACGACGTGGTCGCGCAGTCGAACCGCATCACCGACGAGATGCAGGCGCTCGCGGCCGCGAGCGATCGACAGTCGGACGCCGTCGAATCGGTCGAACAGACCGTGCGCCGGCTGACGACGAGCGATCGGAACGAGGCCGACTCGACCGCGGTGTCCCGCACCGACGGCGGGCGGGTCTCGACCCCCCGACGCGGCGATCGGTCGGTTCCGGCGGGGCTTCCGGACGGAATGCCGCAGTTCGTCATCGACCAACTCTCCGACGAGCAGTTGCGCGCCGTCGCCGACGGGGAGCTGACGATGGACGACCTGCGGTGAGCCGATCGGTCCGTACGCTCCCGTAGGCGGTCGGTGCGTACGCTCCCGTAGGGGTCGCCCCTCCCTGCGGTGTCTCTCTCGACGAGCCGTCCTTTTTAAGACGTGAAGTAGGCGTCCGGTCCGTGGATCCCCCGAATTTCTCGGAGCGCGGCGGCGCCACACCGACCGCAGGCGTCCGCATCTCCGGGGGCCTCGGGGAGCGCGAACACCGTCTCGCAGGCGTCGCAGGCGACGTACCGGAGCGCGAGCGACGGGGCGTCTGTCATGGGTCCGGTAGGCGACCGAGGCATATGAATCCGACCCGCACGGCGGCGAGGCACGAACCCGGCCCGAACGGTGGCGAGGACGGCCGGTCACGCAACCCCTAAGACGCGAGCGACCGGACTGAACGTATGAAGATAGCGATACTCGGCGGCACCGGCGACATCGGCGAGGGGTTGGCCCTCCGGCTGGCGGCCGACACGCCGCACCACGTCTCGATCGGGTCACGCGACGCGGAGAAGGCCGAGAACAAAGCCGAAGAGTACACCACGGAACTGGAGACCCGCGGCCTCGACGCCGAGGTGACCGGCGCCGCGAACGACGCTGCCGCCGCCGAGGCCCGGATCGTCGTGTTAGCGGTCCCGCCGTATCACGTCGGTGACACGGTCGAGGCGGTCGCCGACGCGCTCGACCCCGGCGACGTGCTCGTCTCGCCGGCGACCGGGATGAAACGCGACGAGGAGGGGTTCCACTACCACAAGCCCGGCGCGGGCTCCGTGACGCGGATCGTCGCGGACGCCGCGCCGGAGGGCGTCGCCGTCGTCGGCGCGTTCCACAACCTCGCGGCGGCCCGGCTCGCGAACCTCGACGCCGACCTCGGGATCGACACGCTCGTGATCGGCGACGACGCGGACGCGAAACGGACCGTCGTCGACGTGGCCGAGGGGATCGAGGGGTTACGCGCCCTCGACGCCGGCGGCCTCGCCAACGCGCCCGAGATCGAGGGGCTGACGCCGCTCCTGATAAACGTCGCTCAGAACAACGACGGGCTCCACGACCTCGGCATCCAGTTCCGCTGAGCCGTCCCCGGCGTTCCGTTAGGCCTTTGCGCGACCGGCTCCTCCGGGCAATAGATGGAGTACCTGGAGCGCCGGGTCGCACTGGTCGAAGGACGGCTGGAGTCCGTTATCGACGAGATCGAGCCCGACGAGCTGTCCGATGAGGTCGGCCACGTCGTTCTCGCCGGCGGCAAGCGCGTCCGCCCCGCCGTGACGATCCTCGCCTGCGAGGCGTTCGACGGCGACCCCGATTCGGCCGTCGACTTCGCGGCCGGGATCGAGTTCGTCCACAACGCGTCGCTCGTGATCGACGATATCATCGACCGCTCCGAGGTGCGACGCGGCACGCCCTCTGCGTGGTCCGAGTACGGCTACGGTCCGGCTATCATCGCCAGCGACGGCCTCCTCGGCGAGGCGTTCGCGCTCTTTTCGACCGAGCCGCGCGCGATGCGGACCGTCGCCGAGGCGATGGTGGAACTCGGCGAGGGCGAGGCCACGGAGCTCGCCGCCCGCCCGACGACCGAAGCCGAGTACATGGAGCTCGCGCGGCGGAAGACCGGCGCCCTGTTCCGGGCCGCCGCCGAACTCGGGGCGATCGCCGGCGGCGCCGACCCGCACGCCGTCGACGCCTTCGGGGAGTACGCCGAGCGCGTCGGCGTCGCCTTCCAGATGCGCGACGACGTCTTGGACGCGACCGCCGACGCCGACGACCTCGGGAAGCCGACCGGCCAGGACGCGGAGATGGATCGCCCCTCGGTGGTACAGGTCACCTCGCTCACGCCCGACGAGATAGACGAGCGCGCCCGCGAGCAGTCAGACCTCGCCTTAGCCGCGCTGGAGGAGGCCGACCCCCCGGAGACGGAGGCGATCGAGTACCTCCGCGACCTCGCCGAGTTCGTCGTCGTGCGCGAGCGGTGATCGCGAGGGCGCGGTAAAACCGGCGCAGCTAGGCGTCGCCGGTGTCCTGCGGGGGGAACAGCGGAACCGGGTCTTCGTGGTCGAACTCGATCCGCTCGTCCCCGGACAGCGGGTGGACGTACGTCGTCATCACGTCGCCGGCCCGAACGCGGCTGAGCATCCGGTCCGCCTCGGTGACCCGGTAGTACAGCGGGAGACAGAGCGCGGCCTCGGTCGCCGTCGACCGGAACACCAGCGTGAGATAGACGATCCCGTTTTCGTGCGCGCGAAACGCCTCGAACTCGTCGAACCCGTCTGCTTCGACCAGCTCCGTGAGCCGCTCGAACTCCTCGCCCGACACCAACACGTCGAGGCCGACCGCCTCGTCGGTCGAGTCGCCGGGCGCGGGGACGGGAACCACGTCGCCGGGGACCGGCGCGAACGCCGTCCATCCGCGCTCGCGGTACTCCGCTGCGGTCGCGCGACACTCTTCGATAACGGTCGTCCACGCGTCGTCGTCGTCGGCGAGTGGATGCTCTTCGACGTCCATGCACGCCGTAGGCGGCCGGCGGCGGGTAAACCTTCGCTCCCCTTTGCTCGACCCGGCTGCCCTCGCAAGCCAAAGGTATATGGATAGACGGTCGGAATGACGGCCCATGCCGCCTCTACTTTCGCTCTCTGACCTCAGAACACAGTTCTCGACGGAGCGGGGACAGGTGAAGGCCGTCGACGGCGTTGACCTGGAGATCCGCGAAGGCGAGACCGTCGGGCTCGTCGGCGAGTCCGGCTCCGGGAAAAGCGTCACCGCCCTGTCGACGATGGGGCTCGTCGACGACCCCGGCGAAATTGCGGGTGGGTCCGTCGAACTCACGGACGCCCGCCTCGCCGACGAACTCCGCGAGCGCTACGACACGTCGCGCTTCGTCGACGGCGACACGATCGACCTCACCGCCGCGCCGGAGGAGGCGCTCCGGTTCGTTCGGGGCCGCGAAGTGAGCATGATCTTCCAAGACCCGATGACCTCGCTCAACCCCTCGGTGACCGTCGGCGATCAGGTCGCCGAGAGCCTCAGACTCCACCAGTACGGCGGGCGTCGCAAGGACTCGTGGTTCAACGCCGTCCGCGAGATCCTCCCGAAGATCAGCCGCGACATGGACGAGGAGGTCCGACAGGAGACCATCGAGGTGTTAGAGGAAGTCGGGATTCCGGAGCCCGGCTCGCGGGTCGACGAGTACCCGCACGAGTTCTCCGGCGGCATGCGCCAGCGGGTGCTCATCGCGATCGCGTTGGCCTGTCAGCCGGGGCTGCTCGTCGCCGACGAGCCGACGACGGCGCTGGACGTGACCATCCAAGCGCAGATCCTCGACCTGATCGACGACCTCCAGAGCGACTTGGGGATGTCGGTGCTGATGATCACCCACGACCTCGGCGTGGTGGCCGAGACGTGCGACCGCGTCGCGGTGATGTACGCCGGCGAGATCGTCGAAGAGGGGCCGGTCGAGGAGATATTCGGGAACCCGTCGCACCCGTACACGTACACGCTCTTGGAGTCGCTCCCGAGCGAGGAGAAGGACCGCCTCACTCCGATCGAGGGGAACGTCCCCGACCTCATCGATATGCCCGCCGGCTGCCACTTCGCGGCGCGGTGTCCGTGGGCGACCGACGAGTGTACGAGCGGCGAGATCCCGTACCTCCAACACGGCCCTCAAGACGTCGACCACCGCTCGAAATGCATCATGGAGTCGTTCGACAAAGACGAGTACGGCGACGACACCGTCGCGCCCGGCCGCGACCGGTCCATCGGCGAGCCGCTCGTCGAGATCGACGGCTTACAGAAGTACTACGACCAGACCGACGGCGTCCTCGACCGCGTCCTCGGGGCCGACGACCGCAGCGTGAAAGCCGTCGACGGCATCGACTTCACGATCAACCGCGGCGAGACGCTGGGGCTCGTCGGCGAGTCCGGGTGTGGCAAGTCGACCGCCGGCCGAGCGCTGTTGCACCTCACCGAGCCGACGGACGGTCGGGTCGTCTTCGCCGGGACCGACCTCACCGACCTCGACGGGTCGGCGCTGCGCGAACAGCGGAAGAACCTCCAGATGATCTTCCAGGACCCGCTCTCGTCGCTCGACCCCCGCCAGACGGTCGGCCAGACGATCCGGGAGCCGCTGTCGATCCACGACCTGCCCGAGAGCGACCCGGCGGTGACGACCGAGGCAGAGGTTACCGTCTCGGGGATCGACCGCAGTCGCGTCGACGTGACCGTCGGCGACGAGATCGACGCGGTCGTCGGATCGGGAAGCGGCGTGGCGACGGCCCACGTCGACGTGACGGTCGCTGACGGCGAGGTCGACGTGGACGTGCGCGAACACCTCGGCGTCGAGGGGACCGTCGAACGCACCGACGCGGGCGACGTAGAGCGGGTCTCCGTGACGGTCTCCGCGGGCGACACCGACCGGCTCAGGCGCCGGCGCCGCGTCCGCCAACTGCTGGAGGCGGTCGGCCTCGAAGTCGGACAGTACGACCGCTACCCGCACGAGATGTCCGGCGGCCAGCGCCAGCGCGTCGGCATCGCGCGGGCGCTCGCGGTCGATCCGGAGTTCATCGTCGCCGACGAGCCGGTTTCCGCGCTCGACGTGAGCGTGCAGGCGCAGATCCTCAACCTGATGGAGGACCTGCAAGACCGGTTCGACCTGACGTACCTGTTCATCGCGCACGACCTGTCCGTGGTCCGGCACATCTCCGACCGCGTCGCCGTCATGTACCTCGGCGAAATCGTCGAGGTGGCGACCACGGACGAACTCTTCGCGGACCCGCGACACCCGTACACGCAGGCGTTGCTCTCGGCGATTCCCGAACCGGACCCGACCGCGAGCACCGACGACCGAATCATCCTCGAAGGCGACGTCCCCTCGCCGATCGACCCGCCCTCGGGGTGTCACTTCCGCACCAGGTGCCCGAAGGTCATCCCGCCGGACGACCTCGACATCGAACAGGAGACGTACCGGGAGGTCATGGACTTCCGCCAGCGCGTCGAGCGCGAAGGGATCGACGTCGAGACCATCCTCGACGGGACGGACGCCGGGCAGGTCGCGGCCGACGGTGGCGCGGCGACCGCTGCGGCCGGCGGCGACGGGGCCTCCCGCGCCGCGGTCGAGGCCGTCCGTGACGCGCAGTTCGACCGAAACCCGGACGGGCGCGCCGGCGAGGTCGTCGACCGCGCCATCCGACTCGTCCTCGACGGCGAGTGGGAGGAGGCCGCGAGCGTCCTCGCCGAGACGTTCACGAGCGTCTGCGAGCGCGAAGAGCCCACGCTGCCCGACGACGACCACCCGGCCGCGTGTCACCTCGTGGAGTAAGTTCCGACGCTCTGATATGTGGGGCCCACGGGTGCCGCGAGAACGTGTCACAAACCCGTATGGATCCGATCGGCAGGGCCCCTTTGATCACACCGTATCCGACGCACAGCCCATAAAAAGCGGCGGCCGAAGCGACTTCGTGGCCCCGTCGAAGCCGACATCCGCAGATCGCGTTCGCGTTATTCGACATTACAGTTATCAGAACAGTCTCGACTGTCCGTTCGGTAGGTTTATACTATATACTCTATAGGATACACCCATGTCATCCCGAGACACAAACGTTTCGCGGAGAAAATTCCTTGGCGCCGCCGGTGGCGCCGCAGTGACGGTCGGCCTCGCCGGCTGTTCCGGTAACGGCGGCGACGGTTCGGACGGGTCTGACGGTTCGGACGGGTCCGATGGCTCGGACGGTTCGGACGGATCTGACGGCTCCGACGGCGGCGAGACCACCCTGCTCCGGTACGGCCGGGGGAGCCACTCGCCGACGCTGGACTTCCAGAACAGTACGAGCGGTGAGGTCGCGAAGGTGACCGAGCAGATCTACGACACGCTGATCAACTTCGAGCCGGGCGCGTCGACGCTCACGGACGGGCTCGCCTCCGACTACTCGCTCGACGGCCAGACGGCGACGCTCACGCTGAAGGAGGGCGTCACCTTCCACAACGGCGAGGAGTTCACCGCGCAGGACTTCGTGGCGACGTACCGCCGCTTCGTCGACTCGGAGTACGAGTACTACGGCGGCGACGACTACGTCTCCGCGTACGGTCCCTTCACGCTCGGCAGCTGGATCGACGAGATCCAGACGGAGGGCGACTACGAACTGACGATCCAGCTCACGCAGACGTACGCGCCGTTCCTGCGCAACCTGGCGATGTTCGCGGCCGCGGTCCACTCCGAGGCCGCCATCGAGGAGTACGGTACCGACCTCTCCGAGAACGCGGTCGGGACCGGCCCGTTCCAGCTCGACACGCTCGACGACACCAACGAGCAGGTCCGTCTCTCCGCGTACGACGACTACTGGGGCGAGGGCCCGGAGATCGACGAGGCCGTGTTCGTCACGGTCGGCGAAAACTCCACGCGCGCGCAGTCGCTCGCGAGCGGCGAACTCGACATCATCGACGGGATCGGCGCGCAGTCGTCCCAGCAGGTCGATGGCGCCGACGGCGTCGAGCTCGTCCGCACCGAGGGGATCAACATCGGCTACATGGCGTTCAACATCGCGGCGGTCGAGCCGTTCCAGGATCGTCGCGTCCGCCAGGCCGTCAGCCACGCGATCAACACGGAAGCGATCGTCAACCAGATCTACTCCGGGTTCGCGACGCAGGCCAGCCAGCCGCTCCCGCCGAACGTAATGGGACACAACGACGACATCGACCCGTACCCGTACGATCTTGAGAAGGCACAGAGCCTGCTTGAGGAGGCGGGCTACGGCGACGGCTTCTCCTTCGAGCTGGCGACGTTCCAGAACCCCCGCGGCTACAACCCCTCGCCGATCCAGACGGCCGAGACGGTCGCGTCCAACCTCGGCGAGGTCGGCATCGAAGTCGAAATCAACCAGCAGTCGTTCTCGCCGTTCCTCGAGTACACCGCGCAGGGTCGTCACGACGCGTGTTTCCTCGGCTGGTACACCGACAACGCCGACCCGGACAACTTCGCGTACGTGCTGCTTCACCCGCAGGTCGACGACAGCGAACTCACCGAGGGACAGGACTGGGTCAGCTTCGACACCGAGGGGTACAACACGAGCAACCGCTCGGCGTGGGCGAACCAGGAGTACATGGACCTCGTCGAAGAGGGCCAGCAGACGACCGCGGAAAGCGAGCGCGCGGAGCTGTACAACGAAGCGATGCAGGTCGCTCACGACGAGGCGCCGTGGGTGTACCTGGACTACGCCGAAGAGCTTCGGGGTGTCGCTAGCCGGGTCAACGGGTTCCAGGTCTCCGCCATCAGCGGTCCGTACCTGAACCTGGTCTCGCTGGAGTAGTCGGTCACTTCAGTCACCCTCGATGTTTCCAAAGCGATTCGTCCTCAAACGGCTGCTGTTACTCGTCCCGGTCCTGATCGGAGTGGCGACGCTGGTGTTCTCCGTGCTCCACCTCTCGCCGGGAGACCCGGCGCTCACCATCGCCGGGGAGCGCGCGAGCCAGGAGTTCGTCGAGCGCATCCGGTCCGACCTCGGACTCAACGACCCGATATGGGTCCAGTACGTCGACTTCCTCGGGAACGTCGTTCGGTTCGACTTCGGGGAGTCGTACATCATCAACCGGAACACGACCGTCCGGGAAGTGCTCTCGAACACGCTCCCCGTCACGCTCGAACTGGCGCTGTACGGGCAGCTGTTCGGTATCCTGTTCGGTATCCCGCTCGGCGTTCTGAGCGCGGTCAAACAGGACACCTTCACCGACCACGCCACCCGTGTCGGCGCGCTCGCCGGCATCAGCGTCCCGATCTTCTGGAGCGGGCCGCTGCTGATCCTGCTCTTCGCGCAGGTCCTCGGCGTCCTTCCGACCAGCGGCCGGATCTCGTCGGTGTACAACGTCGCCGAGATCAGCGTGACCGGGATGGTGACTATCGACACGCTGATCGCCGGCAACTGGGAGATGTTCCGGTCGGCGGTCAGACACATGTTCCTGCCGTCGATCGTCATCGGCGTCTACTCGATGGCGCTCATCTCGCGGATGATGCGCTCGTCGATGCTGGAGGTCGTCAGGCAAGACTACATGCGAACCGCCCGCGCGAAGGGGCAAGGGGCGAAAATAACCGTCCTGAAACACGGGTTCCGCAACGCGTTGATCCCCGTCGTTACGATCATCGGGATCCAGTTCGGCGGGCTGCTCGGCGGCGCCGTGCTGACCGAGACCGTGTTCGCGATCGGCGGGATCGGGACGCTCCTCGTCGAGGCGATCGAGGTCGGTGACTACCCGATCGTGCAGGGGACTGTCCTCACGTTCGCGTTCCTGTTTACCCTCGTGAACCTCGTCGTCGACATCACCTACTCGTACCTCGATCCGAGGATCCAACAATGAGCACGGAAACACTCAGAGACGGCGAGGGAGAGACGACGAGCCGCGGGATCGTCGACCGCGTTCGCGCCTCGCCGTTCCTCTCTCAGCTACTGTCGAACCGCCTCGCGCTGACCGGGATCGCGATCATCGTCGCGATGATCGTGATCGCGGTGTACGCCCGCCTGACGCTCGATCTCGAGGTCATCTCTCGGTCGCAGCTCGGGACGAACCCGAACCGCGCCGCGCCGAGCCTGGGGTACCCGTTCGGGACCGACGGGCAGGCCCGCGACCTGCTCCCGCGCGTCGGATACGGCGCGTGGTACGCGATGCTGTTCGGAACGGTGACCGTCGGCGCCTCGACCGTGTTAGGGGTCGGTCTCGGCATTATCGCCGCCTACTACGGTGACATCACCGACAACGTGATCATGCGGACGATGGACGTGCTGTTGGCGTTCCCCTCGCTGCTCTTGGCGCTCGCGCTCGTGTCCATCTTCCCGGACGAACTCGGCCTGTGGCGCGCGGTCGCGGCGCTGACGCTCGTGTACACGCCCCGGTTCGCCCGCGTCGTCCGCGGAGCGGCGCTCACGGTGTTAGAAAACGAGTACATCGACGCGACGGTCGCGCTCGGCGCCACCGACCCGCGAGTGCTGGTTCGGCACGTGCTGCCGAACTGTCTCGCGCCGATCACCGTCCAATCGACGCTGAACTTCGGGCTCGCGATCATCGACCTGGCGGCGCTGTCGTTCCTCGGATTCGGCGCGTCGGCCGGGACGCCCTCGTGGGGACTCATGCTCTCGAACGGCGTGAATCAGGGCCTCCTCACCGGCGTCTGGTGGTGGTCGTTCTTCCCCGGCCTGTTCCTCGCGTTGACCGTCCTCGGGTTCAACCTGCTCGGGGACGGGATGCGAGACGCACTCGACCCCCGGATGCGGGAAGCGGTCGACTAACCCGTGTCGCTGGCGCTGGCCGTCCGTGAGCGCGGGCGGCTCGTCGGCGGCGGCGCCGTCGTCGGTGCGCTCGCAACGCCGCTCCTCGTCGGCGGGCTCGTCGCCGGCGCGGGGTACGTCCCGCTCGCGGCCGCGGAGCTGGCGTTCGCGTTCGGCGGCTTCTGGTTCGGCTTCGCGCTCCTCGGGTGGGCCGGGTCCGTCGCGTCCGGAGAAGCGATCGAGGCCGCACAGGAGCATCTCGACGTCGGGTCCGGCTGGACCGAACGCCGTTCTCGGCGCGCGATGGCGCGCGTCGGCGGCTTCGGTGCCGGGATGATGATCGTTGCGCCGGTCGTCGGGACCGTCGTCTAACGCGTCGGAACCGACGCTTCGCTTATAAATCCACGCCCGGCGCGTCGCGGTCGGCTTCCCATTCTTCGCGCGCCGCCTCCACGTCGTCCGGCTGTTCGCCCAGCAGGCACGCCGCGGGGTGGTCGCCCGCCGGCAACGCGGGCTCGACCGCCTCGCACGGCGACTGGTAGCGCTCCCGCAGCGTCGCCGCCGCGGTCTCGCGCTCTCCCTCGGCGAGCGCCCGAATCGCCTCGCGGACCGTCTCCTCGTCCGCGTCGGGCAGCGCCGTGTCGAACGCTTCGGTATAAATCGAGTCGGCGAACGCCGCCCGGTCCTCGCGGGTCGGGTCGCCGACCTGTTCCCACCGGAGGGCGACGTCGATGTCGCCGTTCTCGATCCGCGTGCGCAGTTCGCCGATTTCGCGGAACGTCTCCTGCGGTATCGAAAGCCCCGGCGGCTGGATCAGCTCCGGGCACCGGGTCCGGAACGAACACCCGGAGGGCGGGTTCCGCGGCGAGGGCACGTCGCCGCGTATCGTCTCGATAGTGCGGTCCTGCTCGCCGGTCTCCGCCCGCGGCACGGAGTCTAAGAGCGCCTTCGTGTACGGGTGATCCGGGTCCTCGAATATCTCCTCCGTGGGTCCGACTTCGACGACCTTCCCGAGGTACATGACGGCGACGCGGTCGGAGATGTGCCGGACCACGGACAGGTCGTGTGCGATGAACAGGTACGTCAGGTCGCGTTCCGCCTGCATGTCCGCGAGCAGGTTCAACACCTGCGCCTGCACGCTCACGTCGAGCGCGGAGACCGGCTCGTCGAGGACGATGAACTCTGGATCGATGGCGAGCGCGCGGGCGAACCCGATGCGCTGGCGCTGACCGCCGGAGAACTCGTGGGGGTAGCGGTCGATCTGGTCCGCGGAGAGCCCGACCTCTTCGAGCAGCGACTCGGCGCGCTGCCGGCGCTCGTCCCCGGTCCCCACGCCGTGGATCGCGAGCGGCTCCGTGATTATCTCGCCGGCGGTCATCCGCGGGTCGAGACTGGAGAACGGGTCCTGGAACATCACCTGCGCCCGTCGCCTGAACGCGTCCATGTCGGCGCCGGAGAGGTCGAACACGGGGTCGCCGTCGAACGTCACCGACCCGCCCGTCGGCTCGCGGAGCCGCATCAGCGTCTCCGCGAGCGTCGATTTCCCGCACCCGGACTCGCCGACGACGCCGAGCGTCTCGCCTTCGCGGACCTCGAAGGAGACGCCGTCGACCGCCCGCACCGCCTCCGGCTCCGCGCCGGTCAGCCGGTCTAACAGCGTGTCGTTCTCGTAGTAGTACTTCTCGAGACCGTCGACGGTGACGAGCGGGTCAGTCATCGCTTTCCTCCGTGGTCGGGGTGGGGTCGTCGCTCGCGCCCCTCGCGGCGTCTGCCGGCCTCGCGAGGCGCCCCTCGGGGACCGCGTCGACCTCGCTGTAGTCGCGCCCGGCGAGAACGCAGCGAGCCCGGTGGCCGTCGCCCACCTCGTACTCCGGCGGCCGGGTGAGACAGTCCGTCATGGCCTTCGGACAGCGGTCGGCGAAGTAACACCGGTCGGGCATGTTCGCGTCGACGAGGTCCGGCACGTTGCCCGCGATGGGTTCGAGCCGGTCGCCCGGCCGGTCGATATCCGGCACCGACCCCAACAACCCCTTCGTGTACGGGTGGACCGGGTCGTCGAACACGTCTTCGAGCGTCCCGCGCTCGACCACCTCGCCGGCGTACATCACGCTCACCCGGTCGGCGACGCGGGCGATGACGCCCAAGTTGTGGGTGATGAGGACGACGCTCATATCCAGCGTCTCCTGGAGGTCGGCCAGCAGGTCGAGGATCTGCGCCTGGATGGTCACGTCCAGCGCCGTCGTCGGCTCGTCGGCGACGAGCAGGTCCGGATCGCCCGCGAGCGCCTGTGCGATCATCGCCCGCTGTAACATCCCGCCGGAGAACTGGTGTGGATACTCCTCCGCGCGCTCGGCGGGGTCCGGGATGCCGACGCGTTCGAGCAGCTCGACCGCGCGGTCCCAGCTCGCCTCGGTGGTGTACGAGCGGTCGGGGAGGACGCTGTCGAGGAGCAGGCGTCCCAGCCCGTACCCCTGGGTCCGCGCTCGCGTCGAGCGCGGGTTCGCGCTCGCCCGCCGCTGTACCTCCGCCGCCTCGG
The DNA here is from genome assembly GCF_003990725.2 of Halorubrum sp. PV6. Classification (NCBI taxonomy): domain Archaea; kingdom Methanobacteriati; phylum Methanobacteriota; class Halobacteria; order Halobacteriales; family Haloferacaceae; genus Halorubrum; species Halorubrum sp. PV6. The sequence continues at coordinate 275,858 of NZ_CP030064.1, forward strand.
CGATCTGCTCGCCGACCGTGAGCGCGGGGTTGAAACTGCTCATCGGGTCTTGGAAGATCATGCTGAAGGCGGACCCGCGGAGCGACCGCCGCTCCGCCTCGGAGAGCCGGCGGAGGTCGACGAAGTCGCCGTCGACCGCCTCAGGCTGGTCGCCCCCGACCCGCTCTGCGAGGTCGGGGTTGTTGTACCAGATCTCGCCGCCCGTGATCGCCCCCGGCGACTCGACCAGATCGATGAGCGAGAGCCCGGTGACGGACTTCCCGCTGCCGGACTCGCCGACGACGCCGAGGACGGAGCCGGCCTCGACGGTGAACGAGACGCCCTCGACCGCGTTTATCTGCCCCTCCTCGGTGAAAAAGCGCGTCGAGAGGTCGCGGACGCGAAGCAGGTCGGTCACGGCGCACCCCCCTGCCCCTCGATGTCCGGATCGAGGGCGTCGCGCAGCCAGTCGCCGATCAGATTAATGCCGACGACGGCGGCGACGATGGCGAGGCCGGGGACGGTCGCGATCCACCACGACGAGGAGAGGTACTGCCGCCCCTGCGCGATGTCGAAGCCCCACGAGAGCTGTGCCCCGGAGAAGCCGAGGAACGACAGCGCCGACTCGAGGAGGATGATCGCGGCGATCTGTATCGTCGCGAGCACTAAGATCGGCGTCAGGCTGTTCGGCAACACGTGTCTGAGGATGATGTGGAGGTCGCTGCCGCCCATCGAGCGCGCGGCCTTGACGTACTCCTGATCGCGGACCGAGAGCGCCTCGCCCCGCGCGACGCGGGCGAACCACACCCAGTTGACGAGCGCGACGACGACGATCACGGTCCCCGGCAACACGATGTCCCCCGGCATCGTCTCGGGCGCGATACCGGTGGCGACCAGCGGGTCGGGGATCCGCAGCGACGCCTGCCCCCACAGCCCGATGAGCGCGATCGCGAGGACGAGCGACGGGAACGCCAACATGACGTCGGCAAACCGCATCAGCGCGTCGTCGATCCGCCCGCCGTAGTAGCCGGCCGTGATCCCGACGGTGACGCCGAGGACGACGGCGATCGCGGTGCCGAACAGCCCGACCAGCAGGGACGTGCGCGCCCCGAACATCGTTCGCGAGAGCACGTCGCGGCCGAGCGAGTCGGTCCCGAGCGGGTGTTCCGCCGTGGTGTTGACGGCGACCTGCTCTTCGACGATCTGCACCTCGCCGTCGACCATCTCGGTACTCGTTTGGTTCTCCGTCGCCGTGAATCCGATCGGCGGGATGTTCGCGTTATCGAGGTTCTGGTCTTCCGGGTCGTGTGGCGCCAACAGGGGCGCGAAGAGCGCGGTCACGATGATGACGACGACGATTGCGATGCCGAGTTTGGCGAGCAGGCTTCGAGAGAGTTCGCTCCGGAGGTTCCGGCGCGTTCGGGGGGCGATCATCGGTCGACCACCCCGGCTGTCCACACCGCGCCGGACAGTCCGTGTGTCTCACGGCGCGAGCGACGGCGGTCCGCCATCAGCGCGCCACCCGCGGGTTGAGATACGCGTACAGCGCGTCGACGAAGATGTTGATCAACACGAACCCCGTCCCGATCACGATCAGCGACCCCTGTATCAGCGGCCAGTCGCGGACGTTGATCGAGTTGATGACGAGCGTCCCGAGCCCCGGCCACGAGAACACGGACTCGGTGATCACCGCGCCGCCGATCAGCGTCCCCAGCTGGAGCCCCAGAACCGTCACGATCGGGATGAGCGTGTTCTGTAGCGCGTGTTTGTACTGGATCAGCGACTCCGGGAGCCCCTTCGCGCGCGCCGCCCGGACGTACGGCTGTCCGAGCTCCTCTATCATCCCGCTCCGAGTGAGTCGGGTGATGAGGGCGGTGAAATACGTCCCGAGCGTCACCGCCGGCAACGCGATGTGCCACAGCCACGTTCGGAGGCCGTCGAGGAAGGCGCCGACGTCCATCGGGACCGAGATTCCGTTCTCGAAGGTCACGAGGAACCCGAACGTCTCGACGAAGCCGATCGGTCTGCGGCTCGTCGGGAACAGGTCGAACTGCACCGACAACACCAGGATGAGCATGATCCCGAGCCAGAAGTTCGGCGTCGAGATGCCGACCAGCGAGAACAGCGTCGCTCCATAGTCGGCCGGCTCGCGCCGACGCGTCGCGCTGATGACGCCGAGCGGAATCGCGATGACGACGGCGACGACGGTCGCCGCGACCGCCAGTTCGACCGTGGCCGGCACCCGAGCGAAGACGACGGTACTCGCCTCCGTCCCCCGGAGGTACGAGAATCCCATGTTCCCTTGGAGGAGACCGAGGATGTACTCGGCGTACTGGACGTACAGCGGCTGATCGAGGCCCAACTCCGCGGCTATCTGTGCGCGAAGCTCGGCGCTCGCGTCCAGCGGGGCGACGAACGTCACCGGGTTCCCCGGCGTGATGAACCGCAGCAGGAACACCGCGGTCACGACGCCCCACACGACGAGCACGCCTTGGATCCCGCGTTTCAGGAGGAACCGTCCCAGCGCCATCGGGCCTTAGCTTCCGCCCGGCAGGTTCTGGGACTCGGCCATGAGTTCGTCGACCTCCTCGTCTTCCCGGTAGCTGGAGAGCGCCCCGTCGGACGTGAGGAGGGGAATGATCGTCTGGCTGGCGTCGAAGGTCGTGTTCCCCCAGCCGAGCAGGTAGAAGTGCGGGAAGTTCTCCAGTTCGCCGCTCGTCACCTCGCCCGCGAGCGAGGCGAAGTCGCGCTGCTCGACGTCACAGGAGACGTTCGAGAGCTCGTTGATCTGGCTGGCGACCGCCTGGGCGATCTGTACGTCGCGCAGGTAGCGCCCGACGGGCGTTTCGAGGGTGATCTCGGCGCCCGCGTGGCCGGACTCCTCGACCAGCCGTTCCGCCTCCTCGACGTCTTGCGGGTACGGGCTGACGTCTTCGTTGTCTCCGACGAACCCTTCGAGGGTCGGCTGGCCGGTCGCGTCGGCGAACCCCTGTAGGATGTTCTCGATGATGCTGTCTAAGTCGATGGCGTAGTTCATCGCCTGTCGGAACTCGGGACTGGAGAACGGCTCCACGTCGTACCGCATGGCGTTGAACACGACCCTGGTACTCGGCACCGCCGTGACCGCCGTGGTGTCCTCGTCGCGGACGCGACTCACCTCCTGTGGCGGAACGTTGACGATGAGGTCGGTCTCGCCGGCGAGAAGTTCCGAGACGCGCGTACTCGACTCGCTCGCCGCCTGGATCGTCAGCTCTTCGACCTCCGGCGTGCCGCCCCAGTAGTCCTCGTACGCCTCGTACACCACCTGCACGTCCTGTTCGTACTCGACGACCCGGAACGGGCCGGTCCCGTTCATGTCGGAGTTGATCGCCGAGGACTCCCGCGACTCGATCCAGTCTTCCTGCACGACCTTACAGTACGAGGCGAACTGCGAGAAGACGGTCGGATTGATCCCGTCCGAGATCACTTCGACGCCGCCGTCGACGACCTCGGCGCCCGTCACGCCGGCGAGTTGGTCCCGCTGCGGGCTCGCGATCCCGCCGACGTTCTCGTCGACGACGCGGTTGATGCTGTACGAGACGTCCGACGGCTGGAGGGTGTCGCCGTTGTGGAAGGTGACGCCGTCGCGGATCTCGAACCGGACGCGGCCCTCCTCCAGTCGCTCGTAGTCGGTCGCGAGCGCGTCGATGACGTCGCCGTCGGCGTTGCGGCCGAGGACGCCGTCGTACGACTGGATCACGATGTTGTCGGTCGGCGTCTCGCGGTGGTCGTGGGGGTCGAGCCCGGAGTCCATCGACGACTGCGTGATCGTGACGGACGGGTCGCCCTCCGCCACCGAGATGGCCTGCGCCTCGATCCGCTCGTCACGGCGGGCGTCCCATTCGAGGCGGCTCGCGATGCCGTACACGCTGTACTGGCGGTTGAGGTAGACCCACGGGGCGCGCTGGTTGAGCCGGAGGTTCGCCCGCTGGAGGTGTTCCTCGCGCGTCTCCGGCTCGGGGAGTTCCTCTCCGTCGCTGCCGTCGCTCCCGTCGCTGCCATCGCTTCCGTCGCTCCCGTCGCTGCCATCGCTTCCGTCGCTCCCGTCGCCGCCGTTTCCGGTGCAGCCGGCTACGCCGACGGCGGCTGCGGTGCCGCCGACGTACGTGAGGTACGTTCGTCGGTTCATATTTTCGTCGTCCTGTGACATATCCTCACAGATACCACCACGAGACATAAGAACTGTGGTGGTTCCCCGATGGGTGACACGAATCGCCGCCCCTCGCGTCCGCGCCGAGGAAGGTTTAATCCCGCGCGGCGTCGCTGTCCCCGTATGAGCAGGTCCGGTCTCGGCGAGCAGTGGCAGCGCGTGTTCGACGACACCGAAGCGACCGCGGCGGCGTACCGCGACCGCGGCTGGGATGCGATCGCGCTCCACCCCGGTGACGTGAACCCGGTTCCCGACGCGGCGCGGCTCCACGTCTTGCTCCCCGGCGCGGAGTTCGACGAGGCGAACGCTCTCCTCGACGGGGTGACGGTCGACTCGGTCCAGGTGTACGCGGCGTCGGGCGAGACCGCCAGTTACCGACTCGTCGTCGCGGAGTGTACAGCGCCCGAACTCGCCGTCTGCATTCCAACGTTCGTGCGCGACGCGGACCGCGAGGCGATAGAGACGGCCGCGACCGACGCGGGGGAACTGGTCGTTCGCCTTCGTCCCCTCGACGACCGCGACCACGTCGACGTCGCCGTCGACGACCCGGAACTCTTCTTCGCGGCGCCGAGCGAGTAGGGGGAGACGCACGCAGCGCGACCGCCCGCTCGCGGCCGCCGTCGGCGCTCGCGCCCCAGTCACGTTCGTGGGTATCGATCTCGCCGACGACTTCGACGTATTCATACTTGTGCGATCACGATCATCGGCATGAACCGAGCAGAGAAGGCGGCCCTCCAACTGCAGGCGGTCGCCGTGCTGCGGATGTTAAAAGAGACGCGCACCTACGAGGAGCTGTCCGACGTGACCGGACTGCCCGCCGGCGACTTAAATCGATACGTCAACGGGCACGTCCTCCCCGGCACCGACCGCGCCAGCGAGGTCGTCGAGGCGGTCGGCCGCGACGCGCTCGCCGACGAACTCCTCGCCCGCGTCGAGTTCGACGACGAGGGGTACGTCGACAACTCCGGGGTCGTCTTCGACCAGTCGTTCCTCGATTTGGTCGCGCCCGTCGCCGCCGAGACGTTCGCGTTCGAGTCGCCGGACGTGGTGCTCACGGCCGCCACGGACGGGATCACCGTCGGTGCGGCGATGGCCTCCTTCTTCGACGCGCGGCTCGCGTACGCCAAGAAGTCGAAGGAGACGGCGGTCGAGGAGTTCATCGAGTCGCGCCAGCGGCTCGCCTCCGGTATCGAACTCACCTACTACCTCCCCGCGAGCGCGGTCGACGCCGGCGACACCGTCCTGGTCGTCGACGATCTGATCCGGTCGGGCGAGACCCAAGAACTCCTCCTGGACATCGCCCTCCAAGCCGACGCCGACGTCACCGGCGTGTTCACGCTCATCGCCGTCGGCGACGAGGGGATGGAGCGTGCGCGCGAGATAACCGACGCTCCCGTGGGCGCGCTGACGACCTTCGAGTAGGCGCTGCCGCGCCATGCGGCGGGGGTCGGCGGGCTCAAATACGCACGTTCGCGCATTTATTTCTCTCTACTAACGTTTTAAATCGAAATTATATACACAAATTTGTATACTTCTCGCCCGCGTTCAGCAACGCTTATTACCCGATCACGGGGTAGCCACACCTGTTCAATGGGGCTCACAGACACGCTGTCGGCGCAGTTCGACGTAGACGAGCACGGCTCCGACGTCCGTACGGAACTGGTCGCGGGGCTCACCACGTTCCTCGCGATGAGCTACATCATCGTGGTGAATCCCGCGATCCTCTCGGCCGCGATCCAGATCGAGGGGTACGGACAGGGCGAGGTGTTCCAGATGATCGCCATCGCGACCATCCTCTCCGCGGCCATCGGAACGGCCGTGATGGCGCTGTACGCCAACCGACCGTTCGGGCTCGCGCCCGGACTGGGGCTCAACGCCTTCTTCGCGTTCACCGTCGTCCTCGGGCTCGGCATCCCGTGGCAGACGGCCCTCGCCGCGGTGTTCGTTGAGGGGGTCCTGTTCATGCTCCTGACCGCGGTCGGCGCGCGCGAGTACGTCATCCAACTGTTCCCCGAGCCGGTGAAGCGCTCGGTCGGCGCCGGTATCGGTCTGTTCCTGCTTTTCATCGGCCTCCAAGAGCTCCAGATCGTCGTCCCCGACGACGCGACGCTCGTCACGCTCGGCGGCGTCTTCGCGAACCCGTGGGCGATCCTCGGCCTGCTCGGTCTCGTGTTCACGTTCGCGCTGTGGGCCCGCGGGATCACGGGCTCGATCGTGATCGGCATCCTGACGACCGCCGTCGCCGGCTGGGGGCTCACCCTCGCGGGCGTCTTCCAGCGCGGCGTCATCACGCCCGAAACGCTCCCGAGCGCGCAGTACGACATCACCCCGCTCGCCGGGGCGTTCGTCGACGGACTGGGACAGATCGAGCCAACCACGTTCGTCTTAGTCGTGTTCACGTTCTTCTTCGTCGACTTCTTCGACACCGCCGGCACGCTCATCGGCGTCTCGCAGTTCGGTGACTTCCTCGACGAGGACGGTGACCTCCCCGACATGGACAAGCCGCTGATGGCCGACGCGGTGGGGACGACCGCCGGCGCGGTGCTCGGCACTTCCACGGTGACGACGTACATCGAGTCGTCGACCGGCGTCGAGGAGGGCGGGCGCACAGGCCTGACCGCGCTCGTCGTCGCGCTGCTGTTCGTCGCCTCGCTCGCGGTGATCCCCGTTGTCGCCGCCATCCCCGAGTACGCCTCCTTCATCGCGCTGATCGTCGTCGGCGTGATGATGCTGCAGGGCCTCGTCGAGGTCGACTGGTCGAACCCGGCGTGGGCGGTCTCCGCGGGCCTGACGGTCACCGTGATGCCGTTCGCCTACTCCATCGCCGACGGATTGGCCGCCGGTATCATCGCCTACCCTCTCATCAAACTCGCCATCGGCGAGTACGACGACGTCGCACTCGGTCAGTACGTCATCGCGGCGCTGCTCGTCGTCTACTACGTCCTGCAGACGCGCGGCGTCATCCTCTGATCGGGGGCGACGCCGGAACGCCGTTTAAACTGGGGCGGAACGTCATTGAAATCAGAGCGGATCGGCTTTTAACCCAAGACGGAACGAGCTTATAAACCAGAGACAGCGCCCGTGCGCGACGCGCGCATGGCCCACCGCACTTCTTTACCCGTCTGTCCCGTACTCCACACCGATGACGGATCTGACGCTCTACGAACTGGAAGGCTGTCCGTACTGCGCGAAGGTCAAGACCGTGCTCGGCGACCTGGACCTCGACTACGAGTCGGTGATGGTCCCACGCTCGCACGGCGAGCGCACCGAGGTCGAAGCGATCAGCGGGCAGACAGGCGTCCCCGTCCTCGTCGACGAGGCGAACGGGATCGAGGGGATGGCCGAGAGCGACGACATCGTCGAGTACCTCGAAGAGACGTACGGCGACGCGAGTTAACTCGGCTCGCGCGCAACGCGGCAACGAAGCAACACAGCAACGCGACGACCCGATCCCGCGGCCGACCCGCCGCCGGCCGATCGGGAGACTATTTATCCGACGGCTGCCACGCTCCCAGCGTGCGACTCATCCACCGACGCGCTCCGTCCGCCGACGAACCGGCCGACGGCGCGTCGTCAGCCCGCGAGCCCGCCGTCACGTCGACGACGCTCGCCAGCGACGTCGACGTGGCGCGGTCGGCGCTCGAACAGGGCCGCGGCCTGATGTTCCGGCGGTCGATCCCCGACGACTACGCGCTCGTCTTCCCCTTCGACGCCCCGGACACCCAGTGGCTCCACATGCTGTTCGTCCCGTTCGCGATCGACGCGCTGTGGCTCGTCGACGGCGAGGTGACGCGGACGAAGCGGCTCGCCCCGTTCGTCGGCTTGGGCCGCGGCCGCGCCGACACGGTGGTCGAGCTCCCCGCCGGCGCTGCCGACGCGGTCGCCGTCGGCGACGAGATTCGACTCGTCGACTGACGCGGGGCGGCGGGCCGCCTCACCCGTCGTCCGGGGTTCGAAACTCCATCTCGATCCGCGTGCCGCCGGTCGACGCTGAGCTGATGTCGAACGAGCCGCCGCCCGCCGTGACGATCCAGTTGACGTACCAGAGGCCGAGCCCGCTCGCGTGTTCCAACGGGGTCTCCTCGCCGGTGAGGACCGACCGCTCGGCCGGCGGAATTCCCGGCCCGTCGTCGGTGACGACCAGCGACGTCCACGACTCGCTCGGCAGCTCGGCGGCCGTGATCTCGACGTGCGGGGTCTCCGTCTCGCTGTGCCGGATCGCGTTCTCGACGAGCTCTGCGATCGCCTCGGCGAGGTACCCGATTGCCGACACCGTGATCCCGTCGGGCACGTCGACCTCGATTTCGGCCTCGTCGTACAGGTCCTCCGGGAGCGAGAAGAGCGCCTCCTCGACCGCCTCGGCGAGGTCGACGCGGCCGGGAGTCGGTCGGTCGGCGAGCAGTCGCTCGACGCGCCGCGAGGTCTCGCCGACGCGGAGCAGGCGCTCGGCGGTGCGGACGACGCGCTCTAACTCGGCCGCAAGCTCCGGGTCGTCGACGGCCTCTCTCGCCCGCTCCGTGAACCCGGTCACCACGTTGAGATCGTTCCGGAAGTTGTGGCGCAACACCCGCGTCAGCACGGCGAGCCGCTCCTCGCGGATCGACGCCTCCGTGAGGTCCTCGCCGACACCGATCGCGCCCACGACCTCGCCGCCGTCGACGATCGGTCCGACGACGAGGCGATACGGGGTGCGCTCGCCGGACCGGGTGACCAGCGTCGCCTCGCACTCGGCGGGCACCTGATCGCGGTACACGCGGGTGAGCGCCTCCGAGACGGCGTCGCGCGTCTCGTCGTCGAAGAGCGCCGTCACGTCGGTCCCCGACAGCGACTCGCCGTCGCGGCCGGTGTCGTCGGCGAGGCGGGCGTTCCAGCGTGCGACCGTTCCGTCAGCGCGACACTGGAACAGCGCGGCCGGCACCGTCGAGGCCATCGTGTCGACGACGCGCCGCTGCGACCGGAGCCGTTCTTCGGCGGTCACCCGGTCGGTCACGTCGGTCAGCCCGACGAGCAGCCACTCCTCGTCCGCGATCGTCGTCCGCGTGACGGAAAGCGACAGGCGGCGTCGCTGGCGGGGCCCGCCCGTCTCCCACTCGAACTCGGTGACGCCCGCGTCCGCCTCGTCGACGACGGCGGCGACGGGCCGGCCGTCGACCGTCTCGCCGGACTCGGCGAGGTCGGTGAGCCCCATCAGGGTGAGCGTCCCGCGGTCCTGGCCGAGCAACTCGGCCGCCGGCGCGTTCACGGCTCGGATCGCGTGTCCCGCCGGATCGCAGGCCAGCGTCGGGGTCGGGACCGCGTCTACGAACGCCCGCACCACGTCTGGTGTCGTCTCGCCGTCACGATCCATCTTGTACCCCGGCCGACGGACTCGGGACATATAAACAGCGAGGACTGTTCGCCACGAGACAGATTAGTCGGCGTTCGCCTGCCAGTCGCGAACCGTGTCGGGGCCGACGCCGTCGATGTCGGCGGCCAGGTCGTCTGGGTCCACCGATTTGAGCGTGTCGACGCCGTCGACGCCGGCATCTTTCAGCTTCTCCGCGGTCTTCTCGCCGATGCCGTCGACGGTCTCTAACTCCGACCCCGCCTGCCGGGCGCTGAACTCGCGGTAGTTGCAGATCGGGCAGCCCAGTTCCCACGGCTCGTCGCCGGAGTGGACCCGGAGGTGCGGGAGGCCGTGCTCCTCGCAGGTCTCGTCGGTGACCTCTATCTCGCCGCGGCGGGGGAGCGGCAGCGAGTAGTCGCAGTCGGGGTAGCGCGTACAGCCGACGAGCCGGGAGCCGGAGCGGAGGCGCTTGATAGCCAACTCCCCCCCGTGCTCTTCTCCGCAGTCGGGACACGCACCGATCACCTCGTCTTCCTTCTCGTCGGCCTCGTCGGCCTTGCACTGCGGGCACCCGTGGACGAACGTCTTCCGGCCCGCGAGCATCTTCACGTGGCCGAGATCGTGGTCCTCGCAGGTCTCGTCCAAGATGAGCGGCTTCCCCGTCGAGGGGAGCGGGAGGGTGTACTCGCAGTCGGGGTAGCCGTCACAGCCGACGAAGTACGACCCCTGTCGCGACTTCCGGACGAGCAGGTCCTCGCCGCATTCGGGGCAGGGACCGAGCGTCTTGTCCGCCTTCATCGACTTCTGGAGGTGGTCGCCGACGGCCTCGCGGGACTCGGTGAGATCCTCGAACACGCGGTCGAGGAGTTCGCGCGAGGCAGCCGTCACCTCGTCGTACCCCTTCTCACCGGCCGCGATAGACTGCATGTCGCGTTCGAGCTGGGCGGTCATCTCCTCGCTGACGATGTGCTCGGCGAACTCCTCGGCGGCCTCCACGACCGCCTCCGCGAGACGAGTCGGGCGCGGCGGGTCACTCTCGATGTAGTTGCGATCGTACAGCTTTTCGAGGGTGCGGTGGCGAGTCGCCTTCGTGCCGACCCCGCGCTTCTCCATCTCCTCGATGAGCCGGGACTGGCCGTATCTGCGCGGCGGTTGGGTCTCCTTGGCGTCCGTCTGCCGGTCGGTGAGCGCGAGCGTCTCGCCGACTTCCACGTCCGGAACGATCCGCTCGTCGCTGGAGCGGTACGGATACACGTCGTGGTACCCCGCCTCCAGGAGGCGCTTCCCGTTGGCCTTCAGCCGGAGCCCGCCGTCGGCGGCGAGGTCCCCGGCACCGCTCGCCTCGTCCGGATCGCGAAGGGCGGCGACCCCGTCCGCGCGTCGGGCGATCTCGGTCGCCTCGCCGTTGGCGAGCGCGACGACGCGGAGCCGTTCCCACGTCGCGGGCTCGGCGCAGGTCGCGAAAAAGCGGCGCACGACGAGCTCGTACACCTCCCACTCGTCCTCGGAGAGGTCGGACGCGGAGGGGAGCTCTCCGGTCGGGTGGATCGGCGGGTGGTCGGTCGTCTGCTTGTCGCCTTCGGTGGGTGCTATCTCGTCTTGATCGAGCAGCTGCTTCGCGTCGTCGCCGAACGCCGAGGCCGCGGAGAGCTCCTCGATCAGCTCTCGCGGCTCCAGGTCCTCGGGGTACACCGTGTTGTCCGTCCGGGGGTAGGTGACGTAGCCGGCGGTGTACAGGTCCTCCGCGAGCGACATCGCGCGCTGGGCGGAGTAGCCGAGCGACCCCGCCGCCCGGATGAACGCCGTGGTGTTGAACGGCGTCGGCGGCTCGTCGGTGCGGGTGCGGCGGCGCACGTCGTCGACGATTGCCTCGTCGGCCGCCCCGAGCGCTTCCGTGAGGACCTCGCTGACCTCGCCGTCCCAGACGCGTTGGGCCTCGTTGCCCTCGTCGTTTAAATAGAAGTACTGCGCTTCGAACGGGTCGCCGCCGGACTTGGTCAGGCTCCCCGACAGCTCCCAGTAGGCCTCGGGGTCGAACGCCTGTATCTCGCGTTCGCGGTCGACGATCAGTTTGAGCGTCGGGCCCTGGACCCGCCCCACCGAGATGAAGTCGTCGCCGAGCTGGCGGGCCGAAAGCGAGAGGAAGCGGGTGAGCGCCGCGCCCCACGTCAGGTCGATCACCTGCCGCGCCTCCCCGGCGGCGGCCAGATCGAAGTCGAGTTCGTCGGGGTTCGCGAACGCCTCCGTCACCTCGTTTTCGGTGATCGAGGAGAATCGGACCCGGTCGACCGGGGCGTCCTCGTTGACCTCGCGGACCAGTTCGTACGCCTCTTTCCCGATCAGTTCGCCCTCGCGGTCGTAGTCGGTCGCGATGACGACGCGCGAGGCGTTGCGCGCGAGCTTCCGGAGCGCGCGGACGATTCCCTCCTGCGTCGGCGATTTCGTGACCGGCGCGTCGATGAGTTCCACCGGCTCGACGTCGCGCCAGTCGTTGTACTCGGCGGGGAAGTCGACGCCGACGACGTGACCGGAGAGGCCGATACACCGCTTGCCGCCCCACTTGTACACGTTCACGTCGTTCTCCCGCTCGGCGGTTGCGGACTCGCCGCTCAGGATGTCGGCGATGCGACGCGCCGCGTTGTCCTTCTCCGTGATTATCAGTTCGGGGCCGCGACTCATTGCCACGAGATACGCCGTTCCCCCGTCTAAAGGTTTCGTGATATAGTATAAGATCGCCCGCACGCGCGGTTGTGCGCGCCAGTCAGCGACTCACTCCTCGGCGTCTTCGTCCGGCTCGGTCGGGACGCCGCCGAGGTTCCCGTCCTCGTCGAACAGCTTCGCGCGGAGGAAGCGCGTCCGGTAGCGGTTCGCCCCCTCCTTCGTGTCCGCCTCGCGGATCTCGTCGGTCCGGCCGTCGGCGACGGCGTCGATGATCGATTCGACCTGTTCTTTCTCGCTCGGGGTGAGGTCGAACTCGTAGGTCCGGGGCTGTTCGCTCTCCAGCCGCGTCCACTTGCGCGCGGCCGAGACGACGACCGAACAGGGCTCGCGGCAGGGGAACGCCCCGTCGCCGCCGTCGACGTCAAGGTCGGTCTCGTCGTCGTACTGCCACTCGCGGCGTTTCAGACACTGCGAGTCGTCACAGCAGGCCTCCGCGACCCAGTTGACGTGTTCGTACCCCTCGCCGCGGTCCCACGTCTTCACGACGCCGTAGATGCCGGACTGCCGCTCCATCGTCTCGCGCCAGTGGGTCACGTCGAGCTCGCCCTCGCGCTCGCGGTGCCAGTTGGCGACCGTCGCGGGGTAGATGGTCTCGATCGTCTCGTAGGCGTCGCGCGGGCCGAGGTCGGGGAACACCCAGCCACCGGCCAGCGTCGGCGCCGTCTTGAGCGGTCGGTACCGCCCCCGCTCGTCGAGCGTCACCAGGTCGCGGGCGTCGAGCGGGTCGTCGTAGGCGTCGAGGTCGCCGACGGGCGTCCCGGCGTCCGCCTCGTGGCGAACGTCGTACCGGCGCTCGCCCCGGTCGGTTATCGTGGCCGTAACCTTTAGTTCGCCCCACGCGCGCTCGATCCCCTGGGCGAGGGCGGCGTACCGGCTCGCCACCGTCTCGCCGTCGGCGTCTTCGATCCACCGGAGGAACGCGCGACGCGGACCGAACTCGCCGACGACGCGCTCGAAGGCGTACCAGTCCGTCACCGCGGGAGCGCGTTCGACGAGCGCGGCGTGGAGGTCGCGTTCGCTCAGCCCGGTTCGCGCGTCGCCGCCGGCGGGGTCGACGGTGTAGCCGTCGTCGTCGACGCCGACCGCGAACCCCTCGAACCGGATCTGGTCGCCGGGGTCGCGGTCCGCGAGCGCGTCGAGGACCGCGTCGAAGGCGTCGCTCGGGAGGTCGATGTCGGGGACTGCGAACTCGTCGTCTCGCCCGGCGTCCGGAGCGGTTTCGGACACGGTCAGTCCCCCGCGGCGACGCGGGTGGTCTCGCGCACGTCGTCAAGTGCGGTGCCGATGTCCGCGCCGGCGTCGGCGGCGCGCTCCAGTATCACGTCGGCCATCAGGGGCTCGGTGCCGACCGCGCCCGCGTACCAGATCCGGGTGCCGTCGACCTCGGTGGGTACGTCGTACCCCTGCGTGTGGTCCTCACAGAGCCCCACGTCCTCCGGGATGTCCTCCTGGGTGTGGTAGCCGTCGGCGATGAAGAGGGGGACCAAGACGACGTCGTCGCTCTCGAAGAACTCGGGGAGGTCGTCGACTTCGGGGTCTTCGTCCATGTAGAGCGCCCGCACCTCGTCGAAGCGGTCGCGCTCGGCGATGCGGTCGGCGTGGTACTCGATCGCCTTCGCGGAGTTCTCGTTGCGCTCGGTGCCGTGGCCGACGACGGCGAGGCCGAAGTCGTCGCCCACGTCGGGGTCGCCGGTGACCGACTCCGCCCGCCGGACGATCACGTCGGTCATCGCGCGGTGGGTCCCGACCGGCCCGCAGTAGTGGACCTCACGGTCGATGTCCTCGGCGACGAGGGTCGCTTGGTCGGCGGAGAGGCCGTCGGAGTCCCACTCCGCCACGTCCCAGCCGTCGAGCCGAAGTTCGCGGGGGATCACCTGTTCGGTGAAGTACCCCTCGGAGATGAAAAGCGGGACCACGTACACCTCGTCGCCTTCGACGGTGCGGAGGACCTCGCGGAAGTGCGGCTCCTCCTTCCAGAAGCCGGTTTTCACCTCGTCGAACGCGCCGGTTTCGCGGATGGTGTCCGCGTGGTCGTACGTCGGCGCGCTCGACTCCGGATTGAGGTGCGAGCCGTGTGCGACGATGACGAGCGACTGCATATCTTTGCTGGGGGCGCGCCGCTCTTATGGACTTCGGAGCGTGCGGGGACGCGGGAATTCACTCGCCTTACTCGTCTCAGTTGTCTCACTCGCCTCACTCGTCTCTCCCCTTCGACGCTCCCCCTGCGACGCCGGACACCCATCCCGACCGAAATCGCCATGACGACCCGGCCCGCAGGTCCGGCCATGTCTCTCGCAGCCGACACCCGCGACGCGGTCCGGGCCCGGCCGTTCGTCCTCGACGCGCTCCGCGCCGGGGTGTTGAACCACAGCGCCGCCGCCGCGTGGCTCGCCGACGCGGCCGACCTCGGCGACGACGGCGACGCCGACGCCGAGGCCATCGCGACCGCGCTCCGCCGGTTCCGCGAGGAGCTGCCCGCCTACGCGACCGCGGCGCGCACGGCCAGCGTGTCGATGCGCAGCGGGGTCGGCGTCGTCGACGCCGGCGGACTCGGCGACGCCGCCCCCCTCCTCCGCGTCGGCGGCGCCGCGGTCGTCTCGGAGGGGGGCGACACGGCCATCCTCGCCACCGGCGACGTCGACGCCGGCGCCCTCGCGACCGTTCTCCGCCGCCTCGGCGCCGTCGACGTCGCCGTCGCGGCCGCGGGGGTCGCCGGAGACGCGCTCATCGTCGTCGTGGGACGGCGCGACGGCGCGACCGCGGTCCGAGTCGTCGAGGACGCGCTGGCCGCGGCGCCGAACGAGTGAGGTGTCTGCGGACGCGATCAGTCCCGTGAACCACGTTCCCGACGACGCGCTCGCGGCGCTCGACGCGTTCGGCGACGGACACCTCCGCGGCGACCCCCCGCCGGTCCGAGAGCGGCTTCGCTCGGACCTCCGCCTTCGGATCGACCGGGTCGACGAGGGGACCGCGCGCTGCCGATTCGAGACGGAGCACACGCGAACGCCGCCGACCCTCCGGGACCGCGGCTCGTTCCTCACGACGTACGTCGACGGCGTGGACGACCGGCTCCGCGCGTGGGGGATCGAACCGCCCGACGCGTACGAGTACGTCGAGACGGTCGGCGGGTGGCACCGATACGCCGGGACGCTGCGGCTGCCGTGAGCGTCGGAATCCGGGAACGCCGTCGGGACTTATTTTTCGCGCGCCTCCAGCCAATCTCCCGTTCCTCGCGACCGCCCGACCCCGCACGCTTTTTTAATGCGGTCTGATACGTACAGTCGATGAACGCCGTCACGCTCGGTCCCGCCGGCACGTACTCACACCGTGCGGCGCGGGCCGTCGCCGCAGAGGTGTCGTTCCGCGAGTCGGTCACCGCCATCGTCGACGCCGTCGCGGCCGGCGAGTACGAGCGGGGAGTCGTCCCCATCGAGAACAGCATCGAGGGCTCCGTCACGGAGAGCCTCGACGCGCTGGCTAATCACGACGTGGCGGTTACCCGCGAGGTCGTCACCCCGATCCGCCACGCCCTCCTCGCGCAGGGGCCGGAGTTCGAGGTCGTCGCCAGCCACTCGCAGGCGCTCGCGCAGTGTCGCAACTGGCTGGAAGCCGAGTACCCCGACGCGGGGCTCGAAGCGGTCGCGTCCACCGCCCGCGGCGTCGAACGCGCCCGCGACGACGCCCGCGTCGCCGGCATCGGCCACCCGGACAACGCCGGCGACGACCTCTCTATCCTCGCCGAGGACATCCAGGACCGCACCTCGAACGCGACCCGGTTCCTCGTCGTCGCGCCCGAGTCCGCCCGCTCGGACGCGGGCGGGAAGACCACCCTCATCGTCTATCCCAACGCGAACTACCCCGGCCTCCTCCTCGAACTGCTGGAGGCCTTTGCCGACCGCAACCTCAACCTCTCGCGGATCGAGTCGCGGCCGAGCGGGGAGCGACTCGGCGACTACCTGTTCCACTTCGACGTCGACGCCGGCCTCTACGAGGCCCACATGGCGAAGGCGGTCGGAGATATCGAGGCCATCGCCGACAAGGGGTGGGTGCGCGTGCTGGGGTCGTACGACACCGAGCATGTGCTCGAGTGACTGGCGACCGCGACCCGGCTCTCAGTTATAAGTAACCGCAGGGAACCGCGCCCGGCGCTCCCCACGCCGGTCGCTCCGTTTAAAAACCGGACGCCGAGAGCGACGCGGGCCGCGAGGCGGACGGACTTATATTTGCGCCGCTCACACCTCGATCCATGACCGAGAACGGGGACGCGCTCGACGCCGACCTCAGAGTGCCGTCCTGCGAGCGCTGTCCGGCGCTCGTCGAGTCGCGGAGCCGGATCGTCGACGGCGTCGGCCGGGCCGACGCCGACCTGCTGTTCGTCGGCGAGGGACCGGGCGCAACCGAAGACGAGCGGGGCGAACCGTTCGTCGGACGCTCCGGCGACGTGCTCGACGACGCGCTCCGCGACGCCGGCCTCGCGCGCTCCGACGTGCGAATCACCAACTGCGTGCGGTGCCGCCCGCCGGACAACCGAGACCCCACGACCGAGGAGCTGGCGAACTGCCGCGGGCACCTCGAAAGCGAAATCGACCGGCTCGACCCCGAACTGATCGTGACGCTCGGCAAGGTCCCGAGCGAACACCTGCTCGACCGGTCGGTGGCGATCACCTCGGAATCGGGCGACGTGGTCGACGCCCGGATCGGCGGCGCGGCGCGCCGCGTCCTCCTCTCCGTCCACCCGGCCGCGACGCTGTACGACCGGAGCCAACGCGACGGGTTCTTCGAGACCATCGCGAGCGCGAGCGAACTGAGCGGCGCGGGCGGAGTGACCGACGGCGACGGGCAGTCGCGACTCGGGGACTATTGAGCGCCGGGGCGATCGCGGATCGGCCGCAGCGGCCCGCTCTGTGAGCCGAGACGCCTCGCCACGACGCTGATCAATAATGATATATATAGTACACATAGAAAACGATTAGTCGCGTCGCTCACAGTACCATCCGTATGTCCGACAACAGGTGGTCGGCGGACCGGCGAAGCTTCGTTAAAACGGCGGGCGCGGGCGGTGTGGTCGCGTTGGCGGGTTGTTCTGGCGGTGGCGGCGACGGGTCCGACGGGAGCGGTGGCTCCGGCGGGAGCGACGGCTCTGACGGGAGTAACGGCGCTTCCGCGGGCGAGACGGACGACGTCCCCTCCGCGCAGTTCATCCTGAACCCGGCCGAGGCCGACGTGGAGATCGAACAGCAGTACCAGCCGATGTTCGAGTACCTCGAATCCGAGGTCGAAGTCGAGATCGAATCCGACCGCGCGGCGAGCTACACCGCGACGCTGCAGGCGATGCGGAACGATCAAGGGGAGATCGCGGACATCTCGCCGTCGGCCGTCATCGCCGGCGAGGACATCCTCGACATCGTCGGCGTCCGGATCGCGTACGGCGCGGCGCGGTACTTCTCGACGACCACGACGACGCCCGACAGCGGGATCGAGTCGCTCGCCGACCTCGAAGGCGAACTGATCTACATGGGGGACATCCTCTCCGTCTCCGGGACGCTCGTTCCCCTCACGATGCTGCAGAACGCGGGGCTCGACATCGGGAACGCCCCGGACGGCGACGCGGTCGACTTCGACGCGGAGTACTCCGATCACACCACGGCGCGCGAGCAGATGGTCCAGCGCGACGACGTGATGGCGGCGACGACCGGCGCGTTCTCGTCGGCCCCGTACATCCCGCAGGAGCAGTTCGAGGAGATGTCGCAGGACTTCGTCGACATCTCGGCGGAGTACGAGGGCGCCGGCGACGAAATCGAGTCGTCCGGGACGGAGCTCCAGCTGCTCGCGGTGTCCGACCCGATCCCGCGCGCACCGCTGGCGACGCGGGCCAGCTGGGACGACCCGGTCAAGGCCGACATCGAGGAGGCCATCCTGAACGTGACCGAAGACGACCTCAGCCACGGCGACGACTACGACGGCGAGCCGCTCTGGTTCACCGGCGTCCAAGAGGGGAGCATCGATGACTACGAGCCGATTCGGGACGTGCTCGACCAGCTCGGCCTCGAATTCGAAGACCTTTCGTAAACACCTCACAACCCCTCTTTACATCTAATGAGTCGCATCACAGTCGACGGGCTCGCGAAGCGGTTCGGCGACACCGTGGCGCTCGACGACGTCTCGTTCGAGGTCCCTCAGGGCGAGTTCGTCATCGTCCTCGGCGTCTCCGGCTCCGGGAAGTCGACGCTGCTCCGGTGTATGAACGCGCTCGAAACCCCCACCGAGGGGGAGATCCGCGTCGGCGACGAGCCCGTGACCAGTCCCCGCGACGACATCGCGATGATCTTCCAGCAACACAACATCATCGACCAGATGACCGCGTACTCCAACGCGCTCACCGGGTCGCTCAACCGGAACACGTTCATCGACTCGCTGTTCCAGCGTCAGGACGAAGCAGACAAACTCCAGGCGCTGGAGGCGCTTCACACCGTGGGACTGCTCGATCAGGCCCAACAGAGCGCAAAGCGCATGTCCGGCGGGCAACAGCAGCGCGTCGGCATCGCCCGTGCGCTGGTTCAAGACCCCACGATTCTGCTGGCCGACGAGCCGGTCGCGAGCCTCGATCCGGGCTCCTCACAGCAGGTCATGGGGTACCTCCGGACCGCCGCGCGAAAGCGCGACCTGACCGCCGTCATCAGCCTTCACCAGGTGAACCTCGCGCGGAAGTTCGGTGAGCGGTTCATCGGCCTCCGCGACGGCGAGAAGGTGTTCGACGGCTACCGCGACGAGTTCGACATGGACGTGATAGACGAGATATACGGCGACATCGACACCGAGGGGATGTTCGCGCCCGACGCCGACCGAACCGCCGACGAGGCGTCGTCGACGGTCGTCTCCGACGGGGGGACCGAACAGTGAGCTTCGACGACGCCGTCCGCGAGCGCTACGAGGCCATCGTCCTCGCTCGCCGCGTCAAGGCGCTCGTGATGGGAGTTGGGCTGCTCGTGCTCGGTGCGGTGTTCTACTACGCGCTCACTTCCGTCGGCTTCTTCGCCGCCAACATTCCCGAGTACTTCCCGAACTTCCTCAACGCGCTCCGCGACTTCTTCCCCTTCTTAGCGCCCTCGTTCCCGTTCATCGACCCGACCGGGTTCCTCGACTACTGGGCGTTCATCGAGGAACGGAACCTCATCTGGGGCGGGTTCGGCGGCGACACGCCGCTGCTCGGCGAGGCGGGGATCACCCTCGCGATGGGCTTTGCCGGCACCGTCATGGGGTTTCCGCTCGCGCTGCTGTTCGGCATTCTGGGCTCGGGCCGCGTGACGCCGTTCCCCTTTAACTTCATCTTCCGCGGGCTCATGTCGTCGATCCGCGCCATCCCCGCGCTCGTGTGGGGGCTCATCTACATCCCGCTCGGCGGGATCGGCCCCGTCACCGCGACGCTCGCGATCGCGACCGACACCATCGGCAACCTCGGTCGCCTCTTCACCGACGAGCTAGAGGAGATCGAAGACGGCCCCATCGAGGCGATGGAGACGACCGGGGCGAACAAGCCGCAGACGATCACCTTCGGAATGTTATCGCAGGTGACGACGCCGTACATCGCCTGGACGCTATACATCTTCGAGATCAACGTCCGGATCGCCGTCTCGCTCGGTATCATCGGCGGCGGCGGACTCGGCAACGTGCTCTCCGTCCAGCAGGGGCTGTTCGCGTTCACCAACATGATGGCGACGATCCTCGTCATCCTCGTGTTGATCATCTCCGTGGAGGTCTTCTCACAGCGGATCCGCTCCGCGCTCCGCGAGGGCGACGAGGCGCAGGGGCTCGTGGCGCTACTCCTGGGCTTCCCGCAGCGCATGGCCGAGGCGGCGCTGAAGTGACGCGGCCGCCGCACTGAACGCGGGCGCTCCGCGTCCGCCGTGGTGCGTCGCTCGCACGCCCGGCACCGCCCCGCGACCGGCGCCCGACCGTCACAAGGGAAACCGCTTTTTCCGTCCCCCTCACAGGGGAGGTATGAGCACCTTCGAACCGCCCGCGGAGACGCTGGCGGACGTCGTCTTGGTCGACTACGGCCTCGGCAACCTGCGGTCCGCGACCCGCGGGCTCGAACGCGCCGGCGCCGCGGTCGAGATAACCGACGACCCCGAGGCGTTCGCGGCCGCCGACGGCGTCGTCCTGCCGGGCGTCGGCGCGTTCCGCGAGGGGATGGAAAACGCCGGTCCGCTCCGCGAGGCGCTGACGGACCACGCCGAGGCGGGCCGCCCGCTCTTCGGGATCTGTCTCGGGATGCAGATGCTCCTCACGTCCAGCGAGGAGGCCGACCACGAGGGCGAAGGCGAGGTGACGGGGCTCGATCTGGTCTCCGGCACCAACGTCCGGTTCGAGGTCGACAGGAAGGTCCCTCACATGGGCTGGAACGAACTCGATGTCGAGCGGGACCACCCGATAGTCGAGGGCGTCGACGGGGAGTACGCCTACTTCGTCCACTCCTACTACGCCGAGCCAGACGACCCGGACGCGGTGGTCGCCACCGCGGACTACGGCGTCGACTTCCCCGCCGTCGTCGCCAACGAGGCCGGCAACGTGTTCGGCACTCAGTTCCACCCGGAAAAGAGCGGGGAGACGGGGCTCCGTATTCTGCGAAACTTCGTCGGGTACTGCGCGGAGCAGTAGGCGGCGGCGTCTACGACGGAGACTGTCGTCGAGAGTTACAGCCCGTCGTACGGGCCGGGCTTCGCGGCGGTGAGCCGGTCGACCTGCTCGTCAGCGAGGTCGATTTCGGCGGCCGCGAGGTTCTCCGCGAGCTGGTCGGTCGTGCGCGCGCCGACGATGGGCGCGGTGACGCCGTCGCGGTGGGCGAGCCACGCGAGCGCGGTCTGAGCGGGGGTCGCGTCGACCTCGTCGGCGACGGCGTCGAGTTCGTCGTGGAGGTCGAAGTTCGCCTCGGTGAGGTACGCCTCCTGGAAGCGGCTCGACTCGACGGCCTTCGACTCCTCGGGAAGGTCCGCGTCGCGGTCGTACTTTCCGGTCAAAAAGCCCTGTCCGAGCGGGCTCCACGGCGAGACGGCCAGATTCTGGTGGCGCGCGAACTCAAGGTAGTCGCCCTCGACCTCGCGGTCGACGAGGTTGTAGCGCGGCTGGAGCACGGTGAACGGCTCCCACCCCTCGCTCCGGGCGATCTCGTTGGCGCGGGCGACCTTCCACGCGTTCGGGCGGAGCGTGGAGGCGCCGAGGTAGTGGACCTTGCCGGACTCGACGAGCCCGTTGAGCGTCTTCATCAGCTCGCGGGCCGGCGTCTCGTCGTCCCAGCGGTGGATGTAGAGGACGTCGAGGTAGTCGGTGTCGAGCCTGTCGAAGAGGGCGTCGACGCGGTGCCGGATATTCTTCCGATTCGTCCCGCGGCTGTTCGGGTCGCCGTCGCGGATCTGCCAGTACACCTTCGAGGCGATCGTGTAGCGCTCGCGGTCGCGCTCGGCGAGCCAGTCGCCGATCCAGCGCTCGCAGTCGCCGCCGCCGTACACGTCGGCGGTGTCGATGTAGCGCCCGCCGGCGGCCTCGTACCCGTCGAGCAGTTCGTGTGCGCGGGCCTCGTCTATCTCCACGTTGCCCGCCTCGGTCACGCGGCCGAACCGCCACGTGCCGAGCTGCAGCTCGCTGGTCCGGAGGCCGGTCCGACCGAGCGGGACCGTATCGAGGTCGATGTCGTCGAGTGCTGGCGTCATCTCTCGGTCGGTAGTGGCCGTCGCCGCAAAAACCCACAGCTAGCGGACGCGATGTGTGACCGTTCGGCGAGGGCGGCGCGGGCGGGCGGCTACCACGGCTCGTTTTTTACGCCGACCGCGTAGGCGCCGACGTTCGTGACGACGTGGAGGACCGGGGTCATCACTACCACGACGACGAGGACGGCCGGGGTGAACACCGCGAGCGCCCAGTCGGTGTCGACGACGAAGACGGCGGCGAGCGCGACGACGACGAAGTCGAGCTGGTCGAGTCCGGGAAACGCCGCGCCGCGCTCTCGCCCCGACCGACGCTTGAGGAAGGAGGCGCCGATGTCGCCGCACATCGCGCCGAACGCGAGCGCGACGGCGGCCGGGAGCGCGAACGTCGGGAGGTCGACGCCGAGGGCGGCGCTCGCGGGCGCGGCGAGGCGGTTGAGCGCGAGCGCGACGGCGACGCCGGCGAGGGTTCCGACCGCGGTGCCGCGCCACGTCTTGCCGTCGCCGAGCAGGCGCGCGCCGCGCCACTCGCGGCCGCCGTCGATTGGGCGGCCGCCGCCCGCGAGCACGGCGGCGTTGTTCGGCACGTACGCGGGCAACATCGCCCAGAACGCGGTCGCGACGAGCGAACCGATCATACCCGCACCTGCGCCCGTGGCGGGTTTATAAATCCCGGATCGCGGCGTAGAAGCCCATTTAAGCGTCGCCGACAGATGACGATTCGATAGATGTCCACGTGGAAACGCGACTTCGCCAGCGGCCTCATCGTGTTGGCGCCCCTCCTCGTCCTCCTCCTCGTCCTCCAGTGGATCTACCGGTATATCGCGTCGATCCCGCTGATCGAAGCGCTCCAGCCCACGGTCATCCCCGCGTGGCTCGAACCCGCCTCGCGAGTGGTCATCGCGATGGCCGTATTCGTGACGGTCGTCCTCGCGGTCGGCTACTTCATGCGGACGACGCTCGGACGGCTGGCTGAGTCCGCCGTCGACGGCGCGATAAACCGGATCCCGGCGCTTCGCGTGGTGTACAACGCGTCGAAACTGGCGATCGAAACGGCCGTCTCCGGCACCGACGAACTGCAGAGCCCGGTCTACATCGAGACGTGGCCGGGGATCCGCATGACGGCGTTCCGGACCGGCAAGAAGACGCGCGACGGGAAGATTGTCCTCTTTATGCCGACCGCACCCAACATCACCACCGGGTTCGTCATCGAGGTTGAACCGGAGCGCGTCGAAGAGACGGGCGAGACCGTCGAAGAGGGGATGACGCGGGTCCTCTCGGCGGGCTTCGCCGAGTCGGCCCACCAGGTTCCCGTCGAAGAAGAAGGGCCGTCCGATGGCGCCTCTCGGCGACCGGGCGGCATCGGCGACATCCACACCGACGGGGCGCCGGGCGAAACGGAGCGCCCGTCGGCGGACGGGGGCGACGACGGGACCGGATCACGCCCGTAGCCGGCGGCGACGTTTTTAAACGTAGGTGAACCAGTCGTCGTGGTCGTCCGTCTCCCGCTCCACCAGATCGAAGAAGGCGTTCTGTAACTCCTCCGTGACCGGGCCGCGCGTGCCCGCGCCGATCTCCGTGTCGTCGACCGACCGGATCGGCGTGACCTCGGCGGCGGAGCCGGTGAAGAACAGCTCGTCGGCGGTGTACAGCTGTCCCCGCGAGATGATGGCCTCGTCGTGGACGGTGTAGCCGCGCTCTTCCGCCAGTTGGATGACGGTGTCGCGAGTGATCCCTTCGAGGATCGACTGCGCGAGGCCGGTCGTGTATATCTCGCCGTCGTTGACCATGAAGATGTTCTCGCCCGGCCCCTCGGCGACGTTACCCTCCTTATTTAAGACGATGGCCTCGACGTAGCCGTTCCGGCGGGCCTCCTCGCCCGCGAGCATGGAGTTGACGTACAGCCCCGTGGTCTTCACGTTCGTCGGCACCTGCGAGGAGGCGTGTTTCCGCCACGAGGAGACCATCACGTCGACGCCGTCGTTGAGCGCCTCCTCACCGAGATACGCGCCCCACGGCCACGCCGCGATCACGAGATCCGTCGGGCAGTCTTTCGGCGAGACGCCCAGCGAGTCGTACCCGTAGTAGGCGATCGGCCGGATATACCCCGATTCGAGGTCCTGGCGGTCGAGCAGTTCGAGGACCGCCTCGGTGATCTCCTCGCGGGAGTGTTCGATCTCCATGTCGTACATCTTCGCGGAGTCGAACAGGCGGTCGAGGTGTTCTTCCCAGCGGAAGATCGCCGGTCCCTTCTCGGTCTCGTAACAGCGGACGCCTTCGAACACGCCGCTCCCGTAGTGGAGCGCGTGGGTCAGAACGTGGGTCGTCGCGTCCTCCCAGTCGAGGAACTCCCCGTTCTTCCAGATCGTGTCGACGTCCATCTCGTCAAATCCCATACGCGGAGGTTGCGGCGGTCGGGCTTAAATCTGTGACATGCGGAGAACGCGACTGTTACGTGCCACGTGTCGCTGGGGTCCCCGCCGTTCGCTGACAAATCGTTGCTACGTGAGCGACGGGGACCACCGCCGAAGCCCCAGCCGCTCGGTTATAACTCGTCGCTGGCGGATCGGCGGTGACCACCGCCGAAGCCCCAGCCGCTCGGTTATAACTCGTCGCTGGCGGATCGGCGGTGACCACCGCCGAAGCCCCAGCCGCGAGGACTCGCGCACCTCGCTGCGGTCCGCAGTCGCTCACTTCGTTCGCTCCTTGCGGTCCTTACGTCGGTGTGCTTCGTCCTCGCGGCCGCCCCTTCGAATCCCACCCGACCGCACAGCACCGCACCTCACGCCTCCCCAGCCTCGTCGCTCCCTTCGGTCGCGACTCCCTCGCACGCGCTCCTCGCGGTCGCCGGGGGCGACCGTTCGGAGGCGCGCGCCGGCAGCCGGTGTTCCGCTCGTTTATGTAAGCGCCTGGACGAGGTCGGACCCCTCAACGTACGGAATTCCGCGTCGGTGCGCGTACGCCTCGGCGTCGGCGGGCGCCAGCGCGTCGCCCGTCTCGTCGTCGAGCATCTCACAGACCACGGCGGCGGGGGCGGCGCCGACCGCCTCGGCCATCGCGAGCCCGAGCTCCGTGTGGCCGGTCCGGCCCGCGAGCCCGTCGCGGTCGCCTCGCAGGACGTGCACGTGGCCGGGTGCGCGGAACTCCGACGCGAAGGCCTCCGGGCCGTACCCCGCGGGGTCGTCGTCGACGGCCGCGGCCGCGCCCGCGAGTTCCACGATGGTCCGCGCGCGGTCCGCGTCGGTGATCCCCGTGAACGTCTCGCGGTGGTTCACGGGCAGCGAGAACGAGGAGCGGTCGTCGTAGTCTGGGTCGTCGTCGACCGCGGGGTGATCGAGCGCGTCGGCGAGGAACGGCAGGTCGAACGCGTCGCCGACCGCGTCGCTCACCGCCACGCAGATCAGCCCGCCCGCGTCGTTGCGCATGTGCGCGACGGCCGCCTCGTCGACGGCGCCGGCCGGATACACGATGTCGGTCTCGCCCTCGCGGTCGGCGAAGTCGTGGACGCAGACCGGGTCGCCGGCGCGGAACGCCTCCAGCGCTCGCGTGACCGAGTCGGCGTCCGCGCTCGCCCCGTCGTCGCCGTCGGTGTCGGCGCGCATCAGGCGACCTCCGTCTCCGGCTCCCCCTGCTCGTCGGGGGCGTCCGCGCGGCTCGTGGCGGTCACTCTGACCTCCACCGCGTCGCCGTCATCGAGGTCGAGCACGTCGCGGAGCCGCTCCGGGGCGATCAGTTCGAGCTGGTCGTCGTCGTGGTGGGTCCGGTCCGGGACGATGGCGTGGACCGTCTCGTAGCGCTCCTCGCCCGCGACGAGCGTGACGCCGTAACAGGACGCCGCGCCGTAGGTGCGGTCGTCGCCTTCCCACGCGTCGATGGGGACCGCGTCGATGCCGGCCATCTCGCCGCGCCGGCGGACGCTCTCCGCGGCGAGGTCCACGTTGAGCGTCCCGGCGAACGGCTCGTAGCCGAGTCGCGCCCGGAACTGCTCGGCGTAGCCGGGGAGGGTGATGTAGTGGCGGCCCTCGCCCATGCCGCCGGTGACCGCGCCGCGGAGGACGAGCTCCACGTCACGCTCGAACAGCCGGCGGTAGTCGGCGTACTCGCCGCGGAGGGCGGCCTCGCCCGCGTCGGTGACGCGGACCCACTGGCCGTCGCTCACCACGTCGCGCTCGATGAACCCCGCCGCTTCGAGCGTTTGGAGCCGCCGCGAGGCGGTTTGGGTCGAGGCGTCGAGCCGGTCGCCGAGCGCCGCACACGACACCTTCGTTTCGGTCAGGCCGCCGACGAGCCCGACGTGTTTCAGGGCCGCGATGGCGGCCGGGTCGGGATCCGTCGCTGCCGTCGCTTCTGCCATACGCAAAACTGGGTCGTCCGCACGCAAAAGGGTAACGGATGTGAGATGCGTTCCAGAAACGTTATTCACGTTTGCAGTGGAACGATCGCTCGACGAGCCCGCAGTCGATCAGCCGTTGTTCGCCCCGCTACCTAACGCCGTCGGTCCCGGCGGTCGGGAGTCGCGTCGGCCGCTCATCGAGTGCGAAGGACCCGCGTGCGCCTCGCCGAAAGGTAAGGTACAAATACGAACGGCGATTGCTTCCGGATGCGGGCTCGTAGATCAGCGGCAGATCGCTTCCTTCGCAAGGAAGAGGCCCGGGGTTCAAATCCCCGCGAGTCCATTCACTTCGTGAAGCCGCCGAATGACTGTATTATTGACTTAGCTGGTCTCCTGCTTCACCCCCGTGTTCTAGCTCTTCTATTGAATACCTATGATTTGGTCTAACGCCCGAGCTTACCGCCAACATTTGATTCAGTAGAGAGGTTATGGGTGGGTAATCATGCGTTTTCCAGAAAGTCTCCAACGGTGACGACACGGCAGCCCTCTATTATCCGCCCTCTTACGACGAACCGTTTGTACACTTGTGGTCTGACCGACAGAGCTACTGAAACAAACTCTATTACTGGTGCATCTCGCACTGGAGTTAACTTATATACTAGATAGCTCACCGTCACAAGGTATTTGCAAGAGTGGTGAAATAGATAAATTGACGAGTAGAATATGATTGTGGATGTCTGGAGTATCGTCACAACCTCCCTTTTCAGAATAGTTGCATCCCTGCTCGCAACGGGTTTGGTTGTATTCTTCCGACACAGAATTTGGCGGTCTATTCTCCGAGGCTATCACTACCTCTTCGATACTCGGGCTAGTATCAAGATCCGTCGAATTGATCGATATGAGTCTGACCCTTCCAAGACTCCAGATCACAGCGTTTTCGAGGATCTGAAGAGTAACGTAGACGGGCTTAAAATCGAAGGCATTTCTGAGGATAAAATCAGGATCACTGTACCCGAAATCAACGCTACGATCGATGTCTTGGTTGAGAGAGACTTAGATATAGATCCCAGTATGGCTGCTCTCCCTGGTCAGGTAGGCGAGAAGGTGGGCTACAAGGTTATTGTAGAAACAGAGCCTTCAATGAGCTTTGGATACCGGACATACGATGACCTGAGCAAATTTGAGTATATCTCAGATAACATTGCTAAACAGGTCGGAAAAACATGTTTTGCTGGTGATGATCCGACAGAGTCATTTGTAACTGGGGAATTAGACACCAGAGTTCCGATCAAACGTCATGATGTCAATGACCGCGAACTAGGAATGCGTGCTAGGTTTGAGGATTCTACAATGACATTTAACCTGGATAATCCGAACCAACTCACACGGGGGATTCGGCGGTACTTCCAACCGCTCACCTTGCGTAACTGAGCATCACGTCGTTGACGAAGTTTAGGTAGGCTTCCTGTGGATAGGTACCGGGAGAAACAACCTGCACCCAACCGTCGCGGCCAATTTTGAGCTTAAGAGAGTCTCCATTGTAATCGATCTTTGGTCCGATTACGCTTTTATTTGAAGTTCGCTTAAACGGGTCGCCCATCTCCACATCGTTCTCTATGTCCTCACCGTAGAGCAGACCGGACTCGACTCGTCCTGATCGTTCGTCAAAGCCCCCTACCCAGTGGCCATCAAAATCAGCCAATATTTGATGTAGATCAAATCTAATTCGTTTGATATTCATGCCAATTGCATCAGCAATCAGATCAAAAGCGAATGTCCCACCTGAGTTTTTGACGACAATTAGGTCATCACTGTCTGGGCGCGAAACAGCCCAGAAGTCTGTAACATGCCATTCTGGCTCATGAGAGTTCGTTATACGAATTTCTCCAGAGCTGTCCACGTTTGGCGTTTCTTTCCTTTCCAGCTGTTGCTCCGCGGCTTGCCCTTGGTGGGCGATTGAGTTTTGCTGGAGGCTTATCAACTCATGACGTGTATTAATTACGGAGTCCAGCTTGAACTCCTGTTTCTGCGTTGTATCTTTATGATCGGAGATCTTGCTTACATCGCCTGCCGTGGTGGCGATGTACCCAGTAGTGAACGTCATTTATAGTGTAAATGTAACTGTGTGACTTAGTAATAATTCTGACGACAAGTTGTATATTGGCGTACTCAATAATTATAAATTAAATTATATTTCTTCACCGGTGCGTCGGTGTTGAGTGATGTTTGAACCCTGCCAGCCGCGCGCAGCGAACACCGTGAGCGAGTACGTCTGGCTCTGGTTCAAACATCCCCGCGAGTCCACTTCCGCAGCTCGACCGCGTCACCTCACGTTCTTGTCGGTCGTCTCGCCCGTGGGAAGCGGTTAAATACTCTGAGTGAGTCGATTCCGGTATGAGCGTCTCTGAAATCCTCGAAGGAGAGAACCTCTCGCACCGGCAGATGGGCGTGATAATGGTCGGGTGGATACTGCTGGTCTCCGTCGTCGCCGTCGGTCTGCTGTGGTACACGGCCGTCAACTTCGTCTGATCGGTGCGTCGCGGCCCGCGACCGACTCGCTGGTCGTCGCCGCAGTCGAAGCGCCTGCTGCGACGCGGAGCGCCATCGGCCCGTGCTGCGCGTCGGTCGCTCAGACGGTGTGTTTCGCTTCTTCGGGGTCGTCGACGACCTCGACGCCGCGGTTGTTGACGGCGTGGGGGTCAAGTCCGACCTCCTGGAGGAACTGCTTGTAGAGCCGTTCCGCCGTCTCGCCGTCCTTTTGCTTGTCGCTCGCGTGATCGCAGAGTTCGACGAGCGTCTCCGGCACGTCGTTTTCGTGGACGATCCAGTGGTTGATCGTGTCCGAGAGCCGCCGGATGGGCGACGTGAAGTGCCCGTAGATGTCGAAGTTGAGCGCGTGGTGGCCCCCGAACGGGTCGTTCATGTACTTCGCGCGCGGCATGACCTTCAGGACGGCGCGCTGGATCTTGTTCAGCTGGCGACCGGGCGACTCCTCTAAGGCGGCGTTGACGGCCTTCCGCGGGTCGTCGCCCCACGCGTCGCCGGGGATGGACACCGAGTCGAGCTCCTGGATCTCTTTTAAGGCCTCGTTCCACTGGTCGGGGGTCGGCTGCGGGTGGACGCGGTACATCGCCTCGACGCCGCGGTCCCACATCAGGGTGTGCGTGACCGCCTTGTTCGCCTTCAGCATCGACTCCTCGATGATGGTGTGTGCGCGGTCCCGGCGGGGGTTCAACACGAGCGACCCGTCTTCCTTGCGCTGCTCGTGCATCCGGTCGGCGAGCTCGAAGGCGAGTTCGTTCTCCTCGCCGAGCGGGAGCGAGGGGTCTTCGAGCCGCTCTTCGCACTGCTTGTAGGTGAGCCGCTCGTCCGAGTTGATGACGGATTTATAAATATCGATGTTCTCGAAGGAGAGCGTCTCGTCGTCGATCTCCATCTCGACGGTGTGCGCGAGCCGGTCCTCGTTCGGGACGAGCGAGCAGACGGTCTCCGCGAGCACCGGCGGGAGCATGTGGATGGTGTAGTCGGGGAGGTAGACGGTGTTGGACCGCTGGACCGCCTCTTCCCACATCGCGGTGTCGGGCGTGACGTAGTGGGTCACGTCGGCGATGTGGACCCACAGCCGGTAGGCGCCCTCCTCGCGTTCGATCGAGATGGCGTCGTCGAAGTCCTGCGCGTCGACCGGGTCCGTGGTCCACGTCGTCAGGTCCCGCAGGTCCGCGCGCTCGTCGATCTCCGACTCGATCTCGTCGTACACGCCCTCGGTCCGCGCCTCGGCCTCCCGGAGCACTTCGCTCGGGAACTCGTCGCGGATCTCGAACTCCTCGAACAGCTCCGTCCGCCTTTCGGCGAGGCGGTCGGCCAACTCCGGCGTGATCGTCACGGGACCTTGGTCCTCTGCGGACCCCGGTTTCGGCTCGTCGTCTGACATACTGCGATTAACGCGGGTCCGTTAGAAAGGCCTGTCGGGGAGGCGAGGCGACGGCGTCGGCTGCGGCGGGTCCAGCGGTCGGGGGTGCGCTACCGATCGCGTTCCGAGCGCTCGGGCGACTCGCTGGCGTCGCCGACGGCGTCGGCGTAGCGGTCGAGGAACTCCTCGCGAGAGAGCCCGTCCGATTCGATAGAGAGGATAAGCGATTCGAGCCCGTCTCGCGGCTGGTGACAGATGTCGTCGTCACAGTCGGTACAGAGGTGCTCGAACTCCTTGTCGCGCCGGTTCCAGCGGTCCCCTTCCTTGTCGTACTCGCGCGCGTCCTCGCGCAGCACCGAGTCGCCGCACGCGATACAGATCACGGTCCGCCGGTCCCGGTTTTTCCGGGCGCGCCACATACTCTGCACCTCGAACCGGGCGCACTTAGCGTTTGGTGCGCGGCAGACGCTCGTCGGACGGCCCGCCGCGTCCCGTTCTGGCGCCGGGCTGAACTACAGGACTAATACGGTGGCCTCGCTTCTGGGAGACATGACGATCACAGAGTCCGACCTTCCGGGCGTCGGCAAGAAGTTCGAGATCGAACTCGACGACGGCGAGATGGTCGTCGTCATCCACAACACGGGCAAACGAGAGGTGTTCCGTCGCGCCGACCCGAGCGCCGACTC
Source organism: Halorubrum sp. PV6 (assembly GCF_003990725.2). Classification (NCBI taxonomy): domain Archaea; kingdom Methanobacteriati; phylum Methanobacteriota; class Halobacteria; order Halobacteriales; family Haloferacaceae; genus Halorubrum; species Halorubrum sp. PV6. The sequence continues at coordinate 306,703 of NZ_CP030064.1, forward strand.
CGAGCGCGTGTTCGAGTTCAGCGACGACCTCGCCCGGACGATCGGCTCGATCATCGAGGGCGCCTACTTCCAGCCGGTCGAGCCGGACACCCAGGAGACGACGCTGCCGGGCGGTATCCTCCTCGAGTGGTACGAACTCCCGCCAGGGTCGCCCCTCGTCGGCGAGACGTTGGAGGGCGCCGACATCGGGAACCGAACCGGCCTCGCCGTCGTCGCGATCCAGCGCGCCGACGACGTGATCGACAGCCCCGGCGCCGAGACCACGCTCCGCGAGGGCGACACGCTGATCGGCGTGGGAACGCCGGCGGACTGCGAGGCGTTCGAAGCGATCCTCACCGAATGAGCGAGCGACTCAGCGCGCGCCGGCCGCGCGGCGCCGAGGTGAGCGTCGGTGGCTGACGCCCTCCTCGAACTCGGGGTGATGTTCGTCGCGATCGCCGGGGTCGGTGCGCTCGCGGACCGGCTCGGCCAGTCAGTGATCCCCTTCTACATCGTCGCCGGGATGGTGCTCGGCGAGTTCGTCTTGGGGCAGGTCGCGCTCCCGGTCGTCGGCACCGCCTACATCGCCGCCTCGGAGTTCATCACGGTCGGCGCCGAACTCGGCATCGTCTTTCTCCTCTTTTTCCTCGGCTTAGAGTTCAACCTCGACCGACTGCTCGCGCGGCGGACGGAGATCGGCACCGCCGGAACGATCGACCTGGCGAACTTCGGCGTCGGCTTCGTCCTCGGCTGGCTCGTCTTCGGCGCGTTCCTGCCGGCGTTCCTGATCGCGGGCATCGTGTACATCTCCTCGTCGGCGGTGATCACGAAGTCGCTCATCGACCTCGGCTGGATCGCCAACGACGAGGCGGAGCCGATGCTCGGCACGCTCGTCTACGAGGACCTGTTCATCGCGGTGTACCTCGCGGTCGCGGCCGCGCTCGCGCTCGGCGGCGGCGACGTGGGCGCGGCCCTCACCGACATCGGGATCGCCGTCGGGTTCATCCTCGGCCTCCTCGCGCTCGTCCGGTTCGGCACGCCCGCGTTCGAGCGACTCGTCAAGACCGACAACCGCGAGTTCGTCGCGCTCCGGTCTATCGCCGCCGTGGTCGTCGTCGCGGGCGGCGCGCTCGCGCTCGGCGTCAGCGAAGCGGTCGCGGCCTTCTTCGTCGGGATGGCGTTCGCCTCGACCGACCGCGCTCACGACATCGAGGCGCTGCTCGAACCCGTCCGCGACACGTTCGCGGCGGTGTTCTTTTTCTGGATCGGCTTGGTCACCGACCCGTCCCTGTTCGGGGGCGTGGCGGGACTGATCGCGCTCGCGGTGGTCGTGACGACGCCGACGAAGCTCGTCACCGGCTACCTCGCCGGCCGCGCGTTCGATCTGGACGCCCGCCGGTCGACGCGGGTGGCGCTCGGCATGACCACCCGGGGGGAGTTCTCGCTCATCATCGCGACGGTCGCGGTGACGGCGGGCGAGGCCGGCGCGTTCGACCCCGCGCTCGCGGAGACGATCAACGCGTTCGCGGTCGGCTACGTCCTCGTGATGGCCATCCTCGGGACGACGCTGATGCAGTACTCGGGCCCGTTCGAGTCGGTCGCGACCGCGTGGCTGGAGCGCTCGGCGCCGGCGGAGGGCGGCCAGACCGCGGACTGAGCTCCCGCGCAGAGCGCCGCCGCTCGGGAGTGATATATATTGGTTCGTAGCAGTCCCGACTGCACCGATCCGGTACTGGTACGGGCGTAGTATGCAGTAGCGGTACAGCCCCCTATTATAAACGTGTTTAATAGAAAACCGCCTGTTCACACCTGATGTCTGGTAATTCGGGCCGTCAGGCTGGCGCGGTATCACGCCGAAAGTATCTCCTCTCGTCGGCCGCCATCGGGGCGGCCGGCCTCGCAGGGTGCAGCGGTAACAGCGGAAGCGACGGAAGCGACGGCGGCGACGGAAGCGACGGCAGCGACGGCAGCGACGGCAGCGACAGCAGCAACACGATCGAATCCGAGTCGTCGGCGCCGGCGACGGTGACCGCCGAGGGGTCGTCGACGGTGTACCCCATCTCGAACAAGGGGAGCTCCTACTGGAACTCGAACTCGCCCGCGAGCGACGGCGAGTACTGGGGCTCCAACAGCGAAGGATCGGTCGCCGGCTGGGACCAGATCGAGACCGACATGAACATCGCCGACTACTTCGCGAGCCTGTACGGCTTCGAGCCGAGCGGCGAGCGGTCGAACCCGCCTTTCGCCACCCGCGTGGCGCTGAGCCACTCGGGGACCGGCTGTGAGGCGGTCCGCGACGGCCTCGTCGACATCGGGAACTCCTCGGGACCGATCACCGCGGAGCTCGACATCAGCGAGTCGGAGCGCGACGAGAACTACGTCGACCACGTCGTCGGGCGTGACGGCCAGCCCGTCTTCGTCAGCCAGGAGATCTACGACGCCGGCGTCGAACAGCTCACCGGCGATCAGATCCGCGGCATCTACCAGGGCGACATCACCAACTGGAGCGACGTCGGCGGCCCCGACCGGGAGATCTTCGTGGTCGGCCGCGCCGAGGGTTCGGGAACCGACACCTCGTTCCGACTGAACATGCTTGGCGACGCCGACGCGCCGATGGACGTCGACTCGCGGTTCGGCCAGAACCAGCAGGTCCAACAGGTCCTCCAAGACAACGACAACGCCATCGGCTACATGGCGCTCGCGTTCGCGGGCTCGGGCATTCAGGCGATCGCCATCGACTTCGAGGGCACCGTCTACCGTCCCGATGCCGACGCCGAGAACACCATCTTCGACTCCGAGTACCCGCTGAACCGGGACCTGCACATGTACACCCGGATCAACGACGAGACGCCGAGCGGGACGGACATGCGTGAGGCCGCGTTCCTCAACATGTTCCTGACCGAGTTCGGCCAGAAGACGTTCGTCGAGGACGTCAACTACATCACGCTGCCGACGTCCGACATCGAATCCGAGCGCGCCAAGCTCCCCGACCAGGCGTAACCACCTCGGCTTCGCGGACGCTCGCTTCGCGGCCCGGCCCCATTCTATGTCATCCATTACCCCCAAAACTGATTGGCGCGATAGCATCGACCGACGGCTGACGAGAACACAGGAGTTCATCGACGACACCGACCCGGCGGCGCTGGCCGTGGTCGCCGTCGCGATGGGGTCGCTTTTGGCCGCCTTCGTCGGATTCCTCCTCGCGTCGCCGTGGACCGCCGTCCCGCTCGGGGCGTTCCTCGTCGCCAGCGGCTACGGCTGGGTGCGCCACCAGGCGCTCGTCGCGCGCGCCGTCACGTTCGCCATGACGACGGTGACGCTCGTGACGCTCGGCCTCATCGTCGTGTTCATCTTCGCCGAATCCATCCCGGCGTTTCAGTACGAGTCGGCGCGGGTGTTCGGCGTCTCGGTCCCGGGGCTCGGCATGTTCACGCAGGCCCGGTGGGACGCCGTCTCGGACCCCGTCCGCTACTCCCTGCTGCCGATGATCCACGGAACGGTGATGGTGACGGGCATCGCGACGCTCGTGGCGGCTCCGCTCGGCGTCTCCGCGGCGCTTTTCATCGCCGAGATCGCCCCGCCGCGGGTCCGCGAGCTCGTCAAGCCCGGCATCGAGGTGCTGGCGGGCATCCCCTCCATCGTCTACGGGTTCATCGGATTTACCGTCATCAACCCGTGGGCGGGCGGCGCGTTCGCCCTCAACGGCGGGTCGACGTACCTGTTCGTGGGCATCGTGGTCGGGCTGATGGCGTTGCCCACCGTCGTTTCGGTCGCTGAAGACGCCCTGACGAGCGTTCCGGACGTGATGAAAGACGGGTCGCTCGCGCTCGGGGCGACCGACTGGCAGTCGATGACCGCGATCACGCTTCCCGCGGCCTTTTCAGGCGTCTCGGCGGCGGTCCTCCTCGGCGTGGGACGGGCCATCGGCGAGACCATGGCCGCGACGGTGATGCTGGCCGGCGTCCCGCGGATCAGCGAGCCGCTTATAAACGTCTTCTACGGCTACGAGACGCTCACCTCGCTCATCGCGCGCGGCTACGGGAGCGCGAACGGGGTACACGAGAGCGCGCTGTTCGCTGCCGGCGTCGTCCTGTTCGTGACCGTGTTGTGTCTAAGTCTCGCGTCGCAGTACATCGAGGCGCGCATGCGGCGCCGCCTCGGAGGTGCGGAATGAGCCGTTCCACCCAGACCGCGCTCGTCCGCGACGACCGCACGGTCTACGAGGCCGTCGCGGGGCTGACCGTGGGGCTCTCTGGCGTCGCGTTCACGCTCGCGCTGGCGGCGCTGTTCGACGTCGTCGGCATCGGCGATCCCATCGCCGGCGTCTCCCTGTCGGTGGTGTTCGGCGGGCTGCTGCTCGCGCTCGGCGGGGCCGTCGTCGGCTTCGGGGTCGCGTCGCGGTTCGGCTACGTCGACACGGCTCCCCAGTCCAGCGCGGGCGTCGTCGCCGCGGGGGCGTTCACGGCCATCTGGTTCGCCATCGGCGCGGTCGTCTCCGGCGCCTTCGGGCTCGGGACGGTCGCCCGGCTCGGGGCCGGCACGGCGGTCGGCGGCGTCGCGTTCGCCGCGACGGCGTTCCCGCGCGAGGACATCGGCTCGACGGTCCCCGCCGGCCTCGTCGGCGGCCTCGCCGGGGCGCTGCTCGTCTCCGGCGCGGTCGGCCCGTCGTGGACCCAGCCGCTCTCCGGGTACAACGCGACGCTGTTCGGCGACGTCGTCGTCCCCGCGGTGGTGCTCTTCGCCTCGCTGGTCGTCGGCTGGAGCGCGGCGAAGGCGTACGGCGGGTTCGGCGCCCGCGGCCGCAACGTCGGCGCGTACGTCCTCATCTACCTCATCGTCGGCTCCATCCTGACGGTGCTCGTCGGGCTCGTCGCCTTCGTCGCCGCGAAGGGGATCCCCGGCCTGTTCAACGGGGTCTCCCTCGGAGGGTCGACGCTCGTCAGCTGGCCGTTCCTGACCAACGGCGCCGGGCTGTTGGCCGACATCGCGGGGGTGTTCCCCGCGCTCGTCGGGACGATCTGGCTGGTCATCGGGGCGGTCCTCTTCGCCGTCCCAACCGGCGTCGGCGCGGCCGTGTTCCTCAGCGAATACGCCGAGCAGGGCCGGTTCACGAGCGTCGTCGAGGTGGCGACGAACGGGCTCTGGAGCACCCCGAGCATCGTGTTCGGCCTGTTCGGCGCCGCGTTCCTGATCCCCCGCTTCGGCAACCAGAAGTCGCTGATAGCCGGGATGCTGACGCTCGGCTTCATGCTGCTGCCGCTGGTCCTGATCACCAGTCGGGAGGCCATCCTCGCGGTGCCCGACGAGTACCGCGACGCCAGCGCGGCGCTCGGAGTCTCGAAGTGGCAGACGATCCGGAGCGTCGTCCTCCCCGCGGCGATTCCGGGAGTCACCACCGGCGTCATCCTCGGCGTCGGCCGCATCGCGGGCGAGACGGCCCCCATCCTCCTCACCATGGGCGGGGGCGTCCTTCCGGCGAAGTCGGCGGCCCCGAACGTGCTGAGCGGCTTCCAGCTGAGCACGTCGCCGCCGTTCGTCAGCAACCCCGCGCTGTTGGAAGCGACGAGCGCGCTGCCGTACCAGCTGTACGCGCTCATCACGGCGGGGCTGAGCGGGAACATCGAGAACCCACAGGAGTACGCGTGGGGGCTGGCCCTGACGCTGCTCCTCGTCGTGTTGGTCTTCTACGCGGGCGGTATCGCGACGCGCTACTACTTCAGACAGAAACTCCACCAATGAGCCAGACGGACACCACAGAGACGACCGCGAACCGCACCGACGACCAAGGGATCTCCACGACCGCCGGCGAGACCGTCGAGACGACGCGCCCGGAGTGGACGAACTACGAGGCCGGCGGCGAGACGAAACTCGCCGTCGACGACCTCGACGTTCACTACGGCGACGACCACGCCCTGAAGAGCGTCTCGATGGACATCCCCGAAGAGAGCGTGACGGCGTTCATCGGGCCGTCCGGCTGCGGGAAGTCGACGTTCCTCCGGTGTCTCAACCGGATGAACGACCGTATCCGCGCCGCTCGCGTCGACGGGAGCGTCGAGCTCGACGGCGAGGAAATCTATCAGGACGGCGTCGACCTCGTCGAGCTCCGCAAGCGGGTCGGGATGGTGTTTCAGAGCCCGAACCCGTTCCCCAAGTCGATCCGCGAGAACGTCTCGTACGGCCCGCGGAAGCACGGCGACATCGAGACGGGGCTCCTCGCGCGGCTCACCGGCCGCGCGGAGCCCGAGCGCGAGGAGGACCTCGTCGAGCGGTCGCTCGAACGGGCCGCGCTCTGGGAGGAGGTGAGCGACCGGCTGGACGACAACGCGCTCGGCCTGTCCGGCGGGCAACAGCAGCGCCTGTGTATCGCTCGGTGTCTCGCCGTCGACCCGGAGGTCATCCTCATGGACGAGCCGGCCTCCGCGCTCGACCCGATCGCCACCTCGAAGATCGAGGACCTGATCGAAGACCTCGCGGAGGACTACACGGTCGTCGTCGTCACCCACAGCATGCAGCAGGCGGCCCGCGTGTCCGACCAGACCGCCGTCTTCCTGACGGGCGGCGAACTCGTCGAGTACGACGACACCGACAAAATCTTCGAGAACCCCGAGAGCCAGCGCGTCGAGGACTACATCAGCGGGAAGTTCGGGTGACCGCCCATGCCTCGTGAGGACTATCGCGACTCGCTCGACGAGCTTGAGCGCGACGTCGAGGCGATGGCCGACGACGTGGGAGACCAGCTCCGGCACGCGCTCGACGCGCTCGAACGCGGCGACCACGACCTGGCTCGCGAGGTGATAGACGGCGACGACCGCATCAACCAGCAGTACCTCGACCTCGAAAGCGACTGTATCGACCTGATCGCGCTCCAACAGCCCGTCGCCTCGGACCTCCGGTTCGTGGCTGCCTCGTTTAAAATCCTCACCGACCTCGAACGGATCGGCGACCTCGCGACGAACCTCGCCCGGTACGCCCTCGCCGGCAGCCCACAGATCGCTCCCGAGGTCCAGGTCGAAACGATAGGCGAGTTCGCGTCCGCCCAACTCGGAGACGCCGTCGACGCGTACACGCGCGCCGACCCCGCGGCGTGTCGGGATATCGCCGATCGAGACGACGAACTCGACGCCGCGTGTCAGCACGCGAGCGAGACCGTCGTCCGCGAACTCATCGCCAGCGAGACCGATCGCTGGGACGTCGAACAGCTGCTCGACGACGTGTCGCGGCTGCTGCTCACGATCCGCGACCTGGAACGCGTCGGCGACCACGCCGTCAACATCGCCGCGCGGACGCTGTACATGAGCGACGGCGACCCGGACCTCATCTACTGACCATGGAGACCAGAAAGCTGCAGGAGGTCGGCGGCGGCACGTTCACGGTCTCGATTCCGAAGGAGTGGGCGACGGAACACAGCTTCGAGGTGGGGATGCAGCTACAGCTGTACACCCACCGCGACGGGTCGATACTCATCCGGTCGTCGGAGGCGGACGTCTCCCGGCTCGACGACGCGACCGTCACCGTCGACGAGGGGGGTCCGGACGCGGTGGGACGGCTCGTCCGGCTCACCCACGAGCTCGGCTTCGAGACGATCACGCTGCGCCGGGACGAGCCCTTCTCGGACGCGGAGCGAAACGCCGCCAGAGCCGCGGCCAGAGACCTCGTCGGCACCAACGTCACCGCCGAGGCCGACCGAGCGATCACGGTCAGACAGCTGTTGGACACGTCGTCGGTCTCGATCTGTCAGTCTATCGTCCAGCTGCAGTACGTCGTCGTCTCGCTGCTCTGTGACGCGGTCGAGGCGTTCTTCGACGCCGCAGACGCCGGCACGCGCATCCGCGAACGCGCCGCGGAGGCACACCGGTCGGTCGCGATGGTCACGCGACACTTCTGTCGGTCGCTGGTCTCGCACGCCGAGCTGGACGCGCTGGACGTCTCTCGGGCCGAGCTGTTCGCCTACTACGCGACCGCGAACCGGCTCGGTACCGTCGCGGACCACGCGGTCCGGATCGCGACCGCCGGCGCGCGCCTCTCCGAGCCGCCCGCGGCGGAGACGGGGACCGAACTGCGGGCCGTCTCGGACGACGCGGCTGAGGGCGTCGACGACGCCGTGACCGCGGTGCTCTCGGAGGACGCGGGGCAGGCGCGGCAAGCGAGACGCCGGTGTGACGACGCGCTCGACGCGCTCGACGCGCTCGAAGACCGACTGTACGACGGCTCGCTCACCGGGTCGGTGCCGGCGGCCGCGGCGCTGTCGGAGACGCTCTCGAACCTGCGGCGAGTGGCCGACTGCGGGCAGTCCGTGGCCGACATCGCCACGCGGGCGGCCATCCGAGACGCGAACGTCGACCTGTGAGCGTCGCCGCGGCGCTCGCGGCGTCGCGCTACTTATCTCCAGAAATCCGCGTTCCGCCTGAGTTTACCGTCCGTCCGCGGGACGGTGCTCCGCGACGACGGCCTCGACCTCGCCCCACTCGACCGGCGGCTCCATCGCGCTGAGCCGCTCGTCTAGCGACGCCAGTCGGTCGTCGAACGCCGCGGTCCACTCGGGGTCGGCACAGGCCGCGAGCCGGTCCCCGACGGCCTCGTGGGTCGACTCCACCGCGTCGAGCCGCGCGTCGACGTCGTCCGGCGGGCTCTCGGTTCCGTCCTCCCGCGCGGCCCACGTCCGAAGGGCGGCCAGCTCCGCACGGAGGTCGGTTATCATCAGGCCGGCGACGCGGTGTTGCGTCGTCGCCGCGACCCACGTCGACGCCGGGTCGCGGTCCGGCCCGGTTCCGTCGTCGTCGAGCGCGTCGGCGGTGTCGTCGAGTTCGTCCACCGATTCCGCGAGGGCGTCGATGTCGCCGCGGAGCTCCTCGGTGCGCTGGTCGGCGTCGGTGAGCCACCCCTCAAACGAGTCGAGTTCGAACTGCAGGTCGTCGGCGGCGCGCTGCACGTCGCTCGCCGCGTTCGTGACCCGCCTAATCTGCCGGGCGATCTCGTACAGGTCGCCGTCGGCCTTGCTATCGAGTATCTCCTGAATCGCGTCGCCGAGGGCCGCGGACCGGTCCTCGACCGCGTCGAGGCGCGCCTCGTAGTCGTCGAGCCGCGCCGACACGAGGGGCAGATCGGCCACCGGCGCGGCCGTCTCGCGCACGTCGCTCAACTGCCCTCCCGCCAGCTCCGTTCGGGTCTCGGCGGTCGTCGCGACCATCGACGCGTTCGCGACCGCGTCGTCGACGGCCGACCGCCGGACGACGCCGTCCTCCGCGACGATCGCGAGGGTCTCCCGCAGCTCGCCAGCGTCGCCAGCGCCCTCGGCGACGGCGTCGACCGCCCGGTCGATGGAGAGGCCGTCGAGGTCGGTTCGAGCCTCGGTCGGCTGCTCGTCGGTCATCGGTCCGCGCCCCCGGCTCGTCGGCGTGTTCCCGTCGCCTTCGGCTCGCTCGCGTGTCGCGGGGTCGCCGCCGGCCCGCGGGCGACGGGAGCCGCGCTCGGCCGGGAACGCCCCCGACCGGCTTCGCTCGACCGCCGGTCGCCTCCGATTGCGCCCGTCATTCCGTCGCTGCGAGCGCCGACAGTTGCTCGTCGAACAGCGCGCCCACGCGCTCCTCGATCTCGTCGCGGATCTCGCGCACCTCCGCGAGCGGGCGGCCGTGCGGGTCGTCGAGGTCCCAGTCGCGGTTCTCGCCGTTCCACGTCGCGGGGCAGACGTCCGACGCCGAACACCCCATCGTGATCACGAGGTCGACCGACTGCAGCTCCTCGGGGGTCACCTCGCGCGGCTCCCGGTCGCCGAGGTCGATGTCCACCTCGCGCATCGCCTCGACGACGACGCCGTGAACGTGGTCGGCCGGTCGCGTTCCGCCGCTGACGATCTCGATCTGGTCTCCGGCGTCGCGTCGGTCGCGTTCCCGCTCGGCGAACGCCGCCGCCATCTGGCTTCGGCCCGCGTTCTGGACGCACACGAGGGCGATCCGACGCTCCGGTCGACCGTTGTGGTGGCTCACGACACGCTATGCGAGAGGTGCGACCATAATCGTTACTTCAGAACGCAATTGACCGCTATAGAGCAGTACGGAGTCGACTATAGGTTGGCTCAGAAAAGACGGGGGACGATCCGTCCGCCGAGAGGGTGCATCTCCCCTCGTGTTGAACGCGCGTCTCCACCGGCCGCCGACCGACTCGACCGCGCTCCGGGGTCGGCTACGGCGCTCCGGGATCTGCTACCGCGCTCGCAGGCGATCGACGACGCTCACTCGTCCAGTTCCGCGAACACGGCGTCGACCAACTCGCCGGTGTCGGCGATGATCGCGTCCATCTCCTCGTCGTCGGTCGGGAGGCCGAGCAGCCGTGCGATCTTCATGATCGAGACGTGGTAGACGACCTGCTCGTTCGGCGCCTCCTGGCGGATGACCATGTTACACGGGAACAGGGCGCCGATCCGACCGTCGGTCGCGTCGAGCGCGCGGTCGGCGACCGCCGGGTTGCAGGCGCCGAGGACGTAGTACGGATCGCGGTCGGCGTTGACCTTCTCGTTGAGCATGTCCGACGGGGAGAACTCGACGGGTATCCCGAAGCCGGCGTCGAGACACACCTCGCGGACGCGTTCGATGGCCGACTCGTGGTCGGTTTCGAGCGTCGTCTGCGTCTCGCCGTACTCCGAAGGGTCGAGCTCCTGTGGATCGAACGGAATCGACATAGCGTAAATCTGCGTCCGCGGGACAAAAAACTCGCGCCGGCGGAGAACCGGCGCGACGGGGTCGCCGCGCCGACGGGATTCGTCCGCTACTCGGTCGCGACCGGGCCGCGCCCGACGCGCTCTTCGACCTCGGTCACGAACTCGCTGCGGCTCTCGAACAAGGGAACCTCTGAGTCGGCCAGCACGTCGTCCAGATTCTGCGGCCCGTCGGGCGTCCGGATCGTCGCGTCGCCCTCCTGTGCGAGCAGGTGGCTACACGTCGCGGGCCACGTGAGCCGGGACGCGACGCGAGCGATCGGCTCGCCCGCCACGTCCGGCCCCTCGCCCAGTTCGACGGCCGGTTCCTCGGCTTCGGCCTCGTCGGTGTCGCTCATACCCCGCGCTTTCGCTCCGGCGACAGTAATGGTTTCGATGCGGTCCACGGACCGCTCGCCCGCGCTCTCGGCCCGCCCGCCTCGCAGCCGGCCGCGCCAGCCCCTACCGCCAGCCGCGATCGGTGTCGTTGAGTCGCTCGCAGCCGTCGTCCGTGACGACGACGAGGTCCTCGATCCGGCAGCCGAACTCTCCGTCGAGGTAGACGCCCGGCTCCACCGAGAACACCATTCCGGGCTCCAGCGTCCGGTCGCTGTCGGCCACGATGTACGGCTCCTCGTGCACGTCGAGCCCCACGCCGTGACCGGTCCGGTGGACGAACGCGTCGCCGTAGCCGGCCGACTCGATGACCGCGCGCGCCGCCCGGTCGATCGACCCGGCGGTGACGCCCGGCTCGACCGCCTCGACGGCGGCGGCCTGCGCCTCGCGGACGGCCTCGTGGACGCGCCGGTACGCCGCCGGCGGCTCGCCGTCGAACACCAGCGTCCGCGTCTGGTCCGAGGGGTAGCCGTCGACCCGCGTGCCGAAATCGAGGACGACGGGCTCGCCCGCCCGAACCTCGCGATCGCCACACCCGTGGTGGGGCTTCGCGCCGTTCGGGCCGGCGGCGACGATGGTGTCGAACGACGTTCCCGACCCCCCGTGGGCGGCCAGCCGGTCGGCCACCCAGTCCGCGAGTTCGCGTTCCGTCATCCCGACGGCGTCGGCGCCGAGTTCGCGGAGGTCCTCGACCGTTCGGTCCGCCGCCGCCGCGGCCGCGCGCATCGCGTCCAGTTCGGCCGCGTCTTTCCTGACGCGGAGGGCGCCGAGGGCCTCGCTCGCGAGCCCCCACGAAGCCTCGGGTGCGGCGGTCCGGAGGTCCTGCGTGAACGTGGCCCACATCGTGTCGTCGACGAGGAGTCGGCCCTCCCGGAGCCCGCAGTCGCCGAGCAGCGCCCGGACGGCGGCGGTCGGATCGTCGCCGTCGTCCCAGGTCCGGACCGACTCGACGCTGGTATCCGCTCGGACCTGCGTCTCGTAGAGCGACGGGACGAGGAAGGTCGGGTCGGTGACGGTCGCGTCGCCCTCGCGGTCGGCCGCCGGCACGACGAGGAACAGGTGCCGCTCGGCGGGCGCCTCGTCGAAGCCGGTGAGGTACTGGAGGTTTCGACCGGGGAAACAGACGAGTCCGTCGGCGCCGGTCGCTCCGAGTCGCGCCGCCGCGCTCGCTCGGCGGTCCGCGTGGACGTCTTGGTCCGCGTGGCTGTCTTCCATCACGGTCGGCTCGGACCGCCGTCCGTTTATATATGCGGCGTCGGATCGGCGGCGGTAGGGATCGCATAACTACATGCAATGGGTTCACATACTGTCCATGGACATCAACCAAGAGTCGATGTTCGACTGTGCCGAATGTAACGAGACCGTCCCCTCGTCGTCGGTTCCGTACGACCCGCTCGGCTACGCGATCTGCCCGGCCTGTTCGTACACGACGGCGCCGGCGACCGAGTGGAACTGGGCCGGCGACTGAGACGCGCCTCCCGGCCGCGAACCGCGCCGTTTTAGCCGCGCCGCGCGCCCTCTCCGGTATGCCCTGGTCTCTGGGACGCGACGACGACGTAATCTCCGAGTGGGAGCGCTCCGACGGCTACGCGACGGTTCGGCTCCGCGAGCGCGGCGACGGCGGGTTCGTCGCCCGCCTCGACGTGATGGAACAGGCCGTCGACGAGTCTGTTTATAAGCGCGAGCGGTTCGACACCCGCGAGGCCGCGCTCGAACGCGCGAAGGCGTGGCGCGACGCGCGCGACATCGACTGACCGGGACGCGACCGCCGGCTCGTCCGGTCAGGAGAGCGACACCGAGTCGTCGAGGAACGCCTGACACTCGACCGCCCGCCCGTCGGGGTCCGCGGCGAAGAACTGGTAGATGTCGTACCGATCGTTTCGGTGCGGCGTCTCGACGGCGCTCGCTCCCGGCGCGGCCGCGAGGCGGTCGTGGGCCGCGTCGACCGCCTCGCGGTCCGGATAGACGAACGTGAGCGTCCCGCAGTCGTCGGTGCGGTCGCGCTCACAGAAGCCGAACAGCATGTTGTCGAACCCCAAAATCGTGCAGTCGGGCTGTTCGAGCCGCACCGTCGCACCCATCGTGTCGCGGTAGAAATCGACGAGTTCGTCGTGTCGCTCGGTCGCGTAGAAGGCGATGCCGGCCATGACCCGCCCTTGGGAGACGACGCACTTCACGGCACCGGGCGGGGCGCTCGCGTCGACTCGACTGCGGCACACCGAGGAGCGTGGCTTTTTGTCCTCCCTGCGGTATGAGCCGTCATGACCGACCGAACCCGCCGCGACTGGCTGCGCGTCCTCGGCGCCGCGGGCGCCGCCGGGCTCGCCGGCTGTGCCGGCTCCGATCCGCCGAAGCCGCCGGCAGACGGGGCGCCCACGGTGCCCGCCGATGCCGACGAGGTGTCGACGCAGTTCCGCCAGGGCCTCCGGAACACCGGGTACGTCGACGCGACGATACCCGACGCCGTCGAGACCGCGTGGGAACTCCCGGCGAACCGCGGCGAGCACTCGGCGACGAAGGGGAGCCCGGTGGCGGCGCCGAACGGCCAGATCCTGCTCGCCGACGACACCGGCCGCGTGCAGTCGATCGCGCCCGGCGGCTCGGTGACGTGGGCGACCTCGATAAGCGACGCCACGCGCGGCAGCCACGGGACCCCCGCGATCGCGGACGGGCGGCTGTACGTCGGCACCTACGACGGCGTGGTCTCCTCGCTGGCGCTCGCGGACGGCGAGATCCTCTGGCAGACCGAGGTCGGCGACGCCGCGGCCGCCAGCCCGACCTACCTCGCGGGGGAGCTCTACGTCGCGGTCGAACACTCGCCGCCCGACGGGAGCCTCGTCATGATGGACGCGGCGAGCGGTGAGATCGAGTGGCGCGACCGCCGCCCCACCGACCACCCGCACTCGACCGTCGCGATCGACCGGAGCCACGGCCGCCTCATCTTCGGGTCGAACGACGGCCACTGCTACGCGTGGTCGTTCCCGTCGTTGGAACGCGAGTGGGCCTACGACACCGGCGGCGATATCAAACTCCCGCTGGCCATCAGCGACGGGGTCGCCGTGGTCCCCTCGTGGGCGGGAACCGTCACGGGACTCGACGTCGAGGACGGCTCGGTGCTGTGGGAGTTCGAGACCGACGGCGGGGAGACCGCGAAGGGGAGCCCCGACCCGATCGCGACGGGCGGCGTCATGTGCGCGCCGGCGGTCGCCGACGGCGAGGTGTACGTCGGCAGCCACGACACCAACGTCTACGCGATCGACCTCGAAACCGGCGAGAAGGTGTGGGCGACCCCCACGGACGGCTGGGTCACCGGGAACGCCGTCGCCACGAACGACCACGTGCTCGTCGGCTCGTACGACACGAAGCTGTACGCGCTCGACCGCGACGACGGCTCCGTCACCTGGTCCGTGGCCAATCGCGGCGAAGTCACCAGCGCGCCGCTCGTGACCGACGACGGGATCTACTACGCCGAGCGCGCCCCCGAGGCCACCGACGAGGCGGGGCTGTGCTACAAACTCGTCGCGAGCGACTGACGACCGCTCTCCGGGTCGCCCCCTCGGGCGGGCGGGACCTCACCGCTCCGGGTGGGTCGGCCCGTCGAAGCCGCCGCGAACGAGGGGCTTCGCGACGTGGCGCCGGGCGCTCGGCGGCACCTCGTACCAGCCGGGCGCAAGGTCGCGGTCGACGCCGACCGCGACCTTCCCCGGCGCGTCGGTGCCGCAGTCGCGACAGCGGTACCCCTGTCCCCGACCGGCCGAGGACATCGACCGCTCGCAGTCGGGACAGGTCGGGACGACGCGTTCCGTCTCGCGGAGGTCGCGTACGGCGAACTTCTCTACTTTCAACGTCGCCGTCTCGCCGCTACCTGCCTCGTCGCCTCCGGCGTCGCCCGTGGCCGGGCGGACCTCGTGTTCGCCACAGAGCGTCACCCGGTCGCCGGGGCGGAGCGCCCGAACGCGGTCGCGGAACCGGCCGGTCGGTTTAAAAGCCACACACCGGAGCCGCGACGCCGGGTCGTCGTCGGGCGCCCCGTCCGGCGCCGCCACGTCGACGTGGACGTGTCCCCCGCGTTTCGTCTCCGGGTCGCTCGCGACGACCCCCTCGACGCGGTACCCGGCGCCGTCGCGGAGGTCGCCGATGACACCAGCCGCGAGGTGGGCGTCGGTCCCCTGGTTCGTCAGGAAGGTCGCGGCGCGCTCGACCGGTTCGCTCTCGATGGCCGCGGCGACCTCGCGACACGCCGCGGCGTCGTCGCCGCGGATACCGTGGAGGATCGGTCCGGGGGCGTTCGGGACACAGACCGTCTCGCCCGTGTCGCGGTCGACGGTGTCCCAGACGACCGGGTACCCCCGGTCGGCGGCGGCGAAGACGCTCTCGGCGTCGACGTCGCGCGGCGTCCCGCAGCGGTCCAGCTCGCGATACGAGATGCGCTCGACGGTCCAGTCGCCGAACGCGCCCGCGGCGCCGACCGCTGCGAGCGCGCCGATCCGGCCGCGGCCGGCGACCGCCGTTTCGGGGGTCTCCCCGCCGGTCCCGAACGCCGCGTGTCGGTACCCGTGTCCGTCGGCGATGTCGAGCGCGTCGTCGAGCGAGAGCCGATGCCGGAGCGCGCGCCGGGCGAACGCGGCCACGTCGTCCGGAACCGTCACCCCCTCCGGGAGGAGAGTATCTGGCACGCACTCGCCGTCCGGGTCGCGCGGGTCGGCGGTCGTCGCGGCCGCGCCCAGGTCGGCGACGACGACGCCGGGCGACGTTCGAGGGTCGTCGACCGCCGCGAACTCGCGGACCGTCTCGGCGGCGCGCTCGAACGCCGCGTCGGGGTCGACGCCCGAGACGTGGAGCGCGACCGCGGCGTTGCCGCGCGTCTTGTGTTTCACCGCCGGGTTGAGCCGGACGAGGAGGCGGCGACGGACGCGTCCCCCGGTCGCAGCGAGCCGCTCGGCCAGCCGCGCGCCGACGTAGGTCGTACACATCCCCTGCTCGCGGGAGTCGGTGTCGTCGACGGCGACGATGAGCATACGCGCCATTTCAGACACCCGGACAAACCGGTTTCGGCGCGCGTGCGCCGGCGGGCGGCACCGCGACGTTATATAAGTATGCCGACACCGAGAACCGCGAAAACCGCAAGCGTGCGGCGGTTTCGTGTGGACGCAAGCGACACAATGCATATATACGGCGAGCGGCTTATCTGCGGGTATGACCCGGACTGCGCTGATCGAGAACATCACCGCGATGTTGGAGGACGCGGGGTTCCTCGTCAGCGACCGGTGTGCGATCCGGCCCAAGAGCTTCGACGTGGCGGCGCGCCGCGGCGAGGACCTCGTGCTGCTGAAAATCCTCGGCAACGTCGACGCGCTCGACGCGGAGACCGGCGCGGAGATGCGCCGACTCGGGGAGTACCTGCAGGCGACGCCGATGGTCATCGGCGTTCGCACCCGCGACGAAGACCTCAAACCCGGCGTCGTCTACTTCCGTCACGGCGTCCCGGTGATAAACCCCGACACCGGCTACGACCTGTTCGTCGAGGGGATGCCGCCGCTCATCTACGCCGCGCCCGGCGGCCTCTACGTCAGCCTCGACGGCGACCTGCTGGCCGACGAGCGAGAGGACCGCGGCTGGTCGCTCGGGCGCCTCGCGACCGAGTTGGGCGTCTCGCGGCGCACCGTCTCGAAGTACGAGGACGGGATGAACGCCTCCATCGAAGTGGCGATCCAGCTCGAAGAGCTGTTCAACGAGCCGTTCTCCAGCCCGGTCGACGTGCTCGGCGGTGCGAGCGACGTGCGCGACGCCGACCCGACGCCGAAGGCGCCGGAGACCGACCCGGACGACGAGCACGTCCTCCACGTGTTGACGAACGCCGGCTTCACCGTCCACCCGACGGCCCGCGCGCCTTTTAAAGCCGTCTCCGAAGACGAGGGGAGCGCGGTGACGCGGGTGCTCACTGGCCACTCGACGTTCACGCCGGCGGCGGAGAAGCGCGCGCGCATCATGTCCTCAATCGGGGAGGTGGCCGGCACTCGCTCGGTCTACTTCACCGAGGAGGACGCGAAACGCGAGTCGGTCGACGGGACCGCACTCGTCTCCTGTGAGGAGCTCGCCGGTATCTCCGATCCGGCGGAGATTCGCGAACTCATTCGCGACCGCGCGGAAGAGCCGTCCGAAGCCTGAGCGAGGACGGATCGCGCTCTCTTCACCTACTTACCTACTCACCTACTCGGGAGCCGCCCGGCCGGCTACCGGCCGAGGAGCCGACTGAAGAAGCCGCCGTCGTCGTCGTCTTCGTCGCGCTCGTCGTCGTCGGCTTTGTCGCCCTCCGCGTCGTCATCCGAGAGGACGGTGTTCATGGTTCCGGTGTCGTCGTCACGGAACGGCACGCTGCCGGCGAGTTCGTCGTCGATGTCCGACTGCTCCGGCGTGCGGCCGGTCGCCGAGTCCGTCTCGGTGTCGTCGGACTCCTCGGACTCGGCCGCCGCAGACTCCGTTTCGTCGTCGAACGCGTCCGGTTCGAGGTCCGATTCGATCATCGCTTCGAGGTCGTCGCCGTCGACGTGCCCCTCTCCGACCGTCTCTGTCTCGCCGTCCACGGCGTCGACCGCCGGGGATTCCGCGTCGCTCGCGTCGTCGACCCCCGCGTCGGTCCCCTCCTCGGGGTCGACCGCTTCGGCCTCGGGGTCGCTCGTCGACTCCTCGTCGGTCTCGACGGGCGACTCCGCGGCGACGATGATGTCCTCCTCGTCGCCCGGTTCGCCGAGGCCAGCCCGTTCGGCTTCGGCGACGATGATGTCCTCGCCGTCCTCGGCGTCGTCGTCGTCGGCGTCGTCGGGCTCATCGCCTGCGTCGTCGGTGTCCTCGGGCTCGTCCGGTTCGGCGGCGTCAGCGCCCTCATCCGTCTCACGCTCGTCTGGGTCGTCGGTCGACGCAGCCGCTTCGTCGGCCGACGCAACCCCCTCGTCGCTCGATTCGCTCTCGGTCGGCGTCTCGTCTTCCCCTTCCGTGTCGACGGAATCGAGGCCCGGACCGGGTATCGTCGCGCCGGTGAGCGTCCGCGTCAGGTCGCGGTAGGCGCGGGTCGCGGCGGAGTCGGGGGCGAGAAGCGGCAGGGGGTCGCTCGACTCGGACGCGCGCAACACCGCGACATCTTCCGGAATCCGTCCGACGACCGGGGCGTCGAGCCACTGCTCGACCGCGTCGATCGGAGCGTCGCTCGCGGCGGTCGCGGGGTCGAGACGGGTGATCGCCGCGCCCGCGACGCTGCCGCCGAGCCGTTCGGTCAGCTGTCGGGTCTTCTCGGTGTCGCCGAGGGCGCTCCGCTCGGGCGTGGAGACGAGGAGCGTCTCGTCCGCGAGGCCGAGCGGGAGCGTGGAGTCGTGTGAGAGCCCCGCGCCCGCGTCGATGAACACGAAGTCGGCGTCCTCGAAGGCGTCGACGACCTCGCGGAGTCCGGACGGGTCGGCCGCCGCGTACGCGTCGAGCGCCACGGCGCCGGGGACGACGCGGAGCCCCACGGGCCCCTCGTGGACCGCCTCGCGAGGCGACGCCTCGCCCGCCAGCAAGTCGTGGAGGGTGACTCCCTCGACGCTCACGCCCAAGGCCTCCGCGAGGTTCGCCATGCCGAGGTCGGCGTCGATTGCGACGACGTCCGCGCCGGAATCGGCCAGTATCGTCGCGATTGCCGCGGTCGTGGTGGTCTTTCCGACCCCACCTTTCGCTGACGCGACCGCATACACCGTTACCATACGGTGACGGACCGGCGACTGCTACTTAAATGTAGGCGGCAATCGACCGATCGAGGCGGCGTTTCGGCGCGAGCGACTGCTCGATCCGGGCGAATCACCCGCGCACTTTCGCAAACACCTTATACATCGCTTGTAGAGTTTCAGGCGATTAGTAGTATGGCGAGACCAGAGGTGCTCGACCGGATCAAGGAGGCTGAACGGGAGGCGGACGAGATCATCGCGGAGGCGGAATCGGACGCCGACGAGCGCCTCGCAGAGGCTCGACGGCGCGCGGACGAGATCCGCGCCGAGGCCGAGGAGGAGGCGGAGTCCGAGGCCGAGACGCGACTCGAGACGGCCCGCGACGAAATCGAGGACCGCCGCGAGGAGATCCTCGAATCGGGTCGCTCCGACCGCGACGAGCTCGAACGCGAGGCCCGCGACCGCGTGGACACGGCCGTCGACTACGCCGTCGAACGGTTCGAAGAAGCGGTGAACCAACAGGCCGAGGAGGCGGTGGATGCTCAGGCCTGAGCGGATGAGCAAGGTGTCGGTGACGGGCTCGAAGCGCGTCATCGACGACGTGATCGAAGCAACGTACGAACACCACTCCCTGCACGTCACCGACTACGACGAGCGCTACGAGGGGTTCGAGCCCGGCGAGTCGCTCGACGGCGCGGAGACGGTCAACGAGAAGCTCGTCACCGTCCGCTCGCTGGAGAGCATCCTCGGCGTCGAGGGCGGCGAGGCCGACGCGGCCCGCCACCTCGACGACGAGGCGCTCGAAGCGGAACTCGCGGACGTGCGCGAACGGGTCAACGACCTCAACGACCGGCGCGACGACCTGAAAAGCGACATCCGCGACCGCGAAGAGGAGATCGACCGGATGGAGCCGTTCGCGGATCTGGGCATCGAACTCGACCTGCTCGGCGGCTACGACTCGCTCGAAGTCGTCGTCGGGGAGGCGAAGCCGGACGCCGTCGAGGCGACGCTCGCGGACGCCGACGGCATCGACTCGTTCGAGGTGTTCGCCGGCAGCGACGTCGTCGCCATCTTCGCGCGACCCGCAGACGGCGCCGACGACGGGGTCTTACAGGACTCGCTCGTCGGCGTCGACATCGCGCTGCTGGAGGTCCCGTCGGCGACGGCCAGCCCGAGCGAGTACGTCGCGGAACTGGAACGCGAACGCGACGCGCTCCAGAACGACCTCGACGACGTGACCGCCGAGCTCGACGCGGTCAAAGAGGAGGCGGCCGGCTTCCTCCTGCGCGCCGAGGAACAGCTCACTATCGAGGCCGAAAAGAAGCAGGCGCCCCTCTCGTTTGCGACCACAGAGAACGCCTTCATCGCCGAAGGCTGGGTTCCGACGTCGACGTTCGGCGACCTCAAGACGGCCATCACCGAGGCGGTCGGTGACCACGCCGAGGTCGAAGAGCTCGAGCGCGCGTCGTTCACGCCCGACGGCGACCACCACACCGAGGCGGTCGCGGACGGCGGAGCGGGCCCCAAGGCCGCCACCGACGGCGGCCACGCGGCACAGGGCGACGACGACCCGCCGGTCGTCCAGGACAACGCGGGCGCGGCGGGCCCGTTCGAACTGCTCGTACAGGGGTTCGGCCGACCGAAGTACTCGGAGTTCGACCCGACGCTTCTGGTCTTCCTCACGTTCCCGCTCATGTTCGGCTTCATGATCGGCGACGTGGGGTACGGCGTGCTGTACGCCGCCATCGGCGTGTTCCTGTACAGCCGATACGAGGGGACGTTCCGCGAACTTGGCGCCGTCGCGATGTGGGCGGGCGGCTTCACGATCCTCTTTGGGATATACTTCGGGATCGACGTGTTCGGCTACCACGCCTACCAGCTGCTGCCCGGTGACATCCACTGGCCCGTCGACGGGAAGGGGCTGTCCCCGGCCGACATCGACTGGGCGCTGTCGTTCCTCGTCGTGAGCGTGCTGTTCGGGCTCGCACACCTGAACGTGGGACACGTCCTCTCGTTCGTGAGCAACTACCAGCAGCACGACCTGAAACACGCGCTGTACGAGGGCGGCTCGTGGCTGCTGATCCTCAACGGCGCGTGGATCTGGATCTTCAGCCAGCACGTCCCCGGTCCGAAGCCGGACTTCCTGTTTGAGTCGTTCTCGATTCTGACCTTCGGAGCGGTGTCGTTCGGCGGCTTCCCGGTCGCGGTCGGGTACGCCGCCATCGTAGCGATCCTCTTGGGCATCGTCCTGCTCGCCATCGGTGAGCCGCCGGAGCTCGCCGAGGTGCTCTCGCCGGTCGTCAACGTCATCTCGTACGCTCGGATCATGGCCGTGCTGCTCGCGAAGGGCGGGATGGCGCTCGCCGTGAACCTGCTCGCGTTCGGCGCCTACATCGACGAGGGCGGCGAAGGGAGCTTCCACTTCATCTTCACGAACAACTACCTCGTCAACGAGGTGCAAGCGGAGGCCAGCAAGGAGCTGGTGTTCGCCGGCATGACGACCGCCTTCACCCCGGAAGCCGGTGCGGTCGGCATCCTCGCGCTCGTCGCGGGTATCGTCGTCGCGGTCGTCGGGCACATCGTCGTCCTGCTGCTCGGCGTCACGTCCGCCGGCATTCAGGCGGTGCGTCTCGAGTACGTGGAGTTCTTCGGGAACTTCTACGAGGGCGGCGGCGACAGCTACCTGCCGTTCGGCTACGACCGCCAGTACACCACGAACGACGACTGACGCCGTCCGGGCTTCGTCCGGCTCGGCAGTCCTGTCGGTTCGCCGACCGTTCGACTCCGTCGCCCGACGTTTCGAGGCGGAGACCGTTTCGCCAGTTGTTACTTTTTCGCTCGCTTTTCCCGCGCTATTCGGTCGTTTTGGGAAGCTTTATGACCACTGTGGAGGCAACTAGCAACTGTTCGGAGACGAGCAACCGCAACTACTACCAATGCTTGAAGCTACCAACGAACTCGGGAATGCCGTACTGTCCACTGGTGGAACGCTGACTGATCCTAGCGCCGCAGCAGCCCTCGCCGTCGGGCTCGCGGCACTCGGCGCGGGCTACGCCGAGCGTGGCATCGGTTCGGCCGCCGTCGGTGCGATGGCCGAAGACGACGACCTCTTCGTCAACGGGCTCATCCTGACGGTGCTTCCCGAGACGATTGTCATCCTCGCACTCGTCGTCGTCTTCATCGTCTGAGCGGCACTTCCTTTCACACCAATGAGTTTGGACACTGTCGTTGAGGACGTTCGAGACGAAGCCCGCGCGCGTGCAGAGGAGATCCGCGAGGCCGCCGAGTCCGAGGCCGACGAGATCGTCGCCGACGCGGAGGCCGACGCCGAGCGCATCCGTGAGGAGCGGCTCGCCGAGGTCGACCGTCAGATCGACCAAGAGCGCGAGCAGACGCTCTCTTCGGCCAAGCTCGAGGCCAAACAAGAGCGACTCGGCGCCCGCCGTGACGTCTTAGAAGACGTCCACGACGACGTTGAGGCCGCCATCGAGGGGCTCGACGGCGACGACCGCCGCGAGCTCACCGAAACGCTACTCGACGCGACCCTCGCGGAGTTCGACGACGATGACGTCGCCATCTACACCCGCGCCGAAGATGTCGAACTCGTCGAGGAGCTCGTCGCGGACCGTGACGCCACGGTCGACGGCGAAGTCGAGTGCCTCGGCGGGATCGTCGCGGAGAGCGACACCTCTCGCGTTCGCGTGAACAACACGTTCGACTCGATCCTGGACTCCGTCTGGGACGACGAGTTGAAGAACATCTCGGAGCGACTGTTCGACCAATGAGCGCCGCCGGGAGCTCGAACCCAGAGTACGTGGTCGCGCGGGTTCGTGCCCGCCGTGGCAGCCTGTACGGCGACGAAGAGTACCGGAAGCTGACGCGGATGGGCCCCGCCGAGATCGCCCGGTTCATGGAGGAGTCGAGCTACGGCGCGGACATCAACGCGCTCGGCAGTCGCCACGACGGCGTGGATCTGATCGAGTACGCGCTGAACCGCAACCTCGCCGACCAGTTCGACGACATCCTCGACTGGAGCGACGGGTCGCTGTACGGCCTCATCGCCCGGTACCTCCGGAAGTTCGACGCTTGGAACGTGAAGACGGTCATCCGCGGCGCTTACACGAACGCGGATCAGGCGGCCATCGAGGTCGACCTCATCCGCGCCGGCGAGTTCGACGACCGCCGGATTCGGCGCCTGCTCGAGGCCGACTCGATCGACGCTATCGTCGAGGTGCTCGAAGACACCATCTACGGCGATCCGCTCGAAGCGGCGTACGCCGAGTACGAGGAGACGAACGTGTTGGTGCCACTCGAGAACGCCGTCGACCGCGCGTTCTACGAACGGCTCCTGTCGGGACTCGGCGGCAACGAGCCGACCCGCCAGTACGAGGCGTTCCTGAAAGCGGAGGTCGACTTCCGAAACGCCGCGAACGCCCTCCGGCTCGCCCGGTCGGGCGCGGACATCGACCCGGCGGAGTACTTCATCGAGGGCGGCGACCTGTTCACTCGCGGGACGCTCGCGCGGCTCGCGCGCAACCTCGACGACCTCGTGGAGTACATCGGAGACAGCCAGTACGCCGACGAACTCGGTCCCGCGCTGCGCGAACTCGAGGAGGCGGACAGCCTCATCGCGTTCGAGCACGCGACCGACGCCGCCCTGCTGGCGTACGGCGACCAGCTCGGAACGATCCACCCGGTGTCGATCACGCCGATCATCTCGTACATCCTCGCCAAGGAGCGCGAGGTCGAGAACATCCGCGCGATCGCCCGCGGGAAGGAGGCCGGGCTGCCGGTCGACCAGATCGAATCGGAGCTGGTGATAACATGAGCCAGGAGATCGCCGTCGTCGGGAGCCCCGACTTTACGACTGGGTTCCGGCTCGCCGGCGTGCGGAAGTTCGAGGACGTACCGGACGACGAGAAAGACGAGCGGCTCGACGACGCCGTCGAACGAACCCTCGACGACGAGGAGACGGGCATCATCGTGATGCACACCGACGACCTCGACCACCTCTCGCGGGGGACCCGCGAGGCGGTGGAGGGGAGCATCGAGCCCGTGCTCGTGACGCTCGGCGGGTCCGGCGCCGGCAGCGGCGGGCTGCGCGACCAGATCAAACGAGCCATCGGGATCGACTTGATGGAGGAGGACGACTAATATGAGTAAAGCAGAATCCACGGAGACCACCACGGAACACGGTGTAATCCAAAGCGTGAGCGGTCCGGTCGTGAGCGCCCGCGACCTCGACGCCCGCATGAACGACGTCGTCTACGTTGGCGACGAAGGCCTCATGGGGGAAGTGATCGAGATCGAAGGCGACATCACGACGGTTCAGGTGTACGAGGAGACCTCCGGGGTCAGCCCCGGCGAACCCGTCGAGAACACGGGCGAGCCGCTGTCGGTGGACCTTGGTCCGGGAATGCTGGACGCCATCTACGATGGTGTCCAGCGTCCCCTGGACGTACTGGAGGGCAAGATGGGCAGTCCGTACCTCGATCGCGGGGTCGACGCGCCCGGCATCGACCTCGACAAGGAGTGGGAGTTCGAACCCACCGTCGAGGTCGGCGACGAGGTCGGCCGCGGTGACGTGGTCGGCGTCGTCGAGGAGACGGTCACCATCGACCACAAGGTGATGGTGCCGCCGGACGCGCTCGACGAGGGCGAGACCACCGAGGTCACCGCCATCGAGTCTGGCTCGTTCGACGTCACCGAGACGGTGGCCGAGCTCGCGAACGGCACGGACGTCTCGATGCACCAGGAGTGGCCCGTCCGCGAGGCGCGCCCCTCCGCGAACAAGAAGACGCCCCGGACGCCGCTCGTGTCCGGCCAGCGTATCCTCGACGGCCTGTTCCCCATCGCGAAGGGCGGGACGGCCGCGATTCCGGGGCCGTTCGGCTCCGGGAAGACGGTCACCCAGCACCAGCTCGCGAAGTACGCCGACGCGGACATCATCGTCTACGTCGGCTGCGGCGAGCGCGGCAACGAGATGACCGAGGTCATCGAGGACTTCCCCGAGCTTGAGGACCCGGCCAACGGCAACCCGCTGATGGCCCGCACCTCGCTCATCGCGAACACCTCGAACATGCCCGTCGCGGCGCGTGAGTCCTGTATCTACACGGGCATCACGATCGCCGAGTACTACCGCGACATGGGGTACGACGTGGCGCTGATGGCCGACTCCACCTCGCGGTGGGCGGAGGCCATGCGCGAGATTTCCTCCCGACTGGAGGAGATGCCCGGTGAGGAGGGGTACCCCGCGTACCTCGCCGCCCGGCTCGCGCAGTTCTACGAGCGCGCCGGCTACTTCGAGAACGTCAACGGGACGGAGGGCTCCGTCTCGGCTATCGGCGCGGTGTCGCCGCCCGGCGGCGACTTCTCGGAGCCGGTCACGCAGAACACGCTGCGCATCGTGAAGACGTTCTGGGCGCTCGACGCGGACCTGGCGGAACGACGCCACTTCCCGTCGATCAACTGGAACGAGTCGTACTCGCTGTACAAAGACCAGCTCGACCCGTGGTTCGAGAACGAGGTCGCCGACGACTGGGCCGAGAAGCGCCAGTGGGCGGTCGACGTGCTCGACGAGGAGACCGAGCTACAGGAGATCGTTCAGCTCGTCGGGAAGGACGCCCTTCCGGACGACCAGCAGCTCACGCTGGAGGTCGCCCGCTACCTGCGGGAGGCGTACCTCCAGCAGAACGCGTTCCACCCGGTGGACACGTTCTGTCCCCCGGAGAAGACGTACCTCATGCTGACGACGATCGAGACGTTCAACGATGAGGCGTTCGACGCCCTCGAAGCCGGCGTCCCCGTCGAAGAGATCGTCGATACCGAGGCCGCCCCCGGCATCAACCGGATCGGCGTCCAAGAGGACTACGAGGAGTACGTCGAGGAGCTCAAAGCGGAGATCACCGAGGAACTCCGGAGCATGTACTAACATGAAAGAGTATCAGACAATCACCGAGATCAGCGGCCCCCTCGTGTACGCCGAGGTCGACGAGGCGATCGGTTACGACGAGATCGTCGAGATCGAGACGGCACAGGGCGAGACGCTGCGCGGACAGGTGCTCGAATCCTCGGAAGGCGTCGTCGCCATCCAGGTGTTCGAGGGCACCTCCGGTATCGACCAGAACGCGTCCGTTCGCTTCTTAGGCGAGACGATGAAGATGCCCGTCACCGAGGACCTGCTCGGACGGGTTCTCGACGGCTCCGGCCGCCCGATCGACGACGGCCCCGAGATCGTTCCCGAGGAGCGTCAGGACATCGTCGGCGCGGCGATCAACCCGTACTCCCGCGAGTACCCCGAGGAGTTCATCGAGACGGGCGTCTCCGCCATCGACGGGATGAACACCCTAGTGCGCGGACAGAAACTCCCGATCTTCTCCAGTTCCGGCCAGCCGCACAGCGAACTGGCGATGCAGATCGCCCGACAGGCGAGCGTGCCGGAAGAAGAAGAGGGCGACGACGACGAGGAGGGCTCGGAGTTCGCCGTCATCTTCGGCGCGATGGGGATCACCCAGGAGGAGGCCAACGAGTTCATGGAGGACTTCGAGCGCACCGGTGCGCTGGAACGCTCCGTCGTCTTCATGAACCTCGCGGACGACCCCGCCGTCGAGCGGACGGTCACCCCGCGGATGGTGCTCACCACCGCCGAGTACCTCGCCTTCGAGAAGGATTACCACGTCCTCGTCATCCTGACGGACATGACCAACTACTGCGAGGCGCTCCGTGAGATCGGGGCGGCCCGCGAGGAGGTCCCCGGTCGACGTGGCTACCCCGGATACATGTACACCGACCTGGCGCAGCTGTACGAGCGCGCCGGGCGGATCCAGGGCCGTGAGGGCTCGGTAACCCAGATCCCGATCCTCACGATGCCGGGCGACGACGACACCCACCCGATTCCTGACCTGACCGGCTACATCACGGAAGGGCAGATCTACGTCGACCCCGACCTCAACAGTCAGGGCCTGCAGCCGCCGATCAACGTGCTCCCCAGCCTGTCGCGGCTGATGGACGACGGGATCGGCGAAGGGCTCACCCGCGAGGACCACGCCGACGTGAAAGACCAGATGTTCGCGGCGTACGCGGAGGGCGAGGACCTGCGCGACCTCGTGAACATCGTCGGTCGCGAGGCGCTCTCGGAGCTCGACAACAAGTACCTCGACTTCGCCGACGACTTCGAGTCGGAGTTCGTCGACCAGGGCTTCGACCAGAATCGGACCATCGAGGAGACGCTGGAGATCGGCTGGGACCTGCTCTCGATGCTCCCGAAGGACGCCCTCAACCGGATCGACGAGGAGTTCATCGAGGAGTACTACCGCGAGGACGACTCCGAGCGCGAAGTCGTCGAAGCCGCCGACTAACCTCACCGCTCCGGATCACTTCTTTCGCAGTTTCACCCCCCGGCCAGCCTGCCGAGCGATCCCGACGGAGTGACGGTACGCCCCGTCACCGAGGACCCCTCTCTTTCGAGTCTGACGACGGTCGTCCGGCGTGGCGCGGTCGAGCGGGCACGTCACGACTGAAAAGAATTATCCGCTTTGGTGCGGAACGTTTCCCCAATAAGATGGCCAAGGACGTCAAACCGACGCGGAAGAACCTGATGGCGATCGAAGACCGCATCGATCTCTCCGAGCGCGGTCACGACACCCTCGAACAGAAGCGTGACGGCCTCATCATGGAGTTCATGGACATCCTCGATCAGGCGCAGGACGTCCGGTCCGACGTGTCCGAGACCTACGACACGGCCCAGCGCAAGATCGACATGGCCCGAGCGATGGAGGGCGACGTCGCCGTCCGCGGCGCGGCCGCAGCGCTGAAAGAACACCCGGAGATCACCACGCAGTCGAAGAACATTATGGGCGTGGTCGTTCCCCAGATCGAGTCGTCGAAGGTACGAAAGAGCATCGACGAGCGCGGCTACGGGCTGCTCGGCTCCTCCGCCCGGATCGACGAGGCGGCCGACGCCTACGAGGACCTGCTGGAGAAGATCATCCTCGCGGCCGAGGTCGAGACGGCCATGAAGAAGATGCTCACCGAGATCGAAACGACGAAGCGACGCGTGAACGCGCTGGAGTTCACGCTCCTCCCGCGGCTCTACGAGAACCAGGAGTACATCGAGCAGAAGCTCGAAGAGCAGGAGCGCGAAGAGATCTTCCGCCTGAAAAAGATCAAGGCGAAGAAGGAAGCCGAAGAGAAGGCCGAAGAGGAAGCGGCCGCCGAGTCCGAGGCCGCGGCGGTCGAAGACCCCGAACCCGCCGACTGACGCCGTACACTCTGAGACTCTCGTCTGCTTGCCGACCGTCGGTTGCGTTTCTCTCGCGGCGTCTCCGTAGTCTGTTTCTGTTTTCGTTCCGCTGAGATGTGCATGCGTCTCGTCGTGTATATAAACGTGCGCACGTCTCGTCGTGTAGACGACTCCCATCGCACCCCACGACTACCGGCCGTTGCTCGCCGGCCACCGTCGAGCGTCGGAGCGCCGAACGGCCTCGACGGCCCGAGCAGCCGGCGGCCGGCGGGCAGCCGTCCGAACCGACGCGAGACGCTCATCGCGGGCCGTGCAGTCGCGCGCCGCGAGCGACCGTACCGGAGTCGTCCATTCGGGTGGCTTCCGACACGTTAGCGGGTTGTCCCGACGCGCGGCCGACTCGGCGACTGCGTCACGCGCCCGGCCGGAGTTCTTCTCGGTCGCCAGATCGGCGCGAAACTCACCCATAAGTTATCTGTGGTCGCGGGGAGGTTATCGAGATATAGAATTGTGTAGAATATACAAAACTGTTTTACCTATGAACGCGGTACCGTGTAGTGAGCAGAAATGTACGAAACGCAAACGACTGTCCGCAACAATCGGGAGGCACAGTGATGGCGGGACTCGAAATACCCACGTGGGACCCACAGACGGCGATGCTCATCGGGAGCATCCTGCTTGAGGCGGTCCTGCTGTACGTCGGCTACGCGGGGCTCGAACGCGTCGTCGGTCCTCGTCTGATGAAGCTGCTCGTTGGAGGGGCACGCGATGCTCAGTAGCCTCACCGGCGTCCTCGACAGTTCGCCGGAGATGCTGGCGCTTTTCATCGGCTTCGGGCTGGTCGTCGGCCTGCTCTTCGGCTTCTTCGGGATGGGCGGCTCCTTCCTCGTGACGCCCGCGCTGTTGATGTTGGGGTACCCGGCGTCCGTCGCGGTCGGGAGCGGGATGGCGTTCGTCTTCGGAACGGCGGTGATCGCGACGCTGAAACACCACGACCTCGGACAGGTCGACTACAAACTCGGGGCGATCATGATCGCGGGGACGACCGTCGGCATCGAGGTCGGCCGGGCCAGCGTGTTTTACCTGGAGGAGCTCGGCCTCGCCGGCGGGATCATCAGCGTGGTCTACGTGTTCTTACTCGGCGGTATCGGGCTCATGATCACCCGCGAAGCCCTCTCGGGCGACGGCGACGGCGGCGGGATCGACCACGAGGCGGCCGCCGACGAGGACTTAAGCGACTACGAGATTCCCGACATCGCAAAGCGGATCCAACAGACCGTTCGGATCCCGCCGATGGTCACGCTCCGCGGCGACGTGCGCGTCTCGGTGTGGGTGATCACGGCCGTCGCCTTCTCGACGGGCGTGCTTTCCGGGTTCTTAGGCGTCGGTGGCGGGTTCATCAGAATGCCGGCGATGATCTACGCGATCGGCGTTCCCACCCCGGTCGCCGTCGGGACCGACCTCTTCGAGATCGTCTTCTCGGGCGGGATCGGTAGCTACCTCTACGGACAGAGCGGCGGCGTCGACCTCGGCATCGTCGCTCCGCTGTTGTTCGGCAGCGCGCTCGGCGCCCGGATCGGCTCCGCGGCGACCGCCGTCGTCGACGCCGACGACATCAAGGTGTACTTCGGCGGGATGCTCCTCGCCGGATCCGTCGCGGTCGGCATCGGCGAAATCGGGTCGTACCTCGGCAACGAGACGCTGGAGCTGGTCGGACTCGTCTTGGTGATCGGCTCCGCGGTCGTCGTGGCTGCAGCGATCGTCTTCACCACGCTGCGGTCGCTCCGGGCGACCCGCAGTCGCGCGTCCCCGGCGGCAGAGTAGCCCGCCGGTAGCGGGTTCCGCGGCGTCTCTCTCGTCGCGGTCGGCACTACATTCATGCCCGCCACAAGCGACGTGTCGGGTATGTCCTGTCCTCAGTGTGACGCCGCCGTCGTCGCGTTCGCGGTCCCGGTCGCGATTCGCGACCACGCTCCCGCGGCCGAGGCGGCGATCTGCACCCGCTGTCTGCGAACCTTCGCGGCCGCCAGCGCCGACGCGGTCGCAGCGACCGAGGCCGAGCCGGCTCTCTCCGACGTCGACCCCGCGTTTCCGACGGGCGAGGGGGGCGTCGCCTTGGCGCTCGTCTGCGGGCACCTCGAATCGCTCGCGCTCAACCGCGCGTCGATCGAGGCGCTCGTCGAACACGCGGAGCGCTCCGGCGCGGACGCGTTCGCCTTCTTCGACCGGCTCGACGCCCCCGACGCCGCGTTCGACCTCGAACGGCGGCGATCCGCGTTGCTCGACATGGTGTAGCCGTCGCGTGGCTCAGTCGTCGATGTCGATCCCGTCCGGATCGTTCCACTCGTCTTCCTCGGTTTCCTCCTCGCTCTCCGCCTCCGTCCCGGCCGGACCGAGTCCCTTCTCGCCCCGGCGTCGCTCGTGGACGGCGAGGCCGGCCGTCCGCGCGTCGCTCCCCTGTGCGTACGGGTCTTCAGACGGGTCGTAGTCGCGCTCGCCGCGCTCGAACACGTACGCGAAGAAGCCGAAGAGCGGGACGAAAAACGAGATGAGCGCCCACTTGCGGGGGTCCATGTCGTGGTTCGGTGCGTCGACGTACGCGTAGGCCGCGAAGCCGGCGAGCCAGAGGAGCGGGACGCCGACGAGGATGACGGCGACGAACGGTTGCATACGACCGCTTCGGGCTCGGCGAATTTAACACACGGGGCGCTCGACCGTCGAAGGACACTATTCGGTGGAGCCCGTACGCTACGTATGCAGGTATTCTGGCACCGGCGCGACCCGCGAACGCGGGACAACGCCGGACTCGCGGCGGCGGCGCGGGCGGGAACCGTCCTCCCCGTCTTCGTCTACGACGTCGACCTCTTCGGCACGATGGGAGCGCGCCAGCGGGCGTTCCTCCTCCGGCACGTGAAGCGGCTGGAGGCGCGCTACCGCGACCTCGGCAGCGACCTCGTCGTCCGCGCGGGCGCCCCCGACGAGGTCCTCGTCGACGTCGCAGACGAGCACGACGCCGAGACCGTCTTTTACAACGAGTACTACCGGCCGGCCCGGCGCAACCGCCAGCGCGCGGTCGAGGACGCCCTCGCGGGCGCCGGCGTGGCGACGGACTCGCGGACCGACGCCGTCTTGGTCGATCCGGGCCGGCTGGAGGCGCGCTACGAGAACCACAGCCGGTTCCACGACGACTGGGAGGCGGTCCCCAAAGCCGGCCCGTATCCGGAGCCCGAGCCGTCGTCGCTCGCTGACGTGCGCGACGGGAAGACGGTCCCCGAGCCGGACGCCGACATCGACCTCCCGGACGCGGGCTACGAGGCCGCCCGCGAGCGGTTCGACGACTTCCTCGACTACGGGATCACCTCGTACAACGACACGCGAGACGACCTCCGGCGCGCCGCCGAGGCGCCCACGCACGCGGTCTCGCGCCTGTCCCCGTACCTCGCGACCGGCGCGATCGGGATCCGCGAGGTGTGGGCGGGCGCGGGCGACGTTTACGAGGCCGTCACCGGCGGCGAGCGCCGCAACGTCGACAAGTACCGCTACGAGCTGTCGTGGCGCGAGCAGATGTACCACCTGCTGTACTACACCCCCGACCTGGGGGTGTCGAACTACAAGTCGTTCCCGAACGCGATCGCGTGGCGCGACGCCGACGCCGACTTCGAGGCGTGGACGCGCGGCGAGACGGGCTACCCCCTCGTCGACGCCGGGATGCGGCAGCTGAACGCGGAGGGGTACATCCACAACCGCCCGCGGCAGGTGGTCGCGAGCTTCCTCGCGAAACACCTCCTGATCGACTGGCGGCGGGGCGCGCGCTACTTCACGAAACAGCTGATCGACCACGACTACGCCTCGAACCACGGCGCGTGGCAGTGGACCGCCTCGACCGGCACCGACTCGGTCGACGTCCGCATCTTCGACCCGGTGAGCCAGATGAGCAAGTACGACGAGGGCGCCCACTTCGTGAAGGCGTACGTCCCCGAACTCCGGGACGTACCCGCCGGGAAAATCGTCGACTGGCCGACGCTCTCGCACGGCGAGCGCGAGGACCTCGCGCCCGACTACCCGCACCCGATCGTCGACCGGAACGAGGGGTACGATCGCGCGCAGCGCGTCTTCGAGGAGGCGCTCGGGAAGCGGTGAGCGGCGGTTACTTATAAACAACTGCGGTGGCGCACGCCTGTGAGCGACCGCCCCCGACCGCGATCAAGGGCCGCTCCGGGCCGACGATCTTATGCCGTCTCCGACGCGACCGAGAGGCGTGCATCGGTTCGTTCGGGGCCTCCTCTCCCTCTTACTCGGACTGTTCGTCGGGAGCTCCGTCGCGTTCGTCGGAAGCCCTGACCCGACCGGCGTTTTCACGCTCGTCGCCGGCCTCGCTCTGAGCGCCGCGTCGACGGCGGGGATCTACGTCGGTATTGGCCGTTTATAAGTGAGCAGGCGAGGCGCCGGAGCGCTTCCGTCCCCGCTCCCGTCCGATCCGACGATTTAAAACGATCTCAGCGGATACGACCCGCTAATGAGTCTCGTCGTTACCGACACCCTGGCGGACGAGCGCGTCGAGTTCACGGCCGACGGCGACGTCACGCTGTACGTCTGCGGGCTGACGGTGTCGGACGACCCCCACCTCGGACACGCGCGGCTGTGGTTCCACGCCGACGTGCTCCACCGCTGGCTGACCCACCTCGGGTACGACGTGCGCCACGTCGAGAACGTCACCGACGTCAACGAGAAGATCACGGCCCGCGTCGGCGAGCGCGACGCCTGGGCCGCCGAGCGCGACGTGGCCGAGACGTTCACGGCCACGACCTTCGACGCGATGCGCGGACTGAACCTTTTGCGCGCCGAGGTGTACCCCCGCGTCACCGAACACCTCCCGGAGATCCGCGACCTCGTCGAGACGCTGGTCGAGAAGGGGTACGCCTACGAGTCGAACGGCTCCGTCTACTTCGACGTCACGACCTTCGAGGCGTACGGGAAGCTGTCGAACCAAGACGTCGACGAACTGGAGGCGCAGGGCGAACCGGACGAGCGGTCGGAGAAGCGCAACCCCTCGGACTTCGCGCTGTGGAAGGCCGACGGCGTCAGCGAGACCGCCGCCCGCGAACACGCGAAACACGACCACGGCGACTCGGCCCCCGAGGGCGAGACGTGGGAATCGCCGTGGGGCGAGGGGCGGCCGGGGTGGCACGTCGAGTGCTCGGCGATGTCGACGACGCACCTCGGCGACACCCTCGACATCCACATGGGCGGTCGCGACCTCGTCTTCCCGCATCACGAAAACGAGATCGCCCAGTCCGAAGCCGCGACCGGCGAGACGTTCGCCCGCCACTGGCTCCACGTCGGCCTCCTCGCGATGGACGGCGAGAAGATGTCCTCGTCGATCGGCAACTTCTGGACCGTCCCCGACGCCTTAGACGAACTCGGCGTCAACGTCGTCAGGACCTTCTACGCCGGGGCCGCCTACCGCTCCGAGCAGGCGCTCACCGAGGAGACGATTGCCGAGGCCGAGGAGCGCTGGGACCGGCTCTCGCGAACCTACGACCGCGCGGTCGACGCGCTCGACTCCACGGCGGCCCGCGCGAAGTCCGCGGACGACGACCTCCGCGACGCCGTCGAGGCGACCCGCGAGGCGTTCGCCGCGGCGATGAACGACGATTTAAACCTCCGCGAGGCGACCGCCGCCCTGCTGGACCTCACCGACGCCGTGAACCGACACCTCGACGCGGTCGAGGACGCGGCCGCCCGGTACGACTACCGCGGGCTTCGCGCGGCCGTCGAGGCGTTCGACGAACTCGGCGGCGACGTGCTCGGCCTCCAGTTCGAAACCGAGACCGACGGCGACGTGGATCTTGCGGGCGAACTCGTCGAACTCGTCTTGGACGTCCGCGAGGCCGAACGCGAGGCGGGGAACTACGAGCGCGCCGACGACCTGCGCGACGCGCTCCGCGAGGTCGGCGTCGAGATCGAAGACGGCTCCGACGGGGCGACCTACCGGTTCGAGTAGCGCCGCGTCGGGGCGTCCTCCGGCTCCACCACGACCGCGCGCAGGTCGTTCACGTTCGTCCCGGTCGCCCCGGTCCGCAGGAGCGCCCCCGCCTCGTCGAAGCACGGGTACACGTCGTGGCGGTCGAGGGCGTCGCGGGCGCGTTCGGGGTCGAGCGTCGTCGCGTCCGCGACGGCCCCGGCGGTGTCGGTCGGCCCGTCGCGCCCGTCGGTGTCGACGCTCGCGACGACGACCCGAGACGCCGACGCCTCTGGTTTCGTCTCGCCGTCACGCGCTTCGCTCTCGTCTCCGAGCGGCCCCGTCGCGAGCGCCAGCGCCGCGCCGGCGGCGAACTCCGCGTTCGGCCCGCCGGTCCCCGGATCGGGCGCGTCTTCGAGGGTCACGGTCGTCTCGCCCCCCGAGAGCAGCACGGCCGGCGGCTCGACCGGCGACCCGCGAGCGACGCACTCCTCGGCGATCGCGGCGTGTGCCGTCCCCGCCTCGCGCGCCTCGCCCCGAACGCTCGCCGAAAGCACCAGCGGCTCGTACCCCCGCGCCGCCGCCGCGTTCGCGGCCGCGTCGAGCGCGCTCCGCCCGTTGCCGACGACGAACGTCGCGCTCCGGTCGAACGCCGGGTCGCCCTCGGTCGGCGTCTCCGGGGCCCGCCCGTCGCGCCCTGCCTGCAGGTGGTCACGCACCGC
Source organism: Halorubrum sp. PV6 (assembly GCF_003990725.2). Lineage (NCBI taxonomy): Archaea > Methanobacteriati > Methanobacteriota > Halobacteria > Halobacteriales > Haloferacaceae > Halorubrum > Halorubrum sp. PV6. Next base: position 341,390 of record NZ_CP030064.1, read on the forward strand.
GGCGGGGGCGTCGAGGGCGTAGCGGTCGAGCACCGCCAGCGCGTCGGCGTACGTGGAGGGATCGGGGACGGTCGGGCCGCTCCCGATCGTCTCCAGCGGGTCGCCGATCACGTCGCTCACCGCGAGCGTGACGGTCGTCGCGGGCGCTACCGCCCGTGCCACCTGGCCGCCCTTTACCGCCGAGCAGTGTTTCCGGACCGCGTTGATCGCCTCGATCGACGCCCCCGACGCGAGCAGCCCGGAGGTGAGCGCCCGGAGGTCGTCGACCGCGAGGGGGTCCGCCGGCGCCGCTAGCAGGGCACTCGCCCCGCCGGTGACGACCGCGAGAACGAGGTCGGACTCGGTGACGCGCTCGGCGGCGGCTAAGACCCGCCGGGTGCTCTCGACGCCCCGCTCGCTCGGCAACGGATGGTCGCCCGGACACACGTCGATCGCGGTCGGTGACGAAGCGTCGGGGGGCCGCTCGCCCGCTTCGTCGGTCGCGCCGTCGGTGACGACGACGCCCTCGTCGACGCCCCGGCCCGCTCGGTCGAGAACGCCTTCGAGGGCGCCGGCGGCGCCCGCGGCCGCCTTGCCGGCGCCGAGGAGCACGATCCGGTCGTAGGGGGCGAGCTCGTACGTGCCGACCGCGCCGTCGACGCCCTCGATCCGGAGCCTACCGTCGTCGACCGAGACGGCCGTTCGGATCAGTCGCTCGGGAAGCGCCGCCTCGATGCCTGCGTTAAGACAGTCGAGCGCCGTCTCGTGGGCCGGCGTCCGGGAGAGTCGCTCGCGGTCGCGGAACGTCACGCCGTGGTCGGCGGTCATACCGGCGGATGTCGGCGCAGCGGCATATATCCGACGCGAGCGGTCGGCTTCGCCCGCGGACGCGGCCGGCGGCGCGGAGACGCGGGCGGCTACTCGCCGCTGCTCGCCTCCCGGTGGGCGCTCGCCGCGAGCGCGGCGACTCGCAGCGGCTCCGGGCGCCGAAACCCCTCTCGGACCAGCCCGCGGACCGCCTCGGCCGCCTCTCCGGTGTCGATGCCCGCGGCGCGGACGAACAGCGGCGCTCGGGAGGCGGGCACGCGCGACTCGCTCGTCTCGGAACCGTCCTCATCAGAGTCCGCCGACGCCCTGTCCACCCGAACGCGCGGCGGCACATCCCGGTAGATATCGAGCCGGTCGGCGAGGGCCTCCCCGTCGAACGCCTCGCGGAGCGCCGGTTCGAGCCCCGGACTCGACTCGTAACTCACGGCGTACGCCGGGCGGTCGACCGCCTCGTGTAGCCGGCGGAGATCGAGGAGGTTGAACCACGCCGGGGCGATCCCCGCGACGGCGACGTGGCGGACGTCCGCGCGGCCGAGTCGGTCGAAGAGCGCGATCACCGCGTCGGTCGCGTCGGTCCCCCCGACCGTGCAGGTCTCGAACCCGAGGCCGTCGAGCGTGCCGTCGGCTCTGAGTACAGCCCCGGCTACGTGGCTGGTTCGATCCCCGTCGGAGAACGCGATACCGAGCGTCCGACTCGGCGCAGTCACCCGGTCAGGTCTCCTCGGACTTGATGTCTTGGAGCCGGTCGAGGAGCTCGTCGTTCGACGCGCCGGGCTCGTAGTCCACGGAGCCGTCGTGTACCTCTTCTGCGGCTCGGACTCCGTCCTCGTCGTCGAAATCCGCATCCAGGTCCTGATTCTCCTGTTCGGATTCGTCGTAGCTTCCGAAGCCCATATGTGAGTACAACTAACACGCCGCGAGTGATAAATCCCCGGTCGGTGCGGGTCGGACCCGACTCGGACTGCAGCCTTTTACCAGTCGCGCGCCCGTCGTACTCGTATGGAGCCGATCACCGTCACCGCGGACGCAGACGTGTTCACCTGTAACGCGTACCTCGTCTTGGGCGAGTCGCCGACCCTCGTGGACGCCGGCACGATGCCGGGCGTCGACGAGGTCATCGCGGACGCGCTCGATGAGGCCGGCGTCGACGGCCTCGACCGCGTCGTCGTCACCCACCAGCACCGCGACCACGTCGGCGAACTCGACGCGGTCCTCGACCGCTTCGACGCGCCGCTCTACGCCAACGCCGACCACCCGCGACGCGACGCGGCCCTCGGCGACGGCGACGAGGTCCGCGTCGGCGACGAGACCTGCACGGTCGTCGAGACGCCCGGCCACGCCGACGATCACATCGCGCTCGTCGGCGAAGAGCGGCTCTACTCCGGCGACGTGGTCGTCTACAACGACGGCGCCTTCGACGACGGCTCGTTCGGCCGCACCGACATGGCCGGGCAGTCCCGCGAGACGCTGATCGAGAGCCTCCACGCGATTCTCGACGCGCTCCCGGACACCGTCGACTCGATGTATCCGGGCCACGGCGACGCCTACCGCGAGCGCGACGGCCCCGACACGGTCCGGGCGGTCATCGAGCGCGCGACCGAGCGCGCCGAACGCCGCGAGCCGAAGTACCCGGACGAGTAGGAGGGGACCCGCGGCGACGACGACGGGTTCGTTACTCGCTTACCTCCGCCGCCGCGTGCGAGGCTCGTTTTGAGACGGTGCCAGCGCGTAGCGGTCGCTCAACGCGGTTGGGGGAAAAGAATCGAAGTGGTCGGCGACCGATCTACGCGGCGCGGCGTTCCTTCGCTTTGGGCCGGAGCTTCGTGTAGCCGCACTTGCGGCAGCGGTCCGCGTCCGGGGAGTTACGGGCGTTACAGCGCATGCAGATGTGTCGGTCGAGGTTGCGGCGTTCCGCGGCGTCGAAACTGGCCATACCGTTACTGTCGGGCCGACGCTGTAAAAGGTTGCGAGACGCGGCGCGGCCGAGGCCGGTGTCCTCGGGCGTCCCGAGTGTCGGTATGTAGGTGTGCCGCGTGTCCGATTTTTACGCGCCCGCTTCGGAGAGCGCGGCCTCGATGTCCTCTCGCTGGGTGACGCCGACGAACCGGTCGACGACGCCGTCGTCGTTCTCGACCACGAGGGTCGGCAGCGACCGAACCTGATACTGGTTGGCCACGTCCTGTTCCTCGTCGACGTTCACCTTCTGCAGCTCGAAGGCGTCGCCGAGGTCCTCCTGGATCTCCTCCAGGATCGGATCCTGTGTCTTACACGGGCCGCACCAGTCAGCGTGAAAATCCAGCAGTCGAACAGTCATTATCCGACGCAACGTACCGCCGGGCCGCGCATAAGGGTTTCCCACTCGTGCACGGTTCGTCAGCAGGCGCGTCGCCGTCGGCGCCGCCGCCGACCGCGAGCGCCCCGACAGCGCCGCCTCGCGGCCCCGAGCGTCGAGCGCCGAACGAAACGTTTAGCATACCGCGAGACGCACGTCGGGGTATGAGCAGTGGTTCCAACTCCGGCGGACTGATGTCCAGCGCGGGGCTCGTCCGCTACTTCGACACGGAGGACCGGGACGCGATCACGATCAATCCGAAGACGGTACTCGCGTTCTGCGTCCTGTTCGGCGTCTTCGTGCAGATCCTCGCGTTGACCGTCGCGTAACGTCGGCTCTCCCCGCACCGACGCACTCGTTTTCCGTCCCGTAGCGCGCCCTTTTTGCCTGTCCCGGACCGACGGAGAGCCATGCAAGCAGGCGTCATCGCCGTCCAGGGGGACGTTGCCGAACACGCGGCCGCCGTCGAGCGAGCCGCGGCCGCGCACGACGAGCCGGCCGAGGTCGTCGAGGTTCGGGACTCCGGAATCGTCCCCGACTGCGACGTGCTTCTCATGCCGGGCGGGGAGTCGACGACCATCTCCCGGCTGATCCGCCGCGAGGGAATCGACGCGGAGATCCGCGATCACGTCGCGAGCGGGAAGCCCGTCTTGGCCACCTGTGCGGGGCTCATCGTCTGCTCGCGGGACGCGAAAGACGACCGCGTCGACCCGCTCGGCCTCGTCGACGTCTCCGTCGACCGCAACGCCTTCGGCCGACAGAAGGACTCCTTCGAGGCGCAGATTCCGGTCGACGGGCTCGACGACCCGTTCCACGCCGTGTTCATCCGCGCGCCGCTCATCGACGCGGTCGGCGACGGCGTCGAGACGCTCGCGACTGTCGACGGCCGTCCGGTCGCGGTTCGCGACGGCCCCGTCGTCGCGACCGCCTTCCACCCGGAGCTCACCGACGACTCCCGGATCCACGACCTCGCCTTCTTCCCCGAACGCGAGGTGGTCGCGTGAGCGACCCGGACGCAGGCGGTGAGGCGGTCGACGAGGCCGTCCTCGACGAGCTGTTCGCGACCATCGAATCGCGGAAGGCGGACCTGCCGGACGGGTCGTACACCGCCTCGCTTTTCACCCACGAGAAGGGGGAAAACGCCGTCTTAGAGAAGATCGGCGAGGAGTCGACCGAGGCCATCCTCGCGGCGAAAGACGACGACCGCGAGGAGCTCACGGCCGAGAGCGCCGACCTGGTCTACCACCTGCTGGTGTTGCTCGCGATGAAGGACATCGACCTCGACGACCTGCGCGACGAGCTGCGAACCCGGTTTTAACTACCGCTCGCGTTCGAGTTCGCGCTCGATGTCGTCGGCCGGTTCGGCCTCCAACTCCGCTTCGATCCGGCGTTCGAACTCCGCTTCGCTGATCTGCCCTTCGACGTACTGGCGGCGGAGCCGGTCTTGGCGACTCTCCGCGGCGTCGCCCGGCGACTCCGACACCGACCCCGGTCCCGACCGCGACCCGCCGAGCGACTCCCTCGCGCGCTCGTCCCCCTCGCCGCCGAAGATCCACGATCCGGCTTTATAAGCGACGTAGACGATCCCGACGAGGACGGCGAGCGAGACGATCCCGGAGACGATCGCCCACGCGAGACTCACGAGCGCCGACACGACCGAGACGACGATGCTGACGCCGATCAGGATCGCGACCGCGACGGCGCCGTAGTAGAGCGCCTTCTTGAGAGCCATCGACCGGATATGACGCGTCGGGGCGCAAATACCTTCTCCCGGTGGCGTCGGCGGCGCGCTCGCCGAGCCCACGCCGGCTCGACGACGCCTCGACCGGCGCTGAGACCCTCGCACCGTCAGAAGACTTATTCGGCGCTGCGGTCGTGTGCTACTGCAATGCATTCGGCTCCACGGGTTTCGACAGCGAGCCCCCGAACGGACGGACCGGAGGCCCGTCAGTGACCGATCCCGTCGATGCCGTCGCGGAGCGTGCCGGCTCCGGCGTCGACCGCCGAACGATTCTCGGCGCGCTCGCGGGGGCCGGGAGCGCCGCGCTCGCCGGGTGCGGTTCCGATTCGGGGCCCGGTTCCGACCCGGATACCGACTCCGCTTCGGATACCGACTCCGACTCCGACTCGACGCCGGACGACGCCGAGACGCGCGCCCTCGACGCGGAGCGGCTCGACGAACTCGCGGCTCGGTTCGCGCCCACCCTGTACTTCGACGCCGCGGAGCCGTGGTTCCCGACCGACCCGCGCCCGTACGCGACGGAAGAAGACGGCGAGACGGTCGTCGACGGGTTCGCCGCGTTCGACGGCTACCACGAGCGGTACGACGCGGCCGGCGAGCCGCCGGACCCGACCGTCTTCTACAACGGCGTCCGATACGCGAACTCGCCGCTCGCGGTCGTCCAGTTCTGGTTGTACTCGGCGTTCGACCAGTTCACGACCAACTTCCACTGGCACGACTGGGAGGTCCTCCACGTGTTCGTCGACCTCGACACCGGCGACCCGCAGCTGTACGTCGCCAGCTCGCACTCCCGGAGCGTGCCGAACAACGAGTTCCTCGACCCCGACCCGGAGACGGTTCCGCGGATCCTCACCGAACTCGGCTCGCACTCCAGCACCCTCTCCGTCAACGAGGTCCCCGACCGCTTCCGCCGGGTCGGCCAGGACGAGCTACTCGCGGACATCACGAACACGACGATAGACACCGTCGAGGACCTGTTGGGCATCCCCATCGCGTACGGGCTCCCCCGCGACGAGGGGATGCGACTGCCGTTCGTCGTGCCCGAGTACGAGGGAGCGCCGATCTACGACCACCCGGACCTCCCGTCGGTCTCGGCCGACTCCCTGATCGACGACGCGCTCGCCATCCGGTCGCTCGACGCCCTCGCGTCGCCTCCGACCGACCTTCCCCTCCGGGAGACCGGCGTCGCCTTCCACCACGCCGAGCGCGACGACCCGGTCGCAGCCGAGACGGCCGACTCCGTGATCGCCTACGATCTCGTCGAGAGCGCGGCGCTCGAACACATCTCCGCGTTCACCGGCCCGCAGCTCAGCTTCGAGTTCGCGGTCCCCGAGGCGGTCGAAAACGCCGTCGCCGGCCACATCACGACCACCGGCGTCCCGTGGGACCAGCCCCGCTACGAGAACCCCGCCCTCGACGTGAGCGCGGGCAACCACCGCTCGGAGCTCGCCGACCGATACGGTGCTATCGCCGAGCGGGAGTCGTTCGCTGACGCGGCGGCAGATCGATTCGACGGCGTCGTCGCCCGCGTCACCCGCGCGGTCGAGACCGACGAGGCGCCGGACGGCGAGGGGCTGACCACGACCGACGCCGTCACCGAGTCGGTCGTGTTGATCGAAAGCGACCCCGAGGCGATTCCCACGTTCGGCGGCGGTGTCGCCGTCGCGAACGGGGTCCCGCCGGGCGATCACCGCCTTACCGTCAACGGCGCGGGACAGGCCCCCCACAGCGAGACGCTCACCGTCGCCGCGGACGAGCCTGTGACGGCCGCCGGCGTCGAGGCAGAAATCCCCCTCGTCGCCCGCGAGAACGCGCAGAAAGTGGAGATATCTGACGCCGAAACCGACACCGACGTGACCCGGACCGCCATCGAGGATGACTTCGCCGGCCGGATCTACGAGTCGGCGGTCGAGGGGAGCGACGCTGTGTACGTCCACGCCGGCGGCGCCTACACGACCGAAGTGCGCGACGCTGACGACGAAATCGGCGCGTACCGGGTCAACCCGAAGCCGCCGGGTGCGGGGGGAGACGACGGGAACGACGGCGACGACGGCGACGCCGAGCCCGCCCCAATTCGGATCGAGCGCCCGGAGACCGGGGCGGCCTCTCTCGCCGACTACGTCGCCGACGTGGCCGAGGAGACGCGGGCCGCGGTCGCGGCCGCGGCGCAGGAGGGCGGCGGTGCGAACGGAAACGGCGGCTCTGGGGGCCCCTCGAACGCGGTCAACGGTCTCGAACGCGCCCTCGCCGCCGCCGTCGACGCCGCGGAACGGGCGGCTGAACGGGCCCGCGAGGGCGACGGCGCGGGCACCGAGCGCCAACTGGCGAACGTGTTGGACCGAATCGCCCGCATCGAAGAGCGCATCGCGGCGGCCCGCGAGGGGCTCCCGCCCGGTCTCGCGAACGCCGCCGGGAAACGAGTCGAACAGGCGACGCGGCGCGTCGAGCAGGCGCAAAACGCCAAGAAACTGTAGGCCGGTCGCTGCGCTCCTTTTAAACCGGCCTGCGCGCCGATGCCGGACGCGCCTTTCACCTTCGCCTGCCGCCCGCTGACGGGCGACACGCGCCATCACGGGATGGAAAACTATACGACGCCGACCCCACCACGGGTATATAAGCAGATGTCTCAGGAGGGTTACGACCACACAGCGGTCGAGAAACGCTGGCAGGAGGCGTGGGACGACGCCTCGGTGTATCGCACGCCGGACGAGGTGGACGACCCCACCTACGTGCTGGGGATGTACCCGTACCCGTCCGGGAAGCTCCACATGGGCCACGTCCGAAACTACACCATCACGGACGCGTACGCCCGCTATCGCCGGATGCGCGGCGACGACGTGCTCCACCCGATGGGGTGGGACGCGTTCGGGCTCCCGGCCGAAAACGCCGCGAAAGAGCGCGACACCAACCCCCGAGACTGGACGTTCGACTGCATCGACACGATGCGCGGGCAGATGCAGTCGATGGGGTTCGGCTACGACTGGGATCGCGAGGTCACCACCTGCACCCCCGAGTACTACCAGTGGAACCAGTGGCTGTTCCGCCGCTTCCACGAGGCGGGGCTCGTCGAGCGCCGCGACGCCGAGGTGAACTGGTGTCCCTCCTGTGAGACCGTCCTCGCCGACGAGCAGGTCGAGGGCGACGACGAGCTGTGCTGGCGCTGTGACACCCCCGTCGAGACCCGCGATCTGGACCAGTGGTTCCTCGAGATCACCGAGTACGCCGACGAACTCCTCGACGCCATCGACGGGCTGGAGGGCTGGCCCGACTCGGTCCGACAGATGCAGCGCAACTGGATCGGCCGCCAGTACGGGACGACGCTGGAGTTCACCGTCTCCGATCACGGCCCGGTCGAGGCGTTCACCACCCGCGTCGACACCATCCACGGGGCGACGTTCTTCGCGCTCGCGCCCGACCACCCGATCAGCCAGTCGGTGGCCGACGCGGACCCCGAGGTGCGCCGGTTCATCGAGGAGGAGGCCGACCCCGAGGGCGACGAGCCGAACGGCGTCGCCACCGACCTCACCGCCACCAACCCCGCCACGGGCGAGGAGATACCCGTCTTCGTCGCCGACTTCGTCCTCTCCGACGTGGGGACGGGCGCGCTGATGGCGGTCCCCGGCCACGACGAGCGCGACCACGCGTTCGCCCAGAAGATGGGCGTCGACATCGAGCCCGTGATCGCCCCCGAGCCCGACGACTGGGACGGCGAGACGCTCCCCGACGCCCCCGACGTGAGCGAGGCGGCGTTCACCGACGACGGCGTCGTGATCAACTCCGGCGAGTACAGCGGCCTCGACAGCGAGACCGCCCGCGAACGTCTCACCGAAGACATCGACAGCGCCGAGCTGACCACCCAGTACCGCCTGCGCGACTGGGGCATCTCCCGCCAGCGCTACTGGGGGACCCCGATTCCGGTCGTCCACTGCGACGACTGCGGCTCGGTGCTGGTGCCCGAAGACGACCTGCCGGTCGAACTGCCGGAGTTCATCAACACGACCGGGAACCCGCTCGACGCGGCCGACGAGTGGAAGGCGACGACCTGTCCGGACTGCGGCGGCCCGGCCACCCGCGAGACCGACACGATGGACACGTTCGTCGACTCCTCGTGGTACTTCCTGCGCTACGTTTCGCCCGGTTCCGCGGACGTGCCCTTCGATCTGGACCGCGCGAACGACTGGATGCCGGTCGATCAGTACGTGGGCGGCATCGAACACGCCGTGATGCACCTGCTGTACTCGCGGTTCGTGACCAAGGTGTTGGCCGACGAGGAGCAGTTGGACCACCGCGAGCCGTTCACGAACCTGCTGGCGCAGGGGATGGTCCAGTTGGGGGGCGAGAAGATGTCCAAATCGAAGGGGAACACCGTCTCTCCGCAGCGAATCGTCGACGAGTACGGCGCCGACACGGCCCGGCTGTTCATGATGCAGGCCGCCCAGCCCGAGCGCGACTTCGACTGGTCCGAGGAGGGGGTCAAATCGACGCATCGCTTCCTCGCGCGGCTGACGGAGCTCGTCGAGGCGTACGCGGTCGGGGAGGTCGCGCTCGCTGGCGACGCCAACGACGCCGACCGCGACACCATCGACGACTACGTCGCCGACGAGATCGACGCCGCGGTCGCCATCGCCGGCGGGGAGTACGACGACCTGACCTTCAACGTCGCCCTCCGCGAGGCCCAGGACCTCGTGGGGACGCTCCGGAGCTATCGGGGCCACGCCGACCCGCACCCGGAGACGTACGAGCGCGGGCTCGACGCGGCCGTTCGGCTGCTCGCCCCGGTCGTCCCGCACCTCGCCGAAGAGCTGTGGGAGACGCTCGGACGCGACGGGTTCGTCGTCGACGCCGACTGGCCGACCGCGACGGTCGACCGCCAGACGGTCGATCGGCGTCGCCGGCTGGTCGCGAACACCCGCGAGGACGTGCGCGATATCGTCGATGTCGCGGGGATCGACGACCCCGAGCAGATCGACGTGGTCGTCGCGCCGGACTGGAAGTACGACGCGCTCGAACTCGCGATCGACAGCGACGCCGACAACCTCATCTCCGAGCTGATGCAGGAGTCGCACATCCGCGAGCAGGGCGACGCCGCCGCCTCGTACGGACAGGACCTGCAGGCGAACCGCGAGGCGCTCCAGTACACCCTCTCCGGCGACGCGGAGTACGCCGCGCTTCGCGCGGCCTCGTGGCTGATCGAACGCGAGTTCGACGCTCCGGTCAGCGTCGAGCGCGCGGCCGACGCCGACGAGTCGGTGGTCCGGAAGGCCGAACCCGGCCGGCCGGCGATCGACATCACCGAGTAGCGGCTCGGACGCCTTTTCGCCGGGTTCGCGGCCCGGAAGCGCTTACCCGATGGCGCGGTGACGGAGCGCTCGCAGGGTTCCCGATCGGAAGTGCTTATATTTCGACTCGCTAATTCGTCCGTATGGACAGTTGGCGGGAGCCAAACTCGGTACCCGACCCCGCGGTCGGCGACGAGGACCGAGGCATCTACGAGACGGTCTTCTGTGAGATGGAAGACGCCGTCTTCCTCATCGATGTCGAGGGCGACGCCGAGGAGCCGGTCTTTCGCTTCCGACGGACGAACGCGTCGCACCAACGGCTCACCGGTATCTCGCTGGAGGAGATTCGCGGCAAGACGCCGCGGGAACTGCTGGGCGACGAGCAGGGGGCGGCGGTCGAAGCGAACTACCGCCGCTGTGTCGAGCGCCGCGAGACGATCGAGTACGAGGAGTCGCTCGCGCTGCCCGGCGGCCGGCGGGAGTGGGATACCCGGCTGACCCCGATCATGGAGGACGGCTCGGTGGCGGGGGTCGTCGGCGTCGCTCGCGACATCACGGAACAGAAGGCCCGAGAGCGAACGATCCAGCGGATCAAAGACCGACTCGAACTCGCGGTGGAGGGCGCACAGATCGGCGTCTGGGACTGGGACATGACCACAGACGAGGTCGAGTTCAACGACCAGTGGGCGGAGATGCTCGGCCACTCGCTCGACGAGATTGAGCCGCACCTCGACGCGTGGGAGCGGCGCGTCCACCCCGAGGACCTCGAAGCGGTCGAGGACGCCCTCTCGGCCCACATGGCCGGCGAGACCGAGTACTACGAGGCGGAACACCGGATGCGGACCGCGTCGGGCGGGTGGAAGTGGATCCGCGACGTCGGGAAGGTCGTCGAGCGCGACGCGGACGGCGAGCCGGTCCGGGGGGTCGGCATCCACCTCGACATCGACGACCGGAAGCGCCGGGAGCGGGAGTTGGAACGCACCCGCACGCTCATCGAGCAGACCCAAGAGAGCGCGTCGATCGGCTGGTGGGAGGTCGATCTGGTCGACGAGTCGCTCACGTGGAGCGACGAGGTGTACCACATCCACGAGGTGCCGACGGACGAGTCGGTCGACGTCGCCGACGGGATCGCCTTTTACCACCCGGACGACCGCGACGTCATCGAGGACGCCTTCGACCGCCTGGTCGCGGACGGCGAGTCGTACGACCTCGAACTCCGGATCGTCACGGCGGCGGACCGGGTTCGGTGGGTCAGAACGATCGCCGACCCGCGGTTCGACGACGCGGGGAACGTCGTCGGTGCGCTGGGGCTGTTCCAGGACATCACCGAGCGGAAGGAGTACGAAATGGCCCTCGAATCGACCCGCGAGGAGCTCCGGCAGATCATCGACCTCGTGCCCGACCTCGTCTTCGTGAAGAACCGCGAGGGGGAGTACCTCCTGGCGAACGAGGCGACCGCGGGGGCGTACGGGAAGACGCCGGCGGAGATCGAGGGCAAGTCGGAGGCGGAGATCATTCCCGACCGCGACGACTCCGAGGAGTTTCGACAGGACGATCTCGCCGTGATCGAGTCGGGCGAGCCGAAGGAGATTCCGGAGGAGACGCTCACCACGGCGACCGGGGAGACGCGCATCCTGCAGACGGTGAAGATCCCCTACAAAATATCGGAAACGGACGAAGACGCCGTCTTGGGGTACGCCCGCGACGTGACCGAACTCAAGGAGTACGAGCGGACGCTCGAAGAGCAGCGGGACAGCCTCAAACTGCTGAATCAGGTCGTTCGCCACGACATCCGGAACCAGCTGATGGTCGTCGAGTCGTACACCGAACTGCTCGAAGAGCTGCTCTCCGACGACCGGAGCCGGACGTACGCCCAAACGGTCAAAGGCGCCGCGAGACAGGCGATAGACATCACGGAGACGGCCAAAGACGTCACCGACGTGCTGCTCCGGGTCGACGCCGACCGCTCGCCGATGAGCCTCCGGACCGAACTCACCGGACAGATCGAGAGCGTCCAGTCCGATCAGGACCGCGTGGCGATCTCGGTCGACGGGTCGATCCCCGACGTGACCGTGCTGGCCGACGACCTGCTGGAGGCGGTGTTCCGAAACCTGCTGACGAACGCGGTCGTCCACAACGACAAGGAGGTCGCCGAGGTCTCGGTCGCGGCCGGCGTCTCCGAGGGCACGGTGCGCGTGTCGATCGCGGACAACGGCCCCGGCATCGCCGACGACCACAAAGAACAGATATTCCAGGAGGGCGAGAAGGGCCTCGAAAGCGGCGGGACGGGGGTCGGGCTGTACCTCGTCAAGACGCTCGTCGACAAGTACGGCGGCGACGTGTGGGTCGAAGACAACGAGCCGACCGGCTGCGTGTTCGTCGTCGAACTCCCGGTCGCCGAGTGAGACCGCGGCCGCCGGCGCGCCCGCTCTGCGGTACCGGTCCTTTTTAAATGACCGCCCGCTTCCGGCACCGGCCGTCGACGCTCGGATCTCGCGTAGCGACGGGCTTAATCGGCCGTGTGCCCAACCTCCGACGATCACCGTATGGCGGAACCGTCCGGGATGGACGCGTTCGCGCACCTCGGGCGCGAGGTCCGCGAGGCGCTCTCCGAGCAGGGCTTTTCCACCCCCACCGAGCCCCAGCGCGAGGCGATCCCGCCGCTCGCGAGCGGGAAGAACGCGCTCGTCCTCGCGCCGACGGGCACGGGGAAGACGGAGACCGCCATGCTCCCCGTCTTCGACACGCTCGTCGCCGCCCGCGACGCGCCGGGCGACCAGCCCCGCGAGGGGATCTCCGCGCTGTATATCACGCCGCTGCGCGCGCTCAACCGCGACATGATGGACCGGCTGGAGTGGTGGGGCGAGACCCTCGGCGTCGAGGTCGCGGTGCGCCACGGCGACACCACGCAGTACGAGCGCAGCAAGCAGGCCGACGACCCCCCGGACGTGTTGATCACGACGCCGGAGAGCCTCCAGGCGATTTTGACTGGCTCGAAGATGCAGGTCGCGCTCGAAGACGTCGCCCACGTCGTGATAGACGAGGTCCACGAGCTCGCCTCCGCGAAGCGCGGCGCCCAGCTGACCGTCGGGCTCGAACGCCTCCGACGCGTCTCCGGCCCGTTCCAGCGGGTCGGCCTCTCGGCCACCGTGGGGACCCCCGAGGAGGTCGGGAGGTTCCTCGTCGGGTCGGGGAAACGCGACCCCGAGCGCCCCGGCGACCGCGAGTTCGAGACCGTCGAGGTCGCGGCGGGGACACGGACGGACGTGCGCGTGCTCGACCCGGAGATCACGGACCGCGACGCCACGCTCGCCGGCGAGCTGGCGGTCGACGAGACAACCGCGAGCCACGTCCGGACGATCCGTGAGATCGTCGCCAACCACGAGTCGACGCTGATATTCGTCAACACGAGACAGACCGCGGAGGCGCTCGGCTCGCGGTTTAAAACGCTCGCCGATCGGGAAGAGACGGGCGAGGCGGTCGGCGACCCCACCGAGATCGAGGTCCACCACGGCTCGCTGTCGAAGGACGTGCGGATAGACGTCGAAGACCAGTTTAAATCGGGGTCGCTCGACGGGCTCGTCTGCACCTCCTCGATGGAGCTCGGGATCGACGTGGGGCGCGTCGATCACGTGGTCCAGTACGGCAGCCCCCGCGAGGTGGCTCGGCTGCTCCAGCGGGTCGGCCGCGCGGGGCACCGCCGCGATCTGGTCTCCGAGGGCACCGTCGTGACGCAGGGCGGCGACGACACGCTCGAAGCGCTGGCGATCGCCCGCCGAGCCGGCGACGAACTCGTCGAGCCGGCCGCGATCCACCACGGGAGCCTCGACACGGTCGCGAACCAGATCGTCGGCGTGGTGATGGACGAGGGCGAGGTCCACGCCCGCGAGGCGTATCAGGTCGTCACGAGCGCGTACCCCTTCGCCGACCTCTCGGAGCCGCAGTTCCAGGAGGTCGTCCGCGAACTCAACGGGAACCGACTGCTCTGGCTCGACGAGGAGTCGGACACTTTAGAGAAGTCCGGCGGCACGTGGCAGTACTTCTACGCGAACCTCTCGATGATCCCCGACGAGTCCACCTACGAGGTGTACGACATGTCCTCGCGGCGGGGAATCGGCACCTTAGACGAGCGGTTCGTCGTCAACTTCGCCGGGCCGGGCGAGACGTTCATCCAGCGCGGCGAGATGTGGCGGATCACCGAGGTCGACGAGGAGGAGGAGCGCGTGAACGTCACGCCCATCGCCGACCCCGCCGGCGAGGTGCCCTCGTGGATCGGCCAGGAGATCCCGGTCCCGAAACCCGTCGCCGAGGAGGTCGGCCGGATCCGCGGCGAGGCCGCCGAGGCGCTCGCGGCGGGGGCGACCCCGAAGGCCGTCGCCGGCGACCTCGCCGAGCGCTACCCCGCCGACGAGGGGACGATCGCGAGCGCCCTGAAACCGGTCGTCGACCACGTCGAGGCGGACCACCCGGTCCCCACCGACCGCCGCGTCGTGATCGAGGGGAGCGCCCGCACCGTCGCGGTCAACGCCGCCTTCGGCCACGAGGTGAACGAGACGCTCGCGCGCCTCCTCGCGGCGCTCGTCGGCCAGCGCGCGGGCTCGTCGATCGGGATGGACGTGGACCCGTACCGGGTCGAGTTCGAGGTGCCACACGATGTCGATCCGAGCACCTTCCGCGAGGTGTTGGAGACGACCGACCCCGACCGGCTGGAGGCGTACCTCGAACTCGCCTTAAAAAAGTCGGACGCGCTCAAGTTCACGCTCGCGCAGGTCGCCGCGAAGTTCGGCTCGGTCAAGCGCTACCGCGAGGGGCGGGGTCGGTTCGGCGGCGATCGCCTGCTCGCGGCCTTGGAGGGGACCCCCGTCTACGACGAGGCGCTCCGCGAGGTGTTCCACGCCGACCTCGCGGTCGCGGAGACGGCCGCGGTGCTGACGGCGATACAGGACGGCGATATCGACCTCGCCATCGCCCGCGAGCGCACCCCGCTCGGCACGGCGGGTCGCTCCGCGGGCACCGAGTTCCTCGTCCCCGAGAACGCCGACGCCGACGTGATCGAGACGATCCGCGAGCGCATCCAGAACGACCGCGTGATCCTCTTTTGTCTCCACTGTACCGACTGGCGGCACACGACGAAGGTGCGTCGCGTCGCCGACCAGCCGAAATGCCCCGACTGCGGGTCGACGCGCGTCGCCGCCCTGAACCCGTGGGACGACGAGACGGTGACGGCGGTCCGAGCGACCGAGAAGGACGACGAACAGGAGCGGCGCACCGAGCGCGCCCACCGCGCCGCGAGCCTCGTCCAGACGCACGGGAAGCGGGCCGTGGTCGCGCTGGCGGCCCGCGGCGTGGGACCGCACAACGCCGCCCGGATAATCAACAAGCTCCGCGAGGACGAAGACGAGTTCTACCGCGACGTGCTCCGCCAAGAGCGCGAGTACGCCCGGACGCAGTCGTTTTGGGACTGAACCGTTCGCCCCCGGACCGCCTGCGACGGCGCTCCGGTGCCGCGGGTTTAACCTCGCCGCGCGCGGAGCGGGGGTATGCTCGTCGTCGTCTCCGACACCCACGGACGAACGGAGCCGAAACTGCAGGGGCGGACCGCGGAGGCGGTCCGCGAGGCCGACCTCGTCGTCCACGCGGGAGACTTCTACCGGGAGCCGGTGCTCGACGCCTTCGAGTCGGCGGCTCGGAGCCTGCGGGCCGTCTACGGGAACAACGCCGACGCGGCGATCCGCGACCGGCTCCCGGAGGTGCGAACGGTCCAGTACGCCGGCGTTCGGTTCGCGGTCACGCACCGACACCGAAACGGCGACACCGGCCTCGTGATGCTCGCGCGCGAGCGCCGCGCCGACGCCGTGATCTGCGGGCACAGCCACCGCCCCCGGTTCGACGACACGGGGTCGGTTCCGATACTGAACCCCGGCAGCCACGCCCAACCGCGGGGGAACCGCGCGGCTCACGCGGAGCTCGACCCGGTCGACGGCCCGCAAGACGCGCTGGACGGGCGTCTCGTCACGCCCGACGGCGAGGTGTTCGAAACGTTCCGTATCGAGGCGTAAGCGACGCCCGAGCGGGGCCCTGTTCGGAGGTGTGACGCCCGCCGGAAGGGGGAGGGGGAGAGGAAGCGGGAGGCGGCGGGCGGATGCGACGCCCCAGTGTTCGACCGCACTGGCACCGGAGGGGTGGGAGGGGGGAGGGCAGCGGGGAACCGCCGCCGACAGTACGTGCCGTTGCGGCTGATCGGTGGGGACCCGAACTCGGGGAGGGCCGAAGCGGGGGTCGCATTACTACCTTTCGGCGGTGACATCTTATACGTGGCTTAGGCACAAACTCGCGTTTTAGTCATCGGTCGGTCGGCGGCCGCCGCCCGTCTCCGAAATCCCGTGCGAGCCGGCTGCCGAAACGCCTAACACCGTGCCGACGGATTCAGGTGTATGCTCCCGGTCGAACCGCTGTTTGTCATCGTTCTTACCGGCCTCCTCGTGTTCTTCTTCTTCGCGTTCCTCCTCGTCCGGCGCACCCTCACCGGGCTCCGCGAAGGGTACGAGGACGGGCAGGAGTAACATGGTCGTCGCAACTGTCGCCACCCTCGGCGTCGCCGCCACCGCGAGCCTCTTTATGGCGTGGTCTATCGGGGCCGGCTCCTCCGGGTCGACACCGTTCGCCCCGGCGGTCGGCGCCAACGCCATCTCCGTGATGCGGGCGGGGCTCGTCGTCGGCGTCCTGGGACTCTCGGGCGCGATCCTCCAGGGCGCGAACGTCACCGAGGCGGTGGGGACCGAGCTGATCGGCGGCGTGACGCTCACCGCCGGCGCGGCCATCATCGCCCTGCTCACCGCGGCCGCGCTCGTCGCGACCGGCGTGTTCGCGGGGTATCCGATCGCGACCGCGTTCACCGTCACCGGCGCGGTCGTCGGCGTCGGCCTCGCGATGGGCGGCGATCCGGCGTGGCCGAAGTACACCGAGATCCTCACGCTCTGGGTGCTCACTCCGTTCGTCGGCGGCGGCGTCGCCTACGTCGTCGCCCGGCTGCTCATCGGGGACGCGCTCCCTCAGCGGCCGCTCACCGCGGCGCTCGCGGGGCTCGTCGGCGCGCTCGTCGCGAACGTCGGGTTCGCGCTGCTCGGCCCGCCCGGCGAGCAGGCGTCGATGTCGCAGGCGCTCGGGCCCGAACTCGGCGTCGGGGGGATCGGCACGCCCCTCGTCACGGTCGCGGTGGCGACGGCGGTCGCCCTCGCGGTGTACGTCGACCTCGGGCGGGACCAGGCGGCCGCCCAGCGTCGGTTCCTCCTCGCGATGGGCGGGCTCGTCGCCTTCTCGGCCGGCGGCTCGCAGGTCGGGCTCGCGATCGGTCCGCTGGTCCCGATATTCAGCGAGGTCGGGGTGCCCCTGTGGGCGCTGCTCGTCGGCGGCGGCACGGGGCTGCTCGTCGGGTCGTGGACCGGCGCGCCGCGGATGATCAAAGCGATCTCACAGGACTACGCCTCGATGGGGCCGCGTCGGTCGATATCGGCGCTCATCCCCTCCTTCGCCATCGCCCAGACCGCGGTCGCCTTCGGCATCCCCGTCTCGTTCAACGAGATCATCGTCTCCGCCATCGTCGGCGCGGGCTACGCCGCCGGCGACGCGGGCGTGAGTCGGGCGAAGATGGGCTACACCGTGTTCGCGTGGATCGGCTCGCTCGTCGGATCGCTCGCGCTCGGGTTCACCGCCTACACCGTCGTGCAGTTCGCGCTGTGAGCGGTGCCGCTCGCTTATAAAAGAGTTCAACCGTCGACCGAGCGGATCCCCGCCGCCTACCGTTCGTCCGGATACGTCGGCAGCCGCGCGGAGCGTGCGCTACCGTCGACGGAGGGGAACGGGAGGGCGACGCGCGTCGCCGCGACCTCCTCGCCGTCGACGCGCACGGTCGGGCCGTCGAGGGCGGCGTCGAACTGCACCAGCGCCAGGGCGATGGGGTCGCCGGCGTCCGGTCCGACCGCCGCCCGCGTCACCTCGCCGACCGCCTCGTCGCCGTCGAACACGGCCGCACCGGACGCCGGGAGGACCGCGTCGTACCCCTCAGGGTCGGCGTCGCCGTCGATGGCGGCGGTCGCGTCGGCGAGGCCGTCGAGGTCGAGGCCGACGAGTCGGCGGCTCGGTCGCCCCTGGTTCTCGACGCGGGAGACGACCTCCTGGCCGACGTAACACCCCTTCTCGAAGTCCAGGGCGTTCCGGAGTCCGAGGACGTTCGGCACCGTGCCCGCCAACTCGTACTCGAAGAGGGGCGTGCCGGCCTCCGTCGCGAGCGCGTCCCACGTCCGGTACCCGAACGGGGGCGCGTTGAGTCCGCGGTTGATCAGGGTGTCGAGGACCGCCTCCGCGTCGTCGGCCGCACAGACGACCTCGTACCCCTCCTCGCCGAGCGGCGCGTCGCTCGCGATCACCGTGACGCCGGCGTCGACCATCGATCCGCGGACGAACGAGAGCGGTTTTTCGGGGGCGCCCGGTCCGCCGAGCACCGAGGCGACCTTCTCCGTGGATTTCGGCCCGTGGATCCCGAAGACCGCGAGGTCGGCGGAGACGTCCTCTATCGTCACGTCTTGGATGAACACCTTGCTCGCCCAGTCTTCGGCGACCGCCTCTGCCCGCTCCGGCGGGAGGAAGACGAGCAGGCGCTCGGCGGCGTTGTACACGTACATGTCCGTCTCGATGCCGCCCTGCGGGTCGAGCAAGAGCGCGTACACGCCCTGCCCGTCCTCGTCGGGCACGCGGTTCGAGACGGCGTTGTCGACGAACTCGACGCGGTCCTCGCCGCGGACGGTGAGGATCCCGTATCCCATCTCTATCGCGCCGACGACGTTGCGAACCGCCTTCCCGACGCGTTCCGGCTTGCCGTAGTGGTCGACCACCTGCCGGCCGCCGCGGTCGCGGTACACCGCGCCGTGTGCGTCGTGGGTGTCGGAGACGAGTGTCATACTCGAACGGAGTCGAGCGAGCGGCAAAAGGTCGCTGGCTTCACCCGCAACCCGTGCGGGCGCCCTGTTCGCGCCGTGGCGCTACAGTCCGAGCCGGTCGCGGACGACGTCGACGAACGATGCCGGGTCCTCGTCCGTCTCGGCGTCGGGGTCCGGGACGACGCGGTCGTGGGGATACACGCGCACTCGCTCCTCGCTTTCGACGGTGATGAGCGAGTCCGCCTTCAGCGTCGACAACCCCTCCTCGATGGCGTCGATGTCGGCGTCGACGGCCGCGCGCAGTTCCAGCACCGTCATCCCCTCGTCGCCGCGGTCGACGAGCGCGTCCAACAGCGCGACCTCAACGTCCGGCCGGTCGCGGTACTCCGGCTTTGCGGCCATACGAGACTGTTGGACTGGACGGGGTTTACGTCTACCGGCGATCCGGGCCGTCCTCGACCGGCCGCTCACCGAACGAGCCGGGAACAGGTGCCACAGAGGTTCTCCTCTTTCACGTCGACCTCGCGGACCGTCGGCGAGAAGGACATGACGCACTTGCTGTTGTCGCAGTGCTCTAATCCGAGCGTATGGCCGATTTCGTGGACGACTTCCTTCCGAACTCGGTCGGCGAACACGTCGACCGCAGGCCGCGTCGAGACGCCGCCGTCGGAGGAGGTGCGGAGGCGGTGCGTCGAGATCACGGAGCCGTTGCCGTTGAGGTACGCGAGGCCGAACACGTAGTTCCGGCGCCGGTAGTACAGGTCGCGGGGGGTGATCCCGATGTTCTTTTCGCCGCCGCCGACGCGGCTGACGGTCTCGATCAAGTCCTCGGCGCGGTACTGGTCGCGCCCCTCGTCGAACGCCGTCTCGGGGATCGGTTGGTCGTCGTGGACGGTCACGTCACAGTCGTACACCGAACGGAGCGCCGCCGACGCTTCGCGTTTCACGCGGGGGGCAACTTCCCCGACTGGGACGATGTCCACGAGCATAGCACGGTTTATGACCGCCGCAATCATAAAGCCCGCGACGTGATCGCACCCTCCCGTCGCGCGCTCGTCGATGCGCTCGCGACCCACGACCGCCTCGTCGAGGTCGGTATCGGCGACCGCCCGTCTGTCGCGCGAGCGCTCGCTCGACGCGGCTGCCACGTCGTCGCCGTCGACGTCTCCCCCGGCGAGGACGCGCTCGCGGCGGCGCGTGAGACCCGCGACACGGCGGTTCCGGGCTCGCTCCGCGTTCGCCGCGGGGACGTCTTGGCGCTCGCCGACGACGCCCCGGACGCGGTGATCGACGACGCCACCGACGACCCCCTCGCCGACGGGGATGGCGTCGCCGTCGACGCGGTGTACGCCTGTCACCTCCCCGCCGAACTCCAGCGCCCGACCGTCGAGTTCGCGAGGCGTCTCGGCGCCGCCTGCGCGTTCACCACGCTGGGGTTCGAGGAGCCGGTCGTCCCCGTCACGCGCCGCGCGCTCGGGGAGGCCGTGGTGTACGTCGCGCGGGACGACGGGCCCGGAGGGGTAGCGTCCGACCGCGAGTGACGCTTTTACCGGCGGGCGCGCCGTGCCGACGCGAACCCGAACGTTCTTTCCCGCGCCTGTCGGGGTACGGGTATGCAGGTCGACGCAGTCGTTCTTGACATCGACGGGGTGTTGGTCGACGTGGCCGACTCCTACCGACGGGCGATCCTCGAGTCCGTCGAGCGAGTGTGTGGCAAGACGATCGACCGTTCCGCGATTCAGTCATTTAAAAACGCCGGCGGGTTCAACAACGACTGGGAGCTGACGAACGCGGCCGCCCTCTACGTGTTGGCCCGCCGCGAGGGGCTCGATATGGACGTCGAGACGTTCACGGACCGCATCGCCGCCGGCGGTGGCGGGATCGACGCCGCGAAAGCGGTCGCCCGCGACCTCCCGAGCGTCGCTCAGGCGCGGGTCCGCGACCAGTGGGACACCGACCGCCTCCGCGAGACGTTTCAGGCGCTGTATCTCGGCGAGGAGCTGTATCGCGAACTGGAGGGCGGAGCGCCCCCGCTTTCGACGCCGGGGTACATCCACGACGAGCCGACGCTGATCGAACCCGCGACGGTCGCCGACCTCACCGACCGGTTCGACGTGGGCGTGTTGACCGGGCGGCCCGCCGCGGAGGCGGAGATCGCCTTAGAGCGCGTCGGCCTCGACGTGCCCGAGGACCGCCGATTCACGATGGACGACTGGGAGGAGGGGAAGCCGCACCCGCGGGCGCTCGTCACGCTGGCGGAGCGGTTCGACGCCGACCGCGTCGCCTTCGCCGGCGACACCCTCGACGACGTGCGGACGGCGCGCAACGCCGACGACGAGGACGACAGCCGCGTCTACTACGGGGTCGGCGTTCTCACCGGCGGGCTGACCGGAGACGACGGGCGACGGGCGTACACCGAGGTCGGCGTCGACGCGGTGGTCGAGGACGTGAACGAACTGGTCGAACTGCTGTCGTAACGCGGCGCCACCCGTCGCTCGCGGGGTCGGTTCGGCAGAAGATGGGCCTTGCCGGATTCGAACCGGCGATCAACTCGTTATGAGCGAGTCGCTTTAACCAGACTAAGCTAAAGGCCCGGTGAGTTCGGGTAGACGAGACGAACCCTTTAGGGTACCGAATCCGACCGATCGCCGGACGCGACCGGCGGGGAGCGGGGTGCGGTACGGGGGCAGCGTCGGCGTTCGCTACAGATGCAGAGCCGGCGCTACGTGGGTTGACGTTCGGAGAGGCGCCGAAGCCAGGACTCGAACCTGGGACCGCCTCGTTAACAGCGAGGCGCTCTACCAACTGAGCTACTTCGGCTCGATTCAGCGTACTCGCGTCGTTTTGATATGGCTTTCGTTTCCGCCCGACTCGGGCGCGGCGGGCAGTCCGACCGCGTCGGCTCGTCGCCGGCCGCGTTCCGGGCGTCTCGCGCCCCTGCGACCGACACGCTTTCGGCGGAACCGCGAGAACCCGACAGCATGGACGATCTCGAGTCGGTGCTGTCGCGCGTCCGCGACCGGGTGCTCCCGGAGCCCGCGGAGCGCGACCGCCTGCGCGCAGTCGCGGCCGATCTCACCGATCGGGCACACGAGGCGATCGCCGACCTCCCGGTCGAGGCCGACGTGGTGCAGGTCGGGTCGACCGCCCGCGGCACGTGGGTCTCCGGCGACCGCGATATCGATCTGTTCGTCCGGTTCGGCGCCGACCTCTCCCGCGAGCAGTTAGAGGAGTACGGCCTCGCCGTCGGGCACGCCGTCCTCCCGGATGGCCACGAGGAGTACGCTGAACACCCGTACGTGAAAGGCTCACACGAGGGGTTCGACGTCGACTTAGTCCCCTGCCACGACGTGGAGACCGCCGGGGATCTGGTGTCTGCCGTCGACCGCACCCCGTTTCACGACGCGTACCTCTCCGCGCGCCTCGACGAGGACCTCGCCGCCGACGTCGTGCTGGCGAAGGCGTTTTTAAAGGCGATCGGCGCGTACGGCAGCGACCTCCGGACCGAGGGGTTCTCGGGGTATCTGACCGAACTGCTCGTCTTGGAACTCGGCGGGTTTGTCCCCCTCGTCGAGTCCGCGCGGAGCTGGCACCCGCCCGTCGAGTTCGACCCCGAGGGGCACGCCGAACGGACCTTCGACGACCCGCTCGTCGTGGTCGACCCGACCGACCCGACGCGGAACGTGGCGGCCGTCCTCTCGGCCGGGAACCTCGCGCGGTTCCAACACTACGCGCGCGAACTCCTCTCGGCGCCGCGCGAAGGGCTCTTCGAGCCGGCGCAGTCGACGCCGCTCGCGCCCGCCGACGTGCGCGCCCACCTCGACCGGCGGGAGACGACGCCCGTCGCCGTCACCTTCGACGCCCCGGACCTCGTCGACGACCAGCTGTGGCCGCAGCTCCGCCGGTCCCTCGACGGGGTCGTCCGAGGACTGAACGACCGCGGGTTCGACGTACTCCGCGCGCGAGCGATGACGGACGCGAGCGGTCCCGATGCCGAACGCGAGGCCAGTTCGACCGCCGGCAACGGGGCGACGCGCGCCGCGCTGTACGCCGAGTTGGAAGTCGCGGCCCGCCCGGCGGTCACGCGCCACGAGGGGCCGCCGGTCGCGGTGCGGAAACACGCGGCGAGCTTCTACGAGTCGTACGCCGACGACGTCGACCCCGAGACGTACGGCCCCTTCATCGACGGGAACCGCTACGTCGTCGAGCGGGAACGGGAGTTCACGACGGTCCGGGGGTTCCTCGAAAGCGACGCCGCCACCGACGTGGCGCTCGGCGCGCACGTCGAGCGGGAGTTCGCCGACCGCGATGTGCTCGTCGGCGACGCGGTGGCGACGCTGGCGCCCGCGTTCGGGGTGCCGCTGCGAGAATTCTACGAGCCGCACCCGTGAGCCGGTTCGACGCCCGAGTCGCGTCGCTCGCGGGTTCCGTCACGACCGCGACGACGCTCCGGCCCCGATCACCGAGCGAACCGATCGGAAACGACGTAGACGAGGACGACGATTCCGACCAGAATGAGCCCGATAGCGGAGAGGAACGCCGCGACGAGCGGGTAGATAAGCCAGAACGCGACGTAAAACGAGAAGGCGAACGCGAGTAGTCCGACGATGACGACGCCGCGGGTCGGGTTCTGGACGGCCGCGACGAACGCGCGCTGTGGCAGCGTGAGATCCCCGAAATCGGTCGGGGCGGTGCCTTCGTCGGGCGGTGCATCTGAGCGCGCGCGCTCGGCGACGGTCCCGTCGGCGTCACCCCGGCTCTCGGCGTCGTCGGTCACGCGAGCAGGTACGGGCCGGATCCGCCTGTACCTGTCGTTTTTTCCAGCCCGATCAGCGGACGACGCCGCCGACCCCCGCGCCGACGAGGAAGGCGAACAGCGCGGTCACGGCGGTTACGACCGCGAACTCGGCCGCGGTTCGCCCGTCGCCGTCGGCCGCAATCGAGACCGTCTCGACGGCGAACGAAGAGAACGTCGTGAAGGCGCCACAGAACCCGACGGCCGCCACCAGCGTCGCGCCGGAACCGGTCGGCGCGGCGAGGACGGCGCCGAGCGCGAAACTCCCGAGGGCGTTGACCGCCACGACGGACCGCCGCCCCTCGATTCGGAGGCCGACCGCGTGTCGCCCGGCGGCGCCGACCGCTCCGCCCACGCCGACGAGGGCGGCTGCGATCAGCGGGTCGGTCACAGCCGCTCCCCCGCGATCAGCCCGGCGGCCGCGGCGGCGAACCCGGCCGCGTAGCTCGCGGCGACGTACGCGGCGCCGACCGTCGTTCCGAGCGACACGGCGTCAGCGACGAAGGTGCTGTAGGTCGTAAACGACGACAGCGCGCCGGTGCCGACGAACAGTCGAGTTCGTCGGCGCGCGATGCGAGGGAGGAGGAAGCCGAGCGCGAACGAGCCACCGACGTTCACGAGCAGCGTCCCGACGCCCGTCGTGTCGCCGACGGCGACGTCGACCCCGTACCTCGCGACGGCACCGGCGCAGCCGCCGAGCGCGACGAGGAGGTACCCGAACGCCGTCCGTTCCATACCGACGACTCACCGGCGCTTATCTTGGGTCTTCTGGCTTCGGCGCGGCCGCCTCGCTCGCCCGCGGGCTCCCGCCGCCGTGCGGAGTCCGTCGCTCGCGGACCCGGACGGTGTGTGCCGTCTCCGTCGCGTCGTCCACGACGAGCGCCTCCCCGGTACCGGTCGGCAGGCGCGAGACGAGGTCACCGGCGAGGTAGCTCGCCTCCGCCTCGGCGAGTCGGTCGCGGTCGCGCTCGGCGGTGAGCCGGTGGGCGACGACGAGGTCGGCCTGCGAGACGGCGACGCTCGGGACCGCACCGGGTCGCTGCGTCGCACAGACGAGCGAGACGCCCGGCGCGCGGCCGCGGGTCAAAAGCGTCCGGAGCGCGGGGTCGGCGACGCCGCCGAAGAAGGCGTGCGCCTCGTCGACGAGCAGCCAGGGGAGCCGATCGATCTCCCCGTCGATCCGGGCGTCGTAGAGCGCGCGGGCGACCGCCCTGACGACCGCGGCCGCGGCCGGCTCGGGGGCTCCCGCGAGGTCCAAGACCGTCGGGTTGCCGTCGGCGGCGACCCGCGCGATCGGTGGCGCATCGGCGTCGAACACCCCCCACGACGCCGCGAGTCGGAGGTGGTTCGCGGCCGCCCGCCGGTCAGCCGCGGGAGCGTCTGCGGCGTCGACCCGCTCGCGGAGCGTCGCGAGCGACGGCGACCCAGTTGCCTGCTCCGAGCCCCCGTCTCCGGCGGCGTCGAACGCGTCGGCGACGACGCGCCACACGAGGCTCCCCGGCCCGCCGGCCGGGTCGAGCGAGAGCAGATCCGGCCACGCGTCGGGCGGGATGGCCGCCGGGCGAACGCGCGGTTCGACGACGCGCCCGCCGACCGCCCGGAGCCCACCGAAGACTCCCATCGGATCGATTACCACCGGCGCGACGCCGCGGTTCGCGGCGAGTCCCTCCGCGATGACTCCGAGCGTGTACGACTTTCCGGTCCCCCGCTTGCCGAAGACGACGCCGGCGTGGGGCCCGTTGGCGTCGAGGCCCACCGCGGCGCCGGCGCTGCCGTCACGCGCACGGAACGACCCGAGCCGAACCGTCGGTAGCCGTCCGTCGTCGCTCGTCCCGCTCGCGTCGCTCGTTCCGGCGGTGTCGGCTCCGCCGGCCGAATCGGTGTCGCGTCCGAGGACGTACATCGCCGCGGAGTGGCCGCGGTCTCGTACAAAAGCGACGGGAGACGCGACGGCTCGTTCGTCCGCCCTCCGCCCGAATCCCGCCCCACCATTTATCCCCGATACCGCGACCACCGACCGTATGCCGCCTACGACACACGACGGACGCACCAGGAACGACCGATCGTTTCGCACGGACCGCCGGGCTATCGAGGGCCTTCCCGTCAGGCTCGTCATCGCGCTGGTCGTCGGCGTCGCGAGCCTCAGCGTGATGATGGGGATGATCGGCGACATCGACGGCCTGGCGGCGACGGAGGTCGACGCGCAGCCACAGCCCGAGGTGACGACGCCGGGCGAGCAGTCGATCGACGTCGCCGTCGTTGACCCGGACGGCTCTCGCGTCGCCGACGCGACGGTCATCGTCCGGAGCGGCTCGGCACAGATCGACGGCGTCGCGACCGGAACCACCGGATCGGACGGAACCGCGACGGTCGACGTCGACCCGACACTCGGACCGAACCAGCCGGACGGGACGCTCACCGTTGAGGTGAAACCGCCGGCCGAGGGCGACTACGTCGACGAGCGCGGGAACACGGAGGTGCTGGTGGTCGAAGAGTGATCAGACCTGGTCGTCCCAGTCGATCCAGTCCTGCTCCCAGCCGTGGCGCGCGAAGTGGCCTTGCTCGGCGCGCTCGGCGTCTTCGCGGCGCGTCCGGTTCCGTTCGACCCCGCGCTGTTCGCCGTCGGCGAGCATCGGCTGCACCCGTGTCGGTCCGGCCGTCTCGACCGTCTGGAACCCCGCAGGGGCGTCGTCGTCGTCGACGGCCGTCTCGCCGTCTGTCGGCCGTTCGATCGCGGCGATCGTCTGTACCGTCGTGCCGCGCGGATAGACGATCCGGCCTCCCGAAGCCAACTGCTCGCGGAGCGCGCGCGGCGGCTCGACGACCCCCGCTTCGAGGAGAATCCGGTCGTACGGCGCGTACTCGGGGAGCCCGTGGACCCCGTCGCGCCGGTCGACGAGGACGGCGTCGTATCCCGTCGCGGAGAGGTTCGACCGTGCGATCGCCACCGCCTCCCGGTCGATGTCGACCGCGTGGACGCGCTTCGCGCCGACGATTTCGGCGATCAGCGCGACCGAGTACCCGACGCCCGCCCCGACGACGAGGACCTCGTCGCCCTCGTCGGCGTCGAGCGTGGCGAGCAGCCGGACCACCGTCGCGAGTTCGAGCGATCGGTCGTCGCTCTCTCCGCTCTGCGCTCTCGCACCGATATCGTCTCCGACCGTCGCCGAGGCGTCCTCGACGAACGGCTCTCGGGAGACGCGCTGGAGCGCCGTCAGCACGGTCCCGTCGAGCGTCTCGCCGATCTGGTGTTCGAGCCCCTCGATCATGTCGGCTCGAAGCGACGCCTCGTCCATAGCCCGACTCGGCACTCGGCCCTCTAAAACTGCTCGCTCGGTCGTCCCCCGCCCGCGCCGCCGCCTCCGCCGTTCTGCTCTACCGCATCGGAACGAACCGGACGCCGCCGTGGTCCTCGCGTTCGAGGCCGGCTTCGCCGACGGTCAGCCTGACGAGCCGCTGTGCGCCCTCTCGACCGACCGGCGCGACGATCCGACCGCCCGTCCGCACCCGGTCGACGATCCCGGCCGGCACGCCGTCCGCCGGCGCGCAAGTCAGGTACGCCGCGTCGAAGGCCGGACGCTCCGCGAACGCGTCCCGTCCGTCGCCGGCCCGAACGGTCACATCGTATCCGAGCCGGTCGAGTCGCTCGCGGGCCGCCTCGGCCAGCGCGGGGACGCGTTCGACGCTGTAGACGTTTCCCGGCCCGACGATCTCGGCGACGACGGCCGCGTGGTACCCGCATCCCGTCCCGACTTCGAACACCCTGTCACCGGAGTCGAGGTCGAGGAGGTCGGTTATGACCGCGACCATGTGCGGCGCGCTGATCGTCTGCTCGTGGCCGATCGGCAGCGGTCGGTCGTCGTAGGCGCGCGACCGATAGCGGTCGGGAACGAACGCGTGTCGCGGGACGGCCGCTATCGCCGCCAGCGTCCGCTCCGACACGTCGAGCCGCTCGCGGAGGCTCGCGACGAGCCGCTGACGCGCCGCCTCGTCGTCGGCTGTGTCCATGAGTCCCTCTAACACGCGACGTGTGGTGAGGCTGTCGGCGAGCGGCCGCCGAGCGTCGTCGCGTGCGGTCGGACGAACTGCCGTTTATAAATAGTCAGTCTCGATTTATAAAGTATCGAATTCCGCTGATAAATGGCGCTTCGCCGTCTGTCCCGCGCTGGCTCCGCCGGCTACGCGATGTCGATCCGGTGGCCGTCCGCTTCCGTGTCGGCGGCCTTCGGGAGAGTGACCGTCAGCACGCCGTGGCGGTACGTCGCGCTCGCGTCTTCGTCGGCGATGCGGCCCGGCAGGTCGATGGACCGGCTGATCGACTCGTGGCGCCGCTCGCGTCGGAGGTACTGTCGGTCCGTGTCCTCGCGTTCCGCGTCGCGGTCGGCGGTGATCGTGAGCCGGCCGTCCGACACCCGCACGCTGATGTGCTCGCGGTCGTATCCGGGGAGGTCGGCCATCACGACGAACTCGTCGTCGTACTCGGCCAGGTCGATGTCGGTCGTCCGGAGGTCACGCCCCCACGCGCGGTCGCCGCCGAAGGGCGCGCGGCCGAAGAACTGCTCGATCTCGTCGAAGGGGTTGGTTCTGTTCATGGTTCTCCCCTATATTCGGCCGCTGAGCTATTAAATACGCACAGACACGTGATAGCTCGCGTCCGCCGGTTTCGTCACCGGTCGGCGGTGTCGCCGTAGCTCAGTTCACGTCGATGCTGTGGCCGGCGCCCTCCGAGGACCGCTTCGGAAGCGTGACGGTGAGGACGCCGTCGTCGTACGAGGCGGTCGCGCCGTCGCGCTCGACGGCGGCGGGGATCTGGACCCGGCGCGAGACGCTCCGTCGACGACGCTCGCGACGGTGGTACCGAACGTCGGTGTCGTCGTCGGGTGCGACCTCGTCGTCTTCCGCGGACGCTTCGGCCTCGTGTTCCTCCTCGCGAGTCGCGGCGATGGACAGCGTCTCGTCGTTGAGTTCCACCTCGACCTCGTCGGCGTCGAAGCCGGGGAGGTCGGCCCGTACGGTGACCGCCTCGTCATCTTCGAAGACGTCCACGGGGACGCCGCCGGCGCCGGGGAGTCGCGGGACGCCGCCGCCCGGCGTGTCGAGCGTGCCGCCGAGCTCCTCGAACTCCCGTCCCATCCGTTCGAGCAGGTCTTCGATCTCGGTGAATGGATCGCGTCGTGTCATACAGGTCAGGATTGGTGGCGCAGCGACTTGAACGTACGGGCGAAGTGCGGAACCCGACGGCCGAGGGGCTGTCGCGCGTGACGAGCGAGCCGCCGCGTCAGAGGAACGGCCGCCAGTAGTACGGGCTCACGAACCCTTCGATGACCGCGGCGACCGCGATCAACACGCCGACGCCGATCGACACCCAGAACGCGCGTTCGAGCGCGTCGGCGAACCTCTCACGCGAGAGACGCCCGCGAAACGCTCGCCACGAGGCGATTCCGAGGTGGATCCCGAGCGCGCCGGAGATGAAAAGCGCCGGGAGTTCGAAAATTCCGTGCGGGGCGACGAAGGCGAGCAGCGCGGCGAGGTTCTCTTCGAGCGCCGCGATGGCGCCGAGCGCGACGCTGTTGAACGCGACGGACGAGAGCGCGGGGAGACCGAGCGCGGTGCCCGCGAAGGCGGTCGCGATGGCGACCGACCAGTTGTTCCCGAAGAAGTTCAGCGCGGCCGCCGGCGGCAGATGGCCGACCAGCCGCGATTCGATCGAGGTGGTAACCGCGCCGACGAAGGGGTCGACGGCAAGCCATCCGACCGCGCCGAACGCCACGCCGACGAGGACGGCGACCGCGTGGAGGCCCGGCGTGTCCCGGACGAACGTCCGCATCTCGCGCCACCCGCGGCGGACCCCGCCGACGAACTGGGCGCGGAGCGACGCGCCGACCGGCTCGACGGGAGCGAGCACGCCGCGGTGGTCGCCGTACAGCGCGGTCTTGAGCAGGTCGAGCGCGGGCGCGGCGACGACCGCGCTGCCGAGGGCGACGACGGCCCCGCCGCCGAGGAACGCGAGCGCGGACGTGACCGACGAGACGGCCACGAGGACGCCGACGGCCACGACGAGGTACGCGAGCGCGTCGACCGGGTTCGCACGGATGAACCCGCCGGCGCCTTCGACGGCGCCGACGACGCCCGTCTCGTCGATGACGACCGCCGACGGGGCGAACGCGAACACGGCGCGGACGGCGAGCAGGACGACCAACACGACGAGCAGGCCGAAGAGCGCGACGGCGGCCCCGAGGAACGGATTGACGAGGAACGCCCCGCCGACGGCGACGGCCGCGAGCGACACCACGCCCGCCCACACCACGAACTCGGCGACGTAGAGCCCGAGGAACGTGACCCAACGCCGTCGCACGCCGTCGATCCCGGCTGTGAGCCCTCGCTGGCCGCGAATCCGCCCCGCCACCGCCGACATCTGGCCGGCGGAGACCGCGGCGTACGTCAGGACGGCCAACAGCAGGGTGGCGACGGTCCCGGCGGTCACGAGGAGGACCGCGGTCGGCGACGCGAGGGGTTCGAGCGCCGGCCCGATGCTCTCGGCCCACGCCTGTAGCGCCTCCGGGTCCTGCGTCTCGGGGGGCGTCACGTCGAGTTCGGCGAGCGCGCGACGCGCGTCGGCGAGTCGTCCGGTCAACTCGAAGTGGAGGTACGTCCCGGCGAGCGCCACGAAGAGGCCCATCCGGGCGATAACAGGGATCGCGGTCCCGAGGAGGTAAAACGGGAGCAGATCGGCGGGGCGCCGTCGGAGGGTCGCCGCGGTGGCGGAAACGGCGGCTGATAGGTCCATGCGCTCGGGTTCGGTCGTCGGATACTTAAAAACGGAGTCGCCGCGTCGATCACTTCGAGGGGCGGTCCGGCGGCGACTCCGGAGACGCCTCCGTAGACGACGGCGCGTCGTCTCCCGCTGCGTTGGCGTCGCGCTCGCTCGTTCGCTCGGCCATCATCGCGGCGGCGCGGTCGGCCCACCCCGAGTAGCGGAAGCCGGCGGCGACGACGAGCGCCATCCAGACGTACGCGAGGGACACGCCGACGTAGGCGCCCTGCGGGCCGAATCCGGCCGTTCTCCCGAGGGCCCACGACGCGCCGAGAAAGAGACCGAACATCGCTGACACCCGAGCGACGAAGGGGATTCTGGTCTCGCTGGCGCCCTGTAACGCCCCGGAGAGCGCCGAAAACGACACGAAGGCGGCGCCGGCGACGCCGTACACCCGAGCGAAGTCGACCGCGTACGCGATCGTGGGCGCGTCGTCGGTGAACAGCGGTACGAAGCGCGGAGCGAGCGCGACGAGTCCGAGCCCGATGGTCCCGACCGTCACCACGCCCAGGCCCGCGACGGCCCACCCGTTGAACCGGGCTTCTTCGGCGTCGCCCGCGCCGAGCGACTGACCGACAAGCACCGAGGCGGCGACGTTGTACCCCCGCGAGAGGGGAGCCGTCACCTGCTGGTACACCCGCCGGCCGATCTGGAACCCGGCGTTGACCGCCTCGCCGAACCCGAGGAGCAGGGCGTTGAACGGGAATTCGGCGACCTCCGAGCCGATGCCTTCGAGGACGCGGGGCGCGCTCACCCGGAGGAGCTGGCTCGCGATCGTCGGGTCGCGGGGTCTGGCGAACGAGGCGGCGGTCCACGGCCCCCAGATGGCGAGACACAGGAGCCCCGCCGTGAGCACGTTGGCGCCGGCGGTCGCGAGGCCGACGCCGACGACCTCCAGCCGCGGGAGGCCGAACAGCCCGAGCCCGAGACAGATCGACCCCGCGATGTTGACCGAGTTGGCGACGACGTTGACGTACATCGGCGTGCGGGTGTCGCCCGTCCCCTGCAGCGCGCGGGCGGCGATCAACGCGACGTGGCGCGCGGGGGCGGTCGCGAAGACGATCGCGAGGTACGTCGACCCGAGCGCGACGACCGCCGCGGGCGTCCGCTTGCCGACGAGTCGCCCGAAGAGGTCGATCGCGTGCTCGCCGAACAGGAAGCCGAAGAGCACGAAGGGCGTCCCCGCCAGCGCGCCCACGAGGATCGCCTGCGTCACCGCCTCGTCGCGCGTGCCGGTCGCGCCCGCCCCCGTGTCCTGCGAGGAGAGCGCGATCGCGCCGCCGCCGAGGCCGAGGCCGATCCGGAGCGGGAACCGCGCGTAGAGGTCGGCGAGCCCGATCGCGACGACGGCCGCCGGGGAGAACAGCGCGGTGACGAGCACGTCGGTCGTCCGCATCGCGGTGCGGAACGTCTGCTCGGCCATCACCGGCCACGCGAGCGAAAAGACCCGCGTCCAGACGCGTCGCAGCCGCGAGAGGTCCATCTGTCACCACAGAGACGGCCCCTCCGCATTTATATGTCGGAGCCGACGCCGGCCGCGACGGGGCATCACCGCTCCGAGCGCGGCCGTGTACCGACGCCGGTCGCGATCGGGGTTCCGTGCCCGAACGTTAAAGCACGCGAACGACTCACACGGGCTATGGACGTGTTCGTGTACGGCACGCTGACCGAACCGGAGCGAGCCGCAGAGGTGCTCGACTCGTACGTGTACGTCGGCTCGGCGACGCTGTTCGGGCTTCACCTCGTCGAGGGGCGGTACCCGACGCTCGCGCCGGGCGGCGAGACGGGCGGTCGCCTCCTCCGGACCGACGAGTCGGCCGCGCTCGACGCCTACGAGTCCGTCGAGACGGGGCTGTACCGACGGGTGTCGGTCCCGCTCGACGCGCCGGAGGGGCACCCCGACGAGGCGGCGGTGTACGTCGGCGACCCGGACCGCCTCGACGCGGACGCGACGTGGCCGGGCGGAGCCGACGGCCCCGGCGCCGGGACCGCCACCGACCTCGGCTTCGCGGCTCGGGTCGATCGGTACGTCGACCGAGCGGCCGTTCGGGTCGGCCTGAACACCCGCGATCCCGTCTGACGGAGCGATGACGGCGCCGCAGTCGTGCGGTTTCACTTCCACTCCGCTAGCCGCACCTTTTTGTATTCGGCTCATCTTCGTTCACTTGCACGTCACACGCGTGCATTCCCCCTTTCACAGACGGCGAGCCCGCGGCTCGGTTTCGAGCCGTCCTCGCTTCGTCCAGTCGGACGCCGCCCCGGACCGGAACCGATTAGCGCTCGGCCCGGTCAAAACGGCGTATGATCAGTCTCTCCGACGTTCGCGAGGCGCGAGAGCGCGTCGACGACGTGGCCCGCCACACCCCGCTAGAGCGGTCGCGGACCTTCTCCGAGATGAGCGGCGCCGACGTCCACCTCAAACTGGAGAACTTCCAGCGCACCGGCGCGTTCAAGATCCGCGGCGCGATGAACCGCATCGCCACCCTCTCCGAGTCCGAGCGCGAGGCCGGCGTGGTCACCGCGAGCGCGGGCAACCACGCGCAGGGGGTCGCGCTCGCGGCCGACCGCGCCGGCGTCGACGCCACCGTCGTGATGCCGAAGTTCGCGCCCGTCTCGAAGGTGAAGGCCACCCGCGGGTACGGCGCGAGCGTCAGGCTGGAGGGCGTCGACTACGACGAGGCGCAGGCGTACGCCCACGAGCTGGAGCGCCAGGAGGGCCGGACGTACGTCCACGCGTTCGACGACCCCGTGGTGATGGCGGGACAGGGGACGCTCGGCTTGGAGATCGTCGACGACTGTCCCGACTTGGACACCGTCGTCGTCCCGATCGGCGGCGGGGGGCTCATCTCCGGCGTCGCGGTCGCGATCAAAGAGCAACTCCCCGACGCGCGGGTCGTGGGCGTCCAAGCCGAGGGGGCGGCCTCGGCCGCCGCGTCGCTGTCGGCGGGCGAGGTCACCGAGATCGACAGCGTCGACACGATCGCCGACGGGATCGCCACGCGGTCGGTCGGCGAACAGACCCTCGAAGTCATGGCCGAGTACGTCGACGAGGTCGTCACGGTCGACGACCGCGAGATCGCCTTGGCGCTCACGCTGCTCTTAGAGCGCTCGAAGACGCTCGTGGAGGGGGCCGGCGCCGTCGCGCTCGCGGCCGTCCTCTCCGAGGCGTTCGCGTACGAC
Source organism: Halorubrum sp. PV6 (assembly GCF_003990725.2). NCBI lineage: Archaea > Methanobacteriati > Methanobacteriota > Halobacteria > Halobacteriales > Haloferacaceae > Halorubrum > Halorubrum sp. PV6. The sequence continues at coordinate 375,274 of NZ_CP030064.1, forward strand.
GACGACGAGACGGTCGTCGCCGCGCTCTGTGGCGGCAACATCGATCTCAACCGCCTCGGGACCGTGATCCGGCGCGGCCTCGTCCAGATGGGCCGCTACCTGAAGATCACGATCGATTTAAAAGACCGCCCCGGCGAACTGGAGCGCGTCTCCAGTATCGTCGCCCGGACCGGCGCGAACGTCTACGCGGTCCACCACGACCGCACCTCGCGGGACGTGGCGGTCAACGCCGCCGAACTGGAACTCGAATTGGAGACCGACGACGCCGACCACGCCGCCGACATCGTCGACGCGCTCGAAGCGGACGGGTACGTGGTCGAGATTCTCTCGTGATCGAGCCGATCGGATGAATAGCCACGCGGGCGCTCCCGGCGGTACGGCCGCTACTCGTCCTCGAAGTCGTCCGTGGCGGCCGCGGTCGTGCAGACCGGACACCCCACGTCGAGGATCGTCTCCCGCATCTCGTCGTTGACCTCGATGGTCTGTGCGCAGTCCGAGCAGGTGAATTGAACGGTGGGCAACGCTTTCCCTCTCGTTGTCGGGGAGGGTATCAGACGATATAAATGACCGGCTTCCGCGTCGCCGGCGCCGTGTCGGGCGTAAACCCCCCGTCAGTCGGTCTGCGGCACCGCGTACGCACCGAGCGCCAGGAACGCGACGGCGAGCACCGACAGCACCGCTAGGTCGCCGAGCCACGGGCCGGGTTCGAAGACGATCGCTCGGGTCCCCCGCGCGAAGTACGTCAGCGGCGAGGCCGCCACCGCCGGCAGGAACCACTCCGGCAGCAGCGCCGGCGAGACGAACGTCTCGGAGAGGAAGAGGAGGGGGAGCGCGACCGTGTTGCTCGCGGCGATCACCCCGTCCTGTGAGTCCGCGAGCGCGCCGAGCAGCGCGCCGAGCCCGCAGAAGAGCGCGACGGCAACGACCACGAAGACGGGCAACACCGCGAGCGCCGGCGAGACGACCGGCTCGGCGTCGGTCACGGCCAGGACGAGCCCCAAGATGAGCAGGCTCGCCGCGCCGATGATCGCGATGTTGACGAGGGTGTGCGCGAGCAGCCACTCGGTGCGCGAGAGCGGCGTGGTCGCCAGCTTCTCGAACCGCCCGCCGTCGCGGTGCCTGGCGATCTCCGAGCCGACCCGCGACAGCGGCGTGAACAGCACGACGACCGCGAGGTAGCCGGGGATGTAGTAGCCGGCCGGCTCGGCGAACAGCCCGCCGCCGGTCGGCTGCGTCTGGACCAACGCGCCGAAGATGACCACGAGGATGACGGGGAAAAAGAAGGTGAAGAACACCGCCGTCCGCCGCCGGAGGAACGACCGCGCCGCCGCGCTCGCCTCGGTCGCGATCCGCCCCGCGCGGGTCATCGGTCGCCCTCCTCCGTCTCGGCTTCGTCGAAGCCCCCCGCCCGCGGCGAGTACTCCTCGCCCGTGAGTCGGAGGTACACGTCCTCAAGCGACGGCTCGGACCACGCGAGCGACTCGAAGGCGACGCCGGCCGCCTCTAGCGCGTCGACGGCGTCGCCGATATCCTCCGGCCTGACGCCGACGATCCGGAGCCCCTTGCGGGTGGACTCGACCGCGGCGCGTCCGGAGAGCGCCGCCGTCACCGCCTCGGCGTCCGCCTCCGCCGCCGCCTCGCCGAGCGCGACCTCAAGCCGCGGGTCCCCGCCGTGTTCGGCGATGAGGTCGTCGGGGGCGCCGACGGCGACGACCGCGCCGTCGCGGAGGAGCGCGACCCGGTCGGCCAGCCGCTCGACCTCGTCCATCGCGTGACTCGTGAGGAAGACGGTCGTGCCGTCGTCGGCGAGCCGCTCGATGAGGCGGTGGATCGACCGCCGCCCGGCCGGGTCGATCCCCGTGGTCGGCTCGTCGAGAAAGAGGAGGTCGGGGTCGTTGACGATGGCGGTGGCGACGCAGGTCCGCCGCTTTTGCCCGCCAGAGAGCGTCTCGTACCACGCGTCGGCGTCGTCGGCCATCCCCACATCCCGGAGGACGGACCCGGTGTCGCGGGCCGCGTCGTACAGGCCGCCGTAGTAGTCGACCAGTTCGGTCGCCGTGAGCCGTTCCGGCGGGTCGAACGACTGCGGCAGCAGTCCGACCCGCTGCGGGTCGACCTCGGTCGGCGGGACGCCGAACACCTCCAGGACGCCCTCGGCGTCGGTCGTGCCCGTCAGCGCGCGGACGAGCGTCGTCTTCCCCGCGCCGTTGGGGCCGATCAGCCCGAACACCTCGCCGGGTTCGACCCGGACCTCCACGCCGTCGAGCGCGACGACGTCGCCGTACGACTTGCGGACGCCGTCGCCAACGACGACCGGGTCGGTGCCGGCAGCGCGGCGATCCGGCCCCTCCGTCTCGGCGTCCGGCGCCGACGCGGCCGCGGTCTCGTTCATGCGAACGAATCGGGGTGCCGCGCGCGTAAGGGTTGCTCTTCGAGCGCGACCCCGACCGCCCGGTCGGCGCCTCGCGTCGCTCCCGGTCCGTTACGCCTAAGCGACGGCGAGCCGACCCAAAGCGTATGCACTACCACGAGGCGGCGGCGTTCCTCTTCGACCTCCGCCGCTTCTCGGTGAAGCCGGGGACCGAGCGCGTTGCGGCCCTGCTCGACCGGCTCGGGAACCCGGAGGCGGACGTGTCGTTCGTGCAGGTCGCGGGCTCGAACGGGAAGGGAAGCACCGCGCGGATGACCGAGTCGATCCTCCGTGAAGCCGGGCTCTCGGTCGGCCTCTACACCTCTCCGCACCTCTCCGCGCTCGCCGAACGGGTCCGCGTCGACGGGCTGGCCATGACCGAGGCGGCGATCGCCAACTTCGTCGAGCAGGTGAAGCCGTGGCTCGTCGAGCGCGCGGCCGCCGGCGAGCCCCTCACCTTCTTCGAGGTCGTGACGGCGATGGCGGTCCACGAGTTCGCGCGCCGCGAGGTCGACGTGGCGGTCCTGGAGGTCGGCCTCGGCGGGGAGTACGACGCCACCAGCGCGGTCGACCCCGTCGCGACCGCGGTCACGAACGTCTCGCTCGAACACACGGCGGTCCTCGGAGACACGGTCGCGGAAATCGCCCGCACCAAGTCTCGGATCGCGGGCGGGGGTGTCCCCCTCGTCACCGCCTGCGAGGGCGAGGCCCTGTCGGTCGTGCGCGAGGTCGCCGCCGACGCCGGTGCCCCGGTCGCCACGGTTGCCGGGGCAGGCCAGCGCGATGCGTCCGACGACGCGGCCGACGCAGCCGACGCGACGACCGACGAACCCGCTCTCTCCGTCGCTTATAAGGGTCGCGTGAGTCCGACAGATGCCGAAGTGGCGTTTTCGGGCGAACTGGACGGGACCTTCCGAATTCCGCTGGTCGGCGACCACCAGGCGACGAACGCGGGAATCGCGACCGCGCTCGCTCGCCGCACCGCGACGGCGCTCGACGACGGGGGCGAGTCGACCGAGGCCGCGGACGCGTCCGACGCGTCGGTCTCCGAGGCCGCCGTCCGCGACGGCCTCGCGCGAGCGACGTGGCCCGGCCGGTTCGAGGTGGTCGAGACCGCTCCCCTGACGGTCCTCGACGGCGCGCACAACCCGGCGGCCTGCGAGACGCTCGCGGGTACGCTCGCCGAGTACGACTACGACGACCTCCACCTCGTCTACGGCGCGATGCACGACAAGGACCACGCGGCCGCCGTGAGCGCGCTCCCGCCGGCGGCCTCGGCGATCACCTGCCGCCCCGACCTCGACAGAGCAGAAGATCCGGAGGTGTTGGCCGCCGCGCTCCGAACCGCCGGCGTCGACGACGTGACCGCCGGGAGCGACGTGGCCGCCGCGCTCGACGCCGCGGTCGAGCGAGCCGACGACGCTGACTGCGTGCTGCTCGTCGGCTCGCTGTTCGCGGTCGCGGAAGCCCGCGCGGCGCGGATGCGGACCGTCACGCCGCGCTCCCCAACCGGCACCGACCCCACCGCGAGCGCGACTCGCACACTTAAAAGGGGCGGGCTCGCATCCGACGCGGCCGCCGACCGCGCAGACGCGTTCGACCACCGAGTCCTCTCGCTCCGGCTTCGCGGCGACCGCGCGGAGCGGATCGCCGCCCTCCTCCGCGAGGTCGGCGGCGAGGCGGCGCTCGGCGGTCTCGGCGCCGGCGACGGGCGCGCCTCCGGTGGCGAGCGCGTCCCCGTCACCCTCGCGGGGACGGTCGCGACGTACCGCGCGCTCTGCGACCGGCTCGCCGAGCGCGAGGCGTTCGCGGGGATCGCGGCCGACATCGCCGATCGGGTCGGCCTCGACGGGGAGCGGTCGTCTTCACCCGGAGACCGGACGCCTCACGACGCGGCGTACCCCTGGAGCGACGGCACCGCGGTCATGGGCGTGCTCAACGTCACGCCCGACTCCTTCCACGACGGCGGGCGACACGCCGCCATGGAGGACGCGGTCGCCGGCGTCGAGCGAATGGTCGGGGCCGGCGTCGACATCGTGGACGTCGGCGGCGAGTCCACTCGGCCGGGGGCCGACCCCGTTCCGGTCGACGAGGAGATCGACCGGGTCGTCCCGACCATCGAGGCGGTCCAGTCGGTGTCGGCCGTCGCCGACGGCGACGTGCTGGTCTCCGTCGACACGCGAAAACCGGAAGTCGCGGCGGCGGCGCTCTCGGCCGGCGCCGACATCATCAACGACGTGACCGGGCTGGCCGACCCGGCGATGCGCGAGGTCGTCGCCGACGCCGGCTGTCCGGTCGTGGTGATGCACAGCCTCGACGCGCCCGTCGACCCGACCAACGACCCCGAGTACGACGACGTCGTCGACGACGTGATCGCGTCGCTGCGCGAGCGACTGGCGCTCGCCGACACGGCCGGCATCGACCGCGACAGGGTGATCGTCGATCCGGGGATCGGGTTCGGCACCTCGCCCGGCGAGTCGTTCGACCTGATCGACCGGGTCGGCGAGTTCGCCGCGCTCGACTGCCCGGTGCTGATCGGCCACTCGCACAAGTCGCTGTTCGCGGCCGTCGACCGCGATCCGGACGACCGCGAACACGCCACGGTCGCCGCGACCGCGCTCGCCGCCGACCGCGGGGCCGACATCGTCCGGGTCCACGACGTGGCGGAGAACCGCGCCGCCGTCGACGTGGCCGCCGCGGTGAACGGCTCCCAGCGCGCCGACGCGGAGCCGACCGAGCACGACCCGGCGGAATGACGGCAGCGTTTTGCGTCGGGATGCCCTCGCGTGGGTATGGCCCGGCGTCTGCTGCTCGGCTGTAGCGCGGTCGGGAACACCCTCGTCGAGCGCACCCGCCAGTCACACGGCGACCTCGTCGCGGTCACCGACGACACCGGGTGGGTCTCGACCCTGCGCGACCGCAACGTCGCCACCGTGGAGGCCGACCCGACCGACCCTGCGACGTACCCCGACAGCGCCGAGGTCGTGTTGATCGCGAGCGACGACGCCGCCCGGAACGTCGCCGCCGCGGTCGCCGCGCGCCGCACGTACCCGGACGCCATGATCGTCGCGCACGTCGGCGACGATCCGACCGACGAACAGCAGGCGACGCTCCGCGAGACCGCCGACCGCCTCGTCGACCCCGTGGAGGCGATCGCCGCCCGCGTCCGCGAGGCGACCGGCGCCGACGCCAACGAGGAGCCGATCCGCCTCGTGTCCACGCTCCGGACGCTCTCCGGCCCGCTCTTGGTCGTCGCCCACGACAACCCCGACCCCGACGCCATCGCGAGCGCGCTCGGCCTCGCGCGGGCGGCCGAGTCGGTCGGCGTCCCGGCCGACGCCTGCTACGGGGGCGAGATCGCCCACCAGGAGAACCGCGCGATGATGAACCTCCTCGACCTCTCGCTTCGGACCTTCGACGACCTCGACCTCGACGGGTACGGCGGGGTGGCCCTCGTCGACCACTCGCGGGCCGGGATCAACGACAGCCTCCCCGAGGGCCACCCGGTCGACATCGTCGTCGACCACCACCCGCCGCGCGGTCCCGTCGCCGGCGAGTTCGTCGACATCCGCCCGGACGCCGGCGCGACGAGCACGCTCATCCACGGCTACCTCTCTCGGCTCGGGATCGAGCCGGACCGCTCGCTCGCGACCGCCCTCCTGTACGGCATCCGGATCGACACGAAGGACTTCACGCGGTCGACGTCGATCCCGGACTTCGAGGCGGCGGCGTCGCTGTCGGCGCTCGCCGACGAGTCGACGCTCCGGCGCGTCGAGAGCCCGAGCGTGAGTCCCGAGACGCTCCGGGTCCTCGCCCGCGCCATCAACGGCCGCGACGTTCGCGGCTCGACCGTGGCCTCCTGCGTCGGGGAGATCGGCGACCGCGACACGCTCGCGCAAGCCGCCGAGCGCCTCCTCGATCTGGACGGCATCGCGGTGACGTTCGTGTTCGGCTACATGGAGGGCGTCATCTACGGCTCCGCGCGCGCTCGCGGCGCCGACCTCGACGTGGGCGAACTCCTCCGCGACGCGCTCGACCCGGTCGGCTCCGCCGGCGGGCACGCCACCATGGCCGGCGCGCAGGTCCCCCTCGGGCTCTTAGAGGAGGTGTCCGACGACGAGTCGCTCGAAAACGTGGTCCAGGCGTTCGTCGCCGGCCGGTTCTTCGAAGCGATCGATGACGCCCCCTCGCCGCCGACGGGCGGGCTCCCGGAGTACCCGACGGACTGAGGCGGCTCGGCCGCTCGGAGACGCGTCGCCGGCGGTCGTCGTCGCCGGCGGACCCCCCGAGCGTTCGGCGGTCGTGCAGCGAAGACGCAACAGTCGCAACCTACATACTTCGCGACGGCGAATCCATATCCATGACTGACGATACTGTCGACCATCGTCGACTGATCATCGCCGGCACCGGTATCGCCGGCCTCTCGGCCGCCATCTACGCCGCGCGCTCGAACAACGACCCGCTTCTCATCGAGGGCGACGAGCCGGGCGGGCAGCTCACGCTCACCACCGACGTGGAGAACTACCCCGGCTTCCCCGAGGGTATCTCCGGGCCCGAACTCATCAACAACATGAAAGAGCAGGCGACGAAGTTCGGCGCCGACGCCCGAAACGGGATCATCGAGGACGTCTCGAAAGCGCCCGCGGGCCACTTCCGCGTCGAACTCTCGAACGGCGACGTCTACACCGCGGACGCCGTGATCGCCGCCTCCGGCGCGAGCGCCCGAACGCTCGGCGTCCCCGGCGAAGACGAACTGATGGGATACGGGCTCTCGACGTGTGCGACCTGTGACGGCGCGTTCTTCCGCGGTGAGGACATGGTCGTCGTCGGCGGCGGCGACGCCGCGATGGAGGAGGCGAACTTCCTCACGAAGTTCGCGGACACGGTGTACATCGTCCACCGCCGCGAGGAGTTCCGCGCCGAGGACGTCTGGATCGACCGCACGATGGAGAAGGTCGAGGACGGCGAGATAGAACTCCTCTTAAACACCGAGCTCACCGAGATCCACGGCACGCCGGAGGACGGCATCGACCGTGTGACGCTCGTCGAGCACCCGGACGGGCACCCGACGGAGAAGCTGGAAGACCCGGCCACCGCCGACGCGGTCGACGAATACGACTTCGACGTCGGCGCCGTCTTCTTCGCCATCGGCCACACGCCGAATACGGGCTACTTGGAGGGGCTCGGCGTCGAGACCGACGACGAGGGGTACCTCATCACCGAGGGCGGCCGCGGCGGGAACCAGACGGCCACGGGCGTCGCGGGCCTCTTCGGCGCCGGCGACGTGGTGGACTTCCACTACCAGCAGGCGGCCACCGCCGGCGGCATGGGCGTGAAAGCGGCGCTCGACGCCGACGAGTACCTCACCGAGCGCGAGCGCGCCGGCGAGCTGTACGAACCCGCGGTCGACGCCGCGACCGCGGACGACTGATCGCCGTCGGCGGCGCTGACGACTCCTTATAAATCCCGAGAGCAAATCGACCGCTTCTCAGTCGTCGCGGTCGACGGTGACCGTCCGGCCCGTGAGCCGGTCGGGTTCGAACCGATACAGTTCGATGTCGAGTTCGGACTTCCCGTCGGCCCAGATCTCGAACAACGGGCGGCGCGTCTCGCCGTACTGCGCGATCGTCTCGGGCGTGAGATCGTCGAGATCGACCTGATACAGGGTGCCGACGCCGACGACGCTGGCGTACTCCTCGTCGTCGCTGTCGGTCCCCTCCTCGTACACCACGATCCGGGCCTGCGGGTCCGACGCGAGGAACGCTCGCTTCTCGCTGTCGGGGGTCGAAACGAGTCGGAGGAAGGCGTTCCGGGACTCCTCGTCGAATCCGTACGAGATCGGAATCGCGTACGGGGTCTCATCCTGCGCGAGAGACAACACCCCTGTCTCGTGTCGAGACAGGAGTGCGTCGACCGCGGCGTCCGACATCTCGACCTCGCTTCTCGTCGCCATACCCCATTTCACTGCGTACGCGGGTATAAAGGGCACGAGACCGGACGCGGCAGCGGTTCGCGAACCGCTCGTTACGCGGTCGGCGAGGCGGCGATGTGCGCCTCGCTGATGGGGGCGCCGCAGACGACACAGCCCGCCTCGAGCAGTGTCGTCCGCATCGCGTCGTCCACCTCGATCGACCGGCGACACTCCGGGCAGACGAAGGTGTGTGTCTGTGGGCTCGTCATGACTGCAAGTACGACACTACACCACATGAAAGGTGCTTCGCATTCCGAACCTACAGGAATCCGGTCGGCCGGCCCGGCGGGTCAGTCGAGTATCGTCGAGAGAAGCTTCCGTTGGGCCGCCGCGATGTGTTCCGAGAACGTCGAGCGGTCGATGTCGAGGGACGCGGCGACTTCGCCGGCGTTGGCGCCTTTCGGATGGTCGAAGTAGCCGGCGTCGTGGGCCGCGGTCAGCACCTCGCGCTGGCGCTCGGTCAGCTCGCTCCGGTCGACGGTGACCAGGTCCGACTCCTCGGGCGTCGACGACGACTGGAGCAGCCGCAACACCTGCATGTCGGCACAACACTCTCGGAACTCGTCGAGGACGGAGCGGAGCGTCGGCAGGTCGGTCGCGTGGAAGGTGACGAGGAGGCGTCCGTCTCGGATCGTGGTCTCCGAGACGGGGACGCCGTGTCGGTCGAGTATCGCGAACGGCGACTCCTCGACGCACGGCGCCTCGAACCGATACGCGGCCTTGGCGCCGTAGTCGAACACGACCTCGACCTCGTCGAGGGCCGGGAGGTCCGCGTCGGCGATGAACTCGAGGACGACCGTCTCCGAGTCGCCGTTCGACGCGCACCGCGCGACGCTGTATATCGGCGTCGTCCCGTCGATCACCCCGTCGAACGGAGACGGCGCTGCCGCCGAGAGCGACACCTCCGCTCTGATCCCTGGTCCCATCTGCGTGCGTTGGTTGCCGCCGCCGGGCAAAACGTTGACGCCGCGCGCTCGCCGGCACCGGACTCGTCGTTCTCTCGCCGACACCGGACCGTCGTTCTCCTCCCGGTCGCGCGTCGGGTCACCGAGCGGTTCCTTATAAAACACCCCACATATACAGGGCCGACGTTTGGGGGGCCCGCGCCCATACCTACATCCATGAAGCGAAAGGCGCCGCAATCGACCGGCCCCACGACCGTGACGGATGGCGACGAGACGCTCGACAACACGTTCGACGCGCTTGCCGACCCCGACTGTCGGGCGATCCTCAGCGCCGCCGACACCGCCATGACGACGAGCGAACTGGCCGACGCGTGCGATCTCGCGCTCTCGACCGCCTACCGCAAAGTCGAACAGCTGAGCGAGACGCCCCTGCTGGTCGAAGGCGTCAGGTTCGACCCCGACGGCGACCACGCGGCCGAATACACGCGCGGCGCAACCGACGCCACCGTCGAACTCGGCGACGCCGGCGTCACGCTCACCGTCGACGGGTCGGCGACCGACCCGCTGTCGGCCGCGTTCGACACGGCCGGCGTCTCGGCCGACTAACCGCCCGTCTCACGATCCCTTCGGCTTCCCCCGCAAGATTTCTCGCGTGATAATCAGGCGATCAGGCTTATTACCCGGACCGGGAACCGATAGCACATGGCCGAGTCGCCGGACCCCGATACCCTCCTCGATCTTGTCGATAACAAGGTCGCAGTCCTCGACGGAGACGGGATGTTCCGGCACCTCAACGCGACCATCACGGACACGTTGGGATTCCGTCCGGACGAGCTCGTCGGCACCGACGCCTTCGCCCTCGTCCACCCGGACGACGCGGAGCAGTTGCGAGCGGAGTTCACCCGGATCATCGCCGGAGGACGACCGCCGGACGATCCGATGGAGTATCGGTATCGGACCGCCAGCGGCGACTGGGTGTGGCTCCGGACGCGGGTACACCTCCCCGACGAGACGGGTGTCGACGGCTACGTCTTGATCTCGCGAGACATCACGGCCGAGGTCGAGTCGCAGCGTCGGCTGGAGACCATCGCGTCGGCCTCGTCCGACGTGTTCTGGATGTTCTCCGACGACTGGGAGACGCTCCTGTTTATCAACGACGCCGTCGCCGACGTCTTCGGTATCGACCCGGACGAACTCAAAGAGCAGCCGAGCCTGTTCCTCGACGCCGTTCACCCCGACGACCTCCCGTACGTCGAGCGGGCGATGGAGCGGCTCTCGGACGGCGAAGGGGCGCAGATCGACTACCGGCTCGGCTCCGCCGACGGGGTGACGAAGTGGGTCCGCGTCTCCGGCGAACCGGTGGTCGAGAACGGCGAGGTCACGGCGGTCACGGGGTTCGCTCGCGACGTCACCGACGAGTACCGCCGCGAGCGACAACTCGCGGTGATGGACAACCTCCTCCGGCACACGATCCGCAACGACATGAACATCGTCGACGGCACCGCCGAGCAGATCGCGAACCGCGTCGCCGACGCGGAGGCGCTCGACCCGGAGACGTCCGACGACGAAGCGTTCGACTCGGAGGCGCTTGACCCGACTGCGCTCGCCGAACTCGGCGGCGACCTCCGCGACCACGCCGAGACGATCCGCCGCGTCGCCTCCGACCTGCTGACGACCGCCGAGAAGCAGCGCGGCGTGATCGATCTGTTGCGGCAGCGCGGGTCGCCTCGCGCCGTCGAGATCGCCCCCGTGGTCGAGGACGCGCTCGGGATGGTCGTCGACGACTGCGCGAGGCCGATCCGCATCTCCTACCGCGAGCCCGACGCCGACGAGGCGACGTCGCCCGACGAGCGCGACGCGTCGCGCTACGAGAGTTGGATCGCGGGTGACGGGACGGCCGCCGACGCGACGGCGAACGGCGACTCGTCGCGGCCACAGGTGTCGGTGTCGTATCCGCCGAACGCGCGAGCGTTCACGCACCCGGAACTCGACTACGCCATCGCGGAACTCGTCGAGAACGCCCTCGAACACGCGGAGTCGACGCCGCAGATCCGGATCGAGGTGTCCGCGACGACCGACGCGATCGAGGTGTCGATCCGTGACAACTGTCCGCCCATTCCGGTCGAAGAGCGGTACGTCATCACCGACCGCTGGGAGATGGACGACCTCCGGCACACCGGCGGCATGGGCCTGTGGCTCGTCTACTGGGTCGCGAACCGCTCTGGGGGTGACCTCACCTTCGACACGCACGCCGACGGGAACGTCGTGACGCTCTCCGTCCCGAGCGCGAACGCCGACGGGACCGAGGAGCACCAGCGGCACGCGAGCGCCTCGAACCGCCCCCGGACCGTCACCGTCGGGGAGCCGAACACCCGGATCCGGACCGACGGGTCCTCGCTCTCGGACCCCGAGCCGACGGACGAACGCGACTGACGGCGTCGCTCGTCTGTGACCCCCCGCCGGCGTCCACGGGCGAACCGGCGACGGCGATCGCCGGCGAACTCGGCGCCACGCCTCCCTACATTCCTCCGGTAGTTACTCCGCAACTTCGAGCCCAGATCCCCCCGACCATCTTCCTGATCGGCAAGTCAATCCGTGGCAACGCGAACGATCGTTCATTAGTGTTCAGGGTATGAGAACGGTCCCGCGGATCTTAAGCCGTCGGTGTGAATACTCACGTACCGATGGGAACGCTCAATGAGATGTTCGACCCGGAGCGGGTCGCCGTCGTCGGCGCGACCGCCCGAGAGGGAGCCGTCGGACGCGCCGTCACGTCGAATTTACTCGACGACTTCGACGGCGAAACGGTTCCCGTCAACCCGAACTACGACGAGGTGCTGGGGACGCCCTGCGTCGACGAGGTGGCCGAGGCGGCCGCCGACGTCGCCGTGGTCGTCGTGCCGCCGTCGATCGTGTTAGACGCGATCGAGGCGTGCGGCGAGGCGGGCGTCGAGAACGTCGTCGTCATCACCGCCGGGTTCGGCGAGACGGGAGAGGACGGGGCCGCGAGGGAACGACGCCTCGCGGAGCTAGCCGACGAGTACGACCTGAACGTCGTCGGCCCCAACAGCCTCGGCATCATGTCGACGCCCTCGGGGATGAACGCGACGTTCGGCCCGGAGAACGCGCTCCCCGGCGGGCTCTCCTTTATGAGCCAGTCGGGCGCGTTCGTCACCGCGGTCCTCGACTGGGCCAACGACAACGGAATCGGCTTCAAAGACGTCGTCTCGCTCGGGAACAAGGCGGTCTTAGACGAGACCGACTTCGTCGACCACTGGGGGTCGGACGAGGAGACCGACGTGATAATCGGCTACCTGGAGGGGATCGAGGACGGCCGCGAGTTCATCGAGACCGCCCGCGAGACGACCCAAGACACGCCGATCGTCGCCGTGAAGTCCGGTCGGACCAGCGCCGGGGCGCAGGCCGCCTCCTCGCACACCGGCACCCTCGCCGGCTCCGACAAGGCGTACGAGGCCGGCCTCGATCAGGCCGGCGTCATCCGCGCCGAGTCGGTCGACGAGCTGTTCGACTCCGCGGGCATCCTCGGGAGCCAGCCGCTCCCCGACACGGACAGCGTCGCTATCGTCACCAACGCCGGCGGTCCCGGCGTGATGGCGACCGACGCGGTCGGGGACGCGTCGCTCGACATGGCGTCGTTCACCAGCGAGACGAGCGACGCGCTCCGCGAGTCGATGCCCGACGAGGCGAACATCCACAACCCGGTCGACGTGATCGGCGACGCCGACGTGGAGCGGTTCCGCGAGGCGCTCGAGATCACCGTCGCCGACGACAACGTCGGGGCCGCCCTCGTGCTGGCCGCGCCGACGGCGACGATCGACTTCGCCGACCTCGCGGACGCCATCGAGGCGGTCAGCGAGGAGATGGACGCGCCCGTCGCGGCCTGTCTGATGGGCGGCGACCGGACCCGCGAGCCGAAACAGCAGCTGCAGGCGCGGGGGATCCCCTGTTACTTCGACCCCGCCCGCGGCATCGAGAGCCTCGCGACGCTCGCGCGGTACCGCGACATCAAGGAGCGCGAGTACGCCGAGCCGATGTCGTTCGACGTCGACCGGGAGCGCGCCCGCGAGATACTCGAGACGGTGCGCGACCGCGACGACAACCGCCTCGGCGTCGAGGCGATGGAACTGCTCGACGCGTACGGGATCTCAACGCCGGCCGGCGAGATCGTCGACACGCCCGAACGCGCCGCCGAGGTCGCCGCCGACATCGACGGCGACGTGGTGATGAAGATCGTCTCGCCGGATATCCTCCACAAGTCCGACATCGGCGGCGTCGCCGTCGGCGTCGGCGACGACGACGTGGCGGACACCTACGAGGACCTGATCACAAGGGCCCGCAACTACCAGCCCGACGCGACCGTGCTCGGCGTGCAGGTACAGGAGATGGTCGACCTCGACGACGGCGTCGAGACGATCGTCGGCATGAACCGCGACCCGCAGTTCGGCCCGCTGCTGATGTTCGGGCTCGGCGGCATCTTCGTGGAGGTGATGGAAGATACTACTTTCCGCGTCGCGCCCGTCTCGGAACCCGAGGCTCGCGAGATGACCGAAGAGATCCAGTCTGCGCCCCTGCTGCGCGGCGCCCGCGGCCGCGACCCGGTCGACGTCGACGCCGTCGTCGAGACGATCGGCCGCCTCTCGCAGTTAGTCACCGACTTCCCGGCCATCCTCGAACTCGACATCAACCCCCTCGTCGCACTGCCCGACGCCGACGGCGACACGAACGCCGCCGCCGTCGACGTGAGACTTACTGTTGACCCGGAGGAACTCGACTCATGACAGACACACCCACGACACTCGTCACCGCGACCGGAGACAGCGCCGGAAAGACCGCGATCACCGTCGCCCTCGCGCGGCTCGCCGCCGAACGCGACCGCAGCGTCGGTTACATGAAGCCGAAGGGGACGCGGCTCCAGTCGAACGTCGGGAAGACGCTCGACCAGGACCCGATGCTCGCCCGCGAGGTGCTCGGCTTAGACGCCGAGATGCACCAGATGGAGCCGGTCGTGTACTCGCCGACCTTCGTCGAGGGGGCGATCCGCGGCACCCAAGACGTCGACGCGCTCCACGCCCGCGTCCGCGAGGAGTTCGACGACCTCGCCGCCGACCACGACCAGATGTTCGTCGAGGGCGGCGGTCGCTGGACCACCGGCGGCGTCGTCGACCTCACCGACGTCGACGTGGCCGAACTGCTCGACGCGCGGGTCGTCCTCGTCGCCGGGTACGAGTCGCCGAACGACCTCGACGAGGTGATGGCGGCCGCAGACGCCTTCGGCGACCGGTTCGCCGGCGTCGTGTTCAACAAGGTCTCCGACGACGCGTTCGAGTCGCTCGATCAGGACGGGATCCCGTTCCTCGAGTCGCGGGGAATCACCGTCTTCGGCGCCATCCCGTCCGAAAAAGAGCTGGCCGGCGTCACCGTCGGGGAACTCGCCGACGAGCTCGGCGCCGAACTGCTCACCGACGCCCCGACCGACGGCTTCGTCGAGCGCTTCCTCGTCGGGGCGATGGGCGGCGACGAGGCGCTGCGCTACTTCCGGCGCGCCCGCGACGCGGCCGTCATCACCGGCGGCGACCGCGCCGACGTCCAGACCGCGGCGCTTGAGGCGTCCGGCGTCGCCTGTCTCGTCCTCACCGGCGGGCATCGCCCCTCCGGCGCCGTCCTCGGAAAGGCGGCCGACGCCGGGACGCCGGTTCTCGCGGTCAACACCGACACGGTCACGACCATCGACCGCGCCGAGGGCGTCGTCCGCGGCGGGCGAACCCGCGACGCGCGCACCGTGGACGTGATGGGCGAACTCCTCGAAGCCAACGTCGACGTCGACGCGCTGGTCTGAGCGACGCGCCCACCCCGCCGACCCGCCTTCCGTCCCCCGCCGCGGGCGAACGTCTGACATACTGTTTTCAGGGAGGACGACGTAGGCCGCATATGACCAGTCTCTCGGAGGCGTACGGTGGGCGGGGGCGCTCCGAGGTCGACCCGCGTCGATTGTACTTGGGCGTGGGGTCGTTCGTCGCCGGCACACTCCTGCTTGTCGCCGGAATCGTCGTGGCCGCGGAGGTCGTTCTCCCGAGCGGCTACACCTCCGGCGAGGCGCGACAACTCGGCGGCGTGCTCGGCGGCGTGGGCGTCCCTCTCGTGTTGCTCGGCGTAATGACCGTCCTGCCGGCGGACCGTAACACCCGCGTCGCCGCCGTCGTCGGGGCGGCCGTGATGTGTCTCGGCGTCGCCCTGTTCGCGCACGCGTACCCCACGCAGTGGGTCGGCGGGCCGCGACCGGATCTGAGGGACCTGACGCTGCCGACCGCGGGCCTGTACTTCGTCGGCGCGGCGACGACGCTGTGGAGCGTGTTCGTCGGCGTCGCCAACTTCAAGACCCGGAACAACCCCGGCGGCACCGTCACGATGCAGGTGACGCACAAAGGCGAGACGAAGGTGATCGAAGTCGACCGCGCCGAACTCAACCGAGCCGGCGGCGTCGGCCTCCTCGGCGGCACGCCCGACGGCAACGTCGAGACCCAGACGAACCGACAGGGAACCGATGACTCGGCGGCGTCGACGCCGTCTCGCGCGGCGCCGTCGTCCAGTTCGTCGAACGGGTCGGCTCCTTCGGGGTCGCAGTCGAGCGACGGCGCGGGGGCGACGGGACCGACCCCGGCCGGCGTGAGCGACGGCGGCTCGACGACGACCGACATCCGGTCCCCGCTCGACGCCGCCGACGGGTCGGCTGGGTCGGCCGGGTCCGACGCTCCCGCCGGACCGGGCGGCCCGGTCACCCCCGGCGTCTCGGCCGCCGCGCGCGACGGCCCCGGCGACACGTACTGCGGGAACTGCGCGCAGTTCGACTACGTGCGCACGGAACAGGGGATGCAGCCGTACTGCGGTCACCACGACGAACTGATGGACGACATGGACGCGTGCGACGAGTGGACGCCGCGGTGAGTCGCTCCCGACGCTGAGCCGCCTCCTTTTTCGCCGATTAGTTCGGGTCCGCCGCCGGAAGCTGTGACTCCGCAACCGCGAACACGAGCGTGCTCAACACCGCCGTGAGCGTCCCGGCCGCAAGCGCCATCGCGAGGTCGGAGAGCCCGAGCGACGTGACGCCCGGCGC
Source organism: Halorubrum sp. PV6 (assembly GCF_003990725.2). Classification (NCBI taxonomy): domain Archaea; kingdom Methanobacteriati; phylum Methanobacteriota; class Halobacteria; order Halobacteriales; family Haloferacaceae; genus Halorubrum; species Halorubrum sp. PV6. The sequence goes on from NZ_CP030064.1 coordinate 391,692, forward strand.
CGCCGGGAGGAAGAACCCGGAGACCGCGTACAACACGACCGCGATCGAGAGCACGTAAAAGGGCGCGTTGAGGTACCGCCACTGGAATCGCCCGGCGAGGTACTCGTCGGTGATCTGTCCGAGGCTGGAGGTGACGCCGGCGACCGCGATCCACTGTACGAACCCGTGGACGAACGCCGCGAAGGCGACGCCGGCGGTGACGGCGCCCGCCTGGACGGCCCTGACCGACTCGACCGTCTCGACCCCTTGAACCCCGCCGACGACGACCAGCGCCAGCGCGACGACGTAGGTGACGAGCGTCACCCGGCCGGTGTAGAGCACGTTGCGAACGGACGCGGCCGCGCCGTCGACCGTGTCTTCGAGGCCGAGGCCGCGGAACAGCGAGTAGAGGCCGACGATACCGGAGAGCACGCCGAGGACGGCGGCGCCCGCAACGTCGAACAGGTTCGCGACGACGACCAGCGGGTAGATGAGGAGGAGGACGCCGAGCGGCACGAGGATCGTCCCCCGCGTCTCCGGGTCCCCGAGAACCTGCTTGATGGTGTAGTAGAGCGATTCGAGGTCCTGCGCCTGCCGGACGACCACCCGGCGCATCCCGTCGATGGGCATCCGCGAGCGGATCACCGGGAGGACCGACTCGTCTTGTGCGCCGTCCGTGATCACGACCGCGGAGACCTCCTCGCCGGTCGATAGTTCCGCGAGCACCCGGTCGACCTCCTGTCCCACCGCGCGGTTCGCCTTCACGTCGGAGCCGTCGACCCCGGTCACCGCCGCGACCTCGACGGCCTCGCCGCTCGCGGCCAGCTCGTCGTGGACGTTGACGCCCTGAAATAAGACGTTCACGTCCGAGTCCTCCGGGTCGGCCGTCGCGAGCGCGACCGCGGCCTCGGTGACGTCGTCGGCGCCGATGACGGGGGTGGGGATCCCCGTCTTCCGACCGAGGTCGTCATCGAGGTCGACACAGAGGACGAGCAGCATCGTCCGAGGCTACGCGAGGGGTCGGCATATGTTTTCGGCTCGGTGTCTGCCCCGGAACTCGTCGACCGCGCCGGCGCTGGCGTCGCGGTCGCGTCGACGGAATCTCATCGCCGGCAATCCGGCCGGCGTCACGCCTGCTCGTGTTCGATCCCGTTCATCATGGCGCGGACGTTCTCCCCGTCGCCGAACACCGCCGGGTACGCGGCCAGCGGGAGGACGAAGTCGCTGCCGGCTTCGACCGTCTCCCCGACGTGGAACTCGAGTTCGACGGCCACGCCGGTCCCTTCGATCTCCGCGTCGGCCGTGTACACGACGACCTCGGCGTCGGCGCCGAGCACCTCCGTGGAGTACTCGGACCCGCGTTCGAGGTCGCTGACGTTCTCGTAGCGGTCGGCGATCAGCTCGGCGCGCTCGTCGGCGTCGAAGTCGGCGATCGGGTTGAACGCCTCGCCGAGCACCTCGACCTGCGGCGTCGCCACCGCGGCGAAGACGGCTGCCTGATAGCGCTCGTCGAACAGTTCGACGGCCTTGTCGTACTCCGCGACGGTGTTCGTCACCTCGACCGTGCGCGTCGAGCCGGCCACCTCGAACTCCCGGCTGACGGTCTGGTCCGTGACCTCGTTGAGCTCGTACGCCGTCTCGGAGAGGGTCGCGTCGGCGACGGTCGCCGTTCCCGCGCTGAACTCGGCGGGCTCGTCGCCCGTGGCGACGTCGAGCGCGGTACAGCCGGCGAGGCTGCTCGCCCCGACCGCACCGACCGCCGCGAGCGCCTGCCGGCGGGTCGTCGCGCGTTGTCCGGAACGGTTCTCGGCCGCGGATTCGTCAGACTGTTCGGTCGTCATGGCCGTCCGGTCCGAGCGGCCGCGGTACATACTTTGTGTTCGGGCCGCGGTCCGCGGCCGGCTCGAACTCCGGGGCGTCACGCGCCGTGGCTACCCGTCTCACGGGCGGATCCGCTTCGGACGCTTTTTGAGGCCGCGGCCGATATAGGGAGGTAGATGATCTCCAAGGGCTGTGAACAGTGCGCTAAAGGCGGCAAGATGGTGCTTTTCGTCTACGGCTACTGCGATCAGCGAGATTGCTTCTACTGCCCCCTCGGAGAGAACCGGAAGAACGTCACCGACGTGTACGCGAACGAGCGGAAAGTCGAGTCCGACGAGGACGTGATCGCGGAGGCAAAGCGCATGAGCGCGCTCGGCACCTCCATCACCGGCGGCGAACCGCAGGAGGCGATGGCGAAGACGTGTCGCTACCTCGAACTGCTGAAAGACGAGTTCGGCGAGGACCACCACACCCACCTCTACACCGGGATCACGGGCGGGCGCGAGAACATGCGCCGCCTCTCTGAGGCCGGCCTCGACGAGATCCGGTTCCACCCGCCACTGGAGATGTGGGGCGATATGCACGGCACCGAGTGGGAGGAGATCCTCCACATCGCCCGCGAAGAGGGGCTCACGCCCGCCTTCGAGATCCCCGGCATCCGCGCCGAACCGGAGTTCCTCGAGTTCTTAGACGAGGGCGCCGCGGAGTTCTGTAACATCAACGAGTTCGAGATGTCCGACGGGAACTACCGCCGGATGCAAGAGGAGGGGTTCGAACTCCAAGAGGGCCACATGTCGGCCGTCGAGGGGTCGAAAGACGACGCCATCGTCTCCGAGATGGCGAGCCACGAGAAGGTGTACTTCTGTACCTCCGTGTTCAAGGACGCCGCCCAACACCGGAACCGGCTCAAGCGGATGGCCAAGAACATCCGACGCGAGTTCGACGAGGTGACGGACGACGGAACCTTAGTCTACGGGAAGGCCTTCGCCGACCCCGAGCGCTTCGAGGCGCTCGGCGTCCCCGACGAGTTCTACGCCGTCAAATCGAACCACGTCGAGGTGGCGTGGTGGCTCCTCGAAGAGATGGTCGAGGACGGCGACCTGACTGACGGCGAAATCGTCGAGCAGTACCCGACGGTGAACGGCACCGTCGTCGAGCGGACGCCGGTCGCGTAACTCGGACGTGTTCTCCCCGCCTCCGTGCCGGTCGGCGGCGACTCCTCGTTTTCGTGTGTTAAGTTCACATACCACTCTTATGGGTTAGCGGCGCGTATCCCCCGCACATGGACTCTGAAGAGCCCGTATTCATCGACGTGAGCATCGGCCAGTCCGTCTACGACGAGAACGGCGACCCGCTCGGGACGGTTCGCGGGGTCGACGACGACGGTTTCTACGTCTCGTCGCCGTCCGGGTCGGAGTCGCTGACGCTTACCGACGCCCGCGACGTGTTCGGCACCGCCTACGTGATGTGGCGCTGCTGGCAGTGCGGCGAGATGGGCGAGATCGGCTCCGCGCTCCCCGAGAACTGCCCGAGCTGCGACGCGCCTCGCGAGGAACTGTACTACTGGGCGGAGGACTGAGGCGCACGCCGAGCGCATCGTTCATTTATAATCCGTCCTCTTCGTCGCGTTCCGCCGGTTCGTCGTCCACCTTCTCGCGGAGCCGTTCGACCTCGGCTTCCAACTCCGCGATGCGGTCGGCGTCCGTCCCTTCGCCGTCCGAGCGCAGTGTAAACAGCAGGACCGCTCCCGCGATGACGACGAGGGGAACGCCGAAGAGGAGGACGGCGATGAGCAGGATGATCACGAGTTCGGGCCCGGCGGGGATGCCGCCGAACGCGGGGACCACGGACACCATGCGCTACCCACTCGGCGGTGCGGCAAAAACGCTCGGGGCGAGACCGCTCCGCGGCGCCCGTCGGCTACCCGGCGTCGACGAAGTCGCCGAGGTTCGCCTGCAACCCCGCCGCGAGCGTCGATTTCCGCCGGAGGCGACCCAGAGATATCGGGAGGTGACCGGCGACGCCGCGGACCGCTTCTCCGAAGGTTTCGGCGGTTCCGAACTCGCCTTCGAAGGCGTTTCGGACCGCCTCGCGGACCTGCCAGACGCCGACCGGCCCCCAGTAGTCGTCCGAGACGTGACGCACCACGAGCGCCTTCGCCTGCCGGCCGCGGTCGTGGAGGTGTTCCAACACGCCGAGGCGACCCGCGTAGTAGGCGCCCGCGGTCTCCTCGACGTAGCCGGTGCGCCCCTCTCGCCCCTCGCTGGCGGCCGAGAGGGAGACGCCCGCCTGGGGGTCGGGGTTCCATATCGAGCCGGGTGCCTTCATTTCGACGAGCTCGTACTCCCACCGGCCCGGCACCAGTATCACCCAGAAGGCGTTCCCGAGGTACTCGTTGCGGTGGACCTCGATTCGGTCGACGGTCGGGGCGTCGCGGATCGAGCCGCGGAGGTACTGGCCGACCGTGTCGTCGACGGCCGTGATCGACCAGCGCGTGGGGACGAGTCGGCGGTCTTCTCCGCGCCCGAGCGCGCCCGCAGAGAGGATCGTGTTGATGTCGTACACGTCGAACCCGCGCCGGTAGAGGTACGTCATCGCTCCCTCGGCTCGCCAGTCGTCGTCCTCCAGCGTCTTTTTTACCGGCCGCGGGACGTGCGGGTTCTCTCCCAAGTCGGCGGTCCGGGCCGCCGCGCGGGGGCCGGTCGGCGTCTTGATGTCCTCCGTGCCCACCTCGAAATCGAGGTCCGGCGACCCGTCGAGACCGATCTCGACGTCGACCGGGCGGTCGGCGATCGCGACTTCGCGCTGCACCCCGAGCCACCCGTCCCACGCGTCGTGGACGCTCTCGGCCGGGCCGCCCCCGGTGACGGTGGCGTTCCCGGTCGCTCCGGCGTCCGCCACGTCGACGCCGCGGGTCGAGTTGAGCAGGCTCGTCCGTCGGTCGAACACGTCACCGATGGAGACGCCCTCGTCGTACCAGCCGGCAGAGGTCTCGAAGCTCGCGGCGCGCTCCTCGCGGCCGACCGGCGAGAGCAGTCCGGTCGAGACGGTCGGGTAGTTCGTGCGGCCGACGAAGATGGAGGGCGCGACGCTGCCGACGACGGCGTCGTCGGACACGTGCTCCTCGAAGCGTCGCTCGAAGGAGTCGAGGTGATCGAGGATCGCGTAGTCTTTCTCGTTCGCGAGACGTCGGCGCTCGGCGCGCTCGTTCGCCTCGAACTCGATGAACTCGTCGAGCCGCATTCGAAACGGGGTTGGGTCCGTGCCGGCTTGAACTTGCTGGCGGCGAGGAGCCGGCGGTCGTTCGCGGTTACGTGTGGATCCCCATCGCCTCGATCTGCTCTTGATACCGATTCCGGATGGTGACCTCCGTCACCTGCGCCACGTCGGCGACCTCTCGTTGGGTCTTCTTCTCGTTACAGAGCAGCGAGGCGGCGTAGATCGCCGCCGCGGCGTAGCCGGTCGGGGACTTCCCGGAGAGCAGCCCCTGTTCGGCCGTGGTCTCGATGATCTCGTTGGCCTTCGACTGGACCTCCTCGCTCAGTTCGAGCTCCGAGGAGAAGCGCGGGACGTACTTTTTCGGGTCGACCGGCCGCATCTCTAATCCGAGTTCCTGTGAGATGTAGCGGTACGTGCGACCGATCTCCTTGCGCTCGACCCGCGACACGTCGGATATCTCTTCGAGCGACCGGGGAATCCCCTCCTTCCGGCAGGCGGCGTAGAGGGCGGCGGTGGAGACGCCCTCGATCGACCGCCCACGGATCAGGTCCTCGTTCAACGCGCGTCGGTAGATGACGGAGGCGACCTCCCGTACCGACCGGGGGACGCCGAGCGCGCTGGCCATCCGATCGACTTCGGAGAGCGCGAACTGGAGGTTGCGCTCGCCGGCGTCCTTCGTCCGGATGCGCTCTTGCCACTTCCGCAGCCGGTGCATCTGCGACCGCTTTTTCGACGAGATGGAACGGCCGTAGGCGTCTTTGTCCTTCCAGTCGATGGTCGTCGTCAGCCCCTTGTCGTGCATCGTCTTCGTCGTCGGGGCGCCGACGCGGGACTTCGACTGGCGCTCCGAGTGGTTGAACGCCCGCCACTCCGGGCCGGGATCGATCTGTTCCTCCTCGACGATGAGTCCGGTCTCCTCGTGTATCAGCTCCCCGTCGGCCGTCCGGGTGAGTTCTTCCGGGTCGAACTCCTCGGGGTCTAGCTCGTCGGCGTCGACCCCCTCGGCGTCGGTCTCGGTTTCGTCGGCATCCTCGTCGCGCACACGCTGCCGGTCGTGATCCCGTTGCCGGGTTGGCCGTGTCATCGCATTTATATGCTAATCGAATGTGTCAACTTAAAAGTTCGTGAACGTGGGAAGGTGTCGCACGCCGTCGTCCCCGCGTCCTCACCCCGCCAGCCGAACGATGTGGTCACCGCGCTCGCCACACGGGACGGACAGCCCTTTGTCCCGCGAGCGCCGACTCCGACCGAATGCCGACGATCGACTGCGATCCGGCGACTGCGCGGGCCCGTTTGACGGACGCCGGCGTCCGCATCGACGACGGGAACACCGCCCACGAGCGGTGGCGCGCGAAGCGAGACGGCGCCGTCGCCGTCGCGTACGACGACAAGGTCGTCGTGCAGGGGAGCGACCCCACTCGACTGACGGCCCTCTTGGCCGACGGCGGCGGCCGCGCGCACGTCTACTTCGACGGCGCGTCGCGCGGCAACCCTGGCCCGGCAGCGGTCGGGTGGTGTCTGGTCACCGCGGACGGGATCGTCGCCGAGGGCGGCGAGCGAATCGGCCGCGCCACCAACAACCAGGCCGAGTACGCCGCGCTGATACGCACGCTGGAGGCCGCCGACGAGTACGGTTTCGAGGAAGTCGACGTCCGGGGCGACTCCCAACTGATCGTCAAACAGGTGCGCGGCGAGTGGGACGCCAACGACCCGGAACTCCGCGAGCGACGGGTCCGGGTCCGCGAACTCCTCGAGCAGTTCGATCGGTGGTCGCTCGGCCACGTTCCGCGAGAGATAAACGAACGCGCCGACGATCTAGCGAACGAGGCACTCGATGACGCGAACTAACGACGACGAACCGCCGGAGTGGGCGAAAGAGCGCGCACGAGAGGTGATGGCCGCGGAGACGACGACCGAGGAACCGGACGACCCGGACGAGTCGACCGACGAGCGGGTTCCAGACGTTCCCGCCGACATCGTCGACGAGGCGGAGCGACTGACGCGGCTCGCCCGGCAGACCGACGACGACGCGGCCGCCGCGTTCTACCGCGAGCGCCGCGACGAACTCGTCGAAGCCCACGAGTACGTCCCGCGGCTCCGCGAGGAGGACGACACGCTCGTGTTGTACCCCGCCGAGTGGATGGACGACGGGACGGTCCAACTAGACCGGATCGAGACGACCGACCGGGCCGTCGAGGTGTCGCTGTCCGGTCCCGGCGACGCGGACCGCTACGAGGCGATCGCCGCGTACAACGAGGCGGTCGCGGACGCGGTCGCGGAGGCTCGCGACGCGGTCCACGCCGACACCGCGGAGAGCTTCGCGGCGTTCATGAGCAACCACTACGTGCGCGCGGTCGACGACGCGACGCCCGACATGCGCGAGGAGTTTCGCACGGAGTACCTCCCCCGAAACGGGTGGCCGAGCGACGACCAACTCGCCGTCCTCGAGGAGTCGCTTTCGGTGATCGAGTCGGTCGCGGCCGACGTGGACGGCCCGGCCCCCTCGGAGGCGTCGGATCGACCGAGCAGCCGCTGAGTGAGCGAAAGCGCGGTTTTCACCGCGCGCGTGTGCCAAAATGGTGCGGTTGTCGCACGGGACGCCGATACGGTGTCGTTACTCGGAGAGCAGGGCGCGTACTTCGTCCGCTCTCGTCTCGTCGGTGACGAACCGGTCGAGGACCCACTCTAACTGCTCCAGTACCGCGTCGCTGCCAGCCTCGGTGAGCTCGTACTGGTTGGTTCGCTTGTCGAGTTCGCTCTTCTCGACGAGCCCGTCTTCGACGAGGTCGTCGAGGTTCGGGTAGAGTCGGCCGTGGTTGACTTCCGAACCGTAGTACGACTCCAGCTCCCGTTTGATTGCGAGCCCGTACATGGCCTCTTCCGAGAGGATTGCAAGGATATTCTGCTGGAATGCGGTCAAGTCTGCCGCCGTTCGTGTCTGTGGGTCGTCAGTGACCGATTGTGCCTCTGACATGGTAATCTGAAGGGTACCCGAACTTATAACCTTTCTCAAGGTTCCCAACTATGTTGTTATTCAATCTGCAGTAACCGATAGAATTTGCTTACTCTGGGCGCACTGCGGCCCCTCAGAGTCGAATTTTTGATCTCGACCGAGATTAGCGATTCACGAACATATTCGATGATTTTCTGACGTATCCTCGGAATATCGGCGGGATCTGCCGGAATGATTGATCCGGGCTGTCAGCCAACGTTGCCGGAACCGCGCCGGGTCTTCCCCGAGGACGCACCAAATATTATCTGAAGAATCTCGGGGTATTCTCCGAACGCTTGTCCTCCGACAGCGGCACGTGGACGGACGCATCTGCCTCGCTGCCGGCGAGCGACCGTCGGAAACCCGAAAGGATTTTGCGAGCGATGGACCGAGTAGCTCCCACATGGTGAACCTCTGGGAAGACCTCGAGACGGGTCCGAACGCGCCCGACGAAATCTACGCCGTCGTGGAGTGTCTCAAGGGCGAGCGGAACAAGTACGAGTACGACAAGGACGTTCCCGGCGTCGTCTTAGACCGAGTACTTCACTCGAACGTCCACTACCCGTACGACTACGGCTTTATCCCCCAGTCGTACTACGACGACGAGGATCCGTTCGACGTGATGGTGCTCGTCGAAGACCAGACGTTCCCCGGCTGCATCATCGAGGCCCGCCCCGTCGCGCTGATGAAGATGGACGACGACGGCGAGCAGGACGACAAGGTGATCGCGGTGCCGACCGAGGACCCGCGCTTCGACCACATCGACGACCTCGCGGACATCCCCGATCAGATCCGCGACGAGATTGACGAGTTCTTCTCGACGTACAAGAACCTCGAAGCGGGCAAGGAAGTCGAAACGCTCGGCTGGGAGGACAAGCAGGCCGCGAAAGACGCCATCGAACACGCACAGGACCTGTACGACGAGGAGTTCCAGTAGTCGGATCGAAGCGCAACTCGACACCTGTTTCGCCGCGTCGATAACCCTCGAACATGCGCGCCCGTCTCCGGGATGCGTTATGCCTATGGGTAATTTTTAGAGCGTGTGTCGCTTACGTACAGTCAGAGCCATGAGCGCACACACCGATCCGACCGTCGGTATCGACCACCCGACGGTCGTCCCGACCAACTTCAGCGCCGAGGCGGCCGACGCCGGTGACGGCCGCCCCGAGGACAGCAACGCGGACGAGCAGGGCCGCTCGGCCCCCCGCGGTGCCGAGCAGTAGCCGACTCACGCGCGTTCGACGACCGAAGCGAGGGGGTCGGCCTCCGCGATGAACGAGTCGAGTCTTTCGTCTACCCAGTCGACGACCGTCCGGTCTGTCGATTCGAGCACGCACCGTGGGTTGTTCCGCCGGTCGTAGGCGGTCACGCAGGCGATGTCGTCGTACCGGAAGACGCCGTACCGTATCGGCTCCGGCGAGACGTACACCACCGCGTCGTCGTCCTGCAGGGCCCTGTCGGTCGCCGGGCCGAACGTCGATATCGACTCCTCGACGACGTCGCGGTCGATGACGAGCGTCACGGACGCCCCGTCGTCGAGCGCGCCCGCCGCGGCCTCGTTGAACTGCTGGATGACGATCGGCGACACCGCGCGGATCGTCGACCCCGCGCCCTCCCGGAGCAGTTCCGTGAGCCGGTCCACCGCGGCGAGCGGGTTCCTGTCGGTCGTGACGGTCAGCTCTCCGGCGTCGACCGCCTCGGTCGGGAAGTCGGCGCCGACGCGTTCGAGGTCGGCGGCGAACTGGCCGCGCCGCTCCGCGAGTTCGACCTCGTCGAGTAGGGCCTCGTACGCGTCGTGGACCCGTTTTCCGGTCGGCGTCACGCGGTAGGCCCCGCCGCGTTTGACGACCCAGTCTCGCTCGCGGAAGCCGGAGAGAATGCGCTGCACCGTCGTTCGCGTCGCGTCGACCGTGGCCGTGAGCCCCGCCGGACGGCGCGGGTCCTCGCGGAGCGCCCGGAGCATGGCGACCCGGACGGCTGACCCGGCGAGATACTGTGCGCCGCCGTGTCCGTCCTCGTCGCTTCTCATTCAGTATCCGCGTATGAACACCACACGCTTAATAATATCGCGTGACGCCGTCGCCTGGCGTTTTCCTCGTCGATTTCCGCACTCGCTCGTCCCCACCCGCCCGCCTGCACCGACTCGCTCACCCCCGGTGCCGGAACGAGACGACGGTGCCGATCGTGTCCTCCCCGTCGAGTCCCTCAGTGGTTACGGTCGGGGAGACGACCGCGTCGGCGCCGAGCGCCTCCTCTATCACCGCCGTGAGCGCCTCGGAGTCGGCGCCCTGTTGTAACACCGGTACGCGGACCTGCTGTCGGTTGACGGCGACGTCGCCGAGGTCGTAGTCGGTGTGTTCGAACGCGTCGCGGATCGCCGCTTGGATGTCGGTCGTACCGTAGACTCCGTCGGCAGAGCAGAAAAAACGGACGGCCGGTCGGTGGCCCCACGATTTCGACTCCAGACGGCGCTGTCTGTGGGGAATCCCCCCGAAGTCGCGATCTACACACCGATATTAATTTACTATTTATTAGTATTCAAATATCCTAGATTAGTTAGCGCAAAACGGGTTAGATGTTATTATCACGCGATTTCTTGTGTAATATGCACGAAAGTGTTGCAGACTACGTGGCAGAGCACCCGAAGATGGCCGGCGTCCTGTTCACCGCGCTCCTCCTGTTGACGCAGGCGGCGCCCGCGGCGGCGAACGCAGCAGTTGGAAACCCCGGCCCTTAATCAATACTTAATCGATCGGTCCAGTGTAGCTGATCGTTCATAAAAACAGGGAGCATTTCTAGGTCAAAAAATGCAGTTATGTCACCCCTAGGAATGTCCTCAGAGGTTATCTTGGATGGAACGTAATAATCCTCTTCGACTGTCTCTAGATTGAGCGCAGCGAGGGAGCCAACTCCGTGGTTTCTATTTGGGAATACCTCGGCAGACACCGTCCAACGGTTATCGGCCTGCTTTTGAAGATCGGCGACAACGGCGATGCCGCTCCTATTCTGGCATATCGTCGTTGCTCCGTCGCCAACCACGATGTACTGATGCCCGGTGATCAGTTCCCGCTTCGCGACGTGAAGTGCGGTTCGGAGGTTGAACCCGCTGTTCATCAGCCGCGCGATGATGCGGCCGAGTTGGGTCGCCGGCGAGTTCGCCACGTCGGTGAGGGTGACGATGCCGCCGCGAGAGCCGCGGTGGACGAGCGCCTCGCCCTGGTGGTACGACTGACAGGCGTTGAGGAGGAACGCGCTGACGCCGACCGCGAGGTCCTCGTTCGTCAGGTCGAGGTACTCGTCGGTACACTGCATCCCGCGGTCGTCGACGTGCCCGATGTAGTGAAGGAAGTCGACGTCGGAGGCGAGCGCCTCGCGCATCTCCTCGCGGGTGAGGTCGTGGCGCACGTCGATGTCGAACTGGACCATGTCGCGGAGGCCGTAGAGGTCGGCCACTTCCCCCTCCGCGCGCATCTGCTCGTCGTTGCAGACGACGAGGACGGAGATGCGCGACTGCTCGACCGCGCCCGCCTCCAACCGGCGGTGGTACGCGTCGAGCGTGGCCTTGTTGGCGTCGAGCGGGACGCCGGCGCCGACCCACGCGTGCTCGACCGTGTCGACCGGCTCCGGCTGCACGAACTCGGTGTCGGCCGCCACCGCGCCGCGCTCTCCCGACGCGTCGGCGCCGCGGGTCGGTGTGGCGGGCGGCGCTTCGGCGGCTCCCCGCACGAACTCGTTCGGCCCGAGCGCCGCCGCCTCGGTCCCCGGTCCGCGGAAGAATCCGAGGCCGTTGTCCGCGCCGGCCGTCGCGGGCGTGACCGTCTCGGGCGCGCGGACGATCGACAGCTCGCCGGCCACGAACGGGAGCAGTTCGACGTTCTCCGGCTCGGGGCGCACGTCCGTGGTCAGCGTCCACTGGGGGAGTTCCGACTCGACGCGCTCGAAGGGGACCGCGAGGTACTCGCCCAGCCGCGTCGCGAGCGGGAGGTCGTACAGCCGCCCCCAGTCGAGGTCAAGCGCGGTGGTCTCGCGCTCGTGGAGGTCGACCGGGTAGAACCCCTCGGTGCGGGCGAGACAGTCGAAGTGAAACGCCTGCCGAAGCGCCTCGGCCGCCCGCCGCTCGAAGTCGGGTTCGAGCGCGTGCGTCCACCCGTCGCCTTCGATCCGCGGCGGGTCGCCGGGGACCACCTTGGCGGCGAAGTAGTACGCCAGCGAGACCACCGGGTAGAGGTAGCGGTACTCCGGCGGGACGACGATCCGCACCCCGGAGTCGGTCGGCTCGACTCGGTCGGGCACCCGGAGCCGCTCGCCCGGTTCGATCAGCGGCGGGTGCCCGCGGAGCGTCGGGAACGACCGCTCCGGGCTCGTCGTCTGGAGCGCGGAGCCGAGCAGCGAGACGGCGTCCATCAGCGACTCGGGGTCCGTCGGCGTCTCGATCGTTCCCGCCGGAACCTGGTGGAGCGACCGGAACCCGAGCGTCACCTCGGCGGGCGCGTTGAGGTCGATCCGGGTCGTCCGGTCCGTCGTCGACACGGAGAAGGGGGAACTGAACGAGAGGTACAGCTTCGTCGGGGCGGGGTCGATTCCGACATGGTACTCGCCCGCCGGCAGCGCGTAGTCGTCGCCGCGAGTGAGCAGCGTCCCGTCGCCGGAGCGGGCCTCGACGACCGCGACGCGCGGGATCTCGATCCCCCCGGTCTCGACGGTCACGCTCGCGTCGACGGGGAAGTAGTGTGCCGTCTCGGGGGCCGCGGCCGGCTCGACCGGCCGGTCCGTGTACAGCTCGAACTGCGTGTTCTCGATGTGGTCCGTGACGGTGAGCCCGGCGGCGTCGGGGAGCGGGTCGATGTCGATGCTCATGAGGGGCGACCGCGGCCGGCCGGTGCTGCCTCGGACCGGCGGGCGACGCGGCCGTGATTGTGCGTACCTGTACCGATGCGGCGATAAACCTTGTGTCGGGGGATCGCCGCGGACCGAACGGATAAAGGGGCGCCCGGCCCACATTCGCGTAATGATCACGCTTGGAACGGCCCGCGCCTCGCCGGGCGAGACGGACACGGGCCGTCTCGAAGTCGGCGAGACGCGAGACGGGAGCCCCGTCCGACTGCCGGTGGCCGTCATCAACGGCGCCGAGGACGGCGAGACGCTGTATCTGCAGGCCGTCAGCGACGGCGACGAACTCAACGGGCTCGGCGTCGTCAACCGCGTCGTTCCCCGCCTCGATCCGGCGGAACTGTCGGGCACCGTTCTCGTGGTCGGGGTCGTGAACTACTTCGCGTTTCAGGTCGCCGAACACCGGAATCCGGTCGACGACCGGAAGATGAATCGCGGCTACCCCGGCAACGAGGACGGCACGACGAGCGAGCGCATCGCCCACGCGACGTTTCAGGCCGCAAAGCGGGCGGATTACATCCTCGACCTCCACCAGGGGTCGACGAGCCGGATGATAAACGAGACCCGCGTTCGGTGCGGGATCCGGCACCGACTGCACGGCGAGTGCCTCGAACTGGCGAAGGTGTTCGGCTGCGGCCACGTGCTCGACATCAAGGGGCCGGACGGCCAGCTCGCCCGTGCCGGCCCGGAACACGGCATCCCGACCATCGACCCCGAGCTCGGCGGCTGTGTCGGCTGGGACGAGGAGTCGATCCGCTACGGCGTCGACGGCGTGTTCAACGTCCTCCGACACTACGGCTTCCTCGACGGCGACGTCGACCTCGACCGCCAGGTCCGAGCGCGCGGCTTCGACCAGTACGGCGCGCCGGCCGGCGGGCTGGTGCAGTTCGACTGCGAACTCGGCGACCGCGTCTCGGCCGGCGACGTGCTCTACGAGGTGACCGACGTGTTCGGCGAGCTGAAGGGCCGAGTCACCGCCGACGACGAGGGAATCTTCTGGCGCACGCGGCGGCTCCCGCAGGTCGCCGCCGGCGAGTACGTCTGCTCCGTCGGCACCAACGTCGACCGGTACTGATGGCGGCCGCCCCCGGTCGCCCCCGTGCCCTCCGCTGTCTTGACTGCGGCGCGACCGTCGGCGACCGATGGCGATGCGCGTGCGGCGCCCCGCTGGAGTTCGCCGACCCACCGATCCCGGACGGCGACGCGCCGACCTTGGTGGCCGCCGACCCCGACGCGGCGGCCGTCAGCAACGCGAGGGACGCTCGCAACGGGCTCTGGGCGTTCGAGTCGCTCCTCGCCGTCGGCGACGACCCGGCGGACCGGGTGACGCTCGGCGAGGGACTGACACCGCTCGTCGACGCGGACGCGGGAGCGGCCGGCGACGCGGACGACTGGGACGCGGCTTTTAAATTGGAGTACGTGTTCCCCACCGGCTCTTTTAAAGACCGCGGGGCGACGACGACGCTCACGCGAGCCCGCGAGCTGGGCGTCGAGCGCGTCGTCGAGGACTCCTCCGGCAACGCCGGCGCCGCGATCGCGACGTACGCGGCCCGCGCGGGCATCGACGCCGCGGTGTACGTTCCCGCCGACGCCAAGGCGTCGAAACTCCGGGCGATCCGCCGAGCCGGCGCCGAGCCCGTCCGGATCGACGGGTCGCGTGCGGACGTGACCGAGGCGTGCGTGGCCGCGCTCGGGGACGGTGACGACGCCGACTCCGCGTGGTACGCCAGCCACGCCTGGAACCCGGCGTTCTTCGAGGGGACCGCCACGGTCGCCTACGAGATCGCCGCCCAGCGGGAGTGGAACGCCCCCGACGCGGTCGTGACCCCCCTCGGCCACGGGACCCTGTTCCTCGGGGCGTACCGCGGCTTCCGCCGCCTGCAGCGCGCGGGGTGGATAGACGAGGTCCCGCGGCTGTACGGCGCGCAGGCGGCCGGCATCGCGCCGGTCGTCCGCGCGCTCCACGGCGCCGACGCCGCCGACCCAGAGGGACAACACAACGCGGCCGCAGACGGAATCCAGATCGCCGAGCCTGTCCGCATGGGAGAGATTCGCAACGCCATCGCCGACACCGGCGGCGACGCGGTCGCTATCACGGAGGCGGCGACCGAGCGCGAACTGGACCGGCTCCACGCCGCGGGCTTTTATACCGAACCGACCTGCGCCGTGGCCCCGGCGGCGCTCCGGAGGCTCCGCGAACGGGGCGACGTTGCGCCCGGCGACGACGTCGTGGTCCCCCTGACCGGAAGCGGACTGAAGGGGTGACCGCCCCGGCCGGGCGTCGGCACCACCGGTATCCCTTTCGGCACCACCGGTATCCCTTTCGGCACCACCGGTACCCCTTTTGAACACCGGCGCATTCGGTCTCCCATGGACGTCCTCGTCTACGGTGCCGGCGCGCTCGGGAGCCTCGTCGGCGGGCTGTTGGCACGGACACACGAGGTCACGCTCGTCGGGCGCGACCCGCACATGCGACGGGTTCGGGCGGACGGGCTCCGGATCGACGGGGCGATCGACGCCCACGTCCACCCGCGAGCGCTCACCGACGGAACCCACCGCTCGGCGGACCTCGCGGTGGTCACGACGAAGGCGTACGACACCGACGCGGCCGCGGCGGCGCTCGCGACCGGCGAGTACGACGCGGTCTGCTCGCTCCAGAACGGCCTCACCGAGGAGCGACTGGTCGCGGCGCTCGACCCGACCGTCCTCGCGGGCACCGCGAGCTACGGCGCCCGACTCGTCGAGCCGGGTCGGGTCACCTGTACCGGCGTCGGGGAGGTCGTTCTCGGAGCGCTGTCCGGGGGGCGCGACCCGGTCGCAGAGCGCGTCGGGGCCGCGTTCGACGAGGCCGGGATCGAGACGACCGTCGCCACCGACATGCCTCGGCGGCGATACGAGAAGCTCGCGGTCAACGCGGCCATCAACGGCCCGTCGGCGCTCGTCCGGCTCTCGAACGGCGACGCGCTCGCCGGGCCGGGCGGGGAGGCGGCCCGCGAGGCGGCCCGCGAGGTGGCGCGGGTCGCGCGAGCCGACGGGGTTGCGCTCGGCGAGACGGCGGCCGTCGACGCCGTCGAGCGCGTCGCGGCCGACACCGCCGCCAACCGGTCGTCGATGTGCGAGGACGTGACCGCGGGGCGGCGCACCGAGGTCGATGCGATCTACGGGGCCGCGCTCGACCGCGCCGACCAGTTCGGCGTGCCCGCGCCGACGTGTCGGACGATCGCGTCGCTGATCCGCGGGTGGGAGGTCGGGGCCGGCGTTCGTCCGGCGGCCGATGACGACGGAGCGGCGACTGAGTGAGCGTTACACTGGCGAGGGGTACTCGCGAAAAACGGAGTTCACCCGCCGAGGACGGGACGACTGGCTTCCGGCCGTGTCAACACCACTCCTCAAGGATGGTAGCGTCTGTCTCGTCGACCGAGACCCACGCGTTCTCCCGAGAGAGGTCTGCGATTACGAGTTCCGATCGCGACGATGAGGAGTCAATCGACGCCATGATGTCCGGCGAGTCGCCGGCGTCGAGCGTCGGATCCGTTGGCAGCGCCGTCCGACGGTGATCGGGGTCCGGGTCGTCCCATGGAGTGGAACTCCGTGACATGATTGTTAATTGTTCACAGTACGTATAAGCGTTCCGGACCACGTACGTCCGCCGTCGGCGAATCCGTGTTTTGAGGGGAATATCAGGGACGTGAGGCCCTGTCAAGCGTCGATCATCCGGTGATCGACGTATTCGACCGTCGATCCGACGGAATATCAGGTCCGTTGTCATGCGTCGGTTCGAATCGCCACAGAAGCCGACGCACCCACCGGCTGACCCACGCGAGACGAGGCGCATTCGGCGAGCGCTCGTGGACCACCTTCGCAGTATACAAGAGGTGCCACGGAGTAAGGCGGTGTATGAACGTATCAGACGCCATGACGCCGCGTTCGGATCTCGTCGTCGTCGAGATCCCAGGGAGCCGGAACGACGTACTGGAGTACATCCAAGAGTACGGCTTCTCCTCGGTGCCGGTCGTGAAAGACGTCGACGGCGACGAGGTGTACCGCGGTCTCGTCACCCGTGACGACCTCATCGAACAGCCGGACGAGGACCAACTCGCGCTGTTGATGCGGGAGGTGCCCACCGTGGGCGCAGAGGAGTCGATAGACGACGCCGCCGCCACAATCGTCGCCGAGGGCTCGCGTCGGCTCCCCGTGGTCGACGGCGACGAGCTCGTCGGCATCCTCACCGTCACCGACGTGATTCGGGCCATCGCCCGCGGCGAGATGGCCGGCGACACCGAGGTCGGCGGGCTCGCGACTACCGCGGTCAACGCGACGCACACGGAGACGCCGCTGCCGGTCGCCGAGCGCGAGATCGGGCTGGCGAACGTCCCCTACGCCGTCGTCCTCGACGACGACGCCGACCTCGCTGGAATGGTAACCGAAGTCGATATCCTGGCGGTCGCCCGCGTCGTCGAGGGCGAGGCCAGCACGGGCGACTCCATCGCCGAACAGGACTCCGAGTGGTCCTGGGAGGGCATCAAGGCCACCGGCGCTCGGTACCTCCCGACCCGAAACGTCGAACTGCCCGCCGAGGCGGTCCGTCACTTCATGACCGAGGACCTCATCACCGTCAACAGTACCCGAACCGCCAAGGAGGTCGCACAGGAGCTCATCAGCAACGACATCGAGCAGGTGCCGCTGGTCAACGGGACCGACCTCGACGGCATCGTGCGAGACGTCGACCTGCTGGAGGGCTTATAAATGGCGTCGGAGGCGATAGTCGAGTTAGCCAAGCGGCGGGGGTTCTTTTTCGGCTCGAACGGCGCGTACGGCGGCACCGCCGGCTTCTACACGTTCGGCCCGCAGGGCGCGGCCTTAAAAAAGAACGTTGAGGACGCGTGGCGCGACCGGTTCACCATCCGCGAGGGGAACCGCGAGATTGAGGCCCCGACGATCATGCCGGAGCCCGTCTTCGAGGCCTCGGGCCACCTCGACACGTTCGACGACATGCTCGTCGAGTGTCCCGAGTGCGGCGAGTCCCACCGCGCCGACCACCTCGTCGAGGCCGTCACCGATATCGAAGACGCCGAGGCGCTGCCCGGTTCGGACGTGGAAGCCCTCATCGCCGACAACGACATCACCTGCCCGTCCTGCGGCACCGCGCTCGCCGGCGTCACGGTCGAGGATTTCAACCTCATGTTCGCGACCGACATCGGCCCCGGCGACGCCCAGCCCGGCTACCTCCGCCCGGAGACGGCGCAGGGCATCTTCGTGGAGTTCCCGCGGCTGAAAGAGTACGCCCGCGGCAACCTCCCCTTCGGGATCACCCAGATCGGTCCGGCGTACCGCAACGAGATCTCGCCGCGCGGCGGGCTGCTCCGCCTCCGCGAGTTCACGCAGGCCGAACTCGAACAGTTCATCGACCCCGAGGACGACGAACCGCCGCTGGACCGCGTGCGCGACGTGTCGGTCCGGCTGTACCCGGCCGCAGAACAGCAGGCCGACGACGGCGACTACGTCGAGACCACGGTCGGCGAGGCGGTCGACGACGGCACCATCGGCTCCCCGTGGGTCGGCTACTACCTCGGCGTCGCGAAGGAGTGGTACGACCGGATCGGCGTCGACCTCGACCGGTTCCGCTTCCGCCAGCATCTCGCCGGCGAGCGCGCCCACTACGCGTCAGACTGCTGGGACGCAGAGAGCGAGGTCGACGGCGACTGGATCGAGATCGCGGGCTTCTCGTACCGCGCCGACTACGACCTCTCGAAACACGGCGCTCACGGCGACGATTCGTTCACCGTATTCAAACGGTACGACGAGCCGAAGTCGGTCGAACGCGCCACCGTCGACCCCGACATGTCCGTCCTCGGGCCCGAGTTCGGCGGGGACGCCGCCGCGGTCGCCGAGGCGCTCGGAACCCTCGCCGAGCGCGACCCGGACGCGTTCGACGGCGAGAGCGTCTCCGTCGACGTTGCCGGCGAGACGCACGCCGTCGACACCGACGTGGCGAACTTCTCGGTCGAGACGGTGACCGAGAACGGCGAACACCTCACGCCGCACGTCGTCGAGCCGTCGTTCGGCGTCGGCCGGACGGTCCAGACCCTGCTGGCACACGGCTACAGCGAAGACGAGGTCGACGGCGAGGCGCGGACGTACCTCTCGCTCGAACCCGAAGTCGCGCCCCAGGACGCGGCCGTCTTCCCGCTCGTGACCAACGACGAGCGACTCACCGACTTAGCCGACCGCGTCGCCGCCGACCTCCGCGAGGCCGGGCTGGCGGTCGCGTACGACGACTCCGGCTCGATCGGGCGGCGGTACCGCCGTCAAGACGAGATCGGCACCCCGTTCTGCGTCACGGTCGACCGCGACGGCATCGAGGGCGACGGCCCCGAGACGGTGACCGTCCGCGAGCGCGACTCCGCGGCCCAGGTCCGCGTTCCGGCCGACGAACTGGCCGCGGAGCTGGCCGCGCTCCGCGCCGGCGGCGAGTTCGACGCGCTCGTCGATCGGTACGAAACGGTCGCGACCGACGTCGAGACCAACTGACCCGTGCCCCTTCCCGCGGCGGAGTGGCGAGCCAGCGTGGAGTTCGAGCGGCGGCTGGTCCACGCGAGCGGCACGCTGTTTCCGGTCCCGTACCTGCTCGGATGGGTCTCGTGGACCGAGACGGCGGCGTTCCTCGCCCTCGGGGTCGCTACCGTCGGACTCCTGGAGTACCTCCGCCTGGTCGTCGGGCTCGACCACGCCGTCTACCGGCACCTCACCCGCGAGTACGAGTCCGACAGCGTCGCCGGCTACGCGCTGTACATGGTCGGCACCACCGCGGTCGCGGTCGCCGCCGTCCCCGCGCTCGCGATTCCCGGCATGACCCCGACGCTCGCGGTCCCCGCCATCTGGATGGTGTCGCTCGGCGACCCCGTCAGCGGCGCGCTCGGCGACAACGCCGCCACCGAGTCGAAACGGCCCACTGCGTGGATCGCGATGTTTCTCGTCAGTCTCGGACTCGCGCTTCTCTTTACCGTCCCGGCGTTCGGGTCCCGCGTCGGGGTCGCCGTCGCGCTCGCCGGGGCGGTTCCCGCCGCGGTCGCCGACGGGCTCCCGCCGATCGTCCGCGGGGTCGCCGTCGACGACAACCTCACCATCTCGCCGGCCGCCGCTGTCGGGATGCTCCTCGCCGTTTCCGTGTTGGCGTAAATTGCGACCGGGCTCGCGCTCCCGTTTTTTCGAAAGACGTTACGAATCGATCGACAGCGACGCGAGCAGCGACTCCAACTGCACCTGCTCGTTTGCCCCCTCGGCGATCCGGTAGTCGGCCTCGCCGATCCGCTCCATCAGCGCGACCGCCTCGCGCTCGCTCAGGTCGAACTCCCAGACGGAGCGGTGGAGCTGGTCTATCACGTCGCCGCCCGCCATCCCCGTCTCGGTGAGGAGCTGATCGAGCGTCGCTCGCGCTCGCGAGAAGTCTCCCTCCAACGCGTTCGTCACCATCGACTCGATCTCCTCCGGCCGGGCGGTCGCCGTGATCGCGTAGACGGCCTCCTCGTCGACCACGTCGTCGGTCGTCGCCGCCGCCTGCAGCGAGTTGATCGCGCGGCGCATGTCGCCGTCGGCCGCGTAGACGAGCGCGTCGACGCCCGCGTCGGTCACCTCGATCCCCTCCGCCGCGGCTATCTCGCGCGTCTGTGCGGCGACCGCCTCGTCCGAGAGCGGCGAGAAGCGGAAGACGGCACACCGCGACTGGATCGGGTCGATGATCTTCGACGAGTAGTTACACGAGAGGATGAAGCGCGTGTTGTCGGAGAACTGCTCCATCGTGCGGCGAAGCGCTGACTGGGCGTCATCCGTGAGGCTGTCGGCCTCATCAAGAAACACGATCCGGAAGTCGCCGCCGAACGACGAGCGCGCGAACCCCTTTATCCGGTCGCGCACCACGTCGATGCCGCGCTGGTCGGAGGCGTTGAGCTCCAAGAAGTTCCCGCGCCAGTTGTCCTCGCCGTACACCTGACGGGCGATGGCGGTGGCGGCGGTCGTCTTCCCGACCCCGGCGGGTCCCCCGAAGAGCAGGTGGGGGATGTCGTCCTGCTCGATGTAGGTCTGGAGCCGTTCGATGATGGCTTCCTGTCCGTGGATGTCGTCGAGCGACTGCGGTCGGTACTTCTCGATCCAGATCTTCCGACCGGTCGCCGTCGCAGCCGTCTGCTCGTCGGCCTCGCTCATGGCGGATCGGAGGGCGGGCGGGGTGATAAACGCCCCGAGGACGAGCAGCCCACCCCCGCTCTACAGCCGCCGCCGGATCGCCTCGCGGAACGCGCGCGCCGCGTCGACGCCCGACTCCGCCGTTCGCAGCCGTTCGCTCGTGGCCGCGTCGATATCCGGCGCGAGGATGAGCGCCGCGGCGCCCGTCGAGACGGTTTCCGTCCGCCAGTCGACGTATCGCTCGACGAGCCCGCCGGCGCTGTCGGCGCGCAGCACGGCGTTCCGCCACGCGAACTCGCGGCTCCCCCGCAGCCCGACGAGGGCCACCCGGTCGTCGAAGGGGTCGAGCAGGCGGTCGATACCGGCGATTCCGACGGCGTCGTACGTCTCGACGAGCACGTCTTGCATCGTCTGGATGAGCCGAGCGAGGATCGCATTTATCCGCTGGTGGTCGGCGCGCTTCCGGTCGCGGTCCGGGTCGATGCCGATGTCGCCGAGCGTGTACGTGAGGTCGTAGGCGATGTGGGCGTTGATGCCGAGGAGCGCGTCCTGCGCGACGAGCGTCCGGCCGCGGGCGGCGGCGGCGAAGGCGATCAGCCACGGGCGGGGGACCGACTCGAACGCTCGCCGCTCGAACGCGACCAGCGCCCGGCGGTAGCGGTCCGCGAAGGCGACGAGGTACGACGCGGCCCACGCCGGATCGAGGAACGCCCCGTCGTCGATCGCAGTTCCGACCGCCGCCGTCATGCGGCTGTACACCGTGAGAAACACCGCGCGGGGGTCGCCGCGCTCGCGGAGATACGCCTCGGTTCGGGCCAGTCGCTCGGCCACGTCGGCGACGGACGAAAACGGGGTCGAAACGTGGCCGAGCAGCGTTTCGTCCGGCGCGTCGTCCGCGAGGGCTGTCGCGACGGTCTCGGCGTCGATCTCGGCGGATCGGACGATCCCGGTGAGCAGCGCTCTCGCCTCGGTCGCCGTCGGGACGGTCGCGCGTATCGGGATCATCGTGAACGACGGCCGCGGCCGTCGAGAGGTCCGGTACTCGACCCCCGATAAAGAGCGTTGCGTCGGGTTGGTCGCGCGGCTTACGCGAACTCGTCGACGAGCTCGGGGACCACGTCGAACAGGTCGCCGACGATTCCGTAGTCGGCGATGTCGAAGATCGGCGCGTTCGGGTCGGTGTTGATCGCGACGATCGTGTCCGACCCCTTCATCCCGGCGACGTGCTGGACCGCGCCCGAGATACCGACGGCGATGTACACGTCTGGCGTCACCACCTTCCCGCTCTGGCCGACCTGGCGGTTTTTCGGCAGCCAGCCGTTGTCGACGATCGGTCGCGACGCGGAGAGCGTCGCGCCGAGCGCGTCGGCGAGCTCCTCGACGACCTCCAGGTTCTCCTCCTCGTCGATGCCGCGACCGACGGAGACGAGCACGTCGGCGTCGGCGATGTCGACGTCGCCGCCGGCGACCTCCTCGAAGCCCGTGACGCGCGCGCCGGACTCGGGGTGATCGACGTCGACGGCCCCGACCGCCGCGTCGCCGACCCCCTCGGCCGGCGCCCACTCGCCGCCGCGGACGGTGAGGACGAAGCGGTCTCCGGTGACGTCGACGGTCGTCTCGACCTTCGAGCCGTACATCTCGCGGGTGACGGTCATCCCGTCGTCGTACTCGAAGCCGACCGCGTCGGTCACCAGCGGGAGATCGCTCGCCTCGGCGACGGCGGGCGCGTAGTCCAGCCCGTTGACCGAGTTCGGGATCACCACGGCGCCCGCGTCGGTCTCGCCGAGGAGCCGCTCGACCGAAGCCTGGTAGACGTTGTGGTCGAACTCCTCGCCGTTGGCGACCGTGTGGATCGCGTCGACGCCCTTGCGGTTCAGGTCGTCGGCGAACTGCTCGACGTCCCCGCTGACGACCGCGAGGTGGAGGTCGCCGTCGCGGGCGTCCGCGAGCTCGCGTCCCGCGGTTATCGCCTCGTACGACACGTCTCGGATCTCTCCGCGCCGGTGTTCCGCGACGACGAGCACGTCACTCATCACGCGCTCACCCCCTTGTCGCGGAGGACCTCGGCGAGGCGCGCGGCGCTCTCCCCCGCGTCGCCTTCGAGGATCTCCGCGTCGGACTCGCTTTCCGGCTCGTACATCGAAGTGATTTCGAGCGCGCTCGCCACGTCGTCGGCGGTCAGCCCGAGGTCGGCGAGATCGGTCGCGTCGATCTCCTTCCGCTGTGCCTGTCGGATCCCGCGGAGGCTCGCGTACCGCGGCTCGTTCAGTCCGGTCTGGACGGTCAACACGGCCGGCAGGTCGACGTCGGTCAGCTCCTCGACGCCCCCTTCGAGCTCGCGGTGAACCTGCGCGACGCCCGCGTCCGCGTCGATGTCGAGGTCGTTGACGACGGCGGCGTGCTCGAAGCCGATGCGCTCGGCGAGCGCCACGCCCGTCGCGCCGAACCCGGTGTCTGCGGCCTGTACGCCGCCGAGGATCAGGTCCGGCTCTTCCGCCTCGACGACCGCCTCAAACGTCGTCACCTTCGCGGCCACGTCGGCGAACCCCGCCTCGAAGGCGTCGTCCCACACCCGAACGGCGCGGTCGGCGCCCTTTGCGAGCGCCATCCGAATCGTCTCCTCGGATCGTTCCGGGCCGATGGTGACGGCGACGACCTCGTCGGCGATCCCAGCCTCGGCGAGCTGTACCGCCGCCTCGACCGCGTAGTCGTCCCACTCGTTGAGATCGTATTCGAGGTCGGCTTCGGCGATGTCCGTGCCCTCGATCGCGAAATCGTCGTCGGGCTCAGCGACCTCTTTGACAGTCACCAGAACTTTCATGATCGATACTCCGTCGCTCGGATTGTAAGAGCTTTCGGAACACCACACCGCACGGCCGGTAGTTTCGTCGCCCCCGGCCGGCGGGCGCCGGCTCTCAGCTGTCGCCGTCGTCTCCGTCGCGCTCGTCGTCTCCGTCGCGCTCGCCGTCGCCGTTTCCGTCGCCGTCGTCCGGGAGCGAAATCAGGTTCTCACGCCCCAGCCGAAGCTTTTCGACCCGGTTCGAATCGGCCATCGCGGAGAGCAGCTGCGACACCTTCGCGTCCGACCAGCCGGTCTCGGCGACGATGTCGGCCTGCCGCATCCGTCCGCCGTTGCCGTCGAGGAGGCGTTCGACGCGCTCCTCGTCGGACAGGAGCGAGAGGTCCTCCTCGGGCTCTCCGTCTCCCTCCGGGGCGCCGTCGCCCGCCGGTTCGTCGCTCGGCGCGCCCGAACCGGCGGTCTCGGATGCGGGCTCGCCGCTGTTCGTCCCCCCGCCGACCCGACCGCCGTCGTCGGCGACGCCCCCCGCAGCGACGCTCCCGTTCGGCTCGGCCGCGGCGTCGGCGCCCATCCGGCGGTAGCCGACGATGCTCCCGGCGATGAGCATCGCCGCGACGACGATCGCGGCGGTGAGCATCGTCCACGGCGGGGCGGTCGTCGCCGCCGGCGCGTACACGACCGCGACGCGCTCGTCGTCGCCGAAGGTTCGCGGCCCCTCGACGATCACGGCGTTGTCGCTCAGCCGGTCCGTGGCGTCGGAGGTCCCGGTCACGGTGTACCCCTCTGGGGTCGCCACTTCGAGCGTCTGTCCCTCCGCCAACGAGACGAGCCACGTGCCGCCGTCGGGCGTCCGTAACGCGTCGCCCAAGAGCAGGTTCTCGCCGTCCTGTGCCAGGAAGTCGGTCCACACGAAGGTCAGTCGGAGTTCGCCGACCGCCGTCGTCTCACCGTCCGCCACGTCGAACGACGACGGGTCCTCGTGAACGACGACCTCGCGGTTCACCTCCTGGATCTGCATCCGACGGTCGACGTTCCGGCTGGCCTCGCGGGCGAAGCCCTCGAACAGCGTCGCGTCGGGGCCGATCTCGCCGTCGAGGAACCGCTCGCTGGCCGCGTCGAACGCGGCGCGGTCGGTCTCGCCGGTCAGCGCGTATCGGACCGAGACGGTCCACCGCGCGTCGCGGTCCGGCGTCGGCTCGATCAGGATCCGCGTCGCCGTGGTGGGCTCGTACGGGTCGTCGATCTGTCGGACGGGGTCGGAATCCGCGGTCGTGGTCTCGGCCGCGACGGTCGCGCGGTCGGCGTCGATGGAGGGCGAGGGCGACGGCGCGTCTCCCGCGACGGGGGCCACGCCGCTCGCGACGAGCGCGACGACCAGTAACCCGACGAGGAACACGCGGGACGGGGCATTCCGCATACATTTCAGGGCACTCAGCCGCCCGGCAAAACGCTTTCCATCGGCCACTTCCGCCGTCAGACGCGCGTCGGCGGGCGACCGCCGGAGTCCGGTCAGCACACTTCGTTCCGACTCGTTGAGGTGGCTTTTTTATATTCCGAGGTGAACTTCGGTGTATGAGAGCCCTCCCGATCTCCCTTGCCGTGCTGCTGCTGTTCGCGGCGGTCGCCGGCGCGGTGTCGCCGGCGGTCGCCGCCCCCGCGGCGCCCACCGACTTGGGCGCCGGGAGCGACGCCGCGGTACCGTCCGGTGCCGACTCAACGGCTGCTCCTACCGTTTCGACGCCCGAGCGCGTGCCCGCCGCGGTCGACGACGCCGACGAGGATCCGGAGCGCTCACAAGTCGACCCGGCGAACCGCACGTTCCGGACGCTGGGCACGCCGGGCGGCGTCGAGGCCCGCGCCGGCTCGTCCGTCCGCGGTGCGAACTTGGGCTCGTCCATCGGGTTCGCCGTCGACGGCACGGACGCCGCCATGGAGACCGCGGCGGTCGTCCAGCAGATCGAGGCCGCCGAGAGCGGCGTGGAGCGCCAGCGCCGGATCCTCGCCGCCATCAACCGCGTCGAGCGCGACGAACTGACGCTCAACAGCCGCCAGGCGCGCGCGTTCAGCGCGCACGCCTCCGGGAACCTCTCCGACCGGGAGCTCCTCGACGAGCTCGTCCGTATCGCCGCGACCGCCCGCGAGTACGACGAGCGGCTCGAACGGATCGACACGCTCGCGGCGGAGACGGACGGGTTCAGCTCTCCAACCCGGCTCGACGAGATCCAAGTCGCGCTCCAGGTGTACGAGGGTCCCGTCCGCGAGTACGCGCTCTCGGCGGCGCGCGGCGAGGTGCCCGCGACCGAGGTGTACGTCGAATCCAGCGAGCGGTCGATCGTGCTGTCGACCGTCGCCGACGGCGACTACGTCCGCGAAGTGGTCCGGCTCGACCGCTGGGACCGCGGCGGCGGCTCGATCAGCAACGACGAGGCGATAGACGTGACCGCCGCGAGCTACCCCGAGACGGCCGCGCTCCGTCAGCCCGACGCGTTCGGTGCCGGGTCCGTCCAGCGGATCACCATCCCCCACCAGTTCGGCACCCTGCGCACGTTCGTCAGCGGGGGCACACAGCAGGTGTTCGTCGAACACCAGCGGGTCGCGCTCGACGCGTTCCCGGACAGCGTGCCCGTCGCCGAGGCCGGCGACGGCTTCAACATCACCGTCGACCGCAGCTACGCCGGCGGTCCGGTGACCGTGACCGTCCGCGACGCGGAGACCGGCGAGCCCCTCCCCGACGTCACCGTCACGAAGAGCGTCGGTGACAGCAACAGCCAGGCGATCGGCACCACAAACGCGGACGGCGTCGTCCGGACGCTCTCGCCGGCGGGGTCGTACCGAGTGACCGTCGTCGACGAGCCGCGAGCGATCTTCCTCGACGACCTCCAGCCGATCCCCACGCCGCGCCCCGTCGACGACGACTGACGCGGCGGCCGCGCGGAGTTATTTAAACGGCTGCGTCCCCCGCCGTCTGCGCGTCGCCGGCGGGGACCAGACACCCGGCGTCGCCCCCGAACGCATTTATTAGATACCGCGGCAGTCGACGCGTGTCGACCGAGTTCCTCTCTGTACGTGCGCCGTCTCGAACCGATTCGATCGGGGGCGAGAAGTGTCGCGCGCTCACGCCCGTCGCCGGGGTCCTGCTGCTCGCTATCACCGTCGTGCTCGCGGCGAGTGTCGTGACCGTGGCGATCGGTGCGCCGCCGGAGCCGGCACCGACCACCGCCCTGTCGCTGTCGGCGACCGACGACCGGATCACGATCACGAATCAGGCCGGCGACGCGCTCGACGCGGACGAACTGTCGGTCCGGGTGCGCGTCGACGGCGAGCCGCTGGACCGGCAGCCGCCGGTGCCGTTCTTCTCGGCGAAGGGGTTCCATCCCGGCCCGACGGGAGCGTTCAACGCCGCGACCGCCGGCGACTTCGCCGTCGGCGAGTCGGCCTCGTTCCGGGTCGCGGCGACGAACGACCCGGCCCTCGAACCCGGTCGGACGGTCGCCGTCACGGTCTCCGCCGACGGGTTGCCGGTCGCGAGACTCGAAACGGTCGTCGAACCGGCGTGACGCGCCGGGTCCCGCGGCGTTACTCGTCGGGGACGCGCGCGACCGTCGTTATCGCCCGCGGGCTCCGCGGCGTCGACCGCTGGATGTGGTGTTCGTACGCCTCGTAGCCGGCCGCTTCGAACATCCGGTCGGCCTCGTCCTCGTCGTAAAAGAGCATGATCGCGTCGGCGACGCGCTGGAGGATGCGGTTGTGCGGGTAGTCCGGGCCGACGACGAGCACCTGCCCGCCCGGCTTCGCGACGCGTCGGAGCTCGCGGAGCCCCTCGATCGGGTTCGGCCAGTACTCGATCGACCCCGACGACCAGACGACGTCGAACGTGTCGTCGCCGAACGGGAGCCGCTCGGCGTCGCCGCGGTAGAAGTTCACCGTGTCGTGTTTGCCGAACTTCGCGAACGCCTTCTCCATCTGGTGGACGCTCTGATCGAGCCCGTGTACGTCGTCGGCGTGTTCGAGCAGGCCCTCGGTGCCGAATCCGGTGCCACACCCCACGTCGAGCACTTTCGGGTCGTCGCCGAACTCCAGCCACGAGAGCGCCTCCGAGCGCATCTCCTCGTTCCAGTTGACCCAGTTGATCGTGTCGTACACCTTCGAGAGGTACTTGTAGAACAACCGGGCGTTCGACTTGTCCTCGAGGATCCCCATTTACCGCTTGGTAGGGTTGCCGTCCCCATAACGACACGGATCCGGTGCGGTCCGTGACCTCCCCGATACGACCCGTTCGTCGGTTCCGACCGGCTTTTCAGCCTGCCGCCCAACCGGATCGTATGGAACCGACGACGAGCGGCCGCTTCCGCGTCCACGACCGCCGCCCGCGTCCCGACATCGACGGGACCAACCCGGCAGACCCGCCCGAGGAGTTCGTCCTCGTCGAGTATCCGGACGACCCCATCGACCCGAGCGCGCCCGACGCCGAGAGCCGGTTCGACCCCCTCTACGCCGCCGCGGACGGGTACGACGGCGCTCTCGCGGACCGGCTCGCGTCGCTGGAGCCGGGGTTCGTCGTCGACGCGACGCTGTCGTGGACCGACGGTACGGCCCGCTTCACCACCGCCGAGGTCGTCCGGGAGAGCCGGTTCCGCTTCGCGGACGACGTGGAGGGGATGTTCGAGGCGGCCGTCGACGCCTGGGACCAGATCCGGGCCGACGGCGAGGCGGTCGGCTCGATCACGACGCGGTCGAACGACGGCGAGCCGAACGGCGCGCTGTACCTGTTCGCGGACGCTCCCGGAAGCAGCGCGTTCGAGGACCTCCGTGCCGGTCGGCTCCCGGTCGAACCGCTCGTCGCGCGCGTCAACGAGTCGCGTGAGGACGACGACCCTCGCGAGGTGTTCGTCCTCCGGCCCGCCGCCCACGAGTTTGTCGCCGTCTACGTCGTCTTCGACCGCGACGGGGTGTTGGCCCAGACGGTCCGCGACACCTACGACCTCGGGCTCGGGATCGCGGCGGGGCTCGACGACGGCACGCTCGATGCGGCGAAGGCCGACGAGAAGAGCGGCGAGCCGACGGACGACGCGGACGACTTCGACGCGCTCGATCGCTTATAAATACGGTCGCACACCGCCTGTTTCCCTTTTACCTACAGCCAGTCGGCGTCCGGGTCGACTCGGCCGTCCGGCGTCTCGCCGTTGAGCACCGCCGCCACGTCGGCGGCGCCGCTGCGGTTTAAATCGTCGCGCGATTCCTCGCTGTACCACGCCGCGTGCGGCGTGACGACCGTGTCCTCGCGGCCGACGAGCGGGTCGTCTTCCGGCGGCTCCTCGGCGAGCACGTCCAACCCGGCGGCCTTGATCGACCCCGATTCGAGCGCGTCGAGGAGCGCGTCGGCGTCGACGACCGGCCCGCGGCTCACGTTGACGACCACCGAGTTCTCCTGCAGGCGGTCGAGCGCGTCGGCGTCGACCATCCCTCGCGTCGCGTCGGTCAGGGGCGCGTAGACGCCGACGTGGTCGGCCCGGTCGAACAGCTCGTCGAACGACGCCTTCTCCACGCCGTACGACGCCATCTCGTCGGCGTCGACGAACGGGTCGTAGGCGACGAGGTCGGCGTCGAAGCCGGCGAGCTGCTCCGCCGCGCGCTGTGCGATCGGGCCGAACGAGACGAACCCGATGGTCGACGCGCTCACGCGGCGGATCGGTCGCCCGGTCTCCCAACTCCACCCGCCGCCGGCGACGTGGTCGTCGTACTCCGTCAGCGACCGCAGGCAGGCGAAGAGCAGCGAGACGGAGTGGGTCGCCACCTCGTCGGTGCAGTAGTCGGGGACGCGCGTGACGGTCACGCCGTTGTCGGCGGCCGCGGCGACGTCGATGTTGTCCACGCCGACCGCCGACCGGACGACGACGCGGAGGTCCAACTCGTCGAGCACCGCGGCCGTGACCGGGGTGTTGATGTCGGTCACGACCGCGTCGGCCCCCTCGGCCGCCGCGATCAGGTTCTCGGTCGAGTCCAGTTCGGCGACCTCGATGTCGACGGGTTCGTCGACGGCCGCCTCGAGTACGTCCCGGTAGGTCTCCGGGTCGATCATCGGAAAGTCAGACAGCACGACTCTGGTCATACACGCCCTTGTCGCTCGTGTTACTTGACGGCTTTCTCGGTTTTTCAGGAGCTGAGACACCCATATTCGATCGTTATCGTCACCGCGTTCGCCCTTTCGATGCCTCTTTGCGCTCGCGCCGGCTACACAGCCTGTGAGCGACGACACTCCGGTCGAGGGATCGACCAAACCGCCGATGCTCGTCCTCTTAGAGTCGCTGGCGTTCTACCGAAACGTCCGCGTCGGGCTCGTCGCCGGCGCGGGCCTCGCGGTCCTCCTGTACGCGACTCGGACGCTGGAACTGCTCGGGCCGGTCATCGACACGCGGGACTACCCGCTCTTCGGCCCCGACGTGTGGTTTCTGCTCTTGGCGTTCGTGCTGGCGGCGACGTTCGCGCTGCTCGTCGCGGTCGCGTTAACCATCGCCGAGGCCGTGCGCGGCGCAAAAGACATTCCGGAGCCGAACGACCGATAGCGACCGCAGTCGTCGCAGTCAGTCCGCCGTACAGGAGGCGTCGCGCTCGTCGCTCGTGAACTCCTGTGCGGGTTCGGTCAACTCGTAGAGGTTCTGTCTGGCGTCCGCGAAGTAGACGTCTTCGTCGACGACGTCGATGCCTTCCAACCGCTCGAGCGCGTAGCGAACGGTACGGGCCGACAGCATCGACTCCTGGACGATCCCCTTCTGGGTCAACGGGCCGTTGTATTCGAGCACCTTGAAGACGAGTTTGGCGCTCGGCGGGAGGTCGTCGAGCCCCTCCGTTTGAGTTCCTTCCATCGATGAAACCGAAACTACACATCATGATAAATGTTGATGGGCGACCGGCCTCGATCGGCCTCTCACGCGCATTAACCAGCAATTCCAGCCGCTTTCTACCACGCGAACCAGCAACGATTGCTGGTTTCACGGCGGCAGACTGACCAGTCAGTCAGCGCTCTGGCTCGCGCGCGCTCCGCCCGTCCGGCTCTCGGGGCTGGCCGAAGCCCGGAGAAAACTGGTCGACGGTCGGATAGAGCTCGCCGTCGACCGGACCGAACCGGCCGACGACCGGAACGAACGGCTTTTCACGGGCGCTCGCGGATCGACTGATATGAGCGACGACTCGGGGATATCGGGCCACACCCGAAGCGTGGTCGTCACGACGATCTGCTGTCTCGCGGGGATCGTCGCTGGCGTCGTCTCGGCCGCGTACGTCGGGACGGATCCCGTAGACGCCGAAAGCACTACTATCGTGCTGGTGATGGGCGCGTTCGTGCTCGTCCAGTACCCGCTGTACAAACTGATCGGCGTCAGCGACTTCGGCGCGAAGGACAACCTCTACGTGGCGTTTCTGACGTTCACGCTGTGGTTCATCACCTACACGGTGCTCGCGACTTCCGGCGTCGAACTGGTGATCTGAGATGGCCGACGACAGTATCGCCGTGGTCGACCTCGATCGGTGTCAACCCGACCGCTGTAACTACGAGTGTGCGAACTACTGCCCCCCGAACCGGACGGGGAAAGAGTGCATCACCGAGCGCGGCGAGGACGCCGTCGAGGGCGACCCCGACCAGATCCACATCTCCGAAGAGATCTGTCTCGGTGAGACCTGCGGTATCTGCGTCGAGAAGTGCCCGTTCGACGCCATCGAGATCATCAACCTCCCCTCCGAACTCGACGAGGACCCGGTTCACCGCTACGGCGACAACGCCTTCTCGCTGTACGGGCTGCCGACTCCCGAACCGGGCAACGTCACCGGTATCTTAGGGCCGAACGGGATCGGGAAGTCGACCGCGGTTCACGGCCTCGCCGGCGAGATGATTCCGAACCTCGGCGACCACGAAGCGACGGCCGAGTGGGACCGCGTGCTGGACCGGTTCCGCGGCACCGGGCTCCAGAACTACCTCAGTTCGCTGAAGGAGGGCGACGTGACGGTCGCCCGCAAGCCCCAGTACGTCGACCAGATTCCGAACCAGTTCGACGGGAACACCCGCGAACTGCTGGAGCGAACCGACGAGCGCGGCGCGCTCGACGACCTCATCGACCGCCTCAACATCCGGCCGGTGATGGACCAGAACATCGATTCCATCTCCGGGGGCGAACTCCAGCGCGTCGCCATCGCGGCGTGTCTGGCCCGCGACGCCGACTTCTACTTCCTCGACGAGATCACGCCGTACCTCGACATCGGCCAGCGGATGGTCGTCGCCCGACTCATCCGCGAGCTCGCGGACGACGACGCCGCCGACCGTTCGATGCTCGTCGTCGAACACGACCTCGCCATCCTCGACCTGCTCGCCGACACCCTCCACGTCGCGTACGGTGAGCCGGGCGCGTACGGGGTCATCACCGGCCCCAAGTCGGTGCGAAACGGGATCAACGAGTACCTGAAAGGGTACCTCGACAACGAGAACATGCGGATCCGCCCCTCGGCTATCACCTTCGAGGAGCACGCGCCGCGCGTCGCCTCGCGGAGCGAGACGCTGATTGAGTACCCCGACTTATCGAAGTCCTACGGCGACGGCGAGTTCGAGCTCCACGTCGAGGGCGGCGCGATCAACCGTTCCGAAGTCCTCGGGATCGTCGGGCCGAACGGGATCGGGAAATCGACGCTCGCGAAGCTGTTCGCGGGCTCGCTGGAGCCGGACACGGGATCGCTCGACTTCGCGCTCGACATCGCCTACAAGCCGCAGTACATCGAGATCGACCAGCCGATGCGCGTCGACGCGTTCCTCGCGTCGATCACCGACGACTTCGGGAGCTCCTACTGGAACACCGAGATCGCCCAGCCGCTCCAACTCGACCGCGTGATGGAGCAGAACCTCTCGGACCTCTCCGGCGGGGAGCGACAGCGGGTCGCGATCGCGGCGTGTCTCTCCGAGGACGCCGAGCTGTACTTACTCGACGAGCCCTCCGCGCACCTCGACGTGGAACAGCGGGTGCGCGCGACGACCGCGATCCGGCGGTACGCGGAGAACCACGACGCGACCGTGATGGTGATCGACCACGACATCTACATGATCGATCTCCTCGCCGACCGCCTGATGGTGTTCGACGGCGAGCCGGCCGAGCGCGGGCACGCGACCCCGCCCCAGGAGATGCGCGAGGGCATGAACGAGTTCCTCGCCGACTTAGACATCACTTTCCGGCGCGACGAGCGGACCGGTCGCCCCCGGATCAACAAGCCGGGCTCGCAGCTCGACAGCCAACAGAAGCGCGACGGCGAGTACTACTACTCGACGTAACGTCGTTCGCTGGCTGCTCTCCTGCGTTCTTTGTGTCCCGCCCAATCGTCGGTATCGAAGCGATTAAGCGGGAAGCCGCGAACGACAAGATATGCAACACCTCATCATTCGCGGCGACCCCGGAATCCGGCGGGACGCGGTGATCGAGTACGAGGGCGAGGAGCTGGTCTGCTTCGGTATCAACGTGCAGGGCGGCTGGCACGGCCCCGACGAGCCCCAACTCTGGTGTACCGTCGGGACCGAATCCGAGCGCGAAGCCTACGACAAACGGACGTACGTCCCCCACTGGCTCGACGTCGACACCGTCGACGCCGAGGAGCTCGAAGTGCTGAGCGCCAAAGGCGAACTGTCGGTCTGACCGCTACGCTCTTTTATCCGTCTACCGGCGGGTCGTCCAGCCACGCCTCGATCGCGCCGGCCATCGCGCCGCGTCGGTGAATCGTCTTCGCCTCGGGGTCGACGACCGTGCTTTCGGTTCCCGGCGTCTCGCCGTCGTCGACGACGACCGCGACCCCCTCGCGGATCCGGTCGTCGAGGTCGTCGGGACGGGTGACGCTCCCGCGACCGGAGACGTTCGCGCTCGTCGCGGTGAGCGGCCCGGTCTCCCGGAGCAGTTCGCGGGCGACGGGGTGGTCGGGCACGCGGATCCCGACCCGGTCGCGGCCGGCCGTGAGCGCGTCCGGGACCGTCGCCGCGCGCTCGACGACGACGGTCACCGGACCGGGGAGAAACGCCCGAGCGAACGCGACCGCGAACTCGGTGGGCCGCGTGTGGCGCAACGCGGCGTCCACGCTCGGCACGCCGAGTGAGAGCGGGTTCGAACGCTCCCGGCCTTTTAAGTCGAACACCCGTTCGACGGCGTCGGCGTCGAGCGCGTCGCCGCCGAGGCCGTACACCGTCTCGGTCGGGTACACCACCAGGTCGCCGTTCGCGACTGCCGTGGCCGCGCGTCGGAGGGAATCGCTGTCCGTTGTCACAGCCGTGTGTTCGTGGCGGCGATACAAATCGGTACCGAGTAGGGACAACTCGCCGGCGGTAGAACGACCGCGTGCGGACCGGAGCCGACATCGCAATCGACCGGGGGGAGGCCGCATCGCGACCGGGAGCCCGCATCGTGACCGGTTCGGCTTCCCCGCTCTCAGTCGACCCTGCGCTCTCAGTCGACCAGCCGGCCGATCGCGTCGTCTATCGCCTCCGCGTCGGGGAATTCGGGGTGTTCGCTCGCGACCCACGCGTACTCGACGGTTCGGTCGGCGTCGAGGAGGAACACGGCCGGACGCGCCTCGGTGATGCCCGTCATCCCGTCGATGTCGTGGGCGAGGCCGTACTCCTCGATCACGCCCGCGCCGGGGTCCGAGAAGATCCGAACGCCGTCCGCGCGCTCGGCCAGCAGTCGCTTGTGGGCGTACGGCGTCGAGATGGAGAGGCCGAGCACGTCGACCCGCTGTCCCCAGCCGTGGTCGTCGACGGTGTTGTAGAGGTACGTGCCTTGGAACGCGCCGTCCATCGGGTGGACGAGCAGCAGCGTCGGTCCGTCGACGACCTCGCTGAGCGCGCGGTCCTCCCAGTACTCGTCGGTGACGAGCGGGCGGGCGAAGTCCGGGGCCGTGTCTCCCTCGGCGACGTGGTCCGTCTCGGGCAGCGAGACGACGTCGAAATCGACCATCTCAGGCCCCTCCCTCGCCGTAGGTCCCACGCAGGTACTCGACGATGTTCGCGCTCTCGGACATCGTGACGCCCGTGTCGCGGTCGACTATCGCCGGGACGCTGCGCGCGCCGGAGACGCGCTTGACGACGTTGCGCTCGGAGTGCATCGGCTCGACGTACCGCGACCGGTACGCCACGTCGAGTTCGGTCAGCGTCCGGGCGACGCGCTCGCAGAACGGACAGGCCTGCAGTCGGTACAGGGTGATCGGCGGTTCGCTCATGCTCCGGCGTTCGGCGGCGAGACGGGTAATCGTGTCGGCGGCGGCGCGTTGTGCGGTAGCCGGGCCGGCGACGCCGCCCGACGACGCGTCGGCGATCGGCCGAGTGCGCCGGCGATTGCCTCGCCCGTCGGGTGTCCGAAGGGAACGCTTTAATCGCGCGGCGACAGAACACAAGTGAATATGGGTTTGTGGTCTAGCGTGTCGATGGCCGATGTCCTCCAACTACCGATGCCCGGCGACAGCGTCGTCACCATCCTCGGCGTCGCCGCAATTCTCGTGTTGGTCGGCCTCTCGGCGTTCTTCTCTTCGTCGGAGATCGCGATGTTCTCGCTGCCGCAACACCGCGTCGACAGCCTCGTCGACGAGGGAGTGAAAGGCGCGGAGACGATCCGCGACATGAAACAGAACCCCCACCGGCTGTTGGTGACCATCCTCGTCGGCAACAACATCGTCAACGTGGCGATGACCTCCATCGCGACCGCGCTGTTCGCGATCTACCTCTCGCGGGGCGAGGCCGTCTTGGCGACGACGTTCGGTATCACGACGCTCGTGCTGATATTCGGCGAGAGCGCGCCGAAGTCGTACGCCGTCGAGCACACTGAGTCGTGGGCGCTCCGGATCGCCCGCCCGCTGAAGCTCTCCGAGTACGCGCTTTACCCCCTCGTCGTCCTCTTCGATTACATCGTCAAAGGGGTCAACAAGGTGATCGGCGGCTCGGCCGCCATCGAGTCGACGTACGTCACCCGCGACGAGATCCAAGACATCATCGAGACGGGCGAGCGCGAGGGCGTCATCGAAGAAGAAGAGCGGGAGATGCTCGACCGCATCTTCCGGTTCAACAACACCATCGCCAAGGAGGTGATGACGCCCCGCCTCGACGTCACCGCGGTCGCGAAGGAGTCGAGCGTCGAGGAGGCGATCGAGACGTGCATCCAGGCGGACCACGAGCGCGTCCCCGTCTACGAGGGGAACCTCGACAACATCATCGGCGTCGTGACCGTCCGCGATCTGGTCCGCGAACTGCGCTACTCCGAGGGGAAACCCTCGCTGGAGCGCGTGGTGAAACCGACGCTCCACGTCCCCGAGTCGAAGAACGCGGACGAACTGCTCGCGGAGATGCAGGACAACCGCCTCCAGATGGTCACCGTCATCGACGAGTTCGGCACCACGGAGGGGATCATCACCCTCGAAGACATGGTCGAAGAGATCGTCGGCGAGATCCTCGAAGGCGACGAGGAGGCGCCCGTGGAGTTCCTCGCGGACAACGTCGCCGTCGTGCAGGGTGAGGTGAACATCGACGAGGTCAACGAGATTCTCGACATCGACCTCCCCGAGGGCGAGGAGTTCGAGACGCTCGCCGGCTTCGTGTTCAACCGCGCCGGTCGGCTCGTCGAGGAGGGCGAAGAGATCGAGTTCGACGGGGTCCGGATCCGGATCGAGCGCGTGGACAACACCCGCATCATGTCCGCGCGCGTCACCGTCCTCGACGACGAGTCGACGCCGGAGGGGGCCGAGTCGGCCGAGTCGCCCGACGAGGCGGGCGTGGTCGGCTCCGGCGCGGACGCCGGCGCGACGACGAACGACGTCGACTGAGTCGGCACGGAGCGGGGCGCTGCGCGGAACTTCTGATACTTAAATAGCGTAGGCCCGAGCGGCGTCGACGAGCGCCTTCCGGTAGTCGCTCTCCGAGGGGTCCGGACCGAGCGCGAGGAACCGACTTTTGAACTCGTCGACGTCGACGGCGTCGGTGTCGCTGGCGGCCGCCCGCGCCAGGTCGTAGATGCGGTGGTCGGGGCCGGCGATGTCGTGGCGCTCGACCAACGCGAGCGCGAACGCGGCGTTGACCGCCGTTATCTCCGGGTCCGCGCCGCCCGTCACCGGCGGTGTCCCGTCACGCGAGACCTGGGGCCGGTCGGCGACCGCCGCCGCGAGCGTCGACTCGAGGAAGCCGAGGAGCTTGTCCGCGGGCGCGACGGAGAGCGTGATGTCGTCGGCGTAGATGTCTTTCATGTGGTTCGCGATCTGGTAGCAGTGTGCGAGTTTGCGGCGTTCCACCTGTTCGCCCGTAAGTCCCAGGTACAGCGCCTCTTCGGTCGACTGCACGTGCGAGGCGTGCCCCTCCTCGTATCGGGCCATGTGCGACAGTTCGTGGACCGCGAGTTCGCGGGCCATCGCGCTGGTGGCGGCGCGCTTCGAGACGTTCAACACGTGGTAGCCGTCGTAGTGGCCGGCCCAGGTTCGTTCGTCGGGGTCTTCGCGCACCTTCACGTGGACGGGGTCGGCGAGCGAGCACTCGGTCTCGAATAAGTCTGCGGCACCGAGAAACGGGTCGGGGGGAACGTCACCCTGTACGCGGAGATCCATGCGTACAGTTCACACGGACGCGGCAGATAAGTCTCTTGCGCCGCTCGCGGCGTCTACTCGCGGACCGCGCCCACGACGAGGTAGACGATCGGCGTGTCGAGGACGGCGATCGCGAGTTTGAGCAGGTACTGGCCGAGTCCGAGCGCGAGCAGCACTCCCGGCTGGAGCGGGTCGCCGGAGCCGAGGACGAGCGGGGCCGCGTAGAAGGCGACGCCGACGAAGATGGCGGTGTCGATGGCCTGACTCGTCGCCGTCGAGGCAATGTTGCGCAGCCACAGCATGCCGCGGCCGGTGCGGTCGCGGATCGCGTGGAAGACGAACACGTCCCAGTTCTGGCTCACGACGTACGCGAGCAGGCTCCCGGCGACGACGTTGCCGGCGGGACCGAGGGCCGTCTGGAAGGCGGCCGAGACCTCGGGGTTCACGCCCGGCGCGGCGAGCGTCGACCAGACCAAGGCGAGCACGAGAAAGTTCGCGAGGAAGGCGACGTTGACGACCACCTGCGTCGCGCGCCGGCCGTACAGCTCGGCGTAGCAGTCGGACGCGAGGAACGTGAGCGCGTACGCGAGCGCGGCGCCCGGCAGAATGACCTCGGCGCCGACGACCGGGAGACTAAACGGGAGGGGGAGCGCGAGGACCTTCGAGGCGGTGAGCTGTGCCGTCGCGAGCGCGACGACGAACAGGGTGATGAGCCCCACCACCGCCACCGCAGAGCGGTCGAGCGGGTCGGCCGCGAACGGACCGTCCGTCTCGCCGCGCCCGGTTCGGCTACTCATCGGGCCCCTCGTCGTCGGCGTCGAGCCGGTCGTGGCGCGCGTCGATCTCGTCGAGCACGTCGAGCGTCTTGCGAATGGACGCTCGAACGGCGTCGCTGCGGTTCACGAACTTGCCGTCGTCGCCGACGTGTTCGTCGAGGTCGTCGAGCAGTTCGCCCGGAATCTCGACGCTTATCTTGGGCATACCGACTCGTCGTCGTCGTATTTATAAGAGTATTCTTATTCGGAGATTCTCTGAAGAATATCGAACACGACCCCGGCCGATCCGAGTCAACAACGAAAGCCGACTCTCAGGCGCTCGCGGCGCCGGCGCTGCCGGAACCGCCGTTCTGGTACCGGTCCCACAGGAACAGCGCGGGCGGGAGCGCGACCACCGAGAGGACGAACGAGTACACGACGCTCAACGCGATCAGCAGCCCGAAGTCACCGAGGACGGGCGTGATAGCCAGCGCCAGCGCGCCCGTCCCGAGCGCCGTCGTGAGCATACTGCCGGCGAGCGCGCCGCCGGTGCCGGACAGCGTCGTGCGGAGCGACCCGGCGACGACGAAGTGAATAGCTCGCCCACCGCTGAAGCTGAGGAGTCCGACGACTCCGGCTCTGAAGACGGAACGCCCGGCTTCGGTGCCATCGTCGCACTCGTCGCCCTCATCGCGGCTGCGCTCCTCGCTACGCGGCGTAACGAGTAACGCAGCAGCGATAGGTCACTAATCAACCATCGGCCCTCGCGGGCCGACTCCTTCGCGGCTTTCTTTATCAGACCCAACTCACCTAGCGACAGCCGTCGCGGTCGGCCGTGACTATCTGTCCGACACACTCTGCGTCGCTCTTCTCGACACTGTCGAACGCTACGCGAAGCGAGACCCTGGCCACACCGCGCTCTGTCACGCACACGCACACGAACGCCGTAGCGAAGCGGTTAAGGGCGAACCACAGGTACATTCGATAACTCGCTGGTGCGGACACAGCGGGCACTCGCCGCCGAGACCAGGGTCACCGTTGATCTCGCGTCTCGGGACGAGACGACATGTGGCCGCCTCGCGGCTGAATCGCAACCGTCCGCGGACAACATATGGCACGAAGCTTCTACTCGCACATCAAGGAGGCGTGGCGGTCCCCCAAGGAGGGGAAACTGGCAGAGCTACAGTGGCAGCGCAAACAGGAGTGGCGCGACGAGGGCGCCATCGAGCGCATCGAGCGCCCCACCCGGCTGGACAAGGCCCGCGAGCTTGGCTACAAGGCCAAGCAGGGCGTCATCGTCGCTCGCGTGAGCGTCCGCAAGGGCGGCTCGCGCAAGCAGCGCCATAAGGCCGGTCGGCGCTCGAAGCGACAGGGTGTCAACCGCCTCTCGCGGCGCAAGTCGATCCAGCGCATCTCCGAGGAGCGCGCCTCGCGCAAGTACCGGAACCTCCGCGTGCTCAACTCCTACTGGGTCGGTGAGGACGGCTCCCAGAAGTGGCACGAAGTGATTCTCGTTGATCCCGCTCACCCCGCGATCGAGAACGACGACGATCTCGGGTGGATCACCTCGGACGACCACCGCGGGCGCGCCTTCCGCGGGCTCACCTCGGCCGGCACGAAGGGCCGCGGTCAGCGCACGCGTGGCAAGGGCACCGAGAAGACTCGCCCGAGCGTCACCGGCAACGACCGACAGGGCAAGTAAGCCGACTGCGGTCGCGACCGACTTCTTTCATTTATTAACCGCCGAGCAGCGGCGCTCTCGTTGTACTGGTCTCTGAGTACCCGAGCGATTACCCTCGCGGCTCTCAGGAGTACTGTTTAAAAATAAAACCGGGGGAACGCGAGCGTGCGTGTTCGACTGCAGTACGGCGTGCGGTGGGAGTGAGTTGTGACCTAACCGAAGCTCACATCGCACCGCCCATACCGCCCATGCCACCCATGCCGCCGGCGGGGGCGCCGCCCTCGTCGCCGTCGCCGCTGGTCGACAGGTCGCCCGCGGAGATGATGTCGTCGATTTTCAACACGAGGTTCGCGGCCTCGGCGGCGGACGCGATGGCCTGCTCTTTCGCGTGAGCCGTCTCGACGACGCCGGCTTCGGTCGTGTTCTCGACTTCGCCGGAGAAGACGTTGAGTCCGGCCTCGGTGTCGCCGGCTTCGTGAGCCGCGCGGAGGTCGACGAGCAGGTCGATGGCGTCGAGCCCGGCGTTCTCGGCGAGCACGCGGGGGATGAGTTCGAGCGAGTCGGCGAACGCCTCGACGGCGAGCTGCTCGCGACCCGAGACGGAGTCGGCGTAGTCGCGCAGTCGGCTGGCGAGTTCGACCTCGATTGCGCCGCCGCCGGGGAGCGTCCGACCGTCGGAGGCGGTCGTCGAGACCACGTCGATGGCGTCTTCGATGCCGCGTTCGAGCTCGTCGACGACGTGCTCGGTGGTGCCGTAGATGAGGAGGGTGACGCCGTGGGCGTCCTCGCCCTCGACGTGGAACAGCTCCGCCTCGGCGTCGCGGGAGACCGTCCCGACCGCGAGGTCGTCGGCCGTGAGCGAGTCGAGGTCGCTGACGATGGGCGCGCCGAGGACGTTCTTGAGGAAGCTCAGGTCGGACTTCTTCGTCCGGCGGACCGCGAGGATGCCCTCCTTCGCGAGGTAGTGCTGGGCGAGGTCGTCGATGCCTTTCTGACAGAAGACGACGTCGGCGCCGCTCTCGACGATCTGGTCGACCTTGTCGCGAAGCTGCTTTTCTTCCTGGTCGAGGAACTTCTGGAGCTGATCGGGCGAGTCGACGTTGACGGCCGTGTCCACGTCGGCCTCTTCGACCTCGATCGGGTCGTTGAGGAGGAGGACGTTCGCGTCCTCGAAGTCGGTCGGCATGTCGTCGTGGACCGGGTCCTTGTCGATGACGGCGCCCGAGAGGAGCTCGGACTCACCGGCCGCGCGACCGGTGCGCGTCTCGATGTTGAGGTTCGCCAGATCGACGACGTGCGAGCCGTCGTCGGCCTCGACCGTGACGCCCTGAACCGCGCGGACGACGAGGTCGGCGAGGGTGTCCTTGTCGAGTTCCGCGCCCTTCCCCGTCATCGACGTCTCGGCGACGCTTTTCAGGGTCTCCGTGTCGTCGGGGTCGACGGCGGTGGCGACCTCGTCGATCTGATCGCGGGCGTACTCGCTCGCGAGGTTGAAGCCCTTGATGACGGCTGTCGGGTGAATGTCCTGCTCCAGAAGGTCCTCGGCGTTTTTGAGGAGTTCGCCGGCAATCGCGACCGCGCTCGTCGTGCCGTCGCCGGCCTCGTCCTCTTGGGTCTCGGCGACTTCGACGATCATCTCAGCGGTCGGGTTGTCGATGTCCATCGTCTGCAGGATGGTGACCCCGTCGTTGGTGATGGTGACGT
Organism: Halorubrum sp. PV6; assembly: GCF_003990725.2. Lineage (NCBI taxonomy): Archaea > Methanobacteriati > Methanobacteriota > Halobacteria > Halobacteriales > Haloferacaceae > Halorubrum > Halorubrum sp. PV6. Next base: position 433,292 of record NZ_CP030064.1, read on the forward strand.
CGCCCATCGAATCGACGAGCATCTTGTCCATCCCTTTCGGCCCGAGCGTCGAGCGTACGGATTCGGCGACGCCGCGTGCCGCGGAGATGTTGTACTCCTGTGCGTCCTTGTCCTTGACGCGCTGGGCGTCGTCGCCCATAATGATCATCGGCTGACCCTGCTGCATTCGCTGGCTCATACACTGGTTGATTGATTGTGATTCTATATAAATGCGTCGTTGAATGGCGTCCTCACGCCGCCGTCTCACACCGCCAAACCGCCGTCGAAACCGCAGTACGTAGCGCCCTCTGACCGAAATTTGTGCGGATTGTTAGCATGGGTCTTCGTCAGACGTGAACACCGGGAATGTGGTCATTTATATACTGAACGAACCGCACGCCGCTCCTGCCGTCGGAGAGCGCCGTCACTACCGAACGGACTCTGGACGGGAACGCGTCTCCGCGTCAGAACGAATCGAACGGCAAAAGCGAGCGTCGTCGCCGACTCACTGACCGAACTCGTCGGCGTCGAGACGGTACTCCGGTTCCGTTTCGGTGAGGTACTCCGAGTCGGCCGCCGTGGCCGCCGGCTCCGGCGGTTCGTCGGCAGCGTTGAGTTCGCGGCGATTCAGGTGGCTCTCTAACTGCCGGCGCTTGTTCCGCCCCTTCCGCTCGCGGCCCGCTTTCGTGTCTGGCATCGGTATCCGTGCTAACACTACCCACACATATGAGTGTTGCGGCGGCTCGTACGTTCACTCGTGTGCGAACCGGTCGCTGCGCCGCTTTTCGGTGTGGGTGTTTGGATAAGGCGTACCGACAAGGGCGTCGAGCCCCCGCTCGCTTCGCTATCGCTCCTCGTTCGTTGTGTACTAACGAAAACGCCAGGAGAGGGATTTGAACCCCCGATCCCGGAAGGGAACACGCTTTCCAGGCGTGCGCCTTACCACTCGGCCATCCTGGCTCGGTCTGAGGTAATCCGGTGGGACTGTTAAGTCCTTCTTTTCGCGTGGAGTCGATGCTCCGTCGCGTAGGTGATCCCGCCGGACGCGACGGCGATCGTTCCCGCGAGCGCGAACAGGCCGCCGTAGCCGACGGGAAGCGACCCCTCGACGAGCCGATACCCCTGCGCGACGACGAGGAACGCGAACCCCCCGACGAGTCCCCACAGGGCTGCAGATTGTGCCCGCGACGCGGCCGACGGCACCTCGGGCGAGGTCGGTTCGCGATCGCCGACGTGCGCGCTCTCGCCGTCCCCGTTGCCGTCGGCCATCTACTCGACGACGGCGACCGCCTCGATCTCGACGCCGGCGCCCTTCGGCAACGCGCCGGCCTGCACGGCCGACCGGGCGGGCGGCGACTCGTCGAAGTACCTCGCGTACGTCTCGTTCATCTCGTCGAAGTCGTCGATGTCCGCGAGGAAGACGGTCGTCTTGAGCACGTCGCTCGGCTCGGCGCCGGCCGCTTCGAGGACCGCCACGAGGTTGTCGAGGGCCTGCTCGGTCTGTGCCGCGATCGACGCCTCATCGAGGAGGTCGCCCTCCGGCGTCAGGGGGATCTGCCCGGCCGTGAACACGAGGTCGCCGTTCGTCGTCGCCTGGCTGTACGCGCCGACCGCGGCGGGAGCCGCGTCCGTGTGAACCGTCTCTTTCATGCGTCCCCTTCGGCGGGGGCTCCTAAGAGTCCCTGGGAACGCGGTCGGTCGCCGGGCGACGATCCGCCCCGCCGCGCGCGACCCCACCGTTGCACATATATCTGTCGAGTGCTAACTATTCACGTATGACTGGGGTGGAAATCGGTCCGCTCGTCGCGATCATCGGCGCGGTGACGCTCGTCAACCTCGGGTTCGCGTGGCTGTTCGCGCGGAGCGACCGGAACCCGGCCGACGTTTTCGGGTCGGCGGGAGGCCCCGCGGAGCAGGCGCCGGCCGGCTCCGAGCGCACGACCGCCGACCCGCCGCCGCTCGACGTCGACGGTGAGACCGTCGTCTGCCGTCACTGCGGCGCGGCGAACCGGCCGACGTACCGGTACTGCCGCTGGTGCGTTCGCTCCGGCTTCGCCGACGACGCCGCGGGCGGCCCCGCCGACGGCCCGATGGTGAACCGCTCGCTTTGATGCGCCCGCCGGGACGCCCTCAGTCGCCGTCGACGCGACAGCCGCCCGAGTAGTCGATCCCCGCTATCGTCTCGATGCCGTCCGCTCCACAGACCGGACAGTCGGGATTGCGCCGATACGGGACGGTCTCGAACGTCATGTCCATCGCGTCATAAAAGAGGACGCGCCCCTCCAAGATATCCCCGGCGTCGAGGAGCAGTTTGATTGCTTCGGTCGCCTGAATGCAGCCGACCGTACCGGGCAGGACGCCGAGCACGCCGGTCGTCGCGCAGTCGGGGACCGTCCCCGGCTCCGGGGCCTCGGGGAACAGACACCGGTAGCACGGGCCCTCTGGGACGAGCGTCGTCGCCTGGCCTTCGAACTTATAAATGGCGCCGTGGACGACGGGCATCCCCTCGATCCGGGCCACGTCGTTGACGACGTACCGCGTCCGGAAGTTGTCCGCACAGTCGACGACGATGTCGTACTCGCCGAGCAGGTCGCGGGCGTTCCCCTCGTCGAGGCGCGTCTCGTGGGCGTTCACGTCGACGTCGGGGTTGAGCCGCTCGACGTAGCGGGCCGCCGACTCGACTTTAGGCTCACCCACGTCGGCGTCGGCGTGGATCACCTGTCGCTGGAGGTTCGATCGCTCGACCACGTCGTCGTCGACGACGCCGATCGTTCCGACGCCCGCGGCCGCGAGGTATTGGATGACGGGCGCCCCGAGACCGCCTGCGCCGACCACCAGCGCCCGCCCGTCGAGCAGGCGCTTCTGCCCCTCCGGGCCGACCTCGTCCATGATGACGTGTCTGGAGTACCGGTCGAGTTGGTCGGCGTCGAGCGAGAGACTCATGGGTTGTGGTGGGCGGTGAGCCGGTATAACCGTGTTCCCGCTCGCCGGCGCGTGGCTTCCGACCGGCGGTCCGTCTGGTCGCGGCGTCGCCGCCCCGGAGCAGTCCCGCAGTCTCCCGCCCGTTCAATAGGGTTCAAGTACCCCTCCGGCAAACGTCGCCACATGCAGACGCTGCTTTTGAACGACGACGACGTCGACGAGAACGCCCGGATGGACCGGGTCATCGATGCGGTTCGCGGCGCGTTCACGGCCTACGAGCGCGACAACGCCAAGATGCCCGCGAAGTCGTACATCGACCTCCCCGAGTACAACGGCGACTTCCGCTCGATGCCGGCCTACCTCGACGTCCGCACCGAAGACACCGACGAGGACGACGGCTGGGACGCCGCCGGGATCAAGTGGGTGAACGTCCACACCGACAACCCCGCCGACCACGACCTCCCGACCGTGATGGGGACGATGATCTACTCCGACCCCGAGACGGCGTTCCCGCTGGCGATCCTCGACGGCACGACCCTCACGATGAAGCGCACGGGCGCGGCCGCCGCGGTCGCCACCGACGAACTGGCGGTCCCCGACGCGAGTTCGCTCGGCATCGTCGGCGCCGGCGTCCAGTCGTACACGCAACTGGAGGCGATCGCCACGGTCCGCGATATCGAGGAGGTCGTCGTGAGCGACCTCGACGAGGAGCGCGTCGCCGACTTCATCGACGCCTTCGACGATCAGTTCGACGTGCGGGCCGGATCCATCAGCGAGGCCGGCCACTGTGACGTGCTCTCGACGGTGACGCCCGTCGAGGACCCCGTCGTCACCCCCGACGACGTGGGCGCGCACACGCACATCAACGCGATGGGCGCCGACGCCGAGGGCAAACACGAGCTCGCCGACGACCTCCTCTCAGACGCGACCGTCGTCATCGACGACCACGAGCAGTGTACCCACTCCGGCGAGATCAACGTCCCCTACGCGGCGGGCACCCTCACCGACGCGGACATTTACGGCGAGATCGGAGAAATCGTCGTGGGGAACCGCCCCGGACGCGCCGGAACCGACGGCGAGGCCGGCATCGAGGGCGTCACCGTCTTCGACTCCACGGGGCTCGCCATCCAGGACGTGGCGGCCGCCCGCGTCGTCTACGAGCAGGCCGACGCCAACGACAACGGGTACCCCTTCGACCTCCTCGGACTCGCGGAGTAGCGCGCCCCGATCTAGCAGCGCCGACCGACTTTTGTCGCCCGCGCCCGTACGTTACCCGTGCAACTCGTCAGCGTCGCGGCACTCGCGGAGAACCGAGCGATCGGCAGAGACGGCGAGGTGCCGTGGCCACACATCGAGGCCGACGTGCGGCAGTACCGCGAGCGCGTCGCGAACTCGCCCGTCATCCTCGGCCGCCGCACTTTCGACTCCATGCGCGACGACCTCCCCGGCTCCCGACAGATCGTCGTGAGCCGGAGCGTGGAGTCGGTCGACGTCCCGACCGCGGTCGTCGCGAACGACGCCGACGAGGCGCTCGAACGGGCCGCGGCGATCACCGACGGCGGCGAACCGGTTTACGTCCTCGGGGGCGGCGCGATATACGAACTGTTCCAACCCCACCTCGACGGGATGGCGCTCAGCCACGTCGAGGGGGTCTACGAGGGCGACACGTTCTATCCGGCGTGGGACGCAGGCGAGTGGTCGGTCGCGGCGGAGACGGCCTTCGACCGGTTCACGCTCCGGGAGTGGGTTCGCAACGGCGACAGGTTCTGATCGCCGGGCGCCGTCGGTCGCCCCGCTTACTTCGCGTCCGCGTCCTCGGCGTACGACTGAAGCTGTAACTCCGCGCTCTTGGTGAGTCGATCGAGTGCCGCATCGACGCCGTACTCGCGGGCCTCGACCGACGCCTCGGCGACCAGCGTCCGGACGGTGTCGAACGGCCCGATCCGAGCGCCGGTCGTGGCCGGCGACCGCTCGGTGTCGAGGAGCTGGTCTATCGCCGTCCGGTAACCGGGGTTCTCGTCGAACCAGCCCGCCCCCGCGAGCCGGTCGACGGCGCCGTCGTGGACCGGGAAGTAGCCGGTCTCCCGGTGCCACCGCGCCTGCTGGTCCGGCGCCGCGAGCCACGCGAGGAACGCGGCGGCGGCCTGCTGTTCGTCCGTCGGCGCCTCGTCGGCGACCCACAGCGAGCCGCCACCGACGACGACGCCGTGGCGCTCGTCGGCCACCGGGAAGTACCCCGTCTCGACCGGGAACGACGCGCCCTCGTGAACGCCGACCATCGCCGAGGTCGACCCGATCAGCATGCCGGCGCGCCCGTCGTGGAACGCCTCTCTGGCCTGTCCGCGCGCCTCGATGCCCGGATCGTGGTACAGCCCGTCGGCCGCCATGTCGGCGATCCACTCGTACACCCGCCGGCCGGTCTCGGTGTCGAAGTGCGCCTCGGTCGGCGTCCCCCCCCGCCCGTTGTTGGCGTCGACGAGGGGTTGGCCCGCCTCGGCGAACCACTGCTCGACGAACCACGAGTAGTTCGCGAACGTGATCCCGGCGTCGAGCCCGCCGCGGTCGACCAGCTGGGCCGCGCAGTGGCGCACCTCGTCGAACGTCGTCGGCGGGTCGTCCGGGTTGAGCCCGGCGCGCTCGAACGCCGCCCGGTTGTAGTACAACACCGGCGTCGACGCGTTGAACGGGAGCGAGTGGAGCCGGCCGTCGGTCCGGTAGTAGTCCGCGACGGGGTCGAGGAGGTCGTCCGGGTCGAGCGGCGTCTCCCCGAGCAGACCCGCTATCGGCGCGAACGCCCCGCTGTCGAGCGCGCGCTTCGTGCCGATCTCGTAGAGGTGTGCGATCGTCGGCGGGTCGCCGCGCTCGGCCGCGGCGAGGGTCGCGTCGAGGACCCCCCGATAGCTGCCCTTCGACGACGGTCGGACGGACACCCCGTCGGCGACCGACTCGAACTCCTCGACGAGGTCTTCGAGCAGCCGTGCCTTTCGCCCCCCGAGCGCGTGCCAGAACTCGACGACGGTGGCGTCGCTCGCGTCGCCCCCGGCGAGGTCGTACGCGTCGAGTCGGTCGTCGAGCGTCCCGGTGCGATCGCCGAGCGTCGACGCGCCCGCGGCCACCTCCGTCAGCGACGTCTTCTGGGTGTGAGCGATCGTCGTCACCTCGGCGGCGTCCGCGGCGGTGTCCTCGGCCGAGGCGCCGACCGACTCGACCATGTCGACGACCTCCTCGACCGAGGCCGCTTGGTCGTCGGTCGCGTCGCTTATCTCCTCGACGCCGCTCGTCGTGTCCTCGATGTCGTCGGTCAGGTCGGAGAACGCTTCGAGCGCGCTCTCTGCGGTGTCTATCCCCTCTCCGACGCGCTCGCGCATGTCGGTGATCTCCGCGACCGTCGCGTCGGTCTCGTCGCGCACCGACCCGATCGATTCCTCGATCTCGCTCGTCGCGTCGCGGGACTCCTCGGCGAGGCTCTTGACCTCCTCGGCGACGACCTCGAAGCCGGCGCCGGCTTCGCCCGCCCGCGCCGCCTCGATGGAGGCGTTCAACGCGAGGATGTTCGTCTCGTCGGCGATGTCCCGAATGAGGTCGGTGACGTCTTCGATCGCGGCGACCTCCGCCTCCAGCTCCTCGACGCGGTCGAGCGCGGTCTCCGTCCGCTCGTCGACCTCCTGTAGCTCCGCGATCGCCGCGGCGGCCGCCTCGTTCCCCTCGTCGGCGCGCGCGGCGACGTTCGCGGCCGTGGTCGCGACCTCCTCCGCCGAGGCCGCGACCTCCTCGGTCGCCGCCGAGACGCTCTGTAGCTCCTGGGTCGCCTCCGCGATGTCGTCGCGCTGGCGCGTCGCCGACGACTCGATCCCGTCGACCGCCTCGTACACGTCGTCGCTCCGGCGCTTCGCCTGCGACACGTTCGACCGCACGTGCTCGGAGGCGCCGGCGACCTCGTCGCCGAACCCCTCGACCGCCGACAGCGTCTCCGTGACTCCCTCGACGAACGCGTTGAGGTCGCTCGCGAGCGCGGCGGTCGCCTCGTCGCCGGTCGCCTCGGGGAACCGGGCACCGAGGTCGCCGTCGGCGAGGCGGGCGGCGACCTCCCTGAACGCCTCGACCGGCACCTCCTCGCCTGCGGTTCCCGTCGCTGTCTCGTGTGGTTCCTCGCCGTTCGCTCGCGCGCCGTTCTCGCGGTGCGGTTCCGGCTCGGTCGCTCGGTCACTCAGCCCGTTGCGATCCATTTGCCGCCCGTTTCGCGCGGGGCTACTTAACCGCACGAGACGAATTATCTCAGATAATAATTCCACCGCCCACCCGCCGCGTCGCGAGCGCGACAGTCGGCTACTCGTCGGACTCGTCGGCTTCGGCTGATTCGGCTGATTCGGCTGACTCGGCGGACTCCCCGGCATCGTCGTCGGCGACGCGCGAAGCGAACCCGAACCGCGGCTTGGCGTCGTCGACCTCGACGGTGAGCGTCTCGCCGACCGCGGCGTCCGCGACGAAGAGCGAGTACCCCTCGACGTAGGCGATGCCGTCGCCCTCGTCGCCGCGCTCTTCGACGGTCACTTCGATCCGGTCTCCGGCCGCGACGGGGGCCGTGTTCAGCCCCTTGGCGACGAGGTACACCTCGGAAGAGGAGTCGCGCGAGGCGTCCGGGACGACGGTCCGAATGTACTCGAACTCGGGGCGCACGTCCTCGCGGAAGGCGTCGAGGTCCTCGCCCTGGAAGACCTTCACCGCGAAGTCGCCGCCGGGCGCGAGCAGTTCCTTGGCCACGTCGAACGCCTGCCGCGCGAGGTGGACCGACCGGGCGTGGTCTAAGGCGTACTCCCCGGTCATGTTCGGCGCCATGTCGGAGACGACCACGTCGGCGCCGCGCTCGCCGACGGCCTCGCGGAGGTAGTGACGGGTGCGCTCGTCGGTCATGTCGCCGCGGAGCGTCTCCACGTCGTGTTCTTCGAGGTCCTCGATGCGCTGGAGGTCGACGCCGACGACCGTGCCCGACTCGCCCACTTCCTCGGCCGCGACCTGCAGCCAGCCGCCCGGCGCCGCCCCGAGGTCGACGACGGTGTCGCCGCGCTCGAAGAGGTTCGCCTCCTCGTCGAGCTGTTTCAGCTTGTAGGCTGACCGGGCGCGGTACCCCTGCTGTTTCGATCGGTTGTAGTACTCGTCTTTGCCGCTCATTGCGCCCTCGTAGACCGTCCGGCCGTTTATCGGCGTCGTTCGCCGGATTCGGAGTCGTCGGCGCCTGCCCCACCGTCGACCGCCCGGCGACCGCGGAGCCGTCCGGCCCCCTGTGTCTCGGTGTCGGGAACGACTGCGAACCCGAGATCGGTATAAAAGCCCCGCAGCTTCGCGTCGAACGCGGCGGTGACGACGGCGACCGCCTCCTCGCGCTCGGCGCGTTCGACCGCGGCGGCGACGAGCGCGGAGCCGATCCCCCGCCCCCGACGCGCCCGTCTGACGGCGACGGCGTCGACGTGGTATCGCGACGGCTCGGGACGCGTCGCGACCAGCGCGCCGACGACCGCGCCGGTCTTTTTAAACCGGGCGACGAGGGCGTCGCCGGCGTCGATCCGTTCGGCCACCTGCGCCGAATCCGTCTCCAGCATCGCGGCGTTGAGCACGCGGAGGCTGTCGAGCCGGTCCTCTGGCGTCGCGGGCTCGATAGCGACCCCGTCGGGAACGCCCGCGGACCCGTCGCCGGTCACGAGGAGTCGGCTGTCGCCCCGCCCTTTATCAGTCGAAGGAGTTGGACCTCGTCGGCGTCGACGACGCGGTCGCCGGGGACCGGGGCGCCGTCGACGAGCGCTGACGCCTCCTGCGGGTGATAGCCGGCTTCGCGAATCAGGTCGGCGTAGGTGGCGTCGTCGGGGAGGTCGACCGTCTGGGTCCCCTCGCCGACGACGTCGACGGTGACGGTCACTGCTCTAGCTCCCGGCGCGGGTCGATCACCCGTCTAACTCCTCGCGGAGCAGACCGTTCACCTCGCCGGGGTCGGCGCTCCCGCCCGTCGCCTGCATCACCTGGCCGACGAGGAAGTTGATCGCGCCCGCGTCGCCGTCGTGGTAGTCGGCGACTGCGTCGGGGTTGTCGTCGATGGCGGCGGCGACGGCGGCCTCGACCTCGCCGGAGTCGGCGACGCCGAGCCCCTCGCGATCGATGACCGTCTCGGGGTCGTCGCCGGCGTCGAGCATCTCGCGGAGGACGACCTCCTCGGCGTTTTTGACGGTGAGCTCGTCGTCGGCCACGAGTTCGATCAGCCGCGTGAACTCGTCGAGACGGTCCTCGACGTCCGTAATCTCCATCTCGCGGTAGTTCAGTTCGCCGAGGAGGTTGTCGGCGACCCACGTCGCGGCGAGTTCGGGGTCGAACTGCTCGGCCACGTCCTCGAAGAAGTCGGCGACCGCCTTCGTCGAGGTGAGCTTCGAGGCGGACTCGCGGTCGAGGCCGTACTCCTCGCGGAAGCGCTCGCGCCGAGCGTCGGGAAGCTCCGGGATCGGGATCTGCGATTTCCAGTCCGATACTTCCAGCGCGGGGAGGTCGGCCTCTCGGAAGTAGCGGTAGTCCTTCTCGGCCTCCTTCGAGCGCATGGAGACGGTGACGCCGCGGGCCTCGTCCCAGTGGCGGGTCTCCTGTTCGATCTCGCGGCCGCGCCGGAGGACGTTTCGCTGTCGAGTGACCTCGTAGGCGAGCGCCTGCTCTGCGCCCTTGTGGCTGGAGATGTTCTTGACCTCCGCGCGGTTCGCCTCCGCGAGGGCCTCCTCGGTGATCGTCCCGTCGTCGGCGACGGCGTCGTCGGGGACCAAGGAGACGTTGGCGTCGACGCGCAGGCTCCCGTCGCGGGTCGGCTCGAAGACGCCGAGGTACTCCAAGACCTCCTCGAGCTTCGCGAGGAACGCGCGGGTCTCCGCCGGCGACCGGAAGTCCGCCTCGGTGACGATCTCCATCAGCGGCGTCCCGGCGCGGTTGTAGTTCACCAACGTGTGCGTCGCCGACTCGATGGAGCCGCCGGCGTGCTGGAGGCTCCCCGGATCCTCTTCGAGGTGCGCGCGGGTGATGCCGATCGTTCGGGTCTCGTCGTCTGCGCGGACCTCGAGCTCGCCGGACTGGCAGATCGGGGCGTCGTACTGGGTGAGCTGGAAGTTCTTCGGCAGGTCGGGGTAGTAGTAGTTCTTCCGGTGGAACGTGGTCGTCTCGGGGATGTCGGCGTCGATCGCTTTCCCCACCTTCACGGCGGCCTCGACGGCGGCCTCGTTGAGGACCGGCAGCGCGCCCGGCAGCCCGAGACAGGTCGGGCAGGTGCGCGTGTTCGGCTCCTCGTCGTCTCCGGGCTCCGTCGAGCAGCCGCAGAAGATCTTGGTGTCGGTCTCGAGCTGGACATGGACCTCCAGCCCGATCACGACCGTCCGCTCCTCCGTCGCGGCCTGAGTGCTCATTACCGACCCGTTGTGAGCCGGCCACCTAAATCGTGTCGGGACCGGTACGGCGTGGATCTGTGCCCACTCATCGCGGGCGAGCCCGCTCTGGGACCGTTGCTAAACCCTTATGACCGCGGGGGTGAGAGAGACGGTCGTATGAGCGATCTCCCGGACGACTTCGACTGTACCCTCACCAACTGGGAGTACATCTACGGGCTCTGCCGCAACGTGTCGAACGCGGTGAAACGCGCCGACTTCGAGCCCGACGTGGTGGTCGCGCTGGCCCGCGGCGGCTGGTTCGCGGGCCGGTGTATCTGCGATTTCCTCGGGCTCAACGACCTCACGAGCCTCAAGATGGAACACTACGTCGGCGCCGCGGAGAAGACCGACGAGCCCCAGATCCGCTACCCGATGCCGGAGGGCAGCGTCGAGGGGAAAAACGTCCTCATCATCGACGACATCGCGGACACCGGCGGCTCGATCCGCCGCGCCGAAGAGTACGTCTTGGACCGCGACGCGGGCGACGTGCGCACCGCCACGCTCCAACTGCTCGGCACCTCCGAGTTCCAGCCCGACTTCGTCGGCGAGCGCCTCGAACAGTGGACGTGGGTCGTCTACCCGTGGAACTTCCTCGAAGACATGATCGACCTCACCGAGGGCGCGATGGAGCGCGCCGACCAGACCGTCTTCGAGCGCGACGACGTTCGACACTACCTCGAAGAGTACCACAGCATCGGCCGCATCGAGATGGAAGTCGCCCAGCCCGGTCGCCTCGACGAAGTCCTCGACGAGATGGTCCGTCGCGACGTCGCCGACCGGACCGGCGACGAGGCGTGGACGCTCGCCGAGTAACGACTCCGATGTCCGGCGACGACTCGGGCTCGACGGACGATCTAGACTCCGACGCCGCCGCTATCGACGCCCTCCTCGCCGCGTACGACTTAAAAGACGAGCGGCGCACGGGGTGGCAGCTCCGCGGCGTCGACGACCCGGAGTCGGTCGCCGCACACGCGTGGGGCGTCGCGTACCTCGTGTTGGCGCTCGGCGACCGATTCCGCGACGACCTGCCCGGCCTCGACCTCGACCGCGCGCTCCGGCTCGCCGTGGTCCACGACGTCGCCGAGGCCGAGACCGGCGACGTGGCGACCCGCGCCGACGAAACCGTCGAAACGCCGGACTCGACCGCGAAAGAGGCCGCCGAGCGCGCCGCGATGGAGTCGCTCGCCGGGCCGCTCCCCGACCGGGTCCGCGACGCGTGGGAGGCGTACGAGGCCCGCGACTCGCCGGAGGCGCTCCTCGTCAAGGAGTGTGACCTCCTCGACGTCTGTCTACAGGCGGTCGTCTACGAGCGCGACGACCGCTACGACCCCGCCGCCGGCGACCCGGACGCGTTCCGCGAGTACGACGACCTAGACGAGTTCTTCGCGACGACGGCCGCTCGCCTCCGGACCGACACCGGACGCGACCTGTTCGACCGCCTCTCGGATCGGTATCACGCCGCGCGCGACGAGGGGTGACCGGTCCGCCCCGAGATACCCGCGCTCCGGCACAGGGTACGACGTTCGTCGAAACGCTTAAACGACGGCTGTGGGTCCTCTCACGGCCGATCTGCGGCGAGAGATAGCAAGAACGTTAACGGATGAGTTCGTTTCGGGCACTGAGAGCTTTCACCACGCATGTCCGAGACCACTGACCTGATCATCGTCGGCGGGGGAATCAGCGGGGCGTCGCTTTTATACACGGTTGCGAAGTTCACCGACGTCGACGACGTGACGCTGATCGAAAAAGAGCGGGAGATCGCCGCGATCAACTCCGACCGAACGAACAACTCCCAGACGCTGCATTTCGGCGACATCGAGACGAACTACACCTTAGAAAAAGCCGAGGAGGTCAAGGAGGGCGCCGAACTGCTCGCGGGCTATCTCGAGGGAACCGACCCTGACCGGGAGATGCACAGCAAGCGCAGCAAGATGGTCCTCGGCGTCGGCGACGAGGAGGTCACCAAACTGGAAGAGCGGTATCACGACGAGGGGTTCGGCGACCTCTTCCCGAAGCTCCGCGAGATCGGCCGCGAGGAGATAGCCGACCTCGAGCCGAAGGTCGTCGAAGGCCGCGACCGGTCCACGGAGCTCAAAGCGCTCCAGACGCCCGACGGCTACGTCGTCGACTACGGCGCGGTCGCGGAGTCGTTCGTCGACGCCGCCCGCGAGGAGGCGGGCGTCGGCGTCCACCTCGGCACCGCGGTCGAGAACGTCGACGAGGGGCGCGACGGGTTCACCGTCGAGACGGACGACGGCGACTTCGAGGCCGACGCCGTCGTCGTCGCCGCCGGCTCCCACAGCCTCCAGTTCGCCAAGGAGATGGGGTACGGTGAGCACATGTCGCTTCTGCCCGTCGCTGGCAGCTTCTTCCTCGCGGACGACCTGCTGAACGGGAAGGTGTACACGCTCCAGATGAAGAAACTCCCGTTCGCGGCGGTCCACGGCGACGCCGACGTTCACGACGACGGCGTCACGCGCTTCGGTCCCACGGCCAAACTCGTTCCGGCGCTCGAACGCGGCCGGCTCTCCACCGTGAGCGACTTCGCCGACGTGTTCGGCTTCTCGCCGGCGTCGGTCCTCAGCTACGCCAACATCCTCTCCGACCGGATCCTGTTCCCCTACGTCGTTCGGAACCTCGTGTACGACCTCCCCGAGGTCGGCAAGCGCGCGTTCCTCCCGAACGTCCAGAAGGTGGTCCCGACGGTCGACGTCGACGACATCGAGCGCGCGAAGGGGTACGGCGGCGTGCGCCCGCAGATCGTCGACACGAAGAACAAGGAACTCGACATGGGCGAAGCGAAGATCACCGGCGACGGCATCCTGTTTAACATCACGCCCTCGCCGGGCGCCTCGACCGCACTGAAAAACGCGATGACCGACGTGCAGACGGTCCTCGACTTCTTCGACGCGGACTACGAGTTCGACGAGGCGGCCTTCCGCGACGCGACCATCGAGAACTTCCCGCGCGCCGACGCCGAGGCGGAGCCGACCGCGGCGGACGCCGGCGAGACCGACGACGACCGCGTCGCCGCCGAAGCCGACGACTGACGCGGCGCGCCGAGTCGCCGACCCGGTTCCGTTCACTAACCCTTGCGACCGTTTAGAGCCCGACGACAGAGCGCCCCGAGCGCGTGGCTGCCGCCAGCGAGCGCAACCGCTATCGGCCCCCAAAGCGCCGGCGCTCCGTGTCCGTAGAACGACAGCACGAACGCCACGGGCGCCGCGTCTCCCGTCGCGATCAGCCACGTGTAGAACGTCACCGGCCCGTACACCGGTCCGAACACCAGCCCGGCGCTGACGAGGAGCCCGCTCCCGCCGTACGCGGCACCGGTCGCGAGCAGGGCGCCGAGCAGGACGAACAGCCACAGCACCGCCTCGGGTATCGCGTCGAAGGCGGCGTGCGAGACGAACGCGAACAGTCCGGTCGCGGCGAACAGCCCCGCCCCTGCCGCGGCGCCCGACCGTCTCGGCGCCGAGGGGCTCCCGAGGAGCAGTCGCCGGGCCGTCTCCTTCGTGTCGCGGGTCATGCGTTCGTTGGGTGTCCGACTCCGCGGGCATACGTCTTCCGCAGCGGCGGGCATACGTCTTCCGCAGCGATACCTCGTGGGCGCGCTCGCCTGCGGCACCCCCGTCTGATCTACGCCTCCGACGCGCCGTCCGACCTACGTCTCCGACGCGACGCCGACCTCGCGCTCGAACGCCTCCCGAAGCACGCGAATCGCCCGGCGTTTCAGCCCGTCGGGGACGAACACGAAGGGGATCGGCACGTCGAACGCGCGGTCGCCGTACAGCCCCCAGTCGCCGACGGAGCGCGTCGTCCCGCCGTACGCGATGGGGATGTCCTCCAGTTCGTCGGGGTCGTAGGCGGGCACGTACGACCGGTCGACCCACACCTCGTGGACCGGCACGTCGAGGGCGTCGGCGAGGAGCCGCTCCAGCCGGTCGTCGCCCTCGGTGAGCCAGGTCGTGAACCGTTCGAGGGGGGCGCCCTCACCGCCCAGGTCGGCGTCTAAGTCGTTCCCGATCCGGTCGGCGAGAGCGATCCGGTGTTTCCAGCACGTGGTGGGGAAGCGCCGCCCGCGGAAGCGGTCGTACATCGAGGCCAGCACCGAGTCCGGGCGCTCGCGGGCGGCGTTTCGGAGCCGTTCGAGCACCGCGTTGTCGTCGAGTTCGCGGTCTAAGATGCCGTCGACCGTGACGGGGCTCTCGCCGGTCTCGGCGGCGTACTCCCCGAGCAGTTCCTGTAAGAGCCGGTTCGCGTACACCGACTTGTGGTGTTGGGTGACCCACATGTACAACGCGATCCGGCCTTCGAGGTAGTTGCCGATGGTCGACAGCGCCTTCTCCGAGAGCGCCAGCCCCTCCTCGGGGTGGGCGGTGTAGGCGTCGACCATGCGCTCGACGTCGAAGCTCAACACGCCCGCGCCGGTCATGTAGTTGTCTCGGGTGATGTAGTCGAGCCGGTCCACGTCGATAGGCGAGTGGAGCAGCTGCGCGCCGACGCCGTACTGCCACGGCTCCCCGCGCTCGTACGCGAGGCTGTAGCCGAGGACGTACGCGCACACCTCGAAGGGGTCCACGTCGAACGCGCGGAGGGCGTCGCCGTACTCCTCGACGATGATCACGCAGCCGAGCAGCTCGTGTGGGCTCGCCGAGCGGAGCGGCGCGCCGCCGACGCCGGCGTCGTCGAAGGCGTCGACCAGTCCGGTCTCCGCGACTCGCTCTCGGAGCACGCCTTCGTCGAGGAACCCCTCGGAGAGGTGCGAGAAGGGCGGATGCCCGACGTCGTGGAGCAGGCAGGCGCACTCCAGGGTGCGCTGGATCTCTTCGAGTTCGTCGAGGGCGGCGTCCCGCGTGAAGTACGACTGCTTCCGGAGGTTCTCGAAGACGGTGCGGCCGAGGTGGTAGACGCCGAGCGAGTGTTCGAATCTGGTGTGGTTCGCGCTCGGGTAGACGAGGTGGGTCGCCGAGAGCTGACGAACGTGGCGGAGCCGCTGAAACGGCCGGGTGTCGACGACGCCCTCGACGAGCGCGTCCGGCAGTTCCACGTACCCGTGGACGGCGTCTTTGATCTGCGTGGTGGGCATCGATTGTGGAGACGAGTGGCTCCCGCGACCTGCCTGTTTCGGTCCTCGCTCCTGTGACCGGCGCGTCTCGGCGCTCGCTCACCCACCCCCGATTCACACCGTATAAATGCGAGCGCGGTAACCGACGCGTATGGTATCGGACGCCACCGACGACGCGGACTCGCGGCCGGACGCCGCGACCGACTCCCCGCTCGCCGCCCGGTGGCTCGCGCTCGACCGCGGCTGGCAGGCCCTCGCGCTCGGCATCACCGTCGTGGGCGCCCACCTCGCGGGGCAGGCCGCGGGGCTCTTCTGATGGGCGTCGTCGCCGCCGCCCGCCCGTACCTTCCGGGCCTCGCCCTGCTGGCCGTCGGCGCGCTCGCCGCCCGCCTCGTCGCCGGCGCGGTCGACGGGCTGCAGCCGCTCGTCGTCGCGGTCGCGATCGGTGCGCTCGTCGGCAACACCGTCGGCACGCCGGACGCCGCCGAGCCCGGCGTCGGCGTCGACAAGCTCTTCTTGGAGACCGGCATCGTCCTGCTCGGCGCGGCGGTCGTCGTCGAGGAGTTCCTCGCCGCGGGGCCGACCGTCCTCGGCCTCGTCGTCGTCGCCGTCGCGGGCGGCCTGCTGCTCGCGGAGCTTATCGCTCGGGTTCTCTTCCGGCTCGACGGGACGACGCCCTCGCTTTTGGCCGCGGGCGCGAGCATCTGCGGCGTCTCCGCCGTCGTCGCCATCGGGCGGGTGCTTGACGCCCGCGGGTCGGCGATCACGTTCGCGGCGGCGACCGTCCTGCTCTTCGACGCGCTCACGCTCGTCGCGTTCCCCGTCGCGGGCGAGTGGCTCGGGCTCACCGGCCGACAGTTCGGCGTCTGGGCCGGCGTGAGCATGTTCTCGACCGGCCCCGTCGCGGCCGCGGGGTTCGCGCACTCCCCGGAGGCGGGCCAGTGGGCGACCGTGACGAAGCTGGCGCGCAACTCGCTTCTCGGCGGCGTCGCCATCGCCTACTCGCTGGCGTACACCGCGCGCTCGGCGACGGAGCCGGGCGTGCGACGGCTGTGGGCCGAGTTCCCCAAGTTCCTGCTCGGCTTCCTCGTAGTCGCCGCGGTCGCGAACAGCGGGCTCCTCTCGCCGGCCGCGCTGGAGTCGATCGGTCGCGTGTCGGACGCGCTCTTCACGCTCGCGTTCGTCGGCCTCGGCCTCTCGATCCGGGTCCGGGAGATGCGCGAGGTCGGCGGGGCGGCCGTCGGCGCCGTGTTGGTCCACCTGCTCGTCGTCAGCGCGCTCGCGCTCGCGGCGGTGCGGTGGCTGCTGTAGCCCCTTTTTCAGTCCTTATAAGTAGCGAGCGGGCACACTCCGTGTATGAGCACTATCGGATTCATCGGCGGCAGCGGCATCTACGAGGCCCTCCCGCTGAACAACGTGCGCGAAGTTGAGTACGACACCCCCTACGGCGAGCCGAGCGACGCCATCACCATCGGCGAGTTCGCCGACACCGGTCGAGAGGTCGCCTTCCTCCCGCGGCACGGCTCGGACCACGGCGTGTCGCCCACCGACCTCCCGTACCGCGCGAATATGTACGCATTAAAGCAGGCGGGCGTCACGCACATCTTCGCGTCGAACGCGGTGGGGAGTTTAAAAGAGGAGCTGGAACCCGGCACGCTCGTCGTCCCCGATCAGATCTACGACCGAACGAAACGCCGCGACCTCTCCTTTTTCGGTGACGGCGTCGTCGTCCACCAGCCGTTCGCGGACCCGTACAGCCCCGAACTGGTCGACCACCTCACCGAGGCCGCGGACTCGGCCGTCGTCGGCGACGACGAGTCGGACGGCCCGACCGTCGTCAAGGGCGGCACCTACGTCTGTATCGAGGGCCCCCAGTACTCGACGCGCGCCGAGTCGGAGTTTTATAAGGCGCAGGGGTGGGATCTGGTCGGGATGACCGCGATCCCGGAGGCGAAGCTCGCCCGCGAGGCCGAAATCGCGTACGCGACGATCGCCGGCGTCACCGACTACGACGTCTGGAAGGCGGACAGCGAGGTGACGCTCGAAGAGGTACTGGAAAACGCCGAGCAGAACCAGCAGGCGATCAAAGCCGCCGTCGAGGAGGCCGTGCGCACGCTCCCGGACGATCTGGAGTGCGACGCGCACACCTCCCTCGAAGGCACGATCAACACGCCGACCGAAGCGATTCCCGACGAGACTCGCGAGCGCGTCGAGCCGCTGCTGGGCGACTACTTATAAACATCTGCGGCAGTGTGGTGGCGTGTGCCTCCGAACGCCCGCAGGGCGTGAGGAGCATGCGCGAGGGACGCGGCGAGCGCTGACAAGCGCGAGCCGCGAGGCTGGGGAGGCGTGAGGTTGCGGTGCTGGGGAGGCGTGAGGTTGCGATGCTGGGGAGGGCGGGCTTTGGAGGTATCCATCGTCGCTCCGAGCTCAACTAGGCCAACTACGTATCAGTGAGCGGCTGGGCCTTTGGCGGCGCGTGTGCCGACCCGCAAACGATAACCGGAATCCTATCAGTCCGCTATCGCTTCCGACTCGCCGACCATCGCCGACGGGTCTTTCACCCACAGGTCGCCGAACAGGTCGTCCTGCTGGAGCCGCACCGTGCCGCGGTGCGCCATGAACAGCAGGGCGAGGTACGTCATGAAAGGCCGCCCGCCGGCTCGTTCGATCTCCCCGAACAACACCTCTGTGCGCCCGCGGTCGAAGTGGGTCCGGAGGGCGTTGTCGATCTCCACTATCACCTCCTCGATGTCCTCGTCGTGCGTTCGGTCCGTCGCCTCGCCGGCGGTCGGCTCGCCGTCACGCCGGAACTCGTCGCCGGTGTGGTAATCGAGCGTCTGTGTCCCGCGCGCGTACCCGTGCGGCGACTCCGAGGTGTCGTACTTCCGGGAGTCTTTCCACCACGACCCGCGCTCGGCCTCGCGAAGCTCCCGGACCAACTCGTCTAACGTCTCCGGGGACCCGCGGGTGTTCTTCCGGTCGAGCCGCCGATCCATCTCGGCTTCCAGCTTGTCGACGGGGTCGAACCCGTCGCCGTCGACCGGATCGGCCGCGCCGGACGACATCGCCACCTCCCACGGCTCCGGTTCGGGCTCGTCGTCCTCGCCGTCGTCGTCGGCCAACATCCCGTCGCTTTTCATCCGGAGCAGGACGCTGGCGTAAAATAGCGCGCGCCCGGTCGTCCGGAGGTCGGTCTCGTCGAGTTTCTCTAAGAACGCGTCCGTCACCTGCACGATGTCGATGTCCCACGGCTCGATTTCGCCCTCCTCGGCGAGCTGGACGAGCAGTTCGACGGGCTCGACCTTCTCGTCGTCGCCCTCCGACTCGTCGCTCGCTCCCTCGCCCTCGGCGGCGGGCTCGGCCGGCCCGTCCGTGCCGGGCGAGTCGGGTAGCGCTCCGTCGCGCTCGCTCGTCAGGTCCAGGTCGGGCACACCGCTTCCCGACTCCGGCGGCTCAGTCATCGGCGGTCACCTCCTCGTCGCGCTCGCCGTCGTCGCCGAACTGCATCCCGGTCACCGCAGAGAGGTTGTCGCCCTGCATCGTGACACCGATCGCGCGGTCGGAGCGCTCCAACAGCGCCGAGCGGTGTCCGACGACGACGAACTGCGCGTCCTCGGCCAACTCCTCGATCATCTCGCCGACGCGCTCGGCGTTGACCGCGTCGAGGAACGCGTCGATCTCGTCGAGCGCGTAGAACGGCGCGGGGTTGTGCCGCTGGATGGCGAAGATAAAGGAGAGCGCCGTCAGCGACTTCTCGCCGCCGCTCATCGCGTCGAGCCGCTGGACCGGCTTGTCCGCCGGCTGCGCCTTCATCGTCAGCCCCTCTTCGAACGGGTCCTCGGGGTTCTCCAAGAGGAGCTCGCCGCTGCCGGCAGACAGGCGCGCGAAGATGTCCTCGAACTGGTCGTTGATCGACTCGAACGTCTGCATGAACGTCCGCTTCTTCTCGGCTTCGTACCCCTCGATGCGCTCTTCGATGGCGTCGCGCTCCTCGACGAGCACGTCCCGGCGCTCCTGGAGCGTGTCTAACTTCTCCTCGACCTCGTCGTACTCGTCGATGGCGAGCATGTTGACGGGTTCGAGCGCGTCCATCTCGCCTTCTAACTCCTCGATCCGCGACTCCACCGCGTCGAGGTCCGGAATCTCGTCGGCGTCGTACTCGCCGACCTGCGACTCCAACTCGTCTATCTCCCACGCCAACCGGTCGCGGCGGTCGGTGAGATCCTCCAGATCCGACTCCGCCGCCGACACCTCCGACCGCTGCTCGTCGCGCTCGCGCGTCGCCTCGGTGATCGACTCCCTGAGGTCCTCGCGGTCGGCTTTGAGCTCCGTCAGCTCCTCTTCGAGATCGGCTATCGCCTCGCGTTTCGTCTCTAAGATCGCCTCCCGCTCCTCGATTTCGCTCTCGTAGTCCGCGATCGCTTTCTCGGCCTCCGCCTTCCGATTTTGGGCCGTCTCGACCGTGTCGTGGAGGTCGTCGACCGCGTCTTCGGCGTACCCCTTCTCGAGTTCCCGCTCGTTTTGCCGCCCGTCGAGCGTGTTCATCCGGTCTTCCAGATCCGAAATCTCGGCGCGGATCTCGTCCGCGCGCTCGGAGAGTTCCGGGATCTTCGAGTCGGCGAGCTCCGTCTCGATGTCCGTTATCTCGCCGTCGAGGTCGTCTATCTCCGCGTTCAGCGCGTCGATCTCGTCGTCGAGGTCGGTCATCTCCGTGTCGACCGACTCGCGTTCGTCTTCTAACTCGTCGAGTTCGTCTTCGAGGTCCGCGATCCGCTCTTCTGACGCGGCCAGCTCCTCGTCGGCGCGCTCGATGTCGGCCTCCAGCGAGCGGACCCGCTCCGCGGCGTCGGCCTTCCGGTCGCGAGCGTCGTCGATGTCGGCTTCGAGCGCGTCGATGTCGGACTGGAGGGCCTGCCGATCGTCTTCGAGCCCCGATATCTCGGTCGCGAGGCGCTCCAGTTTCCCGCCGCCGGACTTCGTGAAGGCGTACCGGGAGCCGCCGCCCGACCCGCCGGTCATCGCGCCCGACTTCTCGACGAGATCGCCGTCGAGGGTGACCATCCGGTAGTCGCCCATCAGGTCGCGCGCGGTCGCCATGTCCTCGACGACGAGGGTGGAGCCGAGGACGTACGAGAAGATCCCCTCGTACTCGGCGTCGTAGTCGACGAGGTTGCGCGCGAAGTCGATGACCCCCGGCATCGAGGGCGTCCGCGGGAGGCTCCGATCGTCCATCTCCGTGATCGGGAGGAACGTCGCCCGGCCCGCGTTGCGTCGCTTGAGGTAGTCGATACACGTCGAGCCGACGCCGTCGTCGTCGACGACCACGTTCGCGAGCCGACCGCCAGCCGACGTCTCGCAGGCCTCGGCGTACTCGGCCTCGACGGACCCGAGTTCGCCCACG
The DNA here is from genome assembly GCF_003990725.2 of Halorubrum sp. PV6. NCBI lineage: Archaea > Methanobacteriati > Methanobacteriota > Halobacteria > Halobacteriales > Haloferacaceae > Halorubrum > Halorubrum sp. PV6. The sequence continues at coordinate 454,110 of NZ_CP030064.1, forward strand.
GCGCCGTGGACGCCGTCGATCCCGCCGTTCTTCACTTCGGTCACCGCGCGCGGCCACGAGGCGTCGCCGCGCTCGTCGGCCGCCGCTTCGAGTTTGGCGTACTCGTTTTGCTTCTCGCGGAGGGTCTCTTCGACCTCCTCCAACCGCTCGCTCGCTTCGGCCTTCTCCGCGAACAGGTCGGCGACCGCGTCCTCTATCGTCTCCTCGTTTTTCCGCGCCTTGTCGAGTTCGCTGTGGAGCTCCGAGAGCCGCGCCTTCTGGTCCGGGATCGACTCGCGGGCCTCCTCCAGGTCGGCGCGCGTCTCGCTCACCGCGTTCGAGCGCCGCCGCGCCTCGTCGAGCAGCCGGTCTTTCTCGCGTTGGAGCTCGTTTTTCTCCTCGCGCAGCGACTCCATCGCCTCCTTCTTCTCCGCGAGGTCGGCTTTCAGTTCGTCGAACTCCGTGTCCGCGCCCTCGATTTCGGCCTCGACGTCGGCGAGTTCGGAGCGTTTCGTCGCGATCTCCGATTTCACCGAGGCCTTCTCGACTTTCACCTCGCGGATCTCGGCTTCGAGCTCCGCTATCGCCTCCTCTTTGCGGTCGATCTGGACGAACGCGTCGCGCCGCTCGGTCTCGGCTTCCGCGACGCGCTCCTCCGCAGCCTCGATCCGATCTTCCAGCCGCGAGATGTCGCCTTTCACCTCCTCGATCTCGGACCGGATCTCGATCTGCTCGTCTTCGCCTTTGGTCTCTATCTCGTGGTTGAGGTCGGCCAACTCCTCTTGGAGGCGCGTGAGCTTCCCCTGTCTGGTGTCGAGTTCGGCGCGGAGGTCCTCCAGTTCGACCTCGGCGTCGTCGATGTCGCCTTCGACGCCCGCGAGCGACTCGCGCTTCTCCTCGAGCTCGGAGGCCTTGAGATAGCCGCGGTACTCGGTCAACTCGTCGCGGTACTCCTGGTACTGGAGGGCGGTCTCGCGCTCGTCGGCGAGTTGGTCGAGCCGGTCCTGCTTTTCGCCGATCCGGAGGTCAGCCTCCTCGATCCGGTCTTCGACCGTCTCTAACTCCTCGTAGGCGGCTTCCTTCTTCTCGTCGAACTCCGCGACGCCCGCGATCTCGTCGATGATCCCCCGTCGCTGGTAGGGGGTCATGTTGATGATCTCGGTCACGTCGCCCTGCATCACGACGTTGTACCCCTCCGGCGTCACGCCGGCGGCCGCGAGCAGGTCTCGCACGTCCGAGAGGTTCACCGACCGCCCGTTGAGGTAGTAGTACGAGTAGTAGTTGTCCTCCGTCTCTTTCACGCGCCGCTTGATCGTTATCTCGGAGACGTCACCGACGTTGTCCGTCCCGGCGGCGGAGACGACCTGCGAGCGATCGAGCGTGCCGTCCGCGTTGGAGAGCACCACCGTCACCGACGCTTCTTTTGGGCCGTCGGACTCTTCGCCGCCGTCGTGGCCGGGGTTGTAGATCAAGTCCGTGAGCTTCTTCGCTCGGATCCCGCGGGTCCGGGCCAGCCCGAGCGCGAAGAGGACGCCGTCGATGATGTTCGACTTTCCGGAGCCGTTCGGCCCGGTCACGACCGTGAAATCGTCGTAAAAAGGGATCCTCGTCGTTCGTCCGAAGCTCTTGAACCCGTCTAACACTACTTCTGTGATGTGCATGTGTCGCGGAGGGTGGACGCTCGCGGATTACGCGACGATGATGTCGCTGTCGGACTCCTCGGTGCCCGCCTCGTCCGCCTCGTCGGCCGACTCGGCCTCGGCCGCTTCTCCTTCGGAAGCGCCGGAGTCCCCGGCCGAGGCGCCCGTCCCGGCCGTCGGGCCGTCGCCGGTTCGCTCGACGACTTCGACGTGGTCGTCGGAGTGCGTGCGGCGCTCGGTGTCGGGCGCCTCGTCGGTCTCGTCGGCCGCTGCCTCCTCCGACGCCGGCGTCGGCTGCTCGGCCGTGACGGACACCTCCTGTGCGTCCTCGACCTGTCGGACGCGCTCTTTCATCTCGACGAGCTCTTCGGTCAGCCCGTTCACCGCCGCCTGTAGCTCCGCGACCTGTCGTTCGAGGTCCTCGACACGGTTACTCATATACACACGTATGCCCACGCGGGCCGTATAAATCTGCGTCAGACATATGTGTCCACATGGCACAGATCGGTCGCGCTCCGAATATAACTGATATTTGATATGTGTCTGTCGATTGTCGGACACGAGGCGAAGGTTCTTGTACTGAGAGTCGGTACCGAACGGGTATGAGCAAGATCACCTTCCGTGCCGACGACGACCTCGTCGAGCGGCTGGAAGCGTGTGACGCCTCGAAAAGCGAGGTGATGCGGGAAGCCCTTCGGACGCACCTCGACGGCGCCGTCGACGAGGATGTCGACGCGTCGGACGAGACGGTCGACGCCGCGCTGGCCGATCGGGTCGACGAACTCATCGCCGAGCGACTCGATGTCGCGTTAGACGAGCGGCTCGGCGATCCGCAGGCGTATTCGGGGACACCTTCGACGGCGTATACGCCCGGAAACGCCGGCGAGATCAACGTAAACGTCACTCTCGACGCTCCGGGCGCCGCGGAGGACGACGCCCGCGTCACACGTGAGACGACGGCGAACGCCGAGCCGACGACGCGTAAGACGCCGACCGATCCGGACGTGCAAACGCCCGAAAACGCCTGCGGCGGATGTGGCGAAAACGTGCCCGGAGACCACGTTTACTGCCCGAATTGCGGCACGAAGCAGTCGCACCGAGCGTTCTGTGAGTGCGGCGACGAGCTCCGAACCGACTGGGCGTTCTGTCCCGGTTGCGGGCGTCGGACCCCCGCCGCCGACGTTTTGAAAGATCGATAACCGACTCTCGACCGCCGTATACGCCCGAATTCCGGCGTTTTCACGCTCTGTCTTACATCCACCGATACTTTTATATTAGTTGCCTCAGTGACTACAACTGCGTAAGACGGTCGTCTTACAGCGGCCGTCCGAGGCGGGGCATCCCCCCGTCGTCGGGCGATTCGTCGGTGTAGGACACACGCGTCGCGTGGTCGCCGTCTTACCGGGGGAATACCAATGGAGCGTGTGACACTACGAATACCGAAACAGCAGATCGACGAAGTCGAACAGATGGTGGAAACGGGCGAGTTCCCGAACCGGAGCGAAGCGATCCGGTCGGCCGTCCGCGACATGCTGAACGAACAGGATGGCGAACGCGACGAGCGCGGCCGCAACCGCAACTGGGCGAAGGTGTAAATTCATGCAAGATCTCGTACAAGACGCCCTCGACAACGCGGAAGCGGAGAAGCGCGACATGGATGTCAGCATGGACGACGACGAGTTCGGCGACCCCCGAATCGTCATCGTCGGTGCCGGCGGCGCCGGCAACAACACCGTCAACCGACTCTACAACATCGGCGTCGACGGCGCCGACACGGTCGCGATCAACACCGACAAACAGCACCTGAAGATGGTCGAAGCCGACACCAAGATCCTCGTGGGCAAGTCGCTCACGCAGGGGCTCGGCGCCGGCGGCGACCCGAAGATGGGCGAGCGCGCCACCGAGATGGCCCAGGGGACGATCAAAGAGGTCCTCGGCGACGCCGACCTCGTCTTCGTCACCGCCGGCATGGGTGGCGGGACCGGCACCGGCGCGGCGCCGGTCGTCTCGAAAATCGCCAAAGAACAGGGCGCCATCGTCGTCGGGATGGTCTCGACGCCGTTCAACGTTGAGCGCGCCCGCACGGTGAAAGCCGAGGAGGGGCTCGAATCCCTCCGGAACGAGGCCGACTCGATCATCGTCCTCGACAACAACCGCCTGCTCGACTACGTCCCGAACCTCCCGATCGGCAAGGCGTTCTCCGTGATGGACCAGATCATCGCGGAGACGGTCAAGGGGATCTCCGAGACGATCACCCAGCCGAGCCTGATCAACTTAGACTACGCCGACATGTCCACCATCATGAACCAGGGCGGCGTGGCCGTGATGTTAGTCGGCGAGACCCAAGACAAGAACAAGACCCAAGAGGTGGTCAACGACGCGATGAACCACCCGCTGTTGGACGTCGACTACCGCGGCGCGAGCGGCGGACTCGTCCACATCACGGGCGGCCCGGACCTCACGCTCAAGGAGGCCGAGGGTATCGCGAACAACATCACCGAACGGCTGGAGGCGAGCGCCAACGTGATCTGGGGCGCCCGCATCCAGGACGAGTACAAGGGGAAGGTCCGCGTCATGGCGATCATGACGGGCGTCCAGAGCGCGCAGGTGCTCGGCCCCTCGACGCAAAAGCAGGCCGACAAGTCCCGTGCGGCCGTCGACAGCGAGGATCTCGGTGACTCGCGTTCGCGGGCGGCTCAGGCGAACGGTAACGGAAACACCGCGATGACGTCGGGCGGCACCGACCAGGGCGCGTGGGAGTCTGACGGCGGCAGCGATCCGACCGAACAGAACAACGGGCTCGACGTCATCCGCTGAGGCGTCGCCCGACTCGGACCGTATCGAATCGATCTGCTGACTGCGGTGTTCGTGCGCTGTTTTTTGCCCGCCGCTCGCGGGTCACACCGCTTTGATCGAATCCAAGAGCCGGCACTTCCGGCAGACGTCGCGGCTCGTCTTCGACCCGCAGCGTTCACACTCGCCGAGGTCGGGAGCGTCGGCGGCGGCCTCGCCGCCCTCGCGGTAGCGCTCGGCGGCCAGCGCGGACAACTCCTCGTAGCCGGCCATGATCGAGTGGCGAGCGCCGGGGTGGTTCTCCTCTAACTCGTGGATCGTCGACTGGATCTCGCCGCGGTACGCCTCCGACGAGTGCGGGCACTCGGCCATATGCGTCGGCAGGTCGCGGACGTGACAGTAGAGGGCGATTTCTTTTTCCGGCACGTCACGCAGCGGCTTGGCGCGCGGGACGAACGCGTCGGTCCCGGCGCGCTCGTCGAAGGGGCCGAGCGAGGCGTCGAAGTGTTTCGCGACCTGTCGGACGTCGCCTTCGAGGAAGTTCATCATCGCCGTCTGGGCCTCGTCGTCGAGGTTGTGGCCGGTGAGCAGTTTGTCGGCGTCGAACTCGGCGGCGTACTTCTCTAAGAGGTCGCGGCGGAACACGCCGCAGTACGCGCAGGCGGCCATGTTCTCCGGGTCGCTCTCGACGACGTCGTCCATCTGCACGTCGAACTCCTCCTCGTAGGAGACGACCTCGTGGCGGAGCGAGAGCTCCTCGGCGAGTTCGATCGTCGCGTCGATGCTCTCGTCGCGGTACCCCTCGATCCCCTCGTGGATCGTCAGGGCGAGCATCTCGACGCGGGGGTCCGTCCCGAACACGTCGTCTAAGATCTGCGTCAGCGCGACGCTGTCTTTGCCACCCGAGAGGCCGATCACCCAGCGGTCGGGATCTTCGGGTGTCGCCTCGGGATCGAGGAGCGAGTCCTCGCGGACGCGGCGCTTCACGCGTTTCTCGACCGACCGGCGGAGATGCGCGCCACAGAGATGCGCGCCGGAGTACGCGGCGTGGTGGATCGCGTCGTCTCCGCACCTGTCACACTCCATCGATGTCGGGTTACAGGCGCGCGCTGATACCGGTTTCGGGCCGCGCTGGGGCGTCTCTCGTGTGGGCTCTTCTCACGGACAACCGCGGGCGCGTTGTCGCCGGTTCCGACACGGGTTTGCCCGCGGGGCCGCCTCCATCTGTCTGTGACCGAGTCTCCGACCGGCGTCGACCGCAACCCCGCCCCCAGGCCGCTCCAGTCGGACCCGCCGGCCGAGAGCCTTCGAACCCGGCTGTTGCGCCACGGGTTCAACCTCCTGCCCGCCTACCGCGGTACCGGCGCCCGCGTCGACCACATCGGTGCAAACTGGCGGTACGTCCGCGTCCGACTCCCCTGTAACTGGCGGACGCGAAACGCCGTCGGCACGACGTTCGGCGGCAGCCTCTACGGCGCGGTCGACCCGGTGTATATGATCATGCTCCGCCGGATCCTCGGCGATCGGTTCACCGTCTGGGACAAGTCGGCCGCGATCGAGTTCATCGAACCCGGCCGGGACACCCTGTACGCGGAGTTCACCCTCGCGGACGACGAAATCGAGACGCTTCGCGAGGACCTCGCCCCCGGCGACTCGGTCGACCGCGAGTACCTCGTGTCGCTGGTCGACGAGACGGGGACGGTCCACGCGGCCTGTGAGAAAACGGTGTACGTCCGGCGGGACGAGTGACGGCGTCCGCCCGACGGCTGCCGGTGTCGACCCGACGACTCTCGCAGACGACCTGACCGACTCAGTCGTCCGCCCGCGCTCGCGCCGCAACGTCCTCGAACTTCGAGACGGAGATGACGAGGCGGTCGTCGCTCGTCGTCGTCACCATCTTCGACTCCGCGAAGGTCGTCCCGTCCGCGCGGAGCCCGGTGCTCGTGCCGGTCCACCGCTCGCCCTCCATGACCGCCGGGATGATGTGGCTCCGGATGTGGTCGACCTCCTCCGTCGGATGGAGCCGCTGCCACCGCTCCCCGACGAGCTCCTCCGGGTCGTAGCCGTACAACGCGCCGTACTCCTCGCCGACGAACTCGAAGGTCCCGTCGGGCGCCACCGTACAGAAGCCGTCTAACGCGACCGAACCCGGCAGGCCGTCCGGGGTTGCCGCTCCCTCGGGGTCCGATCTGAACCCCCCGTCGTCGCCTTCGACCGCGTGTTCGACCCGGCGCAGCAGGGCGGTGTACCCGTCGGCACCGTCCGCTTTCGTCACGTAGTCGCTGACGCCCGCCCGGATCATCTCGGCCGCGATCGTGTCCGGTTCGGTCGCGGAGAACAGCAGAAACGGCAGGTCAGGGCGGCTCTCTCTGGCGTCGGAGAGGAGTTCGATCCCGGTCCGGCCGGGCATGTCGTAGTCGCTGACCACGCAGTCGAACTCCTCGCGCTCGATCCGGTCGAGCGCGGCCGCCGGGTCGGTCTCGACGACCGTCTCACAGTCGATCTGCTCGTCGCGTTCGAGGAACGCCGCGACCAACTCTGCGAGTCCCGGCTCGTCGTCGACACAGAGCACTCGCCGCGGTGCGTCCGTCATACCGGGACTCGAACCGTTCCGGATAAAGCAGTTTCCTCCCGATGCTCAGAACTGATACCGGTCCGTTACGCCGCGAGGCCGGCGACGAGCGTCTCCTCGACGGTCTCGACGAACCGTTCGGGGTGTTCGACGTGCGGCAGCAGCTTGGCTCGGTCGAAGACGACGAGCCGGGAGCCGGCCGCGTCGGCGAGGTCGCGGCCGTCGGACAGCGGGCTCACCTCGGCCTCGCGGCCCCACACGATGGTCGGCGGCGCGTCCATCGCCCCGAACGCCGCCGCGAGGTCGAGGTCGCTGTTGAGGTACCCCGAAATAAACGAGGCGGGCGCGAACCGCGCGTTCTCGACGTGGCCGGTCCGCCACTCGTAGTCGGTCCACTCCTCGCTCGGGTTCGCCGGGTCGTCGTAGCCGTGGTCGGCGTTGAAATACTGGATCGAGGGTCTCGAGGTGAGGACGTTAAATATCGCGTCGCCGACGAGCGGCGCCCGGATCAGCTCTCTGAGCCACGACTTCGGCGGACTCGGTCCGGCGACGGTCGTCGGACAGACGGCGACGAACCCGCGGACGTCGACGCCTCCGGCCGCCGAGTCGCCGGTGTCGACCGCCGCGGCCGCGTACGCCGCCGACAGCGAGGAGGCGACGACGGCGGGCTCGTCGAAGTCGGCGAGGAAGTCCTGCACGAAGTCCTCGTACAGCGCCGCGGAGTAGCGGAGCGGCGGCCGGTCGGAGCGGCCGAACCCCGGCAGGTCGGGCGCGACGACGTGGTAGTCGGCGGCCAACGCGTCGAACACCTCGCGCCACTCGCCGGCGGAGCCGGCGGCGTTGACCCCGTGTAAGAGGACGACGTCCGGGGCGTCCGGGTCGCCGGCCTCGGTGTAGGCCACGTTCATCCCGCGCCAACGGAACGTGCCGTCGTCGCCGTCGAGGGGCGACTCCAACTCCCCTTCGTATCGGAGTCCGGTGTTGAGGGCGGCGAGCGCGCCGACGCCGAGGAGGGCGGTCCCGGCGAGGTTCCTGAGTTTCATAGCAACGTGTTGGTCCGCTGGCGACTTATACCTCGTGGCGCGAGGCGGCCTACTGGTTCCTTCTCACCGCTCGGTCGCCGACTCCGGACGCTCGGCGCCGTCCGCGTCGGCCTCCACGCACTCCGCGATCGGTCCGACGATCTCCGCGGCGACGCTGTACGGATCGGTCTCTCGGCGACGGACCGACGCGGCGAGCGCGTCGATTCCGCCATGCCGGTCGATCTCCGCGGTCGCGAGCGCGCCGACGTCTGAGCGCACCAGCGTCCGGATCTCCTCCGCGTAGCGCCGCTGTTTCGTCGCCTCGATCGCCCCCGACTCGCGGAGGTGGGTCGCGTGGGCGTCGAACGTCTCGATCAGCGAATCGACGCCCTCGCCGGTGTTCGCGACGGTCCGACAGACCTCGGGGCTCCACTCCGCCGCGCCGTCCGCGTCCCCGTCGCTCTCGTCGTCCGGGTGCTCCGGCACCTCGAAGCCGTGGTGGCCGCCGTCGAGCCCCTTCGTCGGCCCCTCGCGCCGGTGGACCATCTCCTCTAACTCGGCGAGGGTTCGCTCTGCGCCGTCCATATCCGCTTTGTTAACGACGAACACGTCGCCGATCTCCAAGATGCCGGCCTTCAGCGTCTGCACGTCGTCGCCCGAGCCGGGTTGGACGAGCACCGCGACGGTGTCGGCGGTGCGGACCACGTCCACTTCGTTCTGTCCGGCGCCGACCGTCTCGATGATGATCGCGTCCTTCCCGAAGGCGTCGAGCGCCTTCACGGCGTCTGCCGTCGCCATCGACAGGCCGCCGAGCTGGCCGCGAGCGCTCATCGACCGGAAGAACACGTCCATGTCGCCGACGTTCGAGGCCATCCGGATCCGGTCGCCGAGGACCGCCCCTCCGGTGTACGGCGACGACGGATCGACCGCCACCACGCCGACGGTGTCGCCCCGGTCGCGGTAGGTTGAGGCGAGTTTGTCCACGAGCGTCGACTTCCCGGCGCCGGGCGCGCCGGTGATCCCGATCACGTCCGCGCCGCCCGTGTGCTCGTGGAGCGCGGCGACGATTCCCCGGTAGCCGGCGGTACGGTTCTCGATGCGGGTGATGACGCGCGCGAGCGCCCGATGGCTCCCGTCGAGGAGGTCGCCGACGAGTTCGGCGTCGTCGTCGCCGAGCGCGGTTGCGTCCGGCCCGTCCATCTACGCTCGCTCCGGCAGGTTGTTCCGGATGAACTCGATCGTCTCCTCCATCGGCGTTCCCGGCCCGAACACCTCGGCGACGCCGAGTTTCTTGAGTTCGGTTTCGTCGTCGTCGGGGATGATCCCGCCGACCAACACGAGGGTGTCCTCGAACGCGTCGTACTCTTTGAGCCCCTCGATCACCTTCGGTACGAGCGTGTTGTGTGCCCCCGAGAGAATGGAGATGCCAAGCACGTCCACGTCCTCTTGGACCGCCGCCTGGACGATCTCGTCTGGCGCGCGGTGGAGCCCGGAGTAGACCACTTCGAACCCGGCGTCCCGAAACGCCCGTGCGATCACGTGTGCTCCCCGATCGTGGCCGTCGAGACCGACCTTCGCGACCAGACAGCGGACGGCTTGTGTCTCCTGTTCGGCGCTCATACCCGACTGTCCGTCGCCTGCCGATTTGATTCTAACGGAAAATCAGGTAGTTTCGGCGACGGGGTCACGCCGGCCGCGCCACCGCCGGCCGCGAGCCGCCTATCCGAACTTTCCGGTGATGTAGTCCTCGACGCGCTGCTCTTCGGGGTCCTCGAAGATCTTCGTCGTGTCGTCGTACTCGACGAGTTGGCCGCCGGTGAGGAACACCGCGGTCCGGTCCGAGATCCGGGCCGCCTGCTGCATGTTGTGCGTGACGATGATGACCGTGTACTCCTCCGCCAGGTCGTCGATGAGGTCCTCGATCTTCGAGGCCGCGACGGGGTCGAGCGCCGAGGTCGGCTCGTCCATCAGGATGACCTCCGGATCGGGTGCGATCGCTCGGGCGATACAGAGCCGCTGCTGCTGTCCGCCGGACAGTTCGAGCCCCGAGGAGTCGAGTTGGTCTTTCACTTCGTCCCACAGCGCGGCGCCTTTCAGCGACTCCTCGACGCGCGCGTCGACGTCGCCGTCGAACCCCTGGATGTTCAGTCCGTACGCGACGTTGTCGCGGATCGACTTCGGGAACGGGTTCGGCTTCTGGAACACCATCCCGATCTTCCGGCGCAGCGCGACCGGGTCCACGTCGCCGTCGTAGACGTTCTTGCCGCCGAACTCGATGCTCCCGTCGACGCGACAGATCTCGATCATGTCGTTCATCCGGTTGATACACCGGAGGAACGTCGACTTCCCACAGCCCGAGGGACCGATAAGCGCGGTCACCCGGTTCTCCGGGATCTCCATCGACACGTCGTCTATCGCCTGGTCGTCGCCGTAGTAGACGTTCAGGTTGTGCGCGGCGACCGCCGTCTCCTGTGATTCGGTCGTTCGGTCGTTCGATCCGGTCTCTACGTCCGTCGTGATGAGCGAGTCGCTCGTCTCTGTGTTACTCATGTTAGTTCCTCTCCGCGCGGTTTCGCAGTAGTATCGCCGTCCCGTTCATACCGACGAGGATGATAAGCAGCGTGATAACGCCGGCGGCGACGACCCCGTACCGGAACTCCGCCTGCGGGAAGTTCGCCCACGCGTAGATCTGCATCGGCATCGCGCTGAACCGGCTGAACAGGCTGCTCGGCGCGCTGAACACCGTCGTCGCCGCGCCGATCATGATGAGCGGCGCGGTCTCGCCGATCGCCCGCCCGAGCGCGAGGATCGTCCCGGTCAGGATGCCGGGAAGCGCCTCCGGGAGGACGACGTTCTTCGTCGTCTGCCACCGGGTCGCGCCCATCGCGTCCGAGCCGCGGCGCAGGTCGTCCGGCACCGACCGGATCGCCTCCTGTGCGGAGATGATCGTGATCGGGAGGATGAGAAGCGACAGCGTCAGCGACGCGGTCACCGCCGTCCCGAACCCGAACCCTAGCAGGTTCGCGAACAGCCCCAGCCCGAGCAGCCCGTAGACGACCGACGGGATGGCGGCCAGGTTCGCGATGTTGATCTGCAGCAGGCGAGTCAGCGAGCCGAGCGGCCCGCTCTCGGGCATGTACTCCTCTAAGAAGACGGAGGTCCCGACGCCGAGGACAAAGGACAGCACCGCGACGAGCGCGATGATGATCACGGAGCCGACGATGGCCGGGTAGAGCCCGGCCTCCTCCGGCGTCCGGGACGGCGCCTCGGTGAGATACGAGGTGTCGAGCCACGGGTCGGGCGCCGGGAAGCCCATCGACTCGACGATCAGCGCTCCGGCGATCACCCCGAGGGCCATGAGGAGCGGGAAGGCGAGGCCGACGAACCCGTCGCCGGACGCCACCACGCGAGAGATGTACACCGCCGTCGGGACGGCGGCGAGGATGACGACGAGCAGGACGGTCTCGCCCGGCAGTCCGGCTCCCGTCGCCAGGAAGCCACTGGCCGCCGCGATGACGAGCGGGACGCCCCCGACGAGTCCGGTGGCGATCCGACCGTTACGGTCGGCGGCAACGAGCGCCCCCGCCGCTGCGACCGGAATCGCGATCGTCCAGAGGTAGATGACGAGGTCGGAGGGGTACGTCTGAACCGCTTCCCGAAGCACCGCCGCGGCGACGACGCCGACGAGTCCGACCGGTACCGCCGCGGTCGTCAGCCGCGACCCCGCCCGCCGCCGACCGATCGCGTACAGCGCGATGGCGGGCACCACGCCGAGCGTGTACGCGAGGAACCACACCAGCGAATCGAACACCAAGAACAGAGTTCCGACCGCGAGCCCGATCGCGACGCCGCCGACGAGCCGACCGACCAGCCCGAAGCCGACCGCGCCGACCCGACCGCGGCTTCCGACGTAGGTGAGGTACGCGGCCGTCGGAGCGACGACGACGAAGAGGTACGCCAGCTGCCAGTTGAGGCGCGGAATCATCCCGACGAGGGCCTCGATGCCGGTAAAGAGCGCGGCGACGACGACTAACCCGCCGCCGAGCGCCGCCAGCGCGCGACGCGTGATCTCCGCGTCGTCTGCGCTGTACAGACAGAATCCGAGGTAGGGGACGACGAGCGTCGCGAAGTACGTCAACAGCCACTCGGGGCTGGCGCTCGCCAGGTCGAAGGCGTCGACCGCGACGTACACGAGCAGGACGCCGAGCGCGACCAACCCGAACACGCTCGCGCCGAACGAGAGGTACTCGAAGATGATCCCGCGAATCCGGCTGACTTCGCCGAAACCGTCCGCGGTCGCGTTCTCTGTCGCCATCAGTACTCCTCCCGGTAGCGTTCCGCGATAATGTCACTGATCACGTTCATTACGAGCGTCACCACGAACAGCGCGAGTCCGAGCGCGAACATCGAGTCGTACGGCGTCGTCCCGCCCGTCAGGTCGCCGCCGGCGATCTGCACCATCGCGACGGTGATCGTCATCCCGGACTGCAAGAGCACGTCGGCGGGGTTGACGAAGGGGATGCCGAAGGCCTGTTGCACCGCCGGCATCCGCGCCTGCGCGCCCATCGCGACGACGACGATCATCGTCTCGCCGATGGCGCGGGAGACGGCGAGAATGTACGAGGAGGCGATCCCGGAGATGGAGGCCGGCACCACGATGCCCGTCGACACCTCGAACTTGGTCGCTCCGAGCCCGTAGCCGGCCTGCCGCAGGTCGTCGGGGACCGCGCTCATCGCGTCCTCCGATATCGACGACACCATCGGAATCGTCATGATGCCGACCATGATCGACGCTGACAGCGCGTTGAAGGTGCTCATCTCGGGGAACAGGGTCGCCTTCAGCGCCGGGGTGACGTACACCAGCGCGAAGTAGCCGTACACCACGGTCGGGATGCCGGCGAGGATCTCTAAGAGGGGTTTCAGGATCGAGCGCGCGTTCGACGTCGCGTACTCGCTGAGGTAGATCGCTGTGAGCGTGCCGGTCGGGAGCGCGATGAACGCCGCCGTAACCGTCACGACGAACGTCCCGATGAGCAGGGGGATGATACCGAACGCCTGCCCGCCGCCGGCCGGGTTCGGGCTCCAGTTGGTCGTCGTCAGGAACTCGGTGATCGGGATAGTCGAGAAGAACACCACCGCGTCCAACAGAAGCGTTACGAAGATCGCGACCGTCGTCAGCAGGGTGACGGCCGCACATACGGCGAACAACCCACCGTAGGTTCCCTCCTTCAGTCGTGTGAGCCCGCCTTGCCGGGACAGGTCGGGACTCTCTGTGCTGTCAGTCACGAACGATGGGGTATCACACGCAGTCGCAAATCAATACACCGGTTCATCTTACCGAGTTAGCCCTGCGCCTGCTCGATCGCGTCTTCGAGGATACTCATCTGTTCCTCCTGAGTCTCCTCGGTGGCCGGCACGTAGCCGACGTCGCCGGCGACGAGGTCCTCGTTCGTCGTCTGCTCGACGAAGTAGCGAGCGAACTCGGCGACGTGCTCCTCGCCGAGCGAGGAGATGGACGGGTAGGTGAACAGCGGCCGCGAGAGGGGCGTGTACTCGCCGCTTGCCGCCGTCTCGAGGCTCGGCTCGACCGGGCCGTCGCCGTCGTCGATGCCGAGCGCCTTCAGCTGGTCCGGGTTCTGGAAGTAGTACGCGAAGCCGAAGTAGCCGATGGCGTACTCGCTGCCCGAGACGCCCTGTGCGATCGTGTTGTCCTGCTCGGTCGCCTGGTAGTCGCTCGTGTGGCCGCGCTCGCCGAGGATCGCCTCGATGAAGTAGTCGTAGGTTCCCGAGGTGTCTGCGGCGCCGAACCGCTCTATCTCCTCGTTGGGGAACTCGTCGCGAACCTCGTCCCACGTCTCGACGGAGTCGGACTCCCAGATCGTCGCGAGCTCCTCGACGGTGAGCGAGTCGATCCAGTCGGCCTCGGGGTTGACGACGACGGTGAGCGCGTCGGTCGCGGCGATGAGCTCGACGTACTCGACGCCGTTCTCGGCGCACAGATCCTCCTCTTCGCCCTTGATCGGCCGGCTCGCGTTGTTGAAGTCGGTCTCCCCGACACAGAAGAAGTTCGCGAAGCCGCCGCCGGAGCCGGTCGAACTGACGTCGATCCGGACGTCGGGGTGGTCTTCGGCGAAGTCCTCTGCGACCGCGGTCATCAGGGGGAACACCGTACTCGATCCCGCGATGTTGATCGCGCCGGAGAGCGAGCCGTCGGAGCCGTCCGAGCCATCCGAACCGTCGGAACCGTCCGAGCCGTCTCCGGAGCTCTGCGTACAGCCGGCGAGCGCCAGCGTCCCGGCGCCGCCGAGCGCCGCAAGCGATTGCCGCCGCGTGATCCCTGTTGTGTCCGCGTCGTGGCTGGAAGCCATTACATCGGAATGTGCGAGTTCCGGTTAAGTAGTATGCTATGAGGAGTATGTGGGGGCGCGTACGGCCCGGTACGGCTATGTTTCTATATATAGGTTATATAGAAAATCCGGCGAGACCTATCTCCCCGCCTCGATCGCCTCGATCAACAGCTCCGCGACGTCGACGATCTCCACGTCGTCCTCGAAGTCGCCCGTCTTCCGGCCGTCCTCGAACATCGTCGTACACATCGGGCAGGCGACGACGAACTTCTCGACCGCGCCGCCCGCGTCGGTGTCCTCGACCGCCTCGCGGAGCCGCTCTTCGCTCGGCTTCACGTCCTCGTCGTGTTCGGTCCAGAGCCCGCCCCCGCCGCCGCCACAGCAGAACGAGTCGTTCCGCGAGCGCGGCATCTCGTAGAGGTCGGCGCCGGTCGCGCGGATTAACTCGCGGGGCGCCTCGTACTCGTCGTTGTACCGCCCGAGGTGACAGGGGTCGTGGTAGGTGACGGTGTAGTCGAGCTCGTCGCCTGTGAGTCCGAGCCGGCCGTCGTCGACCAGCTCCTCGACCACCTGCGTCCAGTGGCGCACGTCGATTTTTCCATCCGCGTTCCACGGCTCCTCCCTGTCGAACGGCATCATCGGATCGTCCGCGAACTCGGCGAAGTCGACCTCGGGGTACTCGTTTTTGATGGTGTTGTACGAGTGCGGGTCGGTACAGACGATGGTCTCGAACTCGCAGTCCGCGAACGTCTCGACGTGGTGGCCCGCCAGTTCTAAGTAGAGGAACTCCTCGCCGATCCGGCGAATGTCGTTGCCGTCCGTCTTCTCGTCGTCGAAGAGAATGCCGAACTCGACGCCGGCCTCGTCGAACAGTCGGGCGAGCGCGCGAGCGACCTTCTTGTTCCGGTCGTCGAAGCTCGGGTAGTCGCCGACGTACCAGAGGTATTCGACCTCGCGCTCGCGGGCGTCCGGGACCTTGACGTCCTCCAACTCGTCGGCCCAGTCGGCGCGACTCGACTGCGACTCGCCGAAGGTGTTCCCCTTCTGCATCACGTCTTGGAACACGGCTTGGAGGTTCGAGTCGACGGCCCCCTCGTCGACGAGCTGGCGGTTCATCTTGGTGAACGAGGTGAGATGCTCGATGTCGACCGGACAGGCGTCCATACAGGCCATACACGACATACACGACTCCATCGACTCGCTGTCGATCACGCCGCCCTCGTCGGCGACGATGGGGACGGTGCCGCCATCAGTTGCGACTGTGTCCGCCCCGCCCGAACCAGCCACCGGATCGTCGCTCACCGACTCGCGGTACGCTTTTAAATCGAGGATGACGTTCCGCGGGTCGAGGTTCCGCCCGACCGTGTCGGCCGGGCAGGCGTCGGTACACCGCCCGCACTTCGTGCAGGCGTCGCCGTCCAGCAGCTCCTTCCAGGTGAAGTCGTCGAGGGACTCCGCGTTGGTGTGATCGAGGTCGGCCGGGACGTTCGGGAGGCGCGCGCCCGCCTTCTCGTCGCGGGCGACGACGTTCGCGAACGAGGAGATCATGTGGAACGGCTTCGCGTACGGGATCCACGCGACGAAGGCGAACGCGAGCAGCGAGTGGCTCCACCAGACGACGCCGTAGACGGCCTCGGCGCCCGCCGCCGTCAGCCCGGCCCACCGGAACCCGGCGGCCATCGCCATCCCGATGAAACTCACCGTCTCGTCGGCGCGCGCCGGCTGGCCGACGATGCCGAGCGCCTGCACGACGAACCCGCCGACGCCGAGCAGGAAGAGCGTCCAGACGAACGCGTCGTCCTCGAAGGAGGTGTGTTTGCCCCACAGCCGCCCCTCGCGGTTCCGGTAGCGCCGGTACATCGCCATCCCCACGCCGACGACGAAGAGCAGACCGAAGGCGTCGACGGCGAACTGGTAGGCGAGGTAGAAGTCGCCCACCCAGAACGACTCGCCCGTGAGCGGGCGGTACACGTCGATGTCGAACCCGAGGATCGTCGTCGCGACGAGCAGGGTGAGAAAGCCCCACAGCACGAAGGTGTGCATCACGCCCGCGTACAGGTCGCGGTCGAACTGGTTCTCGTTGGAGAGGACGGTCTTCGTCGCGCTCACCGTCCGGCCGGCGAGGTTCGACAGTCGGTCGCGCGGGTCCGCGCTTCCGCGCGCGTACGCCGCGAACCGGGCGTACACGCCGTACAGGAACACGAGTATCGCGACCGCGGCGAGCCAGTAGAACGCGACCTTCCCGATCGGACCGATCGTCCAAAAGGTCTCTCGGGTGGCCGCCTGCAGGGGTGTCATGATAGATTAGGCGGATACTGCGCGGTTAAAACTTGCCACAACGCTTGTGCCTGTCGTCGCGCGTTTTCGGCCGCGTCACACCGCCGTCGCCGCGGCCGCCGCCAGCAACGCCCCGCCGACCGCCGCCGCGCCCGCGTCGCGCCAGCCGAAGGCCAGTCGCGGCAGCGTCGGGTTCCACGCGAAACAGCGCGCGTTCATCGCGGTCCCGAGCCGGTCGGCCCGCCCGAACGCCCGGTTGACGCCCGCGACGGCGACGAGGCGCATCCGCTCGTGGACCGGGAGCGCGCCGCCGCCGCGGGCCCGGACCGCCGCCCGCGCCGTCACCAGGTCCCGTTTTAAGAGCGGAAGGAACCGGAACACGAGCGCGACGCCGACGCCGAGAAACTGGCCGGGCTTTCCCGGCACCGAGCGCTGGAGCGCCGCCCGCGACTCGCGGACCGGCGTCGAGCGAACGTACCCGGCCGCGACGACGAGGAGGAGGACGACCCGGTAGCTCGCGAGCCCCGTGGTCGCGGCGCGGTCGAGCCGGAACCACGGCGCGCCGAGCGTCGCCCCGGCGACGAGCGGCGCGAGGGCGAGCACCGGAAACGCGGCCCGGTAGGACCACAGGTCGCGCGGGCCGCCCCCCGAGAGCCACAGGCAGGCGACGGCCACGACCGTGAGCGCCGCGAGCCCGCGGGGGCGGTGTACGCGTACGCCGCGGCCGCGAAGCCGACCTGGACGAGCAGTTTCGCTCGCGGGTCCACCTCATGTGCGAGCGAGTCGCCGGGGACGTACGACAGCGTCACCGCCCCGCCTCGCTCGCGTCGTCGCTCGCGACCGATTTCGGGACGCGAACGCCCAGCTCCGCCAGCGCCGTCGTCGCCGCGTCCGGCCCCGCGTCGACCGCGACGCGCCCGTCCGACAGCCCCACGACGCGGTCGGCGAGCCCGAGCACGTCGCGGAGGTCGTGGGTGACGACGATCACGCTCGTGCCCGCCGCGTGGCGCTCGCGCAAGTGCTCGACTACCGACCGCCGCGCCGGCTCGTCGAGGCCGGTGAACGGCTCGTCTAAGACGAGGTGGTCCGGCTCCATCGCCAGCGCGCCGGCGATCGCGACGCGCTCGCGCTCGCCGCCCGACAGCGACGCGATCCGGTCGGCCTCGCGGCCGGTCATGTTCACGGCCGCGAGCGCCGCCGCGACCCGGCGGTCGATCTCGTCGTGCGAGAGCCCGAGGTTCTCCGGCCCGAACGCGACGTCGGCGCCGACGGTGGCCGCGACCAGCTGGTCGCGCGGGTCCTGAAACACCATGCCGACCGCGGTCCGGGCGGCGACGAGGTCGGCCTCGACGGGTGTCCCGTTGACCGCGACCGCCCCGGCGTCCGGCGTCGCGAGCCCGTTGAACGTCCGCACGAGCGTCGTCTTCCCGGAGCCGTTCGCGCCGGCGACGACGACGAACTCCCCGTCGCCGACCGAGAGCGACACGTCGTCGACCGCGGTGACGCTGGCGTCGTCGTCAGTGCCGCCGTCGTACCGGCAGGTGACGCCGTCGACCTCGATCACGCCCGCACCTCACGCGGCCGCGATCGCGTCCGAGCGCACGATCCCGACCGCGGCGGTGATCTTCAGGGCCTCCGCGGGGAGGAACGCCGCGGCGCCGACCGTCACCGCCTCGACGGGGCCGAGCGAGAGCACGATGGCGAGGCCGGCGACGCCGAACCCGTAGATGATGACGGTGCCGAGGACCATCGCGCCGACGAGCGTCGGGAGCCCGACCGCGTCGAGGTCTCGGAGCGCGACGCCCCGGTGGACGACCGCGCCGACCGCGCCGGCCGCGAGCGGGTACGACCAGAGGTAGCCCGCGGACTGCCCGACGAGCTGGCCGACGCCGGCCGAGCCGCCCTGGAACACCGGGGCGCCGAGCGCGCCGGCCGCGAGGTAGAGCCCGATAGAGGCGGTCCCCCACACCGGACCGAGGTAGATTCCGGCGAGGAACACGCCGAGGACCTGTAGCGTCACGGAGACTGGCGAGACCGGATTCGGGAACGTCACGTACGCGAACGCGCCGACGAGCGCGGCGAAAAGCGCCGCGCGGACGAGGTTCGTCGCGGCCTCGTCGCCCACGAGGTCGACGGATTCCGTGTTGGTTGCCATACCCTCGACACGCTCGTAAACCAACTTGAAAATACTGGTTTACGACTCGGGGCGGCGCTCGGCGACCGGCGGCGAGACCGCCGGAAACGCCCCCGACGGGACGCGAGGCTTATCTGTCGGCGCGCCTATCTTCCCTGCCATGGACGAGAAGACCTCCGAACTCCGCGATCTCTTCGTCGAGACCACCGGCGCCGAGACCGTCACCGAGCGACAGGCGGCGTCGCGCGGTTCGCTCACCGACCGCGACGAGGCGGCGGTCGACGCGCAGGTTCGCGACCTCGTCGCCGCGATGCGCGAGCGGTACGACTTCTCGGCCGACCTCGACGACGCGACCTACGCGCGGATCGCCCGCGGGCGCTTCGAGGCGGACGACGACGAGGCGATCGCGGCCGCCGTCAACGAGTCAGAGGAGGCTGACGCACCCTCCACCACTGTCGACGCGGCGACCGTCCGCGACGCCCGCCTGTCCCTCCACCTCGTCTGCGACCGCGACCGCGACACCGGCGACGCCCCCTTCGAGTACGCCGAGATAAAGCGACTGACCGCGGCGGGACGCTCCATCGTCGAGTGCGCCGACGCGCTCGGCGCGGACCCCGACACCGTCGCGAAGTACGCTCGGATCGCGCGCGTCGATCTGACGTCGATCCGAGCCAACGACCGCTTCCGCGACGGCTTCCGCGACCTCCTCACCGACGCGGACATCGAGGGCTCACACGCGGAGACCGCCCGAAACGACGGGCTCGAAGCGGCGACCGAGGATATGGAGACGGACACGAACTTATAAGCGAGCGGCTGCAGCGTCGACGGCATCGCGTCGACGCTCGCGTTCACGACAGTAACTCGACCGGCGACGGAAAAACGCGGCTCTCGGTTATCCGCTTAAAAAGGCCCCTTGCCGCCGCCCATCATGTCGCCGAGGCCGCCGCCCTCGCCGCCGCCCATCTTCTTCATCATGCGCTGCATGTCGCCCTCGCCCATCCCCTGGAACTGACTGATCGTCTGTTCCATCATGGAGTGCTGTTCGAGCAGCTGCCGGACCGTCTCCGCGTCGGTGCCGGAGCCGCGGGCGATCCGCTCCGTGCGCGACTGCCCGACCACGCGGGGGTTCATCAGCTCCTCCTCGGTCATCGAGTCCATGATGCGCTCGAACCGTCGCATCCGGTCTTGGGTCACGTCCATCGCGTCGTCCGGGAGCTGGTCCATCATCCCGCCGCCGAGGCCGGGGATCATGTCCATCACCTGGTCTAAGGGACCCATCTTGTTCATCGCGTCCATCTGCTTTTTCATGTCCTTCAGGGTGAACTCGCCCTGCAGCATATCCTCGGGGTCCCAGTCTTCGTCCTCCGCCTGGGTCTCCTGCATCGCGCGCTCGACGCGCTCGGAGAGCTGTTTTAAATCCCCCATGCCGAGCAGCCGGGAGATGAACCCGGACGGCTCGAAGCGCTCGATGTCCTGGACCGTCTCGCCGGTCCCGAGGAAGGCGATGGAGGAGTCGGTCTCGTTGACGGCCGTCAGCGCGCCCCCACCTTTCGCGGTCCCGTCGAGTTTCGTGATCATCACGCCCTCGATGCCGATCGACTTCTCGAACTGGCGGGCCTGATCTTTGGCGCCCTGGCCGATCGCGGCGTCGAGCACTAGGAGCGAGCGGTCGGGGTCGACCGCCGACTCGATCTCTTCGATCTCCGCGATGAGGTCGTCTTCGAGCGCGTGTCGCCCCGCCGTGTCCACGATGTGCACGTCGGCGTCCTCGGTCTCTTTTAAGCCCGTCCGCGCGATGTCGACCGGATCCTCGTTGTCGGGGTTCCCGTAGAAGTCGACCTCCGCGCGCTCGCACATCTGTTTGGCCTGGTCGTACGCCCCCGGCCGGAAGGTGTCGGTCTGGATCACGGCGGGCCGGAGCCCCTTCTTCGAGAACCACCACGCCATCTTGGCCGCGGAGGTGGTCTTCCCGGACCCCTGCAGGCCGGCCAGGAGGATCGTCTGGTTTTCGAGGGGCAACTCGGTGGAGTCGCCGACCAGCTCGACCATCTCCTCGTAGACGATCTTGAGGACGTGGTCTTTCGCGGTCGTCCCGCCCGGCGGCTCCTCTTCGAGCGCGCGGGTCTTGATCGAGTCCGACAGCGACATGACGAGGGAGACATCGACGTCGGCAGAGAGAAGCGACCGCTGGATCTCTTTGACGATCTCCTCGACGTCGCTCTCGGAGAGTCGAGACTTCCCCTGGAGCTTGTCGAGGCTGCTCCGGAGAGACGTACCGAGGTCGTCGAGTACCATTTGCCGGAGATAGGCGGTCGACGCGGTAAAACTTTGTTCGTCGGCGGCGCGAGGGCGGCGCGGGCTTCGCCGGCGGCTCCCCCGCCTCAGACCGCCGTTGCGATGTACGTTTCGAGTCGGGTGACGAGGTCCGGGCTGAACGTCCAGAACCCGTCCCACACGTTCGGTTCGTCTTCGAGCGCCAGCAGCGCGACGTGGTCGCCGTCGGCCCCGTCCGGCGGCGCGAACACGACGAACCACGACCGCCGGTACGGGTAGGAGGTGCCGGTGTGAACCGTCACGGGCAGCGTCCCGAGCTCGTCGGCGTCGCCGACGCCGTAGACGTGGGTGTCGACGCCGGTGGCGGCGACCCGTTCGTACACCTCGTTCGTCCCCCGCTCGTCGTTGATCCGCGAGAGCCGCTGGAACGACGCCCGGAGCGTCCCCTCGCCGTGTTCGGCGGCGATCCGCTCTATCACCCGCGAGATGACGATCAACAGGACCTTCTCCTTGTTCGAGGCCGGGTACCCGCGGACCCGAAACGGCACCTCTTCGAGCCCGTACAACACGTCCGGGAGGACGACGTCGTCGAGCCCTATCGCGCCGCTCTTGTACAGGTCCGAGTTGATGAGCAGCACCGATTCGAGCAGTTCGTCCATCTCGGACCGGGCTATCACCTCGCCGTCTTCGACCAGCGCGACGACGTCGTCGCCCTCGGCTTCGGACTCGACCTCGCTCACCTCGACCGGCTGTCCGTCGAGCAGCGAATCGATCAGGCCTCGCACGGGGTCCGGCGACGATCGGTTCAACACGACGAGGCTCCGTCTCGGTGACGCGAGGTCGTCGAAAAACGATCGGAGCGAGGTGTTCATGGCAAAAATACGACGTACTGAGACAAAACGGTTTCTCGTTGCCGCTCGCCGGCGCCGGCTACTCGGGGCGCGCTTGCCGGTCGACGATCCGCCCGCCGGCGGCGTCGATCCGGCAGACTTCGGGATCGTAGCCCGCGTCGGAGAGCCCGGTGCCGAGCGCGAAGACGGTGCGGCCGAGCATCGCCATGGCGGCGCCGGCGTCGCTGACGGCGTCGCTGGACTCGTCCCGCGCCGCGTCAACCGCCGCGATCGCTTCCGCGACCTCCGGGACGAGCAGCTCCGCCTCGCCAGCGAACTCGCGTGCCGCCGCCAGCAGCGTCGGGAGCCGGGGGTCGGCGCGAAGCCGGTCGAGCGCGGTCGCCCCGGCGGCCGAGAGGGGAGCCGTGTCGCCGCCGAGGACCGCCTCGGTCGACAGCTCGCCGAAGGTGACGTACTCGACGCGGGCGGTTCCGGGCACCCCGTCGAGGTCGCCGATGCCGGGTGCGCCGGGCGCCACCCGAATCGGGACCCCCCCGCGCGCCTGCGCGACGACGTCGCCGAGGCCGGTGCCGCGGCCCACCTCCGCCTCGTGAGCGATCCGTATCAGTTCGTTCTCCGACCGCCCCAGGCCGCGGGCGTCGTTGGTCGCGAGGGCCGCGCCGAGCGCCGCGGCGCCGGAGACGCCGAAGCCGGCGCCGATCGGTATCTCGGTGTCGATAGCGACGTCGACGCCGCCGCTGTCTAACGCCGCGAGCACGTCCTCGACGGCTCCGATCGTTCCCGACTCCCCGTCGATCGTCCGGGAGCCGGCGGCGTCGGCGCGGTCGGCGTCGGCTGCGGTCGTCACCCGAACCGTCACCCCGTCGGTGAGGGCGATGCCGGCGCCCCGCGACCCGGCGGCCGCGGGCCGGTCCGCCGGGTGCGCGCTGAAGAAGGCGGTGACGTGTCCGGGGACGAACGCGGTCGCCCGCTGCCTGCTCATGCCGGACCGGACGACCGGGCGGCGATTAACGGTTGTTATCCGCCGCGGCGCGGCCGTCGACACCGCAGGCGGTAAATAGCCCCCACTCGAATTCGAGGCGTATGCGAGACCAGTTGCGTCCCGTCCTCGCTGCCGTGCTGGCGCTGGTGTTCCCAGGGCTCGGACACCTAATCCTGCGGCGATGGGGCCGGGCGCTGCTGTGGCATCTCACCATCGTCGGCGGCGGCGTGGCGCTTCTCACCCTCTACGACGTCGAGACGTCTTCGGGCCTCGCGACGCCGGTCGAGGCCGCGGAGGCCGCCGCCGCCTTCCCGAGCGAAGTGACCGTCCCGATCGCGCTTATCACCGTCCTCTCCTCCATCGACGCGTACATCGTCGGACGAGCGGACGCGGTCGCGCGCGAACGCGTCGACGCCACGGCCGAGGCGGTCCGGCGCCGCGCCGCGAGCGCGGACGACGACGGGGCCGCCGCCGGCGCCCCCGTCGCCGAGACGGTCGGCGAGGACGGCGACCCCATGCGAGTCGAGTGCCCGAACTGCGGGAAGGAGACCGACGCCGAACTCGACTTCTGTCACTGGTGTACCGAGCCGCTCCCGTGGAACGACGCCGAATAATCGCTTTTCGCCGTCGTCGTCACGCTCGGATCGAACACCTCCTCTCCCGCCGCTGACCGGGGTGTCTATTTGTGCCCGCGCCGCGTCTGGTCGGCCATGGAACACGCAGCGTACGTATACACCGGTGGACTGTCCCAGGAAGCCGTCGAGGAGCGCCTGCGGTCGGGCGATCACGGCGTCCTCGGACTCGCGGACGGCGACGACGCTTACGCGGTCCCGCTGAGCTACCACTACGACGGCGACGCCTTCCTCCTCCGCGTGAGCGACCACGACGGCCACAGCGAGAAGCGCGGGTTCATCGAGGCGACCGAGACCGCCACGTTCGTGTGCTACGGGGCCACCGACTCGGGGTCGTGGAGCGTCCAGATCCGCGGCCCGCTCCGCGAGTGGCAGGGCGACGCAGACGAGGAGCGGATCAACGAGTGGTTCCCCGCGTTTCGGCTGTTCGACGAGGCGATCGAGAACGTTGGGTTCACGCTGTACGAACTGCAGATGGAGGCCGTCGTCGGCCGGGAGACGATAGAGTAGGCTCGCGGGCCGCCGATCCGGCGGTTCTCAGCCGTGAGAACCACGCAGCAACTATCATATATCTGGCCTGCGAGGTGTCCCGTACGGACGCGAACGACGGACGGAATATGAGTCTGAATCCACGGCAATACGACGTACGGGAGCTGCGCCGGATCGCGGACGCGCCGCGAGACGGTGCCGACGAGGGGCCTCGGGAGCGGCCGCTTCGTCAGCCGAACCGGAACCGAGCCGAACAGGCGGCGCGCTCGGCCGCGTTCACCGAACTGCTCCAGCGTCAACGCGGGCAGCGGCTGTCCGGCGACGGGACCCGATCCGACGCCGGCAGCCGACCGTACCTGACGGGCATCCCGGCCTCGACGGACGCGGAACACGAACTCGGCGAGTGGCTCGGCTACCTCGTCGACGTCGGCGGCCACGTGCGGAGCCGCGACGCGCTGGCGTACTACGCCGAACTCGGCTGGATCGACGACGGGACCGTCGCCGCCCTCCGGCGCCGGCTGGAGGGGTTCGACGCCCCCCGTTACGACCGGCCCTTTACTCCTGCTGACCATCGGATCAGTCTCGTCTCCATCGTCCGGATCGCTTCGTGTGCGAGTACATCATGAGCGAGGACGACGACGAATCCACGGACATCAACAGTACAGACGGCCCCGACGCGGTCGGCGTCAAACTCGGCAGCACGCGGACCGTGTTCGACCTCCCCGACGGACGCGGGGGGCGCGAGCGCCACTCGACGCTGACGTGTCTGGCGACCTACGAGGACGCCATCACGGGCGACGAGAAGGTCCTCTTCGGCCACGAGGCCGCTATCGAGTACCCCGACACGGTGCGATTCATGCTCCGGTCCGGGCTCCCCGAGGACGACGAGAGCGTCGCCGACGCGGAGCGCTTCTTCGAGGCCGTCGTGGACGCACACGACGTGCCCGAAGACAGCGCCGTCGTCTACGCCGTGCCGACCATCGACAACGAGACGGGCGTGAACAACCTCAAGTCGGTGATCGAGGGGTCGTCGATCGGGCAGGTCGAGACCCGGAGCTACCCCGAGTCGCTGTGCGGGGCCATCCCCGCGTACGGCGACGACCTCGACGCCATCGACGAGGTGTTCGTCTCGATCAACATGGGTTCGACCACGCTGGAGGCCTGCGCCTACCGGCGCGGCGAACAGCTCTCGCCGTTCTCGACCGGTTCGGTGACGGGCAACGAGGTCGACCGGCGGATCGTCGCCGCGGTCGAAGAGGAGAGTCAGGGCCGCGTCCACATCGACCGGACGACCGCCCGCGAGTACAAAGAAGAGCACGCCGACGTGTACGACTTCGAGCCGTTCACGGACGTGATCCAACAGCCCGGCGGCGGGAGCCACGAGTTCACCGTCGACCGCGGCGTTCGGGAGCCGGTCGATCGGTACATCGACGAAGCGGTCGACATCGTCGCCAACGAGTTCCTCCCGGAGCTCGCGAACGACCACATGAAGCCGTACCAACTCGCGTTAGGTCGCCCCATCGCCGCGACCGGCGGGATGGCCTGTATCCCCGGCCTCACCGAGGAGTTCGAAAAGCGGCTCTCCGCCGAACTCGACCGCGACGTGGAGGTCGTCTCCCCCGACAACCCCGCGACGGCCGCCGCCGAGGGCGCCGGTCGGATCGCCGAGCGACTGATCTGAGCGGCTGGTCTGGGCGGCCAATCTGTGCGGCGTCTACGAACGTTCTTTTATATACTCTCTCAGAACCCGCTTATAAACATCCTCGGAGCCTTTTATACACTCTCGACTTCCCGTTTAAACCTCGAAGAGGCGCTCGACGTCCGCCGCCTGGCGTTTGTAGATTCCGCGGCCCTTCAGTCGGGGGACCTCGTGTCGGTGGAGCGTCTCCGCCTCGCAGTCGTACACGAGCGGGAAGACGTTCGTCCGGCGCTGCGCGACCGTGTACGACTTCGCCGCCTCGACGATCGACGGATCGGGACTCGGCACCGCGAAGACGACGTAGCCGAGCGGCGTCGTCCGCTCGCCCTCCGCGGTGTTGGCGATGAGGAGGTCTCGGAACTCGTCCGCGGTCGACACGATGTCGTCGGGGGCGCTGACCGCGTCCTCGCGGACGAGTGTCGCGAAAATTCGGACCGCGCCCACCGTGGCGTCGTTGTCGTACGCCTCCCACACCGCCTCGAAGCCGTTCGTCTCGACATCTACCGCCTCGAAGTCGTGTTTGCGCCGGTTCGCGACGACCGCATCGTGGTACTGAGCTGTCTCCATGTACACCCGCACGAACCGCATGGTAAAAAATGACACACATCACCGCGGGTCGTATCGAACAAGTATCGGACAACACCGAGCAGTAGCAAGCAGCAGCAAGCAGCATTGAGCAGCATCGAACAACAGCAAACAGACCGGATCGCGTTCCCGCGTGAGCGGACTCGTCCCGCAACGCTATTATCGTCGTTCGGCAAAGCAGACACCCATGGTGCCAGGGGCTCTCGGGGTCGGGTTCGTCGTCGCCTCGTTCGGCGCCGCCGTCGGCGCGTTGTCGCTGGTGCAGTACCTGTACACACAGCGGGCGAATCCGGGCGCGGCCTGGTTCATGGGGAACATGGCCTCCGTCGCCGTGTTCTGTCTGACCTACGGACTCGCGCTCTTGGTCTTCGATCCCACGGTGCGGGCCGCGCTCGCCGCCGTCGTGTTCGTCTGTCTCACGTTCATGGGGCCGTTTTTCCTCGCCTTCGGACTCGATTACACCGGCCGGGGAGACCTCATTCGGACGCCGCTTTTCGGGGCCAGCATGGCCGTTCCCGTCCTGTCGGCCGGGCTCACCGCGACGAACGCCGTTCACGGACTCGTGTGGACCGACTTCCAGATCGACCCGGTGTTCGGGCTGGCGACCGTCACGTACACGGTTCAGCCGTGGGGCGTCTTCGCGCTCCTGTTCTCGCTCGGGACGGCCGCCGTCGGCTCGCTGCTGCTGGTCGGCGCCATCCTCAGTTACGGCGCCCTCTACCGACGCGAGGCCACGGCGATCATCCTGAGCACCGTCCCCCCGTCCGTCGGCGGGTCGCTCTGGCTGTTCAGCGTCGGGCCGGTCCCACAGCTACACCTGATGGCGCCGTTCATGCTCGTCCACGTCGCGCTCGACGCGTACGCGTTCGTCGGCACGCACATGTTCGAGACGAACCCGGCGACACAGCGGACCGCGGAACGCACCGGGCTGGACTCGCTTTCCGACCCCGTCTTGGTCCTCGACGCCGAAGGACAGATCGTCCAGGCCAACGACCGCGCGAGGGCGCTGTTTTCCGCCCCGGCGTTGGACTCGTTCCCCGCCTCGCTGGAGGCCGTCCTCGGGGCGCCGCTGGAGACGCTCCGCGAGCGAGGCGAACTGTCGCCGGAGGCGAACGGGGGCGCGACGTTCGCGCTCTCGTACACCCCGCTGACCGATCCGAGCGGCGACTCGGTCGGGAGCATGCTCGTGTTGTACGATATCACCGAGCAACGGCGGCGCGAGCAGCAGCTCGGCGTGCTCAACCGCGTCCTCAGACACAACCTCCGCAACGAGATGACCGTGATAAGCGGCTACGCGGAACTGCTCGAATCGAACGCCACCGACCCGACGCACGTCACGCAGGCGAAGACCATCGTCGACGCGAGCGACCGGTTAAACGCCATCGCCGAGAAGGCGCGGACCTTCGAGGAGGTCCAACAGCGCACCACACAGCCCGCGGCCCTCTCGGTCGCCGACGTGTTGGCCGACGTCGTCACCGAGACCGCCGCGGCCGGCGACGACGCGACCGTCGACTGGACCGTCACGCCGCCCTCGCTCCGGCTCCGGACCGACGAGGTGGTGTTGTCGCTGCTCTTGCGCAACCTCGTCCAGAACGCGGTCGTCCACGCCGAGACGCCCGATCCGACCGTGACGATCACGGTCACGCGATCCGCGAGCGCCGACGACACCGCCCGGTTCGAGATCCGCGACCAGAACGATCCGATCCCGGACCAAGAGATCCAAACGCTGCGTGCGGGCGAGGAGACACCCCTCCAACACGGTCAGGGGATCGGGCTCTGGATCGTCTACTGGTGTGTCCAACAACTGCACGCGGACATCCGCTTCGCGTACGACGACGGGAACGTCCTGATCGTGACGGTTCCGCCGATGACGCCGTGAGGCGACTGTTCTCGTCTTCCGGGCTCGAATCCTCGTTGCGACTATGCTCCTCACTTCGTTCGGAGAATAGTCCCGGGCGGATTCGAACCGCGAGGACTCGAATCCTCTCGTCCTCTGGGTTCGAACCGCTGGAGATACCTGCGGCTCGCGGAGTTGCTCGCCGCAGGATAGTCCCGGGCGGATTCGAACCGCCGTCAATGGCTCCAAAGGCCATTATGATTGGCCACTACACCACGGGACTCCATTCGTTGGTTTTCCGCCCGCACTCAAGTAGGTTACTTTTCACACCCCGCGACGGGCGGAGCGACCACCCCCACACGCTCCAATCGACCGCTCGCCTGCTGCGCTCCGGACGACCGAACCGGGCGCCGAGTGTCACTCGCTTCAGTCGCCTCCCGTGTCGTCGGTGTCGCGCTCGGCCGCCGACACGGGAGCCGCCGCCGGGCCGTTCGGCAGCCGATCTATCGGGACGGTTCCGGGGTCGAAACCGGCCCGCCGCCACGCCTCGTCGAGCGACACGTCGTCGTCTATCCGCGTCGGTCCATCCAGAGGATCTGGGCTTCCGGGTTCGCCGCCGCCCGCGCTTGCGACCCCGTCGCCACCGATCGCTTTCCCCGCCGCGTCGCCGCCGGCTGCCGGCGTCGGCGGAACGTAGGTGTAGACGAAATCGTCGGTCACGGCGTGGTACGCGCCGGTCATCGGGTCCTCGACGACGCCGGTGTCGTTGTCGATGGCGAAGTCGACGAGGTCCCTGAGCGTCGCCGCCTCGGCCTCGGGGCGGTCGTGAGCCGACTCGGGGAGGCGGATCTCGGTGACCCACTCTGCGAACTCCGAGCGGTCGTCCCGGTAGTCGAGGTACGCCCGCTCGGCCGGAGAGAGCGCGAGTCCGACCTCGCGGCGGGCGTACAACAGCCCGCCGGCCCCGGCGACGCCCGCGAGGAACAGCAGCGGCCCGCCGAGCGAACGGAGGGGCCCGTAGCGCCGCTCGACCGTGACCGGCTCCGTTCGCTCGACCGTGTCCGACTGGACGCCGGGCTCCGAGACGCTGTACGTCTCGCCGCCGTGCGTGAGCGTCATGTCGACCGTCCGCGTGTACGAGGTCTGCTCGCCGTTGATCGTGCCGTCGACGGTCACGGTCGTCGTGACGAACGTCTCGCGCTCGCCGGGGGAGGCCCCGAGATCCGACTCGATCTGATCCGCCGTCGCGCTGATCGCGGAGCTGTTGAGCGCGAACGAGGCGGCCGCCGTCTCGCCGGGTGCGACCCCGGAGACCGTCTCGGTCGTCAGCGGTTCACGCTCCTGCCAGTAGACCGTCTCGCCGTCGCCGTCGACGTTGCGCACGACGAGTACCGACTCGTAGGAGACCGCCACGTCGCTCGCGGCGTCGGCCGCGTAGCTCGTCTCCACGGCGACGTCGAGGACGGGCGCGACCCGCGTGAAGTACGTGTTCCGTCCGTCGAGCACCGTTCCGATGTCGAACACCGGGTTCGGCTCCGTCACCTCGGCCGAGTGGACGTACTCCGTCTCGACGGTCATCGACGAAACCGTCCGCGTCTGCGTCTCGGTCCCAGGGTCCACGTGAACCGTGTAGACGAGCGCGCCCCCGGCCGCCGCGGCGAGCAGACAGACCGCGAGAAGCAGGGCGAACTGTGCGTTCAGTACCGCCCGAAGGCGGAGCCGAGTGTCGGACGACGCTGGCTGACTCATGTGATCACTTGTATATCTCGCGGAGGATGCGGCGGTGCAGCGGCGGTTTGGCGCGCGACTCTCGCGAGCGTATCCGGGCCGGCTCCCCGCGGAGGAGCACCACCCCGGTCCCGGCGATGGCACCGCCGAGGAGGCCGTTGATGGCGACCAGCGGGGCCCACGGGTGGAGCCCGTACAACTCGTCTATCACGCCGGGCGGCAGCACGGCGAGGTACCGGTGTTCGACGACGAACAGCCGGTAGTACCCCGTCTCGTCGGGCGCGGCGAGCGTCACCGTCGTCGACGCCTCGCCCCGACTCCCGACCGCGAGTCGCTGGGGGGACACCTCGACGCCCGGACTCGCCGGGGTGACGTAGGCGTACACCGGCACCAGTCCGGCGTTGGGGACGACGTACTCCAGCTGTTGGCTCGTCCCGCGCTCGATGACGGTGGGATTGTCGGACTCGAACTCGGCGCTCACGACGCCGTACTCCTGTGTGCCCGCCGGGACGACCATGGCCGCGGTCGCCGTCGCCATCAACACGAGCGCGAGGACGCCGACGATGGCGAGCACGGAGGTGCCGTCCTCGCGGGAGCGGTCGCGCTCGCGAGTCCCGCGCGAGTTTCGAGTCAGGAACCAGTCGACCGCGTACGCGACCGCGGAGAGGCCAAAGAGGATGTACGCGAGCCCCTGTGTCCCCTGCAGCGACCGGACGCCGAACGTGACCGCGAGCCACGTCTGGGCGGAACCGATCCCGGACTGGACCGCCATGGCCACGGTCCCGAGGTAGGGGATCACCACCACGCTCCCGCCGACGGTGAGCGCCTTCGCGACGACGTCGGCCTCCTGGACGACCGGCTCGCCGCCGTCCTGGTCGGTAAAGGGGTTGTTGTCCCCTCGCGTGATGTACCCGCGCTCCGTCTCGTCGACGATTCGGTGGGTGGTCAGCCCGCCGCCCTGTATCTCCTGGGCGTCGAACGTCACCACGTCTCCGGCGTCTAACCCGCCCGTGAGAGCGGTCGGAATCGCGACGAACCCGTCGCCCGGATCGAGCGTCGGCTGCATGCTCCCGGTTTCGACGAAGCTGAGAAGCACCGGCTGTCCGAGCAGCTGCCCGGCGATCAGCGCGACGACGACCACGACGGCCGCGACCTGCAGCGCGAGCGTGAGGGTGCGTTTCGGTGACATACTCGTGGATGGGGCGACTCTCGGGGCGCGCGTGCCCGTCGCGCCCCGGCGTGTGACTTCGATTATGAAACGCAAACGACACGTAATAAATGCGCGGGTCCGAGCAGATTGCGACGATACCGCGCGGCCGAGGCCCGACCGCTCCGTGACTCTCGGCTCACCCCTCCTCGAAGGTCCCGGTCGCGAGGAGGGCGAACGGGCCGATGAAGGCGAGACAGAAGCCCAAAAAGTGGACGTAGAGGTTCACGACGCCGCCGGCGACGGCCGGGTCCGTCGGGAATCCGACGACGGGGTAGCCGACGACCAATATCGCGCCCACGACGAACAGCTCCCCGTCGCCGGGGCGCGACGCGACCGCGCGGGCGATGTCGGCGGCGCTCGCTCGGATCGATATCCCGGCGCTCGACGCGTACAGCACCGCGAGGAGCGCGCCCGCGACCCCCGTCGCGATGCCGGCCACGCCGAGGTCGGCCGCGGAGAGCGGGAGGGCGAGCAGCGCGATCCAGCCGACCAGTCCGAAGAAGACCGCGGGTAGCGCGCGGATCGACGCGCCCGGAACGATGCGCTCGCGGGCGTACGCGCCGAGCAGCAGGGGGAGCAGCCCCGAAAGCGCCATGTTGATCCCGGAGAAGCCGAATCCGATCGCGTTCCGCGGGACGGCGAGGTTCAGCGCCGAGAGGACGAACGGGAACGCCAACAGGAACGTCGCCAGCGCGATCATGAAGAACCGCCGATAGCCGGCCGCCACCGCGAGCGCGTACCCGGCCCCGGCGAGGAGCACGTACCCCGCGACGTTCCCGGCGAGGTGGCCCGGAGCGAGGTGGACGTAGTGGGCGGTAAACGCCGTGAGAAGCGTCGGGTCGGTGTACGCGAACGCGAGCGACCGACGCGTGGACTCGGGGAGGGTGAAGACGGCGCCGAGCAGCGCGGGGACCGCCGCGAGCACGAGCACGTCGGCGAGTCGGATCCCCGCGGCCAGGTCGCGTCGGAGCCCGGAGCCGTCGGCGCTCCGGTTCGCACCGGTCTCGTCGCTCCGTTGGGTCGAGGAGGCCGTCACGCTCCGACCCTCGTCGACCAGCGAGTAAGACCTGTCGACGGAGCCGCGCTCACGACCGCCGCAGGCGTCGGACGAGCGCGACTCCGGCGAGCGAGAGCGTCACCCCCGCGAGCAACCCCCCGAGTTCGACGAGGTCGATTGCGCTCGGCTCCTCGGTCTGGGCGTCGCCCGGCCCCGCACCCGGTTCGTTGCCCGCCCCCGCGCTCGGCTCGTCACCGCCGTCGACGCTGCTCGCTCTCCCCCGCGTGTTCTCGTCAGCTGTCGCTCCCGTGTCGGTCCCCGCGTCCGTGCCGTCAGACTCGCTCCCCTCACCGGTCGGGTCGCCGACGAGCAGCGTCCCGGCGTCGGCCCCCGCCACCGCGAGGTCGTACTCGCCGGCGTCCGGGAAAGTCCCGGCGAGCGCCACCGTCTTCGTCTCGTTCGGCGCGAGCGCGACCGTCCGGTTCGCGACCGGATCGCCGTTCGCCGTCAGCGTCACCCGCCGCTCGCCCGCCGCGCCCCCGCCGTTCCGCAGGGTCACCCGAACTGTCGCCTCCTCGCCGGGGTCGATCGCCTGCGGGTCGAGGTCCGTCGTCGCCACGTCGAACCGGGGCTCGTGCGCCGCGACCGCGAACGTCGAGGACGCGCTCGTCGTCGCGCGGAAGTGGACGCGGTCCTCGGGCAGATCCTGTATCCGGGCGACCTCCTCGTCCACGACCGAGACGGGCACCTCCACCCAGTCGCCGGCGGCGGTCCGGCGGTAGAGCGTCACGTCCGCGGGGTCCGTCCCGGTCGCGTCGAGGTGGCCGCGGTCCGCGCTGAACCGGACCGTCATCTCGTCGACCGCGTCCGGCGCGAAGTCGTGTTCGAGAGAGAGGTACCCGACCGGCCGGGGGTCGGTCGGCGCGGTCAGCCCGCTTGCGTCTCCGGTCGGGTCCGGGCTCCCGACCGCGGTCACGTCGACGTTGTCGGTTCGGACGCCCGCCAGATCGAACCCGTCGAAGGTGACGTTCCCGCCGGCGAGGTGCATCCCCCCGGCGTCGAACCGCACCGTGTCGCCGTACCCGACGCCCCACGCGTCGAACTCGCGGGCGGTCGCGTTCGGCGCCGTGACCGTGATCGTCGCCCCGTCGTCGCCCGTCGCCTGCGCGTTGCTGGTCGTCGCGGTCGGCACGTCATCGGCGCCTTCGGGGTCCGCGATCCGGGCCTCGATCGCGAACTCGTCGGCGCCCAACTGCGTCCCGGCCTCCGCGCCGCGCGTGTCGAATTCGAGCCCGACCGCGACCGTCTGGTTCGGCGCGAGCGTGACGTTGTTGGCCCTGCCCTCGACCGAGTCGCCGTCGGCGACGAAGGTGACCGACTCGTTCGGGTAGCCGATCCACACCTCCGCGTACCGGTCGCCCGTGTAGGTGATCTGGAAGATGCCGTCTATCCGCCCGGTCGATCCGACGTTGACGCCCTCGAACGAGGGGTCCTTGATGTTCGGGTTCGACGCCGAGATGTCGATCGCGATCTCGTCGTCGTCAGTTAAATAGGAGTAGTTCCCGTTCGGGCCGTCGGCCGGTTGGACCGCGAGGTCTTCATCGACGGCGTCGGCCGGGCCCTCGATGACCGCCGCGCCCGTGGTGAGGATCAGCGCACTCGCCGCTACGAGGAGGAGGGCGAGGGTTAGGGCGCGGCGATGTGGAAACATATATATGTTAGTTGTATTGTGCTCGGTATATACTAAATTTCGGAACAATCAAAAATAATATAATTTATATTAAATTTGAATAGATTAGATTAGATTGATTACGAGGTTAGAGGTTTGTGACTGTTGCGTAGAATGATATCTGGTCTGGGATCTGACCCACTCCATCATCAGAGGTGTCCCCTTTAGCGAGAACCGCAGGGTGGACCGAGATCGCCTCGCCAGGCGAAAGACGGGGGATATTCTCAGTAGGACTCGGGGTTCCAATTGAATCAAATTCACCATCATTATGCATTAGACCGTCCTCCGATCCGAACTCGGAACCGCCCTCTGAAAGCGCATTCTCTGACCAATAGAGGGCAAGAGCATCTTGGTTCCAGCCATTAATGTTTCCATCTGCATCAAGTTCATGGGCTTCAACAGAGATGTCGTTGGTTCCATTATTTCGGATCCAGAAAACGTTATAGAACCGAGTATTAGCATTCTCGTTTAGTTGGTCAATATCTAGTTCAAATTGATTTCCGTCGTACGTTGCGTAATCTGTTTTTTTAACCTCAAATCCGAGATAGGCATTAGCATCACCCGTAACACTGACAGTGACATCGCGATTAGCCCATGCTTGACTGAAGGCACCCGTACCCATCGCAGCTGCACTACCTGAAGCCAATGCGCCTAGTCCGGCGAGGAACTTACGTCGGTTTGCCATAGTTGTGTAACCTCGTTGTTGTCCGCACACGACCCGCGGGCCGCCGACGCGAGACATCCCGCGTCATCCGGGGTCGCTCTACGATATCCATGGGGCCTATCCCATATCGTTATGAATTTGCAGAAACACTTCCGGGCGGGGCTGAAAACCCGGTCGACCGATTCTGACCCCGCCTGAATCCCGACCTGATCGCTTCAGGCTTGGCCTGAGACTCGCTCGCGACGCGTTCAGGGCCGCCCTGAAGCGGCAATCGTTGCTGCTGAGATGCCTCCCTGTTTGATGCGAGCTGATAACATCGACGAGCAGGTCGTACTCTCTCCTCCCCCTCGAACCCCGATTTATGCGCTTTTAGCCGCTGCTGTGCCGTTTTGGGAACTCAAAAGCCTGTGTATTTGAACGGCGAGAAAGTTTAGATAGTTATCATAACCGCGGGGTTTATGTTGGCGTGTTCATATGTGTCTGACAGTAATGGCGTCGGTCCAGCAGGTCGAGGGGGGAGGGGCGGAACCGACACGGGAGGTGTCCGAAGACGAGCTGTTCGACGTGCTGGCGAATCAGCGTCGGCGGTTCGCGTTACACCTCCTGAAAAAGGAGGGCGACGAGACGATCGCGATCGGCGACATGGCCGAACAGATCGCGGCTTGGGAGAACGGGATCGACACGACGGAGATCACGGGCAGCGAACGCAAGCGCGTGTACACCGCGCTCCAGCAGTCACACCTACCGATGATGGACGACGCGGGCGTCGTCCGGTTCAACAAGGACCGCGGCGTCGTGGAGCCGACGCCCGCGCTGCAGGACATCGATTTATATATGGACGTAGTCGAGGGGAGAGAGATTCCTTGGAGCACCTACTACGTCGGGCTCTCGGCCGTCGCCGCCGCGCTCGCCGGCGCGGTGTGGCTCGACGCGTGGCCGTTCACGCTACTCCCGGAGTTCGCGTGGACGGTCGCCATCGTCGTGGCGTTCCTGTTCTCCGCGCTGGCGCACAAGTACTACACCGCGGAAATGAAGGTCGGCGAACCGGAAGAGCCGCCGGAATTGACGTAAGTGCAGGGTTTCAAGCGGTGCCTACGCGGGTTCCGGCGCCGCATAACCTTAGGGTCGGAACGCGTCGTGGCGACTGATCGACGAGATCGTATTTGAATATGAAACGACGACACGCGATCCTGCTGCTCGGCGGCGCGAGTTCCGGTGCGATGAGCGTCGACACCGGCGCGTTCAGCAGCGTCGAGGCCGAGCGCGGGGTGGAGGTGAGCGTGGAAGACGACGAGGACGCGTATCTGGGGCTGAAACAGGTGAACCGTTATCTTCCGACCAGCTCTACCACGCAAACGACCGATTCGGTAGACTACGGTCCAACCGATACCGTCCAAGTGAAAAACCAGTTCTCCGACCCGCTCGATCTGACAGTGGACGTGGAGTCTACTGGTGGCGTCGTCGATGACGAAGACATCAGCGTCGACGACGTACCCAAAGGCGGCAACAAACTGGGGGTCGGTGATGAGGCGTTCGTCGCCGTCACGTGTGATACGAACGGAGATGGACGACTGACGCTGTCGCTTGAGGGTACTGCCGGCGGTGCAGTTGTTGAGGCGACCCGGCAGTTCAGGGTGTCATGTCTCGACGTCAGGTTCAATGGAGATAACGGAAATGCCGTGGTCAAAGGCGAGTTTACTAACCTACCTGTGACGGTCGTATTCAAGAACGACACAGAGGTAGACCGCACCATCTCATCGAAATCGAACAATGGGAGTGGGACCACGGAATCGAATGGAGGGGCCGCAGATCCGGACGAGAGAGCCGTTCTTCACCCACGAAGTGGCGGAGAAGGAGGGAACGACGCGATCGAACGAGTCGTGATCGGTGGGACTGTTTTCGAGCGGTCATAGCCTACGACCAGTGGTTCCCATTTGATGAAGCATGCCGAGAGGCACAAATCGTCGAAACCTATGAATACATCGTACACATAGCATACACTATGCCTACCATCTCCACTCGAGTCCCGGACGACCTCGAAGCCGAACTCGAGGCGTACCTCGACGAGGAGCGCCTCGACCGGAGCACGGCGGTCCGAAAGCTCCTCTCCGAAGGGCTCGAAGCGTGGCGGACGGAGCGCGCGCTCGAACGCTTCGCCGACGGTGACGTTTCACTTATAAAAGGTGCCGAACTCGCGGACCTGTCGGTCTGGGAGTTCGCCGACCTCGTCGAGGAGGCCGACGACGCGTGGATCTCGGCCGACCATCTCGAAGCCGACCTCGACGAGCTGTGAGCTGGGTCTTCGACGCGACGCCGCTGATCTACCTCGCGAAGGTGGAGCGGCTCGATGTGGTCGAGCCGTTGGACGAGCCGCGGGTCGTCCCGGAGGCCGTCTACCGAGAAGTCGTGACGGCCGGCGTTGAACAGGGGTACGACGACGCGCGCCGGATCGAGCGCGCCGTGGAGGACGGCCTGATCGATGTCGTCGCGGTCGACACCGACGACTCGCCGGTCGCGACGCGACTCGCGCGGCATCCGGGACTGAGCGACGCCGACGCCGCGGTCTTGGCCTGCGCGGACGCCCGCGATGCGATCGCTGTGATGGACGAGTCCGCTGGACGCTCCGCCGCCGAGGTGGAAGATGTCGAGACGCGCGGGACCGCATACCTCATTCTCGCCGCCGTGAGAGACGGCGCGCTGTCGACGGCGGAGGGCCGTGACGCCATCGACGCGATGATCGATCGCGGCTGGTACGTCGCGCCGGACGTGTACACGAAAATCGTCGAGAAGTTGGAGTCGTTCGAGTAACGACTATCACAGTTCGTGAGAGAGACACCGATATGGCATCGTCGCTCCCGCTATCGGAGGAGGAAAAAGAACGAATGCGGCGCGGGCGAGTCAGTTCCGGGGTCGCGACCGAGGAAGCAGACATCGACCAGATACTCTACGGCTGAGTTCGGGCGTCGATCTACTCCTCGTTGGTAGTTTCCTCATTGGTCTCACCTTCCGCCCGCAACGTCTCGTCCGCGAACTCCTGAACTCGCGTACTTCCCTCACGCTCACGTCGACCGCCCGTGCGCTGTCGACTTGGCCGTTCACGACCGCGTTCTACTGTGGTCCCCAGGCCTCGGACGGCTGTTCTCTGATCGACTCACCGGGTCACCCGCTCGTAGCGGGGCGGTCGCTCGGGGTTGTCGTCGGCTCCGGTCGAGTCCTCCGCAGGCGTCCGTGAGTCGTTCATCAGGTTCAGTCGTCACCCGGATGGTACGCGCCCGAGCGATGCTCGATGTCGTAGATCACCATGACCCCTCGATTGCGATCCGCAGCGGCACCCAACCGATAGTCACCGATGCGGATCTTACCGTGCGGGACGCCTGAGAGCGGTTCGATATATTCGGGTGGATCCCGCCACTCGTCGGTCACGATGTCGTCGAGCTTCGAGACGAGACGCTGTTGTATCTGCGTGTCGAGCCCCTCGAACGCCCGCGCAGCGGGCGGCCGGAACTCCCACGTCCAGTCGTCACGCCTCGTCATCGATCATCTCGAGGACCTCGGCGCGAGAGATGGCCTCGCTCTCGCTCTTCCGCATCGAGTACTCCTCGGCCGCGATGCTCGCCAGCATACTGCGAGATGCGCCGGGGTGGTCCGTCGCGTCTCGGATCGCATGCCGAAGGAACTCGCTCCGCGACGTGTATCCCTCCTCCTTCCAGACTGCGTCGATTTCCGCCAGCTGGCGCTCGGTAACGCGGACGTTGATCGTCGTTGTTTCAGGGTCGTCGACGCCAGCGTCGTTTGTACCCGTCTCAGCCATACATCTGTGTTACGCCCGTGGTTATATAAATTCATACGCCAGCGGAGACCCGAAGTGTTCTTAACCCTGAGTCGTTCGACCGAAGCTCGAATCGGTCGCGGTAAAGGGTGGTCCATGTCGACTACGAATCGAGTTCGACCGCCCCCATTCAGATGCCCTTATGTGTCCCCCGAACCTACCAACGAGCATGGACGACCACTCACACGAGCCCGACCCGGACGAACGCGTGACCTCTCCAATGCAGGGATTCGGCAGCCGCGAGGTCGGCATCGGCGCGGCCGTCACCCTCGTCGGCCTGCTCGTCGCGTACGTCATCCCGTTCCTGTTCACGTTCTGAACCGTCGGTACCGATACCCTGACTTCACGAATAGCCGCTCAGCGAGCGGCGCCGCTGTCGGTCGAAACACTACGAACCCGAGCGGTAGTAGTACAGAGTCGGGACCAGTCAGTCGCTCTCGTCGCGTTCGTCCGACGCTCGGAGTTCCGCGTCCGCGAACGCTCGGATCCGCTTTCGCTCGGCGGCCGACACGCCGACGGCGCGCGCGCTGTCGACTTGGCCGTTCACCACCGCGTTCTGCTGTGGCCCCCACACCGCCGCCGGCGTGTCCCGGACGTACTCGGCCCAGCGGACTACCTGCTCGTAGCGCGGCGCCCGCGCCGCGTCGTCTGCGGCGGTCGGATCCGAGTTAGAGGGACTTGAGTCGTTCATACCGGTCTTCGACGTCGAGTCGTTCGACCCACGATTCGAGCCGGGCGCTAGAAAGGCTTTCTCCGAAGACGGTGTAGAGGTGTGCGGCGTCCTCGAGGTCCGTCCGCCCGCCGAGCGAGAGTTTGTACGCTATCTGGAGCTCCAACGGACCGATCGGCACCGTCTCGTCGCCGACGTGTGCGCCGATGGCGTTCCGGAGCGACGCCTCGTCGAACTCGTCGCTCGGAAATTTCACTTCGACGTGCGGAGCCATCTCACCGTCCGGTGCGACCCAGATGTTCGTCCCGTTAGCGAGGTTGTCGTACGTCTCCGAGAGCGGCATCCCCGGCCCCCAGTAGCCCGCCGCCTCGAGTTCGGTGACGAGGTCGTCGATCCGATCGGCCGAGCACCGCTCGATGAACACGTCGATGTCCTCCGTCGACCGCGATCGCCCGGCGAGGATCGCGACGTAGCCGGCCACGAAGACGTGGTCGATCTCGAGTCGAGAGAGGATCGCAGAGAACTCGGCCGCAAGCTCGTCGAGGCGGTTCGGCGCGCGGTCGACGACGAGCCCGCGATCGGTGAGTTCGATGCCGCCCATAGCGGACCGTCGCCACGAGACCGGATAAATCCCTCCCGTCAGCGCGGGTACCACGCGAGCGGGTGGTCGGCGGTGAGCTCCAGGCTCACAGGCTCGTCGAGGTCGAACTCCTCCACGTGGTTGTGGAGACAGTGGACCACGTCGCCGGAGTCGAGTTCGACCCGGTAGACGAACGAGGGGCCGACGTACTGCCGCGAGACGATGACGCCGTCGGCCAACTCGGGGCTCGCGGGCGTCGCCCGGAGGTCGTCGGGGCGCACCAAGACGTCGACGGGCGCGCCGTCGTAGACGGTGTCGTACCCCTCCAGCGTGACGGCGTCGAACCGACCGATGCCGGTCTCGACTTTCCCGTTGCGGAGCTCCCCTTCGAGGAACGACGCGCGCCCGAGGAAGGAGGCGACGAACTTCGATTCGGGGCGCTCGAAGACGGCCTCGGGGCGCCCGACCTGCTCGATCTGGCCGTCGTTCATCACGGCGACGCGGTCGGAGATGGAGAGCGCCTCCTCTTGGTCGTGGGTGACGCTCACGGCGGTGACGCCGGCCGCCTTCAGGATGCGCCGGACCTCCTCGCGCATCTCGACGCGGAGCCGCACGTCGAGGTTCGAGAACGGCTCGTCTAAGAGGAGCACGTCGGGCTCGGGCGCGAGCGACCGGGCGAGCGCGACGCGCTGTTTCTGCCCGCCGGAGAGCTGGTCCGGGGTCTTCTCGCCGTGTTCGGGGAGGCTCACGAGGTCGAGCAGTTCGTCGACGCGGGCCGAGACGGCCGCCTCGTCGGCGTCCGAGAGCCCGAACGCGATGTTCTCTCTGACGGTGAGATGCGGGAACAGCGCGAAGTTCTGGAAGACGATCCCCACGTCGCGCTGCTCGGGCGGGACGAACACGCCGTCACCGGAGACGGTCTCGTCGCCGAGGGTGATCTCGCCCTCGGTCGGCTCCTCTAACCCGGCGATGGTCCGGAGCGTCGTCGTCTTCCCGCAGCCCGAGGGGCCGAGGAACGTGAGCAGTTCTCCCGGCTTCACGTCGAGCGAGACGCCCTCGACGGCGGTCTCGGGACCGAACGCCTTGGTCACGTTCGAAAGCGACAGCACGGAGTCGGCCGACGTGCCGGTCGCGTCTACGTGCGGTCCGTCACCGTCTCGGGGCGACTCCGTCCGTTCGAGTGATTGCGTGTGAGCCATCGGTGTGTCGGGCGCCGAAGTGACCGGCGTCCCGTTGCTGCAATCTCTTATTTTAGGAAAACCTAAAAACATATCGCTCGATCCCTCGCGGCGAGAGGGCGCGGCCGCGCCGTGTCGGGTCGGGTCGGGTCCGTGAACGCTTGTCGTCGCCGGCCGTGACCCGCCTTAGGCGAGTTCGCGCTCGATGACGCCGCGACGCTCGCGGATCGCGTCGGCGTCTATCGCGACCGTCTCGTCGCCGACCGAAAGCGAGAGCGTCCCGTCGGCCGTCACCTCGCCGAGCGTGAACACCGGCAGTTCGCCGGCGCAGTCGGCGACCGCCTCGGGGTCGGTCGTCTGGACGACGAGCCGCCCCGGCGTCTCCTCGAAGGCCGCGATGCGGTCGGGGAGGCGCACGTCGGCGCCCGCCTCGTCGGTCACCAGTTCGGCGAGCGCGACCGCGAGGCCGCCGTCGCTCACGTCGTGGGTCGCGAGCGTCGA
This sequence comes from Halorubrum sp. PV6, assembly GCF_003990725.2. Lineage (NCBI taxonomy): Archaea > Methanobacteriati > Methanobacteriota > Halobacteria > Halobacteriales > Haloferacaceae > Halorubrum > Halorubrum sp. PV6. The sequence continues at coordinate 495,309 of NZ_CP030064.1, forward strand.
CTCGTGCCGGGCGACCGCCGCGAGCGACGCGACGCGGTCGGCGAGTCGCTCGCCTTCCGCGTCCGGGAGCGTCGGGAACCGGTCCGTCCCGCCGGCGTGTTCGAGGTACTCGGAGCCGCCGAGCGCGCCCCTGTCGGCCCCGCCCTCGCCGACGACCAGCAGTTCGGAGTCGCCCGCGGCGTCGGCGTCGAGGGCGGCGCGAGGCGCGTCGTACCCCTTCCGAGTGCCGATCAGCGCGAGCGTCGGCGTCGGCGGAATCGGCCCCTCGACGCTGTCGTTGTACAGCGAGACGTTGCCGCCGACGACGGGGGTGTCGAGCGCGTCACAGGCGTCGGCGAGCCCGTCGACGATGCCCTTGAACCCGCCGTACACGTCGGGTTTCTCCGGGTTGCCGCCGTTGAGACAGTCGACCGCGGCCAGCGGGACCGCGCCCTTCGCGGCGAGGTTGGTCGCGTTTTCGAGCGCGACGGCGCGAGCGCCCTCGTAGGGGGCGCTCTCGGTCCATTTCGGGTTCGCGCCGGACGACAGCGCGAGGCCGACGCCCTGTGCGTCGGCGTCGAGCCCGGCGGCGTCGGAGTCCGCGGTCTCGCGGATCGCCATGATCGCGGCGTCGTCGCCGGGTTTCATCGCCGTCCGGACGCCGACCTCGTGGTCGTACTGCCGGTACACCCAGCGCTTGCTCGCGGTCGAGGGCGCGGCGACGACCGCCTCGACGGCCTCGTCGAGGGGCGGTTCGGGCTCCGGCAGGTCTCGCTCTGCCTGCGTGGGAGTCTCGCTCGGGAGGTCGTTCATCGGGGCGCCGTCGGCGAGGTACTCGGCGTCGACGTCGACGACGACTTCGCTTTCGGCGTCGCCGTCGCCCGCGAACTCGCAGACGTAGTTCCCGTCGGTCACGTCGCCGATGACGGAGCAGCCGAGGTCGAAGCGGTCGGCGAGCGCCTCGACGCGCGCCACGTCCTCGGGCGCGACCTCGTAGCACATCCGCTCTTGGCTCTCGGCTAAGAGGATCTCCATCGCGTTCATCTTCGGCTCCCGCTGGTGGACGCTATCGAGGTCGATGCGGGCGCCGAGCCCGCCCTTCGCGACGAGTTCGGAGGAGGCGCCGCCGAGCCCGGCCGCGCCGAGGTCGCGGGCCGACAGCACGAGGTTCTCGTCGACCAAGGCCTCGTTGCACTCGATCAGGCGCTTTTCGGCGTAGGGGTCGCCCACCTGCACCGCGGGCCGGTCTTCCGTCTCGGCGTCCTCGGCGAGGTCCTCGCTCGCGAACGACGCGCCGCCGAGCCCGTCCCGGCCGGTGCCGTTGCCGACGAGGAGGAGTTTGTTGCCCGGCTCCTGTGCGGTCGCGGTCACCAGCCGATCCTCGTTCGTGAGACCGACGCAGGCGACGTTGACGAGGGGGTTCCCCTCGTAGCCGTCGTGGAAGGCGACGCTGCCGCCGACGGTCGGCACGCCGATGCAGTTGCCGTAGTGCGAGATGCCCTCGACGACGCCCTCGAAGAGGTAGCGGGAACGCTCGCGGTCGAAGCCGCCGAAGTACAGCGAGTCGAGCAAGGCGATGGGGTACGCCCCCATCGACATGGTGTCGCGAACGATGCCGCCGACGCCGGTCGCCGCGCCGTCGAACGGGTCGACGAAGGAGGGGTGGTTGTGGCTCTCGACGCCGAAGGTGACGTACTGGTCGCCGTAGTCGTCGGCCGAGCGGTCGGCCGCGGGCACGTCGGCGGCGTCCGGTTCGGGGAGGGCGAGGACTGCCGCGTCGTCACCGGGGCCGACGACGACCTGGTCGCCCTCGCTTTTAAATGCCGACAGCAGGGGTCGCGAGGAGCGGTACGCGCAGTGTTCGCTCCAGAGGTTCTCGAACAGCGCGGCCTCGGCCGCCGTCGGCTCCCGGCCGAGCTCCCCGACGACGAGCTCGTGGTCCGGATCGGACAGACTCATTCACTTACGTGGTTATCGAGCCCGTTCTAATGCTTTTCTATGTGCATGTTCGTGTGGTTTCTCGGGGCCGGCCGCCGAGTCGGCGAGCCGGCGAGCCGCTCGGATCTCGACCTGTCGCCCGGCCGCGAGTTATCGGCGGGCCGCTGCGCGACGGCTTTTATGGAAGTTGCAAGGATAAAAACTCGCCCTTCAGGGCGGGGATACAGCCGACAACTCCTACACAACCCACCGTCGATGGCACTGCCGGATATTCCACGCTGTAGCCGTTATTTTTAACATACTAATACTCATAAGCATTTATGAACACAGTCCGATGTTGGAAACCACCCGAACATATCGAGCGAAAATCGTCAATCACCAACAGGTGAGTGACGACCTCGATGACTGCGGGCACTCAGCATCGAAACTGTGGAACGTCGCACGCTACCACATCCAAGAAGAATGGGACGACATCGGCGAGATTCCGTCCGAAGCCGACCTCAAGCGCGAATTAAAAGACCACGAACGATACAGTGACCTACATTCTCAGTCAAGTCAGCGAGTTCTAGAAGAGCTTGCTGAGTCGTTCAACGGCTGGTTCAAAAAACGCAAGAACAGCGACACAGACGCGAATCCACCGGGATACCGGAAGCGAGGCGACAATCACCCACGCTCCACCGTGACGTGGAAGCAAAACGGCATCAAGCACGACCCCAAGCACAACCAACTCCGTCTGAGCAAGGGTTTCAACCTGAAAAACCACCGCTCTGACTTCATCCTCGCAGAGTACGAAACACGCCCAGACGTGGCCGTAGAGAACATCCAACAGGTTCGAGCCGTGTGGAACGGCGATCGTTGGGAACTTCACCTCGTCTGTAAAGTCGAAATTCCCGTAGATGATGCTCCCGGCGACAACACCGCTGGAATCGACCTCGGCATCAAGAATTACCTCACCATCGCTTACGACAACGGTGACGCCGAGTTGTATCCGGGGAACGTGCTCAAGCAAGACAAGCACTACTTCACCCGCGACGAGTACGATACAGAGGGCGAGAACGGCCCGTCACATCGTGCGCTTCGCGCCCGGCAGAAACTCTCGCGTCGGAAAGACCACTTCCTACACTCGCTCGCCAAGCACATTGTAAAGCAGTGTATCGGCCACGAAGTCGGTCGTATTGCCATCGGTGACTTGAGCGAGATTCGTGAAGACGAGAACGGAGAGTCACGGAACTGGGGTCGAAGCGGGAACAAGAAACTCCACGGCTGGGAGTTTGACCGCTTCACGACGCTCTTGGAGTACAAAGCAGAGGAACACGGAATCCTTGTTGACCGAAAGAGCGAGCGAGATACGAGCAAGACGTGTTCGTGTTGTGGTCGGAAGCGTGACGCGAATCGAGTGGAGCGTGGCTTGTACGTCTGTGAGTCGTGCGGTGCGACGATGAACGCAGACGTGAATGGTGCGGTGAATATTCGCAGAAAGATAACTCAGAATCCCCCATCGGTGGATATGAGTAACGGTCGTTTGGCACGGCCAGCAGTTCGCTTGTTCAACCAAACCTCGGGGCGTTTCGCACCGAGCGAACAGGCGGGTTGTGAACCATAATATCCCAACGCTCGGGAATCCTCGCCCTTCAGGGCGGGGAGGATGTCAAAAAAGAGCGGGCAGCGCGCCGTAGATGACCGCCGCGCCGATGACGCCGACCGCGAGCGACTTCGCGTTCAGCCGCACGGCGCGTCGGCGGTCCGCCGCGAGCGCCTCCGCGTCCTGTACCTGATTGGTCCCGTCGCCGACGTCGAAGACCCCGATGCCGGCGAAGCCGACGCAGAACCGCTCGCGGTACTGGAAGTACCCCATCGCGGCGCCGTACAGCGGGAAAAGCGAGAGGAAAAGCGTCCAGCGGGGCAGTTCCGTCGCGACGATCGCGCCGACGGCGACGACGGCGAGCAGCAGCGACCCGACGCCGAGGAGGAGTCGCCGTCGCTGTTGAGCCGGTCCGATGTTACACACGCCCGGTTGATACTCCATGCGTTCGGGTGGGGCCGCGGCGACGAAAACACACCGGATCCGCACGCCCTCGCCGCCGCCCTGCGACGGGTCCTTTTAATACCGAACGGCCGGTAGTTCCGTCCAAGTAGTTCCATGACGGAAGGGCCACCTCGGGACGACGAGTTGCGGCGCTACGAGCGGATCCTCGACTCGCTCGACGACGCCGTCTACGCCGTGCGTCCCGACGGCACGATCGCGTACGTCAACGAGCGCTACGCGGAGATGAAAGGCGTGAGCCGTGAGTCGCTGCTCGGGACGGAGATCTACGACTGGGTCTCCGAAGACACCGCGGCGAAGGCCAGGGAGGCCCGCCGCGAGATGGCGTCGAGCGACCGCGACGTCGGCACCATCGAGTACCAGTTCCTCACGGCCGACGGGGAGCGGTTTCCGGTCGAGATGCGGTTCACCCGGCTGACCGGCGAGGCGGGCGAGGAACTGAACCGCGTCGGCGTCATCCGCGACATCAGCGGGCGCAAACAACGCGAGGAGACGCTTCGCCGCAAGAACGCCCGGCTCGAAAAGTTCGCGAGCATCGTCTCACACGACCTCCGGAACCCGCTCAACGTCGCGCAGGGCCAACTGGAGCTCGCCCGCGAGGAACACGACTCCGACCACCTCGACGCGGTCGCCCGCGCCCACGAGCGGATGGCGGGACTCATCGACGACCTGCTGACGCTCGCCCGCGACGGCGAGGGCGTCGAAGTGACCGAGACGGTCGCGCTCGACGAGTTCGCGACGGCGTGTTGGGAGGGCGTCGAGACCGGCGCGGCCGCGCTTCGGGTCGAGACCGACCGCACGATCCGCGCGGACCGGAGCCGGCTCCGGCAGATATTCGAGAACCTCCTGCGGAACAGCATCGAGCACGCGGGCGAGGACGTGACGGTGACGGTCGGCGATGTCGACGGCGGCTTCTTCCTCGCCGACGACGGGCCGGGAGTTCCCGAGAGCGACCGCACGAGGGTGTTCGAGGCGGGGTACTCGACGACCGCCGAGGGGACCGGCCTCGGCCTCGAAATCGTCGAGGCCATCGCGACCGCCCACGGGTGGGACGTGTGCGTCACCGACGCCACGGACGGCGGCGCCCGCTTCGAGTTCACCGGCGTCGACGTGCTCGACTGACGGCGCCCCGCGCCCCGCGACCCGGAACGCCGTTCCGCGGTGGCAACGCTGAAAAGGACGCCCCCCGACCGTTCGTCCGTGAAACGAATACAGCTCGGAAACACCGTCTTCGAGGGCGAAAACGACGTGTACTTACTCGACGGCGAGACGACCGCGCTGGTCGACACCGGCGTCGCGCTCCCGGCGGTGCGCGAGGAACTGGAGGCCGGCCTCGCCGAGCACGGGCTGGCGTTCGCCGACGTGGACGCCGTCGCGCTCACGCACTGGCACCCCGACCACTCGGGGCTCGCCGGCGAGATTCAGGCCGCGGGCGACGCCGAGGTGTACGTCCACGAGGCGGACGCGGGCTTAGTCGACGGCAGCGAGACCCCGCTTTTCACCGACCCAGACCTCCAGCGCGAGACCTTCGACCGGTGGGGGATGCCGGCGGCCGACCGTGAGCGGCTGATGGGCTTCTTCGAGTCGGTGAGCGCCGACCTCGGGGGACGCCCCGCGGACGTGACGACCTTCGGCGCCGGCGAGACGGTCGCGGTCGGCGGCGTCGCCCTCGAAGCGATGCACCTGCCGGGCCACACCGCCGGGCTCACGGGGTTCGTCGTCGACCCCCGCGAGGTCCCGGACCACGACCCGGTCGCCGGCGCCGACGCGACCGAAGAGATATTCTCCGGCGACGCCCTCCTGCCGCGGTACACCCCGAACGTCGGCGGCGCGGACGTCCGCGTCGACGGCCCGCTCGCGGCCTACGCCGAGAGCCTCGCGCGGATCGTCGAGCGCGACTTCGACGCCGCCCACCCCGGCCACCGCGAGCGCATCGACGAGCCGAGTCTCCGGGCCGCGACGATCCTCGACCACCACCGCCACCGCACCCGCCGCGTGATCGACGTGCTCGCCGATGCCGGCCCCGCGACCGCGTGGGACGTTTCGGCGGCGCTGTTCGGCGACCTCACCGAGATCCACACCCTCCACGGCCCCGGCGAGGCGTTCGCGCACCTCGATCACCTCGCCGACGCCGGCGTCGTCGAACGCGACGGAACCGCCTACCGCCTGATCGACGACGACCCCGACGTCGACGCGCTGTTCCCGACGACGCCGCTCGACGACGCCGTCGACGGCGCGAGCGCATAACCCCGAAGCGGCGACCGCCCCCGTTTCTCTCCCGCCCCGCCGAAAACTATTCCCGACGAACGGCGTATCCACGGACGTGAAACGGGAGACCCTCCTCGCGGTCGCGCTGGCCCTCCTCGCGGTCGTCGCGCTCGGCGTCGCCGCCGCGACGCTCGACTCGGCGGTCACCCTCGGCGGCGGCGGGTTCGGCGGCGCCGGGGGCGACGCGCCGAGCGCCGGCACCGACGCTGCCGACTCCGGGCTCTCGGCGTCGCCCGGCGGCGAGCTGTCGCTCGCGACCCGACCGATCTGCTATGCGTTCCTCGGTGAACCGCCGGCGCTTTTCGCGCTGTTCGCCGCGTTCGCCGCGCTCGCGGCGGTCGTCTACTGGGACACGCGCTCGTCGCTCGCGGCGGTCGCGACCACCGCCGCGATCGGCGCCCCGATCGGCGTCATCTGGTGGGGGTTGGCCACCTGCGGGTCGGCGTCTGAGAGCGAGCCGCTGACCTTCGGTATCGTCGGCGCGGCCGAGGGACTCCTCTCCGAGGGTGCGGCCGGCGGCGCGGGCCTCGGTAGCGGCGAGGGGGCGGCCACCGCGTCGGAACTGCTGTTCGTGGTTGTCGTGATCGCCGCCCTCGTCGCGAGCGTCGCCGTGTTGCTGCTCGCCGGCGGCGACGACGAGGCGACCGACGCGGCCCCGGCCGCTGACGACGACCCCGACGAGTCGCCGCCGGATCTCGCCGCGGTCGGACGGACCGCCGGGGCGGCCGCCGATCGGATCGAGTCGTCGGACGCCGACAACGAGGTGTACCGAGCCTGGCGCGACATGACGGCGGTCCTCGACGTCGACCGCCCCGCCTCCTCGACGCCCGCGGAGTTCGCGAGCGCCGCGGTCGCGGCCGGCGTCGAGGAGGAGCCGGTCGCCGCGCTCACGGACGTGTTCGAGCGCGTCCGATACGGCGGCGAGGCGCCGACCGCCGACCGAGAGCGGCGCGCGGTCGAGGCCTTACGCCGGATCGAACGGCGCCACGGCGACCCGAACGAGTCCGGGGGAGATCGGTAGTGCGCCTCGCCGCCCTCGCCGGCGTCGTCGCGGTCGCGGTCGGGTTCGTCGCCGTGGTGAACCGCTCGATCGCCGCCGCCATCGACCCCTCGGCGACCGTCGTCACGCTCGTCGGAGTGCTCGCCGTCGTCCAGGGGGTTCGATACGCGACCGAGCGCCGGGGTCGCGACCGGCGGATCGCCGCCCTCGGGGAGCCGGAGCGCCGGACGCCCGCGACCGTGCCCGGCACCGACCTCGACGAGCAGATCGCGCAGGCGACGAACGCCTCGATCGGCCGCCACTCCACCCGCCGGACGCTCCGCGAGCGAGTGCGGAGGGTCGCGGTCGCGGCCGTCGCTCGCACCCGGAACTGCCCGACGGCCGCGGCCGAGCGCGTCGTCGCGACGGGGGCGTGGACCGACGACCCGGCGGCGGTCGCGTTCTTCGACGACGACGCGGCCTACCCGGTCCGGGTCCGCCTCCGAGCCGCGGTTCGAGGGCGCTCGCGGTACCGGTACGGGCTCCGGGCCGCCGTCGACGCGATCGACCGGCTCGACGCGACCGACTCGGCTGGGGCAACCGACCCGGCCGACGCGGGCGCACCGCAGGGTACGACCGCCGAGTCGTCGGAGGCGACCCGATGACCGATACGTCGTCTGACGGCCCGCCGACTGAGGCGTCAGCGGACGGCCCGCCGACTGAGGCGTCAGCGGACGGCCCGCCGACTGAGGCGTCAGCGGACGGCCCGCCGACCGAGGCGTCAGCGGACGGCCCACCGACCGAACGGACCCACCGCAGACGAGCAGAGACGGAGCGCTGGCGCGGCGTCGCCGGCGTCGCCCTCGCGCTCGTCGGCGCGGGCGTGGTCACCAGACAGCCGGCGCTCGTGGTTGTCGGGGCGGTCGGCGTCGGCTACGCGGTGTACGCTCGGATCGGGTCGGCGCCCGCGGCGACGCTCGACCTCGAGCGACGCGTGAGCGACGACGACCCCGAACCGGGCGACGAGGTGGTCGTCACCGTCCGCGCCCGCAACGTCGGCGACGAGGCCATCCCGGACCTCCGGCTCGTCGACGGGGTCCCCCCCGGACTGGCCGTGGTCGACGGGCCGGCGCGGATCGCGACCGCGCTCCGACCGGGGGCGACGGCCGCCTTCGACTACACCGTCCGAGCGAGCCGCGGGGCCCACGAGTGGGAACCCGCGCTCGCGGTCACGCGGGACGCGGCGGGCACCGAAGAGCGGACCACCGCCCTTGCGACGCCGACGCGGATCGTCTGTACGCCGACGCTCTCGGCCGGCGGCGACCTCCCGCTGCGCGGGCTGACGACGGTGTCTCACGGCCGCCTCCCGACCGACATCGGGGGGTCCGGCGTGGAGTTCCACGCCACCCGCGAGTACCGCCGCGGCGACCCGGTCAAGCGAATCGACTGGAACCGGTGGGCGCGGACGGGCGACCTGGCGACGCTCGAACTCCGCGAGGAGCGGGCCGCGACCGTCGTCCTCCTGATCGACGCCCGCGAGTCGGCGTACGCCGCCAGCGACCCCGACGCCGACACCGCCGTCGAGGCGAGCGTCGAGGCCGCCCGGCAGGCGTTCTCCGCGCTGGTCGACGCCGGCGACCGGGTCGGTATCGCGGCGCTCGGCCCCCGCGACTGCTGGCTCTCGCCGGGGTCGGGGACGGCACACGCCGCCCGCGCCCGCGACACGCTGGCGACCGACCCCGCGCTGGCGCCGACGCCGAGCGACGGGTCGTTCTACCGGTCGCTGTGGCTCCGGCGGTTCCGGCGGCGACTGCCGGGCGACGCGCAGGTGCTCTTCTTCACCCCGCTTGTCGACGACGTGGCCGCGTCGCTCGCGCGTCGGATCGACGTCCACGGCCACCTCGTCACCGTCCTCTCACCGGACGTGACTACGGGCGGGACCCTCGGCCGGCGACTCGCCGCGTTCGAACGTCGCGAGCGACTCCGCAACCTCCGCGGGTCGGGGATCCGGGCTATCGAGTGGGGCGACCGGTCGTTCCCGGTCGCTGTCGCGCGCGCTACCGGGCGGTGGTCGCGGTGAGCCGACCGGAGCGGGACGACCGCCCCCCGACCGCCGCCGTCCTCGGCAGCCTCGTCGCCGGGTCGGTCGCGTCGCTGGCGGCGGCGCTCGCCGATCCCCTCGGCGGCGCGGTCGTGGGGCTCGCCGCGGTCGCCCTCCTCGCCGGCTCGCTCCGACGGGCGCATCGCCTCCTCTCGTGGGGCGTCGGCGTCGGCGTCGTCGGCCTCGTGGTCGCGGGGTACCGCGGCGGCGCGGTCGAGCCCCTGCTCGCGGCCGGCGTCGGGCTCGCGCTGGCGTGGGACCTCGCGGACCACGGGATCACCCTCGGCAGGCAGGTGGGACGCGAGGCCCGGACGCGCCGGAACGTCGCGGTCCACGCCGGGACGAACCTGCTCGCGGGCGGGCTCTCGGTCGCGGTCGTCTACGGCACCTACTTGACGGCGGCGGGGAACCAGCCGATCGCCGCGCTCGCGCTGCTGCTCTTCGGGGCGGTGGCGCTGGCGTCGGCGCTCCGGTGAGGACGCCTCGGCGACCCACCACCGATCGCGGACGCTTTTAAGCCCTCTCGCCGACGCTTCGGTATGCACCTCGAAGCGCCGGAGCCGACCGCCCGGACCGCCCAGCGTTCCCGTCTCGCCCGAACCGCCCCGGCCCCCTCGCTCTCCCGGCGGTGGTCCGCGTGACGGATCTCGTGACGTTCGGCGAGACGATGCTCCGGCTCTCGCCGCCGCGCGGCGAGCGACTGGAGACCACCGACAGCCTGGGCGTGCAGGCCGGCGGCGCAGAGAGCAACGTCGCGGTGGGCGCCGCGCGGCTCGGCGCCGACGCCGTCTGGCTCTCCAGGCTCCCGGACTCGCCGCTCGGGCGGCGGGTCGTCGGCGAACTCCGGAGCCACGGCGTCCGGATGGGCGTCTCGTGGGCCGACCCGGAGACGAGTCGGCTCGGCACGTACTACCTCGAACACGGCGGCGAGCCGCGCGGGACGAACGTGATCTACGACCGCGCGGACGCCGCGATCACCGCCGTCACGCCCGCGGAGCTCCCGACCGGAGCCTTAGAGGCGGCCGAGCGGTTCCACACCACGGGGATCACGCCAGCGCTCTCGGACCGGGCCGCCGAGACGACGACGGCCCTGCTCCGCGCCGCGGGCGAGGCCGGCGTGACGCGCTCGTTCGACCTCAACTACCGGGCGAAGCTCTGGGACCCCGCGACCGCCCGCGCCGCGTACGAAGACCTGTTCGAACACGTCGACACCCTCTTCGTCCCCCTGCGGGACGCTCGCGAGGTGTTAGGTCGCGAGGGCGGTGCAATCGACGTCGCCCACGGGCTCGCGTCGTCGTTCGACTTCGAGACGGTCGTCGTCACCCGCGGGACCGAGGGGGCCGTCGCCCTCCGGAACGGCGCGGTCCACGAGCAGGGCGTCTTCGAGGCCGACACCTTCGACGCGATCGGCACCGGCGACGCGTTCGTCGCCGGGTACCTGACGAAGCGGATCGACGGGGGGAGCGTGCCAGACGCCTTGGAGTGGGCCGCCGCGACCGCCGCGCTGAAGCGCACCGTCGACGGCGACCTCGCGGTGGTCACGCCCGACGACGTCGAGGGCGTCGTCGACGGCGCGGGTGGGATCGACCGGTAGATCGATTTATAAATAAACCGCGGTGGCGCGCTCCTCTGGGCGGGCGGGAACGAAGGCGCGTTCGCCTCCATCAGCCGTTTATAAGCGCTCGCCGTCGTAATACTCTTTTTCCACCCGTCGATCGAACAGCCGCGAGAGCAGCGTGGTCAGGGGGCCCGCGACGCCCTCGCCGTGGCCGTCGACCGCGATACCGTCCACCGTGGCGACCGGCCGGACCTCCCACGTCGAGTTGGTGAGGAACACCTCGTCGGCCTCGCGCACCGCGTCTGGCGCGTAGGTCCCCTCCTCGACCGGGATCCCCTCCTCCTCGGCGATCTCGATCACCGTGCGCCGCGTCACGCCGGGGAGGATCGGCCCGTCGAGCGAGGGCGTCTTGAGGGCGGTGCCGTCGGCGAAAAAGAGGTTCGCGGTCGCTCCCTCGGCGACGTTGCCCTCGGGGTCGAGCAGGAGTGCCTCGTCGGCGCCGGTCACGCGCAGTTCCAGTCGCGCGAGGATGCCGTTGAGGTAGTTGTGCGTCTTCGCGTCGGCCGGGAGCGCCCGCGAGGACGGCTTCCGGGTCTTCGTCGTCTGGAGCGCAGCGGGCCCGTCGTGGACCGGCTCGGAGCCGACGCCGCCGCGGGGGAGCGGCTTCGCGATCACGACGACGGTCGGGTCGACCTCGGGCTGTGGGTCGAGCGTGCCGGGCTGGACGCCGCGAGTGATCGAGAGTTTCAGGTAGGCGTCTTCGAAGTCGTTGGCCGCGAGCGTCTCGTCGACCCGCGATTTTAACGCCGTATCCGCGAGCCCGTGATCGAGCCCGAGCGTCTCGCAGGTGTCCGCGAGCCGCGCCGCGTGGTCGTCCCACCGAAAAACCTCGCCGCCGTACGCGCGCATCGTCTCGAAGGCGGCGTCGCCGTAGGCGAACCCGCGGTCCTCGACGGAGACGGTCGCCGCCGAGGCGGGCACCACCTCGCCGTCGACGTGGTACCGCGGCTCGTCGCCGTCGCCTTCAGACATCCTCACACACCTCCACGAAGTTCGCGACCATCGCCTTTCCCCGCGGCGTCAGGATGCTTTCCGGGTGGAACTGGACGCCGACGTGCGGCTTCTCGCGGTGGCGCACGCCCATGACGACCTCGCGTTCGTCCTCCGTGCGCGCGGTCTCGACCAGCTCGTCGGGGAGGTCCTCGCGCTCGACACAGAGCGAGTGGTACCGGCCGACGCGAAGCCGGTCGGGGAGACCGGCGAACACGCCCGCACCGTCGTGGGTGATAGTCGACGGTTTCCCGTGGACGACCTCCGGGGCGTGGCCCACCGGACTCCCACCGTGTGCACACAGCGCTTGGTGGCCGAGACAGACGCCGAACACGGGCCGGTCCAGCTCGAAGGCGTCGATCGACACCCCGGCCGCCGCGGGGGTCCCCGGCCCCGGCGAGACGACGACGCCGTCGGGGTCGAGGGCTCGAATCTCCTCGACGCCGACCGCGTCGTTGCGCCGCACCGCGACCGCGCCGGCGACCTCGCCGACGTACTGGACCAGGTTGTACGCGAACGAGTCGTAGTTGTCGACGACGAGGATCCGAACGTCCGAGTCGCCCGCGCCGGGCCGCCACCCGGCGGCCGCCCCCGTTGCCGCCCGGTCGGTCTCGTCGGTCATCGCTCCTCCTCCACGGCCATCCCGCCGGCCGCGAGCGCCTCGTCGACCGCGGTCACGAGGGCGCCGGCCTTCGCGAGCGTCTCCTCGTACTCGGCGTCCGGCTCGGAGTCGTGGACGATACCGGCGCCGACGCGCAGGTGGTACTCGGTCGCCCACCGGACCAGCGTCCGGATGACGATGTTGAGCGTCGCCCGGCCGTCGAAGCCGGCCGCGAGCATCGAGCCGGTGTAGGGGCCGCGCCGCGTCGCCTCCAGCTCGTCGATGATCTCCATCGTCCGGGGCTTCGGCGCGCCGGTGATCGTCCCGCCGGGGAAACACGCCGCGACGGCGTCCGCGAGCCCGACGTCGCGGTGCGCCTCTCCCTCCACCAGGCTCACGAGGTGCATCACCTCGCTGTACCGGTCCACCCGGCGGTACTCGGCCACGTCGACCGTGCCGAACCGGGAGACCTTCCCGAGGTCGTTGCGCTCTAAGTCGACGAGCATGGCGTGTTCCGCGCGCTCTTTCGCGTCGCCGGTGAGCTCCGCCTCCATCTCGGCGTCCTCTGCGGGGCTCTCGCCGCGCGGTCGGGTGCCGGCGATGGGCTCCGTCACGAGTCGCGCGCCGGCCTCGGCTGTCTCCTCGTCGCCACCTGTTTCGCCTGTTTCCTCGGCTGGAATCCGCTCTAAGAGCAACTCCGGGCTCGCGCTCACGAGGTCGACTCCGGTCGGCCGCCGCGAGAACTCGATCAGCCCGGAGTACGGCGCCGGGTTCACGCTCCTGAGGGCGTCGTACGCCTCGACGGGGTGGACCGCGGCCGGGGCGCGAAGCCGCTGTGAGACGTTCGCCTGGAAGGTGTCGCCGTCGCGGACGAACCCCTTCACCCGCCGGACCGCCTCCGCGTACGCCTCGCGGCCCGCGTCGCTCTCGAAGGTCGCCGTCTCGGCCTCCGGGTCGGGAGCCGGGCCGACCGCGGGGTCGCCGGACTCGATCCGATCGATCAGCGCGCCCGCCCGCGCCGCCCCGTCGTCGAACAGCGCGTCGAGCGCGTCGCGGTCGCCCGCGGGGTCGTCGAGCCCCTCGGGCACGCGCGGGCAGGCCGTCACCCGGAGTGTGACGGGCTCGCCGCTCCCCGACGAAACCGGGCACTCCCACGCCGCCACGCGGTCGAACAGGCCCACCGCGAGCCGGGGGAGCCCTCGGTCGTCGACCGCGCCCGGACCCGCCGGCGCCGACGCCGGGAACGTCTCCAGTTCGCGGGCCACGTCATACGAGAGCCACCCGAACGCGCCGCAGGGGTAGGGGACCGCACAGTCGCCGCGCGCGAGGGTCTCGCCGTCGAGTCGGCCCTCCAAGGCCGCGAGCGTGGGGCTCGGGCGTCGGTAGTCGCCGGTGTCGGCCTCGTGCGTCGCCATCGCCGCCTCGTCGGAGACGGTGAGTCGCTCGACCGGGTCGACGCCGAAGTACCCCCAGCCGGGCTGGCCGCCGGTGGTCTCATAACAGAAGCCGCCGGGGCCGTCGCGAGCGCGCCGGTAGGCCGCGAAGGGGTCGTCGACGGCGACCCGGCGCTCGACCGGGACGCGGGCGCCCGCGGGCGCCGCGGCGGCGACCTCGCGGAATCGGTCCCGGTCGGTGTGTACCGATCGCTGCATGTCTCCCGGTTCGGCGGCGCGGACGAAACAGTTGCGGTCGGGGGGCTCAGAACTCGCCGGCGCGGTCGATCCACGTCGCGGCCCGCTTTTCGCCGACGCTCGTTCCCTCGGCGACCGCCTCGGCGTCGGCCGCCGCGAGGTCCGCGACGGTCTCGATGCCGATGTCGGCGAGTCGCTCGGCGTAGGCCGGGCCGATTCCCTTTATCTCCTCGACGCCGACGCCCGACTCCGCGGCGGGTGCATCGCTCTCGTCGTCGGCTACTTCCTCGCTCTCCGCGGCGGCCGGCTCGTCGTCGGCCGCTTCCTCGGTCTCGTCTGCGAGTTCGGTCTCGTCGGCCGACTCGTCGTCAGCAGGCTCGGCCGCCTCGTCATCGGCCGCCTCGTCGTCGATAGGCTCGTCATCGATCGACTCACTCTCGTCGCCCGCGTCCTCCGCTTCGTCTTCGGCGGCGGGGGTTTCCTCGACTGCCGCCTCGTCCGCGTCCTCGTCGTCGCCCGCGTCGGAGCGCTCGGACTCGCGTTCGACGGTCACTTCCGGGTCTGTCTCCTCGCGCTCTGCGGGGTCGCTCCCGATGCCGAGTTTCGCTTTGATCTTCTGTAGTAGGGCCATTACGCGAAGGTACGACCGTGGGATATTTAAAAGCCGTCGCCGCCGCGAAACGCCTCGCCGCGTCGCGTCCGGCTGCCGCCCGCTCCCGGCGAGGCCGTCCCGCCGGCTTATAAGCGTCACCGGCGCGAACGACCGGCATGGACGCTCTCAATCCGGTGATGTGGTCGGTCCACGTCGGCTTCGCGGTGCTGTGGACCGGCAGCGTGTTCTTCGTCGCGACGGCGGTGCTTCCCCCCGCGCTCCGCGGCGAAATCGACGGCGACGCGCTCGGCTCGATGGTCGACCGACTCCGGTGGATCACCCGTATCGCCGCGCTCGCGTTCCTCGCCTCCGGCGGCCACATGGCCGGCACCCTCTACACGGTCGAGTCGCTCACGAGCACCGGCCGCGGTCACCTCGTCTTGACGATGATCGGCCTGTGGTTCCTGATAACCGGCCTCGTTGAGGCCGGCAGCGGGAAACTCACAGACGGTCTCGACGCCGGCAAACTCCGCGAGCCGGCCCGCGACGCGAAACCCTTCTTCTACGGCGCCGCCGGGCTCTCGGTGGCGCTCGTCGTGACGGCCGGCCTCCTCGCGAGCCCGACGCTGCTGTAACTCGGTTGCGGCCCGCGACCGCGCCCGACTACTCCAACTCCGCCCGCAGCGCGGCGTTCATCGCCTCCACGGGCGCGTCGGCGCCGGTCCAGATCTCGAACGCTTCCATCCCCTGAAACAGCAGCATCCACGCGCCGTCTATCGTCGTCGCGCCGGCTTCGGCCGCCTCCCGGAGGAGCCGCGTCTCGATGGGCGCGTACACGGCGTCGAGGACGGCGAGGTCGCCGTGGAGGTGGTCGGCCGGCACCGGCGTCGTCTCGGGGGCGTCCATCCCCACGCTGGTCGCGTTGACCAACACGTCGGCGCCGGCGACGCGCTCGCCGAGGTCGTCGAGGCCGGAGCCGGTTGCGCCGGGGACCGCCTCGGCGAGTTCGACCGCTCGCTCGGCGGTGCGGTTCGCGACGTGGATCGCCGCGCCCGCGTCGGCCAGCGCGAACGCGGCCGCCCGCCCCGCGCCGCCGGCTCCGACCACGACCGCCTCTCGTCCGTCCAACTCCACGCCGTGGTGGGCGAACGCGCGTTTCACGCCCGCGGCGTCGGTGTTGTGGCCGCGGGGGCGGTCGGCGTCGCCGGACCGGACCGGCTCGAAATCGACCGTGTTGACCGCGCCGATCCGCTCGGCGAGCGGCGCGGGGTCGACCGCCGTCAGCGCGTCCTGTTTAAAAGGGACCGTGACGTTGAGCCCGGCGACGCCGAGCGCGCCGGCGCCCTCGATGGCGGCGACGGCGTCGTCCGGGGCCGGCTCGAACGTCAGGTAGCGCGCGTCGATTCCAAGCGTCCCGTAGCCGGCCTCGTGCATCGGCGGCGACAGCGAGTGGCCGACCGGGTTCCCGATCAGTCCGTACACGTCCATGCCCGCTCAGGCGGCCGCGACCGACTAAAGCGGCGTGGTCGGTCGGACGCGTCACTTGCCGTCCGTCTCTCGGTCCGTGTCGATCACGTCTTCGAGCGTCTCCGTGCCCACGTCGCTCGCGAGTTTGACGCCCACGAGCGACACCACGATGCCGCCGACGATGAACGCCGTGAGCTGCTGGACCGGACTGACGGTGAGACTCCCCATCTCGAACGCGGGAAGGATCGACTCCTGTGCGAGAAAGTAGCCGGCGAACCCGCGGACGACGAGCGCGACCGCGGCGATGACGAAGGGGAGGTTGAGGTACGGGGTGCGAATGCCCTCGTCGCGGATCAGCTCGTCGAGCAGTCGCCCGACCGCCGCGGTCACACCGGCCACGGCGAACCACGGGACCGCGGTGTAGACGAACTCGACCGCCTCCACCAGCGCCGGCGTGTCGGTTAATCCCGACGCGGCGAGGAAGCCGAAGAAGCCGCCGACCAGCGCGAGTCCGCCCGCGACCACGTACGTCACGATCGACACCTGCCCGGCGTACAGCGCCTCGCGTATCCGCTCCGGCATCCCCGCGACGGCGCGGTCGATCGCGAGTCCCTTATAAAGGAGCGCCCCGCCGAGCAGCCCGGCGACGCCCGCGATCGCCTCGCCGGCGGAGAACCAGTAGAACAGCGCGGGCACCAAGAGGAGCGCGATCCCGAACGGGACGAGGATCGTCGATCGGAGCTGCTCGTCGGCGAGGAACTGCTTGAGCAGGTAGTAGGTCGATTCGATGTCGCGGGCCTGCCGCACCACCACCCGGTCGACCGAGTCGACGGGAATACGCGACTCCACGATCGGGAGGACCCGCTCGTCTTCGGCCGAGTCGACGACGACGATGGCGGCTCGGGGGTCGTAGCGGTCAACGAGGTCGTCGAGCTGGGCGGCGATCGAGCGGTCGGCGCCGACCGCGCTGTCGCTTTCCGCCGAGACGACCGCGACGACCGACTCCTCGCGCTCGTCGCGGAGGTCGCGAGCGACTCGCAGCGATTCGAGCAGACAGTTGACGCTGGCGTCTTCGGGGTCGCTCAGGCCCGCGTCGGTGACGAGCGAGCGGACCGCTTCCCAGCCGGCGACCGGCATCGGGACGTTCGTGGCCCGGCCGATCGCCCCGGAGCGGTCGATACAGATGACCAGCGTCGTCACGTGCCGACACTCGATCCGACCGGATAAAAAGTTCCCCGTCGCTCACCGTCACCCGAGGCCGTCGCCGCTCACCGCAGTTCGATGTCCACGTCGCCGCCCTCGTTCGTGAACACGCTCGCGACGCCGCTGCCGGCCGCGAAGGCGACGCGCTCGGCGCCGATGCCGAGCCGCTCCGCCAGCCCCCGCTCGGGCGTGAACTCGCGAATCTCGGGCTCGGCGTCGATCAGTTCCGCGAGTCGGTCTTCCACGTCGTCCTCCGTCCCGAGCTCGTCGACGAGGCCGATTTCGGCGGCGTCGGTCCCGAGGTACACCCGCGCTTCGGTTTCCCGGATCGCGTCCGGGTCCATGTCTCGCCCCTCGCTGACGGTCTCGACGAACTGCTCGTAGTAGCCGTCGATGATCCCCTGGAGGTACTCGCGCTCCTCCTCTTCGATCTCGCGGAGCGGCACCCCGGCGTCTTTGTACTCGCCGGCGGTGAACTGCTCGTAGGAGATGCCGAGCTTGTCGGCCAGCCCGGCCGCGTTCGGGCGAGAGCCGACGACGCCGATGGAGCCGACGAGGCTCGCGTCGCGCGCCCACAGCTCGTCGCAGCCGCTCGCGATCCAGTAGCCGCCGGACGCGCAGGTGTCGGTGGCGTACGCCAGCGTCGGGCCGTCGAAGTCGGCCGCCGCGCGCCGGATGTCGTCGCTCGGGAGCACCTCGCCGCCCGGCGTGTTGAGCTCGACGACGAGCGCCGCCGCGTCCTCGTCGTCGTCGGCCGCCTCGATCTGCTCGACCACGTCGTCGGCGGTCGTCCCGCCGGGGCCCGAGAGCGGCGAGGGACGACCGCTGTTGCGCCGGATCGGTCCGGAGACGCGTACCTTCGCGACGTTGTACTCCTCGCTCTCGCCGAACCGCCCGCGGGTGAGCCGCGAGACGATTCGCCCGCCCGCCACCGTCGCCGTCGCGCCGACCACGGCGGCCGCGAGGAGAGCCCGCCCGTCCGACCGCGCATCGCTTGCCATACCGTCGAATGGAGGCCCGGCGGTTTATATGCTATCGCTGCGGGCGTCGGCGGGGCCGTCGCTGGGGACTTTGCGAAAACCGCAACCGCAGAGGAAAATTGGCGTCCGAACTTACAGCAGGCCGGTCTTCTGGAGCTTCATCAGGTCCTCGGTGTCGAGGGTCTCGCCCTCCTTGAACTTCTGATAGATCTCCTCGGCTTCCTCCTTCTCCTCTTCGCGCTTCTCGGCGCGCTCGTCTTTGCGCTCCTTCTCCTCTTCCTTGTCGAGCTCGCGCAGGCGCTTCTGGACGCGCACGAAGTCCTCGTGGTGCTGGTCGGCGGCCTCTTGGGCCTCGACGAACAGCTCGTGCATCTCGTCGGCCTCGTCGCGGATGTCGTCGGCCTCGCGGTAGGCCTCGATCATCTGGTTGTGGTGTTCCTGGGCCTTGTCCGCGAGCTCCGTCACCTTCTGGTGGTGCTGGGACGCCTCGGACCGAACCTCCTCGGCCTCCTCGACAAGGTCGTCGAGCTCGCTGGTGTCGTCGACCTTCTCTTTCTTCTCGGCGAGCTTCTCGCGCTTCTCGTCGATCTTTTCGATGAGTTCGCGCTCGTCCTCGGCGTCGAGAACCTCCGTCTGCTGGCGGAATTCGAGGTCTTCGATCTCGGATTCGAGCTCCTCGATGGACTTGCCGGAGCCGAGCTCCATGTCCTGTTTGAGCTCCTCGACCTCGTCGAACAGCTCGTTGGCGTCGGCGTTGAGCTCGTTGCGCTTGTCCTTGTGTTCCTGGACCTGCTCGTTGAGCTCGTCGCGCTTCTCGCGGTGTTCCTGGGCCTCGTCGACCTTCTCGCGCGTCTTCGCGTTGAGGTCGTCGCGCTTGGAGGCGCGCTCGGAGGCCATCTGGTTCAGCTCGTTGCGTCGGTCTCGCAGCTGTCCGGCGCGTTTGATGAGCTGGCCCTTCGACCCGTTCTCAAGGTCGTCCTCAGAAAGGTCCACGTTGTCCGCTCCGTCCATCGCCTCGATATCGTACTGTTCGATGACTTCTTCTTTCGTTACCATTTTTTATCTCTCCATCACCGCTCCGGGGGTAGCGGGCGCTCGCCACTGTGCGTCAAGCCGTACACAAGAGCTCCCGTTCATTTCAGCGTGCGATCCCACCAGCGCCGGAGGCGTTCTGGTATCAAACGATACCGCAGG
Source organism: Halorubrum sp. PV6 (assembly GCF_003990725.2). NCBI lineage: Archaea > Methanobacteriati > Methanobacteriota > Halobacteria > Halobacteriales > Haloferacaceae > Halorubrum > Halorubrum sp. PV6. The sequence continues at coordinate 514,894 of NZ_CP030064.1, forward strand.
CCGACATATAAATACTTCGGTGGATCGGGTGTAAGACGGTAGCACGGGCCGTCTACTCCCCGATCCGTGATCACCGATCACATACCAACCCGTCAGTAGCGAGCCGACAACCGACCGCTCGCAGGTCACGCCGCCGCGCAGCCCGACGCGTTCACGACTCACCCCGCCGACTCGCCAACCGCGTACGAGAGCACGATACCGTCGTCGAGCCGCTCGGTGTCGACTAATTCGAGCCGCGGGAACGACTCCGTGAACCCCTCGCCGTCGGCGAGCGTCGGGGCGTCGCGCCCGCCGATAACCATCGAGCCGACGTAGAGGTGTAGCTCGTCGACAAGACCGGCGTCGAAACACGAGTAGATGATCTCGCCGCCGCCCTCGATCATCAGCCGGCCGACGCCCCGCGCTGCGAGCGCGTCGACGCCGGCCGCGAGGTCGACGTGGTCGCCCCTGGACCCCCCCTTCCCGGTCGGCTCATCGACCACCACCACCTCCGCGCCGGCGTCGGCGAGGGCCTCGCGCCGGGCGTTGGGCGCCGCCTCGGAGACGAGCAGGTAGGTCGTCGCGGCGTCGTCGAGAATGCGGGCGTCGGTCGGGGTGCGCCCGGTCGAGTCGACGACGACGCGAGCGGGGTTGCCGGCGCGTCCGTTTCGCAGGCGTTCGACGCGCCGGGCCTCCTCGTCGAGCGTGAGGTGCGGGTCGTCCGCGAGGACGGTCCCGACCCCGACCAACACCGCGTCCGCGGCCGCCCTGACCCGGTCGACGCGGTCGAAGTCCTCCGCGCCGGAGATCCGTAGCTGCTCCCGGCGACGCGTCGCGAGTTTCCCGTCGACGCTCTGTGCGGCGTTGACGACGACGTGCATACGAGCCGGTCGTACGGGCGGGAAATGGTCGTTTCGGTCGCGGCGGTCGACGTCTCACTCGGTCGCCCACAGCCCCGCCGCCACGACCGCCGCGAGCGCGAGCGCGGCGGCGAGCAGCCCGAACGCGAGCCGAAACCCGGTCGCGTCGGCCACGGCGCCGACCGTCGCGGGGGCGAGCGCCCCGGCGCCCATCAGCAGGGTCCGAGTCACGCCGAGGCCACCCCCCGCGAGCCGCTCGGGGAGCGCCTCGACCAGGTACGCGCCCCGAACCGGGCGGAACCCGTGCGATCCGAGCCCGAAGGCGACGACGAGGGCCCCCAGAACGACGGGCCCGGAGCCGGCGCCGGCGACGACGCCGACGAGGGCCGCCGCCGCGAGCGAGAGGGCCGCGACCATCACTGGGAACCGCCCGAGCCGGTCGGAGAGGTCGCCGGAGACGAGTTGGACGAACGTGACCGCGAACAGCCCCGAATAGAGCAGGTTCGCGGTCGCGGTCGACAGGTCGGCCGCCCGCGAGAGGTACAGCGGGAGGAAGGCAACCGCCCCGTTGTAGGCGAACGAGAAGGCGATCGTCGCGAGGACGAACGCCGCCAGCCGGCGGTCCTCGAACAGCCCGAGGTAGTCGCGCGCGCTCGGCTCCGGCCCCTCGCGCTCCGGCCCGCGGTCGGTGCCCTCCGGGAGTCGCTTTGGGACGTGTCCGACGAAGACCGCGGCGAGCCCGATCGCGGCGGCGCCCGTGACGACGAACAGCCCGCGCCAGTCCGCGCCCGGCAGCCGCGAGAGCATCGCTTCGAGCGCCGGCGGCGCGGCGAGAACGAGGGTGACGGCCGCCGGCGCCGCGACGCCGCCGAGCGCGCCGAACGTGTCGTAGGCGCCGAGCGCGCGTCCGGTCCGCGCCGGGTACATCCGCGAGAGCAGCCGCACCGCGACCGTCTTGTGCGCGCCCGTCCCCGCGCCGATCACGAGCATCGCGACCGCCAGCACCGCAAAGGGGGTGTCGAAGAGCAGCGCGAGGGCGCCCGCACCCGCCACGGCCGCCCCGGTCGCGATCACCCGGACCGCGCCGACCCGGTCGGCGACGGCGCCGCTCGGGAACTGCAGCAGGGCGTAGACGGCCATGAATCCCGAGAACGCCGCGCCGACGGCGGCGTTGCTCACGCCGTAGCTCGCCTGTAGCGGCTCGAAGAGCGGGGGGAACGCGTACCGCACGAATTTCCCGAGAAACCAGACCAGCGACGTGAGCACTAGCACGTCGTACTCCCTGGCCCGCCCGAGGTTCATCGCTCGTGGCTACCCCGGTGACGGTTATAAATGACCGGCTCTGTTGGAATGGCGGTGTCCAGATACGGATCGAACGGTGAATCGGTGCGTTTTCAAAGCGATTCCCAACCGATTACTTGACGACTGACTCTGGACCCCGCGCAAACGGCAGATGGCGAAAACTGCGAGCGAGCAGAGTGGGTAGTTCACCTCCCGGCACCGGCGTCAGTAGTATCCGAGCGCCGCGAGCTGTTCTTTGGCTTGCTCAGTGGCCTGTCGACCGCCCATCGGCTCTCTGACGCCAGCCTCGGGAGCGTCGAACGCGCCGGTGACCGCTGTCGGATCGATCTCTCGAAGCAGCCTGAAATCACCCGCCCCGGAGATGGACGCCTCCAACCCCTCGTCGCCCCAGTGATATCGCTTGCGAACCGCTCTCCCCTCCTCGTTCGTGTAGACGGCGTGGCTCGCGGCCGTAAATGGGGTGACGTCTCCGCAAGCATCTTCGAACCGATCACGCAGATCCGCGGTGACTGGCTGTTTTGACGATACCACTCGCTCCGTGGCGAATGCAGCTCCCGACGGATCGCCGTCCACGTACGCCTCAACCACAGCTGGGAACTGAGTCAGTGCGGCCGGCTCGTGACACATCTCCCCCGCCGTGCCGCCAGGCGGCCGAACAAGGAGTGGGACGTGAAGCAGTTCCTCGTGCATCGGGATGATGTGCGAGACGGCATTCGGTTCGTCGGGCAGACGGCCGGGCTCACCGAATCCGTCGCCGTGATCGCCGCAGACGACGACGAGGGTGTCGTCGAGTTCGCCGCGTTGCCGGAGTGTTTCGATCGTCCGCTTGGCGACGGCGTCGGCCTGCCGTATTCCGCCATCGTAGAGGGATTCGAGCCCGGCAAGACGCCAGTACGGATGTGTATCGCCATAGAACTGCCACTCCCAACGAACATCGAGGTCCGCCTGCAGCTGTCGGGCCTGCTCGTCGCCCCACATATCATACTCTTCGCGCGGTTCGAACGGTCGGTGGCTGTCCATCACGTTGAGACACGCCGCCCACTCTCCGTCCTGCTCGGCCGTCCAGTCGAGCAGCTGGTCGGCATAGTAAAACCCGTCGGGGCCAGGGTTGAGCGACGCCGTGTCGTACGTTTCGTCATACTCGTCCGGGACCCCTGTGACCGTCTCAAAACACTCCTGAATTCCCGAGCTGCGACCGTTCAGAAACCCGTTTTCGGTGAACAGACCGGTCTCGTACCCGGCCTCGGCGAGCGACTCGAAGACGGTGTTGCCCGGACGGAGCCTGTCGTGGACAGTCAGCCTGTGCTCGTGGGCTTCGAAGCCGGTGAAAATGCTCACGTGGCTCGGTAGCGACCAGTTCGACGGTGCTCGAGCCTGGGTGTATGTGATCGATTCCGCTGCGAGTGACTCCAAGAACGGCGTTGTGGGACGGGCAGCGCCGTACAGCGAGCAGTTCTTCGCACGGACCGAATCCAACACAACGAGCAATACGTTCGGTGATTCATCACGTCCCATACCTCGGGTGACGGTCGACGCCTATTCATTCTTATCAAATATTATATATTATGACACCGTTTCTATCCCGACCCGTCCGGAGCGCTATCGAGAGAACCAGAGCGCGCTGAAGCAGTCCACGGTTCGAGATCACACGCGTCAGTTGGCCTCCGGAATTAGCGCTCTGTCAATATAACTGACGCCCGCGGAGCGAAGCGGAGTACCACGGCGTAGACTTGAACTATATATTCCACTAGTGGACTTCTGACGCTTCTATTCTCCTATTATAAGCGTTCAAGGGGCGGTCGCCGAATCACTCTATTGAGTAAGAGATGACCACAGATGCCAACTGGACGTCGGCAAGCGGCGAGACGACCGGTCGAAGGTCGACGGGCCCTCCCTACACCGGCTTAGTACATCAAGTTGACAATCGTCCGTCAGGGCCCGACCGGGTTACAGTGTACCCGGCTAACGCCACCGACGACGAACGGCTTTCAACGTGGATGACGGTGGACGTCGACTCCGTCGTCAAACCCGAATGCTTCCGATAGGTATCCGGATACGGGGCGGCCGCATCAAGCGACTCCGCCGCCGGGCCCGACATTGGCAAGTCGGATCAGCCCGACTGCCTCCATCGGCGCCAACTCAGATATTCATGCCGACATCGGCGGGGGTGCCGCTGTCGGTGCTGTCTGCAACCGAGGTGATCTCTCGGGCAATATGAAACGACGTGAACTCCTTAGTACCACCCTGCACCGCGCCGTGCTCGGGGCTGCTGTCTCTTCTGTCCTCGAACTGTTCGATCTGTGGTCTGCGTCGATGTCCCTCTTTGCGAGTGAACCAACGCAATCAACGCCCACAGACAACCGAGGGGTCGTTGCCCGCGAACTGACCCCGGACGGCTACGCGATGACGTACGAGTGGACGGACCGATCCGGGCGCGAGTGGCGTCTGGAGTTCCCTATCGATCGATCCGTGCACCGAGAGGCGGCTGACGAGACACACGGTTACTTGAGTGGGTTTGAAGCGGCGAAGGCGAGTGCTCATGCCGAACGACTCACGGAAGCACTCGCCGACGCACGTACGGGAGGTGAGAGTGCCTGGCGATCGCTTCCCGAGTCGGTCCGTTTTGAAGCGGTGATCGGGCTCGTTCACTCGCTCGAATACGTGACAGACGCAGAGTCGACCGGTGCGCCGGATTATGTCCGTTCTGTTGAGGAGACTTTGGTCGATGGGTGCGGTGATTGTGAGGACCTCACGTTTCTACTGGTCGGACTGCTCTCACAACCGATTTTCAACTACCGAACTGCGATGGTGATCCTCCCTGGTCACATGCTGGCGGCCGTGCACAGAGACGACCTTCCGGCGGCGTACGCCGACGCGCCGACACTCCCAGGCGGAACGTACGTTGCGATAGAGGCTGTCAGGTCTCGCCAAATCGGTCGGTTCCAAGACAAACCTGTGCTGGTGGTGTATGGAAACGGTCTCGAGTACATTGATCAGTCAGCAATCGCCGACGCAGCCGGCGAACTCGTTTGAATATATATTGCTGTATACTACTATCACTCGGGTTTTTTCTTGATAGCGTCATACCTATTAAACATGGAGTCGGCAGTCCTGCTCAGATGTTCGCTTTGTGACGCTGTTTTCGCACTCGAAGGCCGTCGGAACGAGTACTCCAGACAGGACCTGTTCTCGCGGGCAAAAGCTCATCTCCGGGAACATGAGCTTGATGAGCCGAAGACGGCGATTCGAAAGTACGGGATCGTTTCTGCGGCTACTGAAATCGTCATCCCCCAAGAACGTCATCAGCAACTTCCGACGGAGGAGTGGACGGATCTCGAGGATACGTGGCTCCCGGACGGTGCCCTCTCTCATGACGACGGATTCCTGTCAGCACACAACTAACCAGTCGAGAGGCATTCGACCAGCTCAGTGCGGCTGTTGAATGCCTACCGACGGACCTCTTAACCTCGTCGCGTAGCGGGACCGGGTTACTCTCCGTCATACAGAGTTCCTCGTCGCTCGGCGACTCCCCGGCGCCGAGGTAGGCTGCGACGGCTTCGTCAAGAGTACGGGCAGGGGAGGCTCGGGAGTTGAGTGAATCTGGTGTGTATACCAAACTCCGCGCTGTATCTCGCACGCCCATTTGAGCGCACAGAAAGTTGTTTATTGGATGGGGACATAACACTATATATATATATGAGAAGCCAGATAGACCCTTCCAATTTTGAGAAGCGGTATGAGTCATTTCGTGATGATGATGGTGAATGGTCGTTTGAAATTCAAGAATATCACGCCGACCTCAATTTAATCACCCCGTCAGATGTGCCTGCTACCCTCTCCCCAAAGGAAGCATACCGTGCCGCTGTCTTTCTTGAGGGGTTCATTCAAGAGAAAAAGAGCACAGGTGATTGGTCGGACAGTGTGCTTGATGGGTTCAACAAGTTTGAGTCTACCATAGAAGTCGAGGCCGTAGCGAAAGCGCTCAGAGAACTCTCGAATCAGAACGAGCCAATTTAACTCACACGTGAACCGTGCTGAGCGGTTCCCGACCAAGCCGGAAGATGACTCTCTGTGAGGTGCGCGCCCGCTATGTATGTATGCTACCTTACCACAACGTAGCACGAGCCAAGTAAGCTGCCCACCGTACGATGAGTTGGGTCGATGAACGACGACTGGATGCCAGCCGAACAAGAGAAACAGCTTCGAACGCGGGTGGCACACGACCGAGAGCGATTGCATTTCCAGTTTCGGTGGGATCAACCCGACCCCGGCGGCTGGATCCACGATATGCTGGCCTACCACGAAGGCGAGTGGCGACAGTTTGCCGACCCGTCACCGTGGGTGAGCGACGACGGGCACACCGGGTTCTACGAGGACCGTCTGAGCTTCTTCCTCGACGACGGGAGCGTTCGCGGGTTCGAGGAGTTCGCCGGATGGCTGACGGCTCACGAGGGGATGCGCTCGCTGCCGAGCGCAGCGTCTGTCGCCGATGTCACGTCCCACCCCCACTACGGCGACCGTCTCGGGAAGTCCGATATCCGGAAGTTCCTTCCACAGGCATGTGCCGGCGAGTGGTGGGAAGGCGACTGGCGAGAGGTGCGTTCCCCCGGCGAACTACAGGCGATGAAGGCCCACGGCGAGTTTCTCGACCTGCCGATGTGGCGCGCACACCGGTCCGACCCGGTCGGATACGGGACCGATGCTCACGTTCTCGACTACCGGCACGCCGACGACGGCCGTCGAACCTACACGAGCCAGGAGTGGACATCGGACGCGGGGCCGGAGCTGATGTTTGATCCGGATGTCGTCGACGGGGGCGCACTCGATTACCACGCCGTCTCTGCCGGCGAGTTCCCGGCACAGGGTTCGGGAACGTACGCGCTTACACCGGACGTGACGGTCCCGTTCGACCCCGGTGTGGCCGAGTGGGAGGGGGCGATGATTCCACGCCGCCCCGTCCGCGAGCCCACCGGAAGTGCCGCCGATTGGACCGCCTCGGGCACGTGGACCGGAGACGAGTGGGTCGTCACAATGTCACGTCCGTTGGTAACCGATACCCCCTCGGACACAACGCAGCTGTCTCCGGGCGAGATCTACCTGTGGGCACCCGCGATTCACCACGGCGCCGGGAAGCGCTGGCACTGGGCTGGCTACGCCCACCGGCTCGGTCTCGGGGTGACTCCCGAACGGACGGCAGACCTTCCGCCGCCCTTAGTGGCTCACGAGGTTGAGCCCGCGACCGCTGCAGCCGACGTCGACTGGACCAAAATCCCCGTGCATACGACGCCGCTGGTCTTCCCAGGGATCGCGTCTTGGACGGATCTCGTGAACGGGCAACGGGCTACGGCCATCCGGAACTTGGAGACCACGATGTGGAAGCTCCACGGCCGAGCGGCCGAGTGAGCGCGGCGGCGAACACCGTATTCCGATAGGCGTTACAGTCTCCTATAGAGCAGATCGGAGTAACAACTAATAGTTGATCACCCGCAATGCGTACATGAGTCCAGAAATTCATCGGATCACCGATGTACGCTCGAAGAACGTTGTCATCTTCATCGCCGCGATGTTCGTCGGGGTTATGGCATACACCGGCGAGATCGGGTACACGCCCGTCGTGCTCCTACTGTTGTTGACTGCGGCGGCAATCGGCAGGTACGGCTCGGAGTAGAGGTTCGAAGTAATTCCCCGGAGGGCACGCACCCTGTATTGCAGCACGGATGCGAGAAAACATCAGTAAGCGATTATGGTAGTGGATCCAAACAGCTGGAACCGCCCGGATGCTACCGGTCGCCGACCGCCCCCGTCGCGGCCGACACCGTTTTTCGGCCGCCGCCCGACCGGCTGATCGTGTCCGATCCAAGCGCCCACCACGTCGGGATCACGGTCGCCGACTTGGACCGCGCCGTCGACTTCTACACCGAGACGTTCGGGTTCGACATCGTCGCCGAGTTCGCGGTCGGGGGCGACGCCTTCGCCGAGGCGGTCGCCGTCGACGACGCGTCGGCCGCGTTCGCGCACCTCGACGCCGGCGACATCGTCCTCGAACTCGTCGCGTACGACCCCGCCGCCCCCGGCGAGGCCCCCGAACTCAACCATCGGGGCGCGACGCACCTCGGCCTCTCGGTCGACGACGTGGCGGCCTTCCACGCCGACCTCGACGACGACGTGGAGACGCTGAGCCCGCCGCGAACCACGGAGAGCGGGACGACGATCCTGTTCGTCAGGGACCCGGAGGGGAACCTGATCGAAGTGCTCGACGCCTGAGGCGGTCGGCCCCGGTCAGTTCACCTCACTCGACTTCACTCGACTTCACTCCACTCCGCTTCACTTCACCTTCGTGCCCGGCCCGGCGTCCTCGTAGGTCGTGAGGAGGTCGGCCTCCTCGCCGGCGGCCAGCACCATCCCGTTGGACTCGACGCCGAACAGCTCCGCCTTCTCCATGTTCGCGAGGACGACGACCTTCGTCTCGGGGAGGTCGTCCACGTCGTGGAGCTGTTTGAGCCCCGCGACGATCGTCCGGGTCTCCGCGCCGAGGTCGACGCTGAGTCTGAGGAGGTCGTCGGCGCCCTCGATGCCCTCGGCCGCCTCGATCCGGCCGATCCGGATGTCCAGTTCCTGGAAGTCGTCGAAGCTGATGCGGTCGTCGCTGAGAGGTTCGATGTCGGTCATGTCGGTGTCGGTGTCGTCGGTGTCGTCTGCGCCTTCGGCCTCGCTGTCCTCGTCGTCCGCCTCGCTGCCCTCGTCGGCTTCGGCCGCCTTCACGCGGGCCTCCAGCTTCTCGTTTAACGCCTCGACGCGCTCGTCTTCGATCTGTGCGAACAGCTCCGTCGGCTCGGCCAGGTCGCCCGTCGGCCCCTCGCGGGCCGCCTCGACCGTGACCTCGTGGACCGAACCGTCCTCGCCGAGCTGGTTCCAGAGCCGCTCGGCTTTCTGCGGCGCGATCGGCTCGAACAGGACGGCGATCGCCTTCGCGACCGCGACGCAGTCGTGGATGACCTGCGCGGCCTCCTCGGGGTCGTCGTCGACGAGCTTCCACGGCTCGCTCCGCTGGATGTACTCGTTCCCGAACCGCGCGAGGTCGGTCACGGCGTCGCCGACCTCGCGGACGGAGTAGTCGTTGACGGCGGCCTCGAAGTCGGTGATCGCCTCGTCGATCCGCTCGGCGACCTCCTCGCTCGTCGCGTCCGCGATGGGCGCCTCGTCGTAGTTGCGGTGCGCGAAGAGCAGCGAGCGGTAGAGGAAGTTGCCGACCGTCCCCACCAGCTCGGTGTTGACGCGGTCGCGGAACTTCTCCCACGAGAAGTCCACGTCCTGCTGGAACCCGCCGTTGGTCGCGAGGTAGTAGCGGAGCGGGTCGGGGTGGAACCCCTCGTCTAAGTACTCGTCGGCCCAGACGGCGCGGTCGCGGCTCGTGGAAAAGCCCTTCCCGCCGAGGGTGACGAACCCGCTCGCCATCACCGCGCGCGGCTCCGTGTGGCCCGTCGCCTCCAGCATCGCGGGCCAGAAGATCGTGTGGTGTTGGATGATGTCGCGGCCGATCACGTGGACGATCTCGCCGCCCTCGGGGTGGTCGTCGCTCGCGCCCTCGTTCCACGCGGCCTCCCAGTCGAAGGTCTCGGCGCCGACGCGCTCGGTGTACTGTTTCGTCGAGGAGATGTACTCGATGGGCGCGTCGACCCAGACGTACAAGACCAGATCCTGCGGGTTCTCCCCCGGCAGGTCGATCCCCCAGTCCATATCGCGGGTGATACACCAGTCTTGGAGCCCCTGTTCGATCCACTCGCGGGGCTGGTTCCGGGCGTTCGAGGTGCCCTCGAGGCGGTCGAGAAAGTCGGAGAGGTAGTCGGCGAACTCGGAGACCGCGAAGAACTTGTGGGTCCGCTCGCGGTACTCGGCGGGGTTGCCGGTGATCGTCGACTCGGGGTCCTCGACCTCGCCGGGTTCGAGGTGGCGCTGACACCCCTCGTCGCACTCGTCGCCGCGGGCGTGTTCGCCGCAGTACGGGCAGGTCCCCTCGACGTAGCGGTCGGGGAGGTACTGGTCGTCGACGGGGTCGTACGCGACCATGATCTCCTTTTCGTAGAGGTGGCCCGCCTCGTCGAGGTCGCGGACGAGCTGTTGGGTCACCGCCGTGTTCGTCTCGTCGTGGGTGTGGCCGTAGTTGTCGAACTCGACGTTGAACTCGGGGAACGTCGCGGCGTACTGCTCGTGCCAGTCGAGCGCGAACTGCTCGGGGGAGACCCCCGCTTGCTCGGCGTTGACCGCGACGGGCGTCCCGTGCATGTCGGACCCCGAGACGAACGCGGTCTCCTGCCCGAGCCGTTCGAGCGCGCGGCTGTACACGTCGCCGCCGACGTAGGTGCGGAGGTGGCCGATGTGGAGGTCGCCGTTGGCGTACGGCAGTCCACACGTCACCACCGCCGGGTCGTCGGTGGGGAAGTCGTCGTGGCTCATGTCGTGTGTATCGAGGTGTGTGGATACAGGCCTAAAGCCCGCTGGTTCGCCCCCGTCGCGGCGCACGCGCCCCGAGCGCTTCGGACCAGCCTGTGCGACGACGCCGGCCCTCGAATTATCACTCGCTGTGACTTCGACCCGTCTTTTAAATAACGAGCGGGCGACCGTCCGAGCGAACACGAATGCACTGGCAGACGACCCCGTACGTTTTCCTCCTCTTTTTCACCTCGCTGACGGCGCTCGCGTCGGGGCTGTACGCCGTGGCCGCGGTCGGTCGGGGCGACCGAACGCCGACCGTCCGGACGTTCATCGCGCTCTGTGCCGCCGGCTCGCTGTGGGCGGGCACGTACGCCGTCCAGATCGCGGCGCCGACGCTCGACGCGAAGATCGCGGCGTACGGGGCCTTACACCTCGGTGCGGCGTTCGTCGGCCCGATCTGGCTCGCGTTCGCGCTGAGCTACACCGGCCGCTCTTCGTACCTCACCCGCACCACCGTCCCGGCGCTGCTCGCGGTTCCGGTGGCGCTACTCGTCGCGTTCCCGACGAACCCCGCGTCGCTGGTGTTGACCGACGTGTCGCTGGTCACGTCGGGTTCGACCGCGTTCCTCGCAACCGGCAGCGGGCCGCTGTACCAGCTCAACCTCGCGTACACCTACCTCCTCGTCATCGGCGGCGCGGCGCTCGTCATCGGCGAGTCGATTCAGTCTGGCGGCCGGGTCCGGCGACAGGCCGGGCTGATGGCGGCCGGGGCCGTCGTGCCGCTCGCCCTGAGCTTCCTCCACCTCTTCTCGCTCGGCCCGTTCGGCGCCGTCGGCGAGGTGAACCTGACGCCCGTCTCGCTCGTGGTCTCGACGGTGTTCTTCGGCGTCGCGGTGTTCCGATACCGGCTGCTCGACCTGACGCCCATCGCGTCGCGGGTCGTCCTGACACAGATCGGCGACGGGGTCGTCGTCCTCGACACCGACGGGTCGATAGTCGACGTGAACCCGGCGACGGAGCGGTTCCTCGGCGGGCGCGACGCGCTGATCGGCACCCCGCTCTCGGACCACGTCCCCGAGTACGCGGGGCTCGACGTGGCGGGCTCGACGCTTGTGACGGTCGAGGCGGACGGCGAGGAGGCGCACCTCCAGCTGACGCGCTCGCCGCTCGACCGCGACGGGACCCAGTACGGCCACGCCGTCCTCCTCCGGGATGTGACGGAACTCGAACGGCAGCGCCGGGAGCTCGAACGGAAAAACGAGCGGCTGGACTCGTTCGCGTCGGTCGTCTCACACGACCTCCGGAACCCCCTCGCGGTCATCGACGGGTACGCCGACCTCGCGCGCGACACCGGCGACCCCGCGCACATCGACGTGATCCAGGACACGGCCGCACAGATGCAGGAGTTCCTCGAAGAGCTGCTCCAGCTCTCCCAGCGCGGCGACACGGTGACCGACCTCCAGCCGGTGTCGCTCACGGCCGTCGCCGAGGACGTCGGCGACGCCATCGCGGACCCGGACCTGACGGTCGCGGTCGCCAACGACGTGCGGCTGACGGCCGACCGAGCGCGGCTCAGACAGGTGCTCGACAACCTGTGTCGCAACGCCTGTGACCACGTCGACGGCGCGGTCTCGCTGACGATCGGCCCCTGTGCGGACGGCTTCTACGTCGAGGACGACGGCCCCGGCATCTCGCCGGCGGACCGCGATCAGGTGTTCGACGTCGGCTACACCACCCGAGAGGAGGGGACGGGGCTCGGCCTCTCCATCGTCCGCGACATCGTGGAGGCGCACGGCTGGTCCATCGCCGTCGCCGAGGGGACGGGCGACGGGGCGCGGTTCGAGGTCACGGGCGTCGAGACGCGAGACGTCGCCGAACCGGGCGCGGACGTCGAGACCGAGCTGGACATCTGCTCGGTGCCGGTCGACCAGCAGGCGACGGACTGAGGGCCCGCGCCGAGCGAGTGGGGGCCGACCCCGACGCGGTCGCTCCGTCGTGTCGTCTCAGATCAGCTCGCGGACGATGTCCGCGGCGTCGGCCGCGGTCGGGGCGAGCACGTAGGCGATCGGTTCGACGCCGACGGCGCCCGTCTGGTACAGGACGAGGGTGTCCCCGCCCGTCTCCTCGGCGCTCTCGACCGCCGCCGCGACCGCCTCGCGCGTCGAGCGCTCGGGGTCGAACGCGACCGTCGGGTGGTCGGCGGCGAGCGCCTCGACGGTTTCGGGCGCGTACCGGACGTTCACCGCACCGCGGGCGGACGCCCCGGCCTCGCGGGCGGCGAGGAGGACGCTCGCGACGTGCTCGCTCACGCCGAACTCGGGCTCGCCGGGCACCATCGCCCGCCCTTTCACGTCGACGAGGCGACCGGGGACGGCCGCCACGTCGTCTATCGTCCGTGCGTCGTCGAGACACTCCGCGACGTTCGCCCCGACGTTCGGGATGAGCCCGGCGAAGCCGGAGGCGTTCGTGAGCGTCCGGAGTCCGCGCCGGACCGACGAGCGGACCCGCTCGCGCTCGCGGAGGCCGCTGTCCGGGTCGTGGACGGCGAACTCCACGTCGGCGTCGGCGAGCGCGGGCATCGCCTCCTCGTGGAGGTCCGCGAGGAGGTCGCCCTCTTCGAGCCGCCGGATCAGCACCTCTATCTCGACGAGCGCGGCGACCGGCGTCAGCTCCTCCGTCGCGAGCCCCTCGCCCACGCGCTCGACGAGCTCGCGGACGCGCTCGTCGGCGACGATCCGGTCGTGGCGAGCCACGTCGCCGTGCGCGTACTTCGAGACGGCCGACTGAGAGATGCCGAGCGCCTCGGCGACCTCGTGTTGGGTGAAGCCGCGCTCGCGGAGGTCCTCGGCCAGCATCGAGCGCACCGTCGGGAGGAACTCGTCGACGACGACCTCCTCGATGAACCTCATCGCTCGTCCTCGGCGGGCGACGACCGCTCGAACTCCGGATCGGCGCCGATCCGAGAGGCCTGCGGGCCGTCTTGGTCTTGGTACTTCGAGCCGCGCTCGACGCCGTAGGGGCGATCGGCGGGCGATTTGAGTTCCGTGAAGATGAGCTGTGAGACGCGCATGCCGGGCGTGAGCGCGACGGGGGCGGTGCCGAGATTCGACAGTTCCAGCGTGATCTGGCCGTGGTACCCCGGATCGACGATGCCGGCCGTGGCGTGGATGACGATGGCGAGCCGGCCGAGCGAGGACCGGCCCTGCACGGTCGCGAGCAGGTCCGGCGGAATCTCGACGCGCTCCGTCGTGGTGCCGAGAACGAAGTCGCCGGGGTGGAGGATGAACTCCTCGCCCTCGGGGACGCGCGTCTCCGTGACGTACTCGCCGACCTCGTCGGCCTCGGTCGGGTGGATACACGGGATGTTCGTGCGCTGAAACTCCAAGAAGCGCTCGCCGAGCCGCAGGTCGACGCTCGCGGGCTGGACCTGCTGGTCGATATCGTCGAGCGGTTCGACCACCAGGTCCCCCTCCGCGAGGCGGTTGAGGATATCTGCATCCGACAGGATCATGTCGGGAGAGGCGGTCCCGACCGGGATAAAAACTCCCAACTCCGCGGGCGCGGTTCACACCGCCGCGAGCAGGAGTCCGAACGCGCCGAATATCCCGCCGACGACGCCGGCGACCCCGCGGTCGAGGTCGTGATACGCCTCCAGCCCGCCGACGACAACGACCCACTGTATCGCGATAACGACGGCCGACGCGAGCAGCAGCGGCCCCCGTGTCGCCGAGATTGCGGCGATGAGCTCGTCTGTGACGGCGCCGATCGTGGCCCCGCCGACCGTCGTCGTCGAAAGCGCGTACCAGACCACGGCGACCCCGGCGGCCAGCCGGACCACCTCGACGGCGATGGCCCACGCCGCGATGGCGAACGAGTCCCGGAGGGATCCGGTTCCGCCCGCGAGCCGCGTCCCGCCGTGGAGGACGAGCGCGAAGAGCGCCCACCAAATCGGGACCCCTAACAGTCCGTATCCGACGTACTCGCCGGTCGTGCGCTGGAGCTCTGTGCCCACGTCGATGTCGACCATCGCGGGCTGGTCACACCGGTCGGCGAACACCGACTCGTCGTCGTCGCCGAACGTCTCGCAGGTCGCCTCGGAGGGTCGCTCCGGGTTCTCGACGCTTACCTCGCGGTCTATGGTCGCGTCGAAGACGGACCCGAGGGCGACGATCCCGAACGCGGACGCGAACGTGACGAGGACGACGACGCCGAGGGTGAGCGCCTGCCGGCCCGAGTCGAGCCGGTCGAAACCGGCGCGCGAGCGGTCGAGGAGTCCGGCGACCGCGCTAGCGAACGCGGCAAGTGGGGAGGGCATGGCCGACCGTTCGCCACAACGGACAAATAGTTTACCACTCTCGCTCTCACTTATTAGTAGCGTCCGCCCGAACGGCTACCAAATGAGCCGAAACGACGAGGTCGCCGCCCGCTTGGAGGAGTTCGCCGACCGGCTCGAAGCGACGGGCGTCGAGTACAAGCCGACGGCCTACCGCCGCGCCGCCGAGAACGTCCGCGAACACACCGCGCCGGTCGAGGACCTCGCGGCCGACGGCGAGGCCGCGGTCGCCGAGATCGACCGCGTCGGCGACGCCATCGCCGCGAAGATAGTCGAGTACGTCGAGACCGGCGAAATCGAGGAGCTCGAATCGCTGCGCGAGGAGCTCCCCGTCGACATCGGCGCGCTGACCGCGGTCGAGGGCGTCGGCCCGAAGACGGTCGGGAGCCTCTACGAGGCGCTGGAGATAACCACCCTCGACGAACTGGAGGCGGCCGCGGAGGCGGAAGAGATTCAGACTGTCTCCGGGTTCGGCGCAAAAACAGAAACGAACATCTTGGAGAACATCCCGTTCGCGCGCGAGGCCCGGAAGCGAACCCGCCTCGGCGACGCCCGGCCCGTCGCCGACGCCGCGCTGTCGCACCTCGACGCGGTCGACGCGGTCGCGTCGGTCGAGGTGTGCGGCTCGATCCGCCGGTGGAAGGCGACCATCGGCGACATCGACATCCTCGTCGCCAGCGAGGCGCGCGAGCCCATCGTCGAGGCGTTCACCGACTGGCCCGAGGCGGACGCGACGATAGAGGCGGGCACCGGTAAGGCGAGCGTCCGCGCGAACGGCACCCGCGTCGACCTCCGGATCGTCGACCCCGACGAGTTCGGCGCTGCGCTCCAGTACTTCACGGGATCGCGCGCGCACAACGTCGCGGTCCGCAACCGGGCCATCGACCGCGGGTTGAAGCTCAACGAGTACGGGCTCTTCGACGTGAGCGAGGTCGACGAGGCGGCCGCCGAACCCGACGCGGCCGACGCCGACAGCCGGCGCGTGGGCGAGCGCGTCGCCGGTGCGACCGAGGACGGCGTCTACGAGGCGCTCGACATGGCGCCCGTCCCGCCCGAGCTGCGCGAAGACACCGGGGAGGTCGCGGCGGCCGCGGCCGGCGACCTGCCGGATCTCGTCGAGATGAGCGATCTCCACGGCGATCTGCACACCCACACCGACTGGTCCGACGGCGGGTTCTCGATCGCGGAGATGATCGAGGCGGCCGCGGCGCGCGGCGACGACCTGTACGCGATCACCGACCACGCCGCGGGGCCGGGCGTCGTCGCGAACACCGGCCTCGACGAGGCCGAAATCGCCGACCAGGCCGAGGCGGTCGCGGCGGCGGCCCGCCAGATCGACGGGGCAGTCGCGTTCGGCGACGTACAGGACGCGGGCGAGCCGGCCGACGCGGCCGACGCCGACCTCGTCGTGTGCCACGGGATCGAGGCCAACATCGACGCCGAGGGCGCG
This sequence comes from Halorubrum sp. PV6, assembly GCF_003990725.2. Classification (NCBI taxonomy): domain Archaea; kingdom Methanobacteriati; phylum Methanobacteriota; class Halobacteria; order Halobacteriales; family Haloferacaceae; genus Halorubrum; species Halorubrum sp. PV6. The sequence continues at coordinate 531,251 of NZ_CP030064.1, forward strand.
GTCACCACCGACGACGAGACGCTCGCCGCCCTCGACGTCGTCGTCGCGTCGCCGCACTCCGCGCTCGGACAGGACTCGGCGGCCGCCACCGAGCGACTGATCCGGGCGGTCGAACACCCGCACGTCGACGTGCTCGGCCACCCGACGGGCCGGCTCATCAACAGCCGCCCCGGTCTCGACCCGGACGTGACGGCGGTGGTCGAGGCGGCCGCGGCCGCCGGCACGGCCATCGAGGTGAACGCGAACCCCGCCCGGCTCGACGCCGACGGCGACGCGGTCCGCGCCGCCGTCGACGCGGGCGCGAGTATCGCGATAAACACCGACGCACACGCGCCCCGCGAACTCGGATACGCCCGCTACGGGGTCCACACCGCCCGGCGCGGCTGGGCCGAGGTCGCCGACGTGCTCAACGCGCGCTCGGTCGCCGACCTCGCCGCGTTCCTCCGCGAGTGATGCCGCCGAACGACGACGGCGTCGACGCCCGCGGCGACGAGCTCGTCGACGAGAGCGCACGGCCCGAGAGCGCGCGCGACGCGGCCGCCCCCGACCCGCCGCGCGTCCTCGTGGACGTGATGTGCGGGTCGCTCGCGACGCACCTCCGGATGTGCGGGTACGACGCGGCGTACGCGCTCGACCGGGGAATCGAGGCCGACGACCGGCTCCTCGCGCTCGCGGCCGACGAGGGGCGGCTCCTGCTCACGCGCGACCGCGAGCTCGCGAGCCGGGCCGACGGCGACGGTTCCGGCGCGGTCCTCCTCACCGAGCGCGACGTGCTCGACCAGCTTCGCGAGGTCGCGGCGGCGGGACTGCCGGTCGAACTCGCCGCGACGCCGACGCGCTGCGGCGACTGTAACGGGCCGGTCGAGCGCGTCGGCGAGGGCGGGGTCGCCGTGCCACCGGGCGCCCGACCCGACTACGTGCCCGACGACGTTGGCGCGGCGCCCGCGAGCGACGGCGACGCCGAGCCCCGACCCGCGTGGCGCTGTCGCGACTGCGGACGCTGGTTCTGGAAGGGCGGCCACTGGGAGTCGGTGGCGGCGCGGCTCGATGACCTGTGACCGGTCTTCGACCCCCGACCCGCACCCGCCGAGCGTAATCGGTTTGGCCGGGACGCTCCTACGAGCCGGTAATGAACCGCGAGCAGGCCGTCGACCGGCTGGAAACCCTCGTCGACCGCGTCGAGACCGAGCCGATGCCGGTCCCCGTCCGCGAGGTGTGGGCGTTCGGCGACGTGGCGCTCGGGCTCGACCCCGTCGACCGCCTCGACGTGTACCTCACGAAGGACGTGATCATGGGCGGCGACGCCGACGCGGCCGCCGACTTCGCCGCCGAGTACGGCGTGAAGGGGGTCGGCACCTCCGTCCGCGCCGAGTGGGCGAACGCGCACCCGGACCGCGTGCGAGCGAGCGACAACGGGTACGCCGCGCCCGAGCAGTGTCTCGCCGCCGAACTGGTCGCCGCCGACGAGCCGATCCACCTCGAAGTGTGTAACGCGAGCTTCGAGGACAACGTGCGCCAGCGCTTAAAAGGGGCGCTGGCCCGCGACGCCTACGAGGAGGTGCTCGACCCGCGCGGCGTCTGTCTGTGGGTCGACGGCACCCGCGACACGGAGGCGTTCGACCGCCTCCGCGACGCCTCGCTCGCGATGCCGACGCTGGCCGCCGCGCTCGGGATGCTCGGCGCCGACGAGAACGTGGCAAACGAGGCCGCCGACGTGCTCAAACGACAGCGCGCCGAACAGGAGGGGCCGTCCGTCCGCGGCGACATGGTGTAGGCGTCTGCCGGGCTCTCGGCTGTGCCTCGCTATTCGTTGCGGTCGTGTCGGACCGTTCGGAAAAATACGGAAAAAACGTCCCTCGGTCATCGAAGACCCTGAGGGCGGCGTCACCTGAATTACTTCGCGCTGGGCTTCGTCTCTTCAGGCGGCGACTGGCCGCCCAGGCGTTCCTTGTACGTATTCATGCCGATGGCAGCGTTGAGCGGGCATTTCTGCGTCGTGGCGGTGGCTGTGAATACCGCCCCGACCACGACTGCCGCTCCGGCGAGGACGAGGCCGAGGGTCCCTGCTGACAACGTGACGAATCCGCCAAACGCGGCGATGCCCACGAGAATCAGTATCGGACCGAGTACGAACCGTACGCTCCTGTCGTATCCGCCTACATTTTTTTGCATGATTGTTCAGCTCCTACCTTTCATATACGTTCGCTGAGGTATTAACCGTATCTTAAAAACCACCAGTCCATGCGTTTCCGCTGGTGTGCCACGCAGAATCGATCCAGATCGATTGGTCCAAATCGATTTCGGTGTCCCTGCCACGGCGGATCCTTTCGTCAGGCCTCGGTCTCGACCCGACCCACGGTCACGTCGAACGGAACGCGCTCGACGCGCTCGTACGACTCGTCGTCGATGGCCGCGACCACGTCGCGACCCATCGCGCGCCAGCGCCGGCGCAGGTCGTCGTACGCGCTCTCGGAGGTCGCCGCGATGAGTTCCTCACGATTGTCGGCGAGCCCCGCCCCAGAGGCTTTCCGCGCCGCGGCGGTCAGCGCCGGCTCCGCGTACGGCGCCGCGACGCGCTTCTCGTGGACGTACCGCCGCGTCTGTATCCCTTTGAGCCCCGCCGCCGCGAACGCCTCGCGGACCCGGTCGCCGAGCGCCACGTCGGTGTCGACCCCCTCTAGGTACGCCGCCCGCGCTTCCCGCTCTAAGCGCTCCTCGGCGTCGACGGTCGAGGTCACCGTCACGTCGGCGTTGTCGGGTTCGACCGCGGCGACCAATCCCGACGAAACCCGCGCGAACTCCCGGACCGCGGCGGTCGGGTCGGGGAGATTGATAAGGAGGGCCTGACACACCGCGAGGTCGACGGCGTCGTCCGGGACGGGGAGCCGCGTCGCGTCGCCGACGGCGTACGGGAGCCCGGTCTCCTCGCGGGCGACGCCGAGCAGCGTCGGGTCGGCGTCGACGCCGACCACGGTCGCGTCCGGCGGCGTCTCCGCGTCGATGACGCGGGTCAACTCGCCGGTGCCGCAGCCGGCGTCGAGGACGCGGCGGCGGTCCGCCAACTCCAGGCCGTCGAGCGCCTCCCGGTCGTCGTTCCACATCCCGCGGCGGGTGTGTTCGAGGTACTCCGCGGAGAAGCGTCGCACGCCACCGGGTTCGACACAGGCGCGAATAAACGTGCGGGACTCGGACCGACCGGACTCAGAGTTCGTCGTCGCCGTCGTCCTCGTCGTCGCCCTCGCCGTCGCCGCCGAACCCGGCAACGTCCGCGAGGAGTGCCGCCGAGACGCCGGCGCAGTAGCCGACGAACGCCCCGCTCAGCCCGATGAGCGCGAACGACCACGTCACCCCGGCGAGCGGATCGCCGCCGCTGCCGACGCCGGGGACGCCGAAGACGGACCCGACCGCGACGAGCGCGGCGAACACGCCGGCGGGCACGACGCCCACCGTCAGACACGCCGGGCCGCCACACCGCGCGTACGCGCCGGCCGCCGCGACGGGAGCCGGGGCGTAAAACACCAAGAGCGGGACGAGCCGGTCGGTCAGCGCCGCCGCGGACTGGACGTCCGCGAGGTCGGCGACGATGGCGACCACGAGCGACAGCGCCACGACGCCGGCGAACCCGCCGACCATCGTGAGCGCCAACCGGCGCCGTTGGCCGATGAGTAGCGCCTCCGTGGTGGTCATGTTCGTGGATCGGACGCCGACGTATATAAAAGCGCGTCGGACGCTGGGCCGCTCCGTCGGGCGCCCGTCAGTCACGCGTCAGTCGGCGCGAAGTTCCCGGACGCGGTCGATGTTCCACGCGAAACTCTTCCCGTCCTCGGTGGGCGTCTCCAGCGCGAGCGGCACGTCCGCGAGCGCCGGGTGGTTGAGGAACCGCTCCATCCCCGCCTCGCCGATGTGGCCCTCGCCAATGTGGGCGTGCTCGTCTTTGTGGGTGCCGCAGGCGTGTTTCGAGTCGTTGAGGTGGACGTACGCCAAGTGTTCTAACCCCACCACGTCGTCGAACTCCGCGAGCGTCTCGTCGACCGCCTCGGGCGTCGAGAGGTCGTAGCCGGCCGCGAAGGCGTGTGCGGTGTCGACGCAGACGTCGATGTCGGTCTCCGTGCGGTCGATGATCCCCGCGAGGTGTTCGAACTCGCCGCCGAGTTTCGTCCCCGCGCCCGCGTCGCTCTCGATCAGGATCGTGACGCCCTCCGGCACGTCGATGTCGTCTATCACCGAGGCGGCGTTGTCGAGGCCGCCCTCGACGCCCGCGCCGGTGTGGGCGCCGAGGTGGACGTTGACGTAGGGGATGTCGAGCTTCGCGGCCGCGTCGACCTCCTTTTGCATCGAGTCGAGCGACTTCTCGCGGAGCCCGTCTTTCGGCGTACAGAGGTTCACGAGGTAGGAGGTGTGGATCACCCACGGCCCGTCGAGGTCGCGCTCGGTCCCCTCACGGAACCTTTCGGCCTCCTCGTCGCCGATGTTCGGGTCCTGCCACACCTGCGGCGAGTGGGTGAATATCTGTCCGCAGTTGCCGCCGACCTCGACCTGGTTCTCGACCGCGTTGTCTACGCCGCCCGCGATGGAGACGTGCGCGCCGACCTTGAGACTCATAGCCGATTCACGCGAGCGTCGGAAAAAGCCCCTTCGGAACCGCCCGGTTATCGCCGGAACGTGCACGCGCCGAGCCGAACCGCGCGCCGGCGTCAGTCGCTCGCTCCGGGACGGGTCCGGACCCACTCGTCGGCTCGGTACTTCGTCTCGACGAGCTCTTCGGCTCGGGCCAGTTCCGCCTCGGTCCACGACCCGTCGCGGTCGAGGTCGGTCGCCTCGCCGTCCCCGACCACCCACGCGGCGAGCGCGGCCTCCAGCGCGGCCACCGCGTCTGCCCGGTCGACGGCGGCCAGTTCGTCGATGCCGACCACCCGGTCGCGGAACGCGGCGGGCGTCACGGGCGGGTCCGCGAACGTCCCGAGGTGTCGCTCTGGCGTCACTGAAAAGGAGAGCGACCCGTGCTGGATCACCGCGTCTCGCTTCCGGTACTGGGCGTTGCCGGCGATCTTCCGGCGGGCGTCGGGTTCGCCGGCGTCGCCCGCCACCACGTCGTGTGCCGGGTGGAGTTCCCGCAGGTAGCAGGCCGGGTGGTACAGCTCCGGAACCGCGGTGTCGACGTAGTCGGCGTCGACGCCGAGGCGCTCGAACGCGTCCAGAACCGGCTCACAGAGGCGGTGATAACAGTCCATGAGCGCCCCCGGCACGTCGGCGGCCGGGACCGCGATCGAGTAGGCCACGTCGCCGTGCGCGTCGTGGTAGATCCCCCCGCCGCCGGTCTGTCGCCGGGTGACGTCGATCCCCTCGCGCTCGCAGAACCCCCAGTCGACGGTCGCCGGGTCCTGCCGGTAGCCGAGGGTGAGACAGCTCGGCTCCCACCGATACGTTCGCACGGTGGCCGGGCCGCCGGCGGCCGCGGTCTCCGCTGCGACTTCGTCCAGCGCCATCTGCATCGGGCCGGGCCGCGACTCCTCGCGGATCAGTCGCCAGTCGCCCGCGGGTGCGGTCATGGTCGCCCTCCGCTCGCCGATCCGAAAGCGGTTGCGCTCGGGCGGTGAGGCTGCCGACGGTGGGCCGCGTCGCGGCCCCGGTCGAACGCGGCACCCTTCGCCGACACGTCGACTGCTCAGTCGGACGCGGCGTCAGCGTCGCTCCCGCCGTCGGCCGCGGTACGCTCGCCGCCGGCGCCGGTCACGGCCCCGTCCGGCGTCGGTGCCCCGCCGCCGTCTTCAGCCGAGATATCGAACGTCGCGAGGTGGTCCGCCAGTTCCGACGCCCGGTCGGCGAGCCCGTCGGCGCTGTTCGTCACGTGGCCGAGCGACGCCGTCTGATCCTCGGTGGCCGCCGACACCTCTTCGGCCTCCTCGACGGTCTGTCGGCTGTCGACCACCACCTCGTCGACCATCGTGACCACCTCCTGTGCCGAGGCGGCTTGCTCGTCCGTGGCGCGACTGACCTCTTGGATGCTGTCGGCGATCGATTCGACATCTTCGGTGACGTCTTCGAGGGCTTCGACGCTCCGTTCGATCGTCGCCGCACCGCCTTTCACCTCGGACCGCATCCCGTGGATCTCCCCGACGGCGCTGGACGTCGCCGACTCCACCTCCGAAATCCGGTCTTCGATCTCTTCGGTCGCCTCGCCGACGTCCCTCGCGAGCGACTTGATCTCCTCGGCGACGACGGCGAAGCCGTCGCCCGCGTCGCCGGCGTGAGCCGCCTCGATCGAGGCGTTCAACGCGAGGAGGTTCGTCTGTTCGGCGATGCTGTCGATGAGGTCGACGATCTCACCGATCGCCGTCATCTGCGCGTCGAGCGATTCGATCTCCGCCGCGGTCTGCTCGCTCGCCGCCTCGATCTCGGTCAACGCCGCGATCGCATCGGTGGCGTTCTCCCGCCCGGTCTGACCGCGGCCGGCCGCCGCCGTGGCCGTCTTCGTGACCTCGTCCGCCGCCGACGCGACCTCCTCGACGGTCGCCGAGAGGTCGTTCATCTCGTCTGACACCGCTTCCAGACGCTCCGTCTGTCTCGTGTTGGTCGTCGCGATACCCTGTACGGAGTCGCTGACCCGCTGACTGGCCGCCTCGACGTCGCGGGTCCTGTCGACGACGGTCTGCGTCTCGTCGTCGACGGCGGCGGCAAACCGCTGGATCTCCAGGACGGTCGCTTCCATCTCCGCTATCATCTCGTTGAACTGCTCGGCGATGGTGGCCATCGCCTCGTGTTCGGTTTCCGGGTCCATCCGGGCGGTCAGGTCGCCGTCGGCAGCCCGGTCCATCACCCGTCCGTACTCGTCGGCGCTGGCCTCTAACGACGCCGAGAGGGACTCCAAGCGTTCGATTCGCTCCCGGAGGGCGACGCGCATCTCGTCGAAGGCGTCGTAGACGTCGGCCACCTCGTCGCTCCGCTCGGTCGAAAGGGTCGCATCGAGGTCTCCGTCCGCGAGCGCCGTCGCTCGGTCTCGGAGTCGCCGCAGCGACCCGATCGTCGACCGGCCGAAGGTGAGCCCGAACAGCGCGAATCCCAGAAGCGAGACGCCCGTTATCAGTATCAGGCTCTGTCTCACGGCACGCGAGACGGCGTACGCCTCGGATCTGGGCTGCCGGATGAGCGCCGCCATCTCGGTTCCCTCGACCGGCGCGTAGGCGACGACCGCACCGTCGGCCGTCTCGGAGAGCCCGACCGTCCCGTTGAGCCCGCGTCGCAGGTGCGTCGCGTCGCCTCCGTACGAATACGCAGAGCCGACCTCGGCCGTCCGTTGCGAGAGTTCGACGCTCCCGTCCTCGTTCACCACCTGCACGTACGACGAGTCCGAGGCGGTCTCGAACATCGCGGAGCGTTTCGTAACGTTGACCGTGATGACGACCGCGGTCGTCATCTGCTTGGTCGGGGTCGCGAAGGCGATCTGCTCGACCCCGTTCCGTTCGTACACCTCCGAGACGGCGACGTTCGTCCAATCGGAAAACGCCAGCCGCTCCGTCTCTCTCGACCCTTGCGCCCACGTATACTGACCGCGGTCGAACGTGGTACCCTTCCCCGACAGGTTCGTGCTCGCGATGTACCGTCCGCTCGAGAGGTCGACCACGTGGATGGCTCGTGCGTCGGGCGGCAGCGAGTGGAAGTCGCTCGTGATGATCCCCTGAGCCGCCGCCCCGTCGGTCAGGAGGCTCCGCTGTGAGACCATCTGGGCCGATTGCTTGTACGTCCCGATCCACGAGGCCGTCTCCTGTGCCTGCTGTTCGGCCTGCATCGTCAGTTGGGACTCGACAGACTCCTGTACGAGGCCCGAGACGCGCTGATCGGCGTAGAATCCGACTCCACCGACGAGCAACGCGAGAAAGACTGTCAGAATAAGGAACTTTCTGAAAATGCTCTGTCGGACCGCCGCCGGAGCGACTGAATCTAGCATCTGTGTCGGCCTCTGACAGGAGCCGATTAATTTGCAGCGCTCAAATTATATCCCCTGATATCGCCTATAAATACGTCATACGGCTATATTGGGATATATTGGTCTCACAATTTCCGCCGAGGTTCGACCCAGGTGACTCTCTCAGTACCGCACATATCCGGATCGATTTCGAACGACACACTCGACAAAGGAGTATATTTCTTATATATCAACCAGCTGTGAACACGCGCAGTCGTCCGACAGCAGGTGGTGACGCTCCGCGGGCGGCGTCGGGCCGGCGTCTCAGTCGCTCGCTTGCGACGCCGCGGCGCCACGAAGCACGGCCGGGGTGACCCGAGACGTGCGGTTCGCCTTGGTCGCTCGGCGCAACTGTACCAGGAAGGTGGTTCCCTCCGGACCCGTTTCTTCTAGGATTAGTTGCCCGCCGTACAGCTCCACGATGTTGTGGGTCAGGAACAAGCCGTACCCGTGATCGCCCGACTTGGGCGGCTCGAAGAGCCGGGCTCGTTTCGCTTCCGGAATACCACCGCCGTCGTCACAGATCTCGAGTGTCGTCCACTGGTCGCCGGCGGAGATATCGATCGAGATGGAGACGTGACCGGAATTGTGCTCCAGTGCGTTCTCGATCAGGTTCACGACGACTCTATCGAGGAGCCCACCTGCCAACGCATAGGCATCCTCGTCGCCGCGCCGTTCGAGCGTCGCATCTCGGTTCGAGCGTCGCAACCAGCCGAGCTCCGTCTCGACGGCGCTAACGACGTCGACGGGTTCGAGTTGGGGGTCGTGGTCGGTCGCATCGAGGATTTCGCGGATCGATTCGATGAACACGGCGATGTCGTCGCTACTGTGACGGATAATGTCGAGATAGCCCGCGTCTTCCCCACCCACGTCGAAGCGGTCCTCGAGGAGGCCCGCGTATCCGTTGATCTTCGTGACCTCGTTGAGCACCTCGTGTCTGAGGTACTGGTTGAGATACTCCAGCTGCTCTCGCTCGCGTTTTCGCCGTTGTGCGAGCTTGTTCTTCCGGTTCCGCTCGCGTTCGCGTTGCTTCGAGATGAGACCCATGACGCCCGTGACCGACCCGGCCGATGCGCCGAACCCGGTCGAAAGGAGGAGTATCAACCACTGCTCTCCCCGGTCGAACTCCGGTTCGATAACGAACAGGGCGGTGTTCATCGCGATCGCGAACAGCAGGGCACCGCCCACCGTCCACGCCACGACGGGCAGACGAAGGTCCGCTTCCGTGTCGGACTCGGAGAGCCACAGCGTCGCCGCCAGCAGGACCACGATCGGGATCGCCAACAGCAGCACTTCGAGGTAGCCATCGAGGTTCGAGTCCGCGATCTCGCGCGCATCCTGAAACACGTAGAAGAAGACGAGGTACGCCAGCGTGAACACGCCGCACAAGCCACCCATCAGTCGCGTCGTAGAAATCGGCGGTTGGTGATCGTTGTGCATCCTACCCGGTTGGCGGATCGACCGAGGCGGTGTTTATCATTACTATGATTGATATATACGTCTCCGTAGGAGGGGACGGGGGTCATAGCAACGGTTATCGCTTTTTGCCAAGCAGTCCGTCGTGTGACCTCGACACCCGTACCGCCGACCATGTCCGAAGACACGCCGTGGCCGTCGCGTTCGCTCGTACTTCTGTGTGGTGTCAGTTTACTCGCCTTCGCCGGGGGGCTCCTCGTCACCGAGTGGTTCGGCGAAATCGGGACCGACATCGACCTGAAACCGTTCTTCATCCCGTATCTGCTCATCGCAGCGGTCCGGTTCGGTCTCCCGACGCTCGCCGTGGGGTTCGGAGCGGCCGTCGGAGAAGGCGTGTTAGACGTCTTCGAGGGCTACGAACTCGACGACCCCGTCGGGTTCGTCGGATACGTCCTCGGGTTCGTCATCTTCGGGTGGTACCTCCACCGAGTCGCGGACGACCCGTCGTCCCGGCGCGGGCTCGCAGTCGCAGCGATTCTCGGCGCGTTCGTCCAGGCGTTCTTCGAGAGCTTCGCCTTCTTCCTGTTCGAACCGGCGGCCGGAACGCGACAGGCCGCACTGAGTCTCGTCGGCAACACGCTCTCGCACGGGATCCTCCTCGGTGCCATCCCGCTGCTCTTCTTCGTCCCACTCGCCCGAGCGCACATCCGCACTCGGCTGCGTCCGTGATGCGACGCCGATTCGGCGTGTCGCCCCGATATCCACATTTGCTATCGCGGTATGCAATTTATTAACGGGCGTTCGGAACGCGCGTCCCTTTTAGGAATCCCCGGAGTAGGGGCGCGTATGGTTCGAAACGTCGCCGGCGACATGGCCGCGCTCGACCCCGAGGACTTCTATCTCCTCTCGGGCGTCGAGCAGGGGATGCGTTTCTCGGAGTGGGTCCGGCGGGACAAGATCCCGGAGTACGCAAACCTGACGCGCGAGGAAGTCGACTACCGGATCGACCGGTGTCTCGACCGCGAACTCATCCAGCGGAAGACGATCCAGTACGAGGGGTATCAGCTCACCTTCGAGGGGTACGACGCGCTGGCGCTCCGCACCTTCTCCGAGCGCGAGACCATCGACGGCGTGGGCTCACCCCTGGGGTTCGGCAAGGAAGGCGACGTGTACGAGGCGCAGTCGTTCAAGCCGCTCGCCTTGAAATACCACCGCGAGGGGTACACCAACTTCCGCGAGGTGAACCGCGAGCGCGAGTACACCGCCGACCGCGACCACGTCTCGTGGCTCTACACCGCGCGCAAGGCGGCCGAACGCGAGTACGAAGCCATCGAGGAGCTGTACCCCACCGTCTCGGTCCCCCGGCCGGTCGATCACAATCGCCACGCCATCGTGATGGACAAGTTCGACGGCGTCGAGCTGTCGCGCGCGAAACTCGACCCGGAGCAGGCCGTCGGCGTCCTCGACTTGGTCCTCCGCGAACTGGTAACGGCCTACGACCTCGGCTGGGTCCACGCCGACATGTCCGAACACAACGTCGCGGTCGCGGAAGGCGGGATCACCATCTTCGACTGGCCGCAGGCGGTCCCGGTCGACCACGAGAACGCCCGCGAGTTCCTCGAACGCGACGTGGGGAACCTCCTGCGCTACTTCGGACGGAAGTACCCGCACGAAGTCTCGCGAGACGCCGACATCGAAGGCATCGCCGCCGCTATCGCCGACGGGACGTTCGACAGCGTTCGGTCGTTCGACGCGGAGTAAATCGTATAGCGCGATACGAAACTGCCACCCCGCTGCTCGCGTAACGTCTCCCGCTCGCCGAACCCGCCTTTCGCCGCCACGGCGTCTCCGTGGCGCTCTCTGACCACCACTGCCTCTCGAATTGTTTTAGGGCTGCCTAAGATTCGAAACCCTCTTAATCATTTAGGGTGGCCTAAACCGTATGGACCGAGAGGCCGACCGACTCGCCGGCACGCGTCGCGATCCGGTCGCTGCCGTCGCCATCGGAGGAGAAGCGTGAGCGGCGCCGAAAGCGACGTGGTCGTGGTCGGCGCGGGGCCCGCCGGCTGCGCGGCCGCGGTGTTCGCCGCGCGCGACGGCCTCGACGTCGTCGTCTTCGACCGCGGTCGGTCGTCGCTCGCGCGCTGTGCGCACCTGTCGAACTATCCGGGCTTCCCCGCCGGCATCGACGTCGGGACGCTGTCGGACCTCATGCGCGAACAGGCCGAGCGAGCGGGGTGTACGGTCGTCGACGACCTCGTCGAATCGGTCGACCGCGCGGGGGACGACGCCGACCGCCCCGAGGATCAGAGCGGGCGGTTCGTCGTCACCCCCCAGGAGGGCGCACCCGTCACCGCCGCCCGAGTGGTCGCCGCGACGCGCTACGACGGCGAGTACCTCCGCGGCCTCGACGACGACGACGCGCTGTTCGCACGTCGGGACCGCGGCGAGGAGACGGAGGAGACGTTCGACCGCGAGTACGCCGACCGCGACGGGACCACCGCTATCGACGGGCTCTACGTCGCCTCGCCGTCCGACGCCGACCGGCAGGCGATCACGGCCGCGGGACAGGGCGCCCGCGTCGGAAAGCGGGTCGTCGCCGACGCGCGGGTCGACGAGGGCTGGTGGCCCGCGGCGGCGGAGGGAAGAGACTGGGTCCGCCGCGAAGCCGAACTCGGCGACGAGTGGAGCGACCGCGAGCGGTGGGTCGAGTGGTTCGACGCCACCCACGCCGACGGGCCGGTCGACCCGGACTCGGAGCGGTTCGCACGGGTCCGCGATGCCGCGGTCGAGGCCGAACGCTCCTCGCACGTCGACGCAGACGAGGAGGCCGCCCGCGCGGCGGCCGGACACCGAGCCCTCGCCGCACACCTCGATCCGGAAGCGGTCGTCGCGGCGCACGGGGCGGACGCGCTGCTCGACGCGATGGACGACGAGGCGGTCGCGGCGCACGCGGCCGCCGGCGGGCGAACCGTCGAGCGCGACGAGGAGGCGACGCGATGAGCGGCGACGAGCCGACCGCCGGCGGCGCGACGGGGTCGGTCGACTACGGGGGCTCGGCTCGGCGACCGGCAGAAGGGGGGCGACTCGGGTGGCTGTTCGACCCGCGGCTCCTGCTGGTCGCCGGGGGGAGCGTCGCCGTCGTCGCGCTCGCCGGACTCGTCCAGGTGAGCTTCGGGACGTACTCGATGACGGTCGGCCAAGCGTGGCGGGCCGTCCTCGACCCCGCCGTGCTACTCGATCCGCGGTGGCTGCTCAACTTCCTCGTCGGCGAAGAGCTGATGCGCGCGATCACGGGCTTTCAGGGCGCGCTGCCAGAACTGACCCGCGAGACGCTTGTCGTCTGGAACATCCGCCTGCCGCGGGTGCTGGTCGGGGCCATCGTCGGGATGAACCTCGCCGTCTCCGGGGCCATCTTCCAGGCCGTGACGCGGAACGAGCTCGCGAGCCCGTTCATCCTCGGGGTCTCCTCCGGCGCCGGGCTGATGATCCTCCTCACGCTCGTCGTGTTCGGCGGGCTCTCGGCGTTCCTACCGCTGATCGCGGCGGTCGGCGGGTCAGTCGCGTTCCTGCTCGTGTACGCCATCGCGTGGAAGAACGGGACGAGCCCGGTCCGCCTCGTCCTCGCGGGCGTCATCGTCGGCACCGTCTTCAACAGCCTCCAAACCGGCCTCTTCTTCTTCGCCGACGACATCAGCGTCGTCCAGTCGGCGATCCAGTGGACCACCGGATCGCTCACGGGGACCGACTGGGAGCAGGTGCGGATGGCGCTCCCGTGGACGCTCGTGGCGCTCGTGCTGTCGCTCGCGGGCTCACGGCAGCTGAACCTCCTCCTCCTCGGCGAGCAGACGGCGAAGGCGCTGGGGATGTCCATCGAGCGAGTGCGGTTCGCGCTCTCGGGGGTCGCCGTGCTCGCGGCGGCCGCCAGCATCGCGGTGGCGGGTATCGTCAGTTTCGTCGGGCTCATCGTCCCGCACGTGGTTCGGACCCTCGTCGGGAGCGACTACAAGCGGGTGATCGTCGGCTGCCTGTTCGTCGGCCCGGCGCTGCTGGTCGGCGCCGACGTGGGCGCGCGCCTCGGGATGGGCGCGATTACGGGCGCCGACGCGCAGGTTCCGGTCGGAATCGTCACCGGGCTGGTCGGCGGCCCGTACTTCCTGTACCTGATGCGGCGACAGCAGAACGTAGGTGACCTCTGAATGTCGATAGAACGCGTGAACGCGACGGACCGGGACGAATCGGGCGGCTCGAACGACATCGCAGGGTCTCACGGACCGGACGACGCGGCGACGGACGCGAGCGACCTCGACGGCCAGTCGCTCGTGTTGGGCTATCCGTCGGCCCCGGAGCCCGTGATCGACGGCGAGTCGATCGCGGCCGAGCCGGGCGCGGTGACGGCGCTCGTCGGGCCGAACGGGTCCGGGAAGAGCACCCTCTTGAAGGGGCTCGCGAACCAGATCGCGCCCGACGACGGCTCCGTGCTGCTCGACGGGCGCGACGTTCACTCGATGGACACGAAGGCGCTCGCCCGGAAGCTCGGGCTGCTCTCGCAGGAGAGCACCTCGCCCGACAGCATCACCGTCGAAGAGCTCGTCTACCACGGGCGATACCCACACCGGGGGTTCTTCGAGCGAACGACCGAGGCGGACACCCGAGCCGTCGAGCGCGCGATCGATCTGGCGGGCTGTGGCCACCTCAGAGACCGCGAGGTCGGCAGCCTGAGCGGCGGGCAAAAACAGCTCGCCTGGATCGCGATGGTCCTCGCGCAGGACACCGACGTGCTCCTCCTCGACGAGCCGACGACGTTCCTCGATCTGCACCACCAGATGGAGGTGATGGAGATAATCGAGACGCTGCGTTCGGACAGCGAGGTCACCGTCGTCGTCGTGCTCCACGACCTCGAACAGGCCGCCCGCATCGCCGACCGCGTGGTCGCGCTCAACGACGGCGAGATCCGAGCGCGCGGCCCGCCGGAGGAGGTCGTCACGGAGGACCTCCTCTCCGAGGTGTTCCGCGTCGACGCCCACGTCGTCGACACCGACCAGGGGCCGCGCGTCACGCCGCTGCGGGCCAGACACGGGGAGTGACGCAGTTCGGCGCCCGGTGCCGTTCAGGGCCGCCAGTCTTTAGGTAGACCTAAAAATCGGAGCCGTTAAGTTGTTTTAGGGTAGCCTAAAAATATGCCCAACGACGAAGTACCCGCAGCGTCGACCCGCAGAGCGTTCGCGAAGTACGGTGGCTCGGTCGCCCTCGGCGGCCTCCTCGCCGGCTGCTCCGGCGGTTCCGGCTCCGACTCGCCGGACGCCGACGAAAACGAGTCGGCACCCGCAGACGACGGTTCGGGCGACTCTTCGGACGGTTCGTCGGGCGAGAGCGAGGACGCAGCGGACGAGCGGTACACGGCGTCCATCTCGCCCATGGGCGAGGTCGCGTTCGAGTCGGCGCCGGAGACCGTGTTCACGCGTCTGACCCACCACGCGGGCATGGCGTTCGCGCTGGGGCGGGGAGACGACGTGACCGCGCTCCACGCCCCCGACTACTACGACGGCCTCTGGAACCAGTTTGTCGAGCGGCTCCCCGGCGTCTCGCTCGACTGGTCGGGGCTGTACTCCTCGTGGCAGCCGGACAAAGAGAAGCTCTACGCGCTCGACAGCGACGTCCACCTCGCCGACCCCGCGTGGATCACCCGGCAGGACGCGTGGAGCCCCGAGGACATCGACGAGATCGCCGAGCGTGTCTCGCCGTGGTTCGGCAACTCGCTGTCCGACCGCCACCAGGACCCGACGGGCGAGTGGGCGGGCGACTACCAGTACTACGGGCTCTGGGAGCAGTTCGAGATCGTCGCCGACGCGTTCCGAGAGCGCGAGCGCTACGAGGCGCTCGCGGCGGTCCACGACGACCTCCTCGCGACGATCGAGGAGGGCCTGCCGCCGGAGTCGGAGCGCCCGACCGCGGTCATGATCGCCGCCCACGACATCGAGAGCATCTACGCGTACACCCTGAGCAACCCCGGCTTCCTCACGTCGCACACGCGCCCGCTCGGCCCGCACGACGCGTTCGAGGGGAGCGTCGAGTCGGGGACGATCGTCGACTTCGAGACGATGCTCGAAGCCGACCCGGACGTCATCCTCTACCTCGGCGGCTTCGAACCGGGAACCGACATGGCCGGTCGCCGGGCGGCCTTCGAGGAAGACCCGGTCGGCTCGGAGATAACGGCGATCAAGAACGACCGGATGCACCCACAGGGCGCCCGGTATCAGGGCCCCGTCCTGAATCTCTTCCAACTCGAGATGACCGCGAAGCAGTTATACCCCGACGAGTTCGGCGCCTGGCCGCGCTACGAGGAGGGGCCGTACCCGGAGATACCCGAAGCGGAACGGCTGTTCGACCGCCAGCGCGTCGCGGACGCCATCAACGGGGACCTGTAGATGCGCGCCCGCGAGTGGGCCGTCGCGGCGAGGTACGGCGACCCGGAGGCGTACGACCTGCCGACCCTCCGGACGTTGCGGGTCGAACGGAGCGACGACGGCCTCGCGTTCGCGGCCGTCGACAGCGACGAGCCGTTCATCGCGGCGGAGAAGCCGGTCCGGGTGCGTCGGTGAGCGCGTTCGGGCTCGGTGACGAGGCGGCGGAACCGGCCGGAGCCGGGCCGACGGCGGACCGAAGCGACTACCACGGTTCGCGGCCCCCGACCGGTATGGCTATCGACAGCGACGACTCGCGGCTCGGACGGGGGGACGACCGATGAGCGAGGACGGAGCGCCAACGCGCGTCGCGTCCCCGACCGACGGCGACCCCGACTCGTACGAGTCACGCGACGTGGTCGTCGTCGGCGGGGGCGTCGCCGGCCTCTCGGCGGCCGTGTTCACGGCTCGACAAGGGCTCGACACGCTCGTCGTCGACTCGGGCGAGTCGATACTCCGGCGGAACGCGCACTTGGAGAACGTTCCGGGGTTCCCGCTCGGCGTCAACGCGCGCCAACTCCTCGACCTGTGTGGCGAACAGGCCGAACACGCCGGCGCGGACCGGCTCGACGCGCGGGTCACCCAACTCGCCACCGTTGCTGATTCGGGCGACGACGCGACCGACGGCCCTCGGTTCGTCGTCCACACCGACGGCGGCGACCGGATTCGAACCCGGTTCGCCGTCGCCGCGACGAAAAACGAAGTGGGCTACCTCGACGGGATCGACGGGGTCGGCATCCTCGACCGCGGAAAGTCGTACGTCGACGCGGACGAGCGCGGTCGGACCGGCGTCGACGGACTGTACGCGGCGGGGCGGCTCGCGGAGAAACCGCATCAGGCGGCGGTGTGTGCGGGTCACGGCGCCGAGGTCGGCGTCACCATCCTGGAGGCGGCCGACCGGGGCTTCTACCACGACTGGGTCGCGCCGGACGGGTACTTCACCGACCGCGACCGGCCGGTCCCGCCGGGCTGTGAGGAGATCGACGCCGACGAGCGCCGCGAACGCGAAGCGGCCTCCCGCGAGGCGATGCGCGAGCGGTTCGCGGCGCCCCACCCCGACCCGCAGGAGACGCATCCGAGCGTCGAGGAGTGAGTCTTTATTTAAAAACGAGCCGACGCTACTCGTCGCCCTCGGCGTCCCCGCGCTCACCGCCTTCGGTATCTCCCCGCCCGTCGCCATCGGCATCCCCGCGCTCGTCGGCCGCCTCGATCCGGACGAGGTCGGCCTCGACGTCCTCCACGAAGGCGCCCTGCCCGCCCACGGTGACGCGCTCGCCCTCGTCGCTCTCGACGACCAGCGAGTGTTCGACGGGGAACTCGTTCGTCGTCGGCTCCACCATCCCCTGTTTCGACTCCACGACGCGCCCGGTGATCTCGACCGGCTCGTCGGCGGCCGTCCACCGCCCCCCGACGGTGACGCGGGGGGTCTCCCCGTCGCGGAGCCGCAGCGTGGCCTGAAAGACGGTGTGTCTGAAGTTCGCGTACTCGGTGGGGAGCGCGGCCGGCGCGGCGGTCGCGACTTCGGTCGCCGCCGGCCAGTAGTTCCCGAGGAACGACCCGACGATCACCGGGGCGAGCTGCTCTTGCGCGAAGTGGATCGCCTGTCGGTCGGTGTCGGCCCGGCGCAGGAGCGCCGGGGGCGCGACGACGCCGGTCGCGGAGTCGACCGTGAGCAGCGTCGGCATCGCCTCTCCCCACGCCCGAACCACGTTCGCGACGCCGTCGACACCGCCCTCCACGTCGTCGGGCACGTCGTCGCCGGAGACGATGAGGAGCACGAGCACGCCCCGGTCGACGGCCGCGGCGAGCGCCTCGCGGATCTCGGGGAGGTGCTCTCCGGCGATCGAAAGCGCCACCTCGGAGTCCGCGTCCGCGAGCAGCGAGCGGATCCGCTTCATCACGGTGACGCGGGACTTGATGACCTCGAACTGCTCCGTCTCTCGCTCGGTCCGCGAGAACCGCTCTTCCAGGCCGGGCCGGATCGCGTCCACGTCCGACCGGAGGCGGTTTATCACCTCGTCGGGCGGGTTCGCGCGGATCGTCGTCGGTACGACGTGGTCGTTCACCTCGACGAAGCCGCGCTCCGCCAGCGACTCGCTCACGCTGTAGACGTAGCGTTTCGACACGCCGGCGGCGTCGGCGACCGTGCTCGCCTTCGCCTCGCCGTGGGCCAACAGACTGAGGTAGGTGTCGACTTCCTTATCAGAGAGTCCGAACCGGCGGAGGAGGTCGTTCAGCGTCCGATCGTCCATATACCGGCACTGGGTCAGGCACTCACTTATAAGAGGCGGACCGACCGCGCGCCGGGGCCCGCGTTATCGGAGTACCGCGACGCCGTCGAGCGCGACCGTTTCGTCGGCCGCCTCGATGTCCGCCGGCGCGCCGCGTCCGTCCGCGAACAGGACGGTCTCGTATCTCGCCGGTACCGTCACGGTCGCCGGTCGGTCGGCGAAGTTGAGGACGACGAGCAGCGAGTCTGAATCGCCACCGGCGTCGACGCTTTGATCTCCGGGCTCCGTGACCGGTTCCGCGGCGGTTCGCTCGTACGCCGCCACGCGCTCGGCGTCGCCGTCGACGACCGACACGTCGGCGGCGCGGCCCTCGAAGTCGACGGCGCCGTCGCGGAGGAGCGGCTCGCGCTCGCGGAGCGCGGCGAGGGCGCGGTGGAAGTCGGTGAGACCGTTGTCGCCGTCGTGCCACCGGATCGGCCCGCGGTACGTCTCGTTGCCGCGCTCCTGTCCGGCGTAGACCAGGGGCGCGCCGGGGAGCGTGAACGTCGCCGCGGCGGCCGCGAGAAGGGCCGCACGCCCGTACTCGGCGAGGTAGCGCTCCTCGTCGTGGTTCTCGACGTATCGCATCTGGCGGGTCGGGTCGCCGAAGCCGAGCCACGCCGCGCGGTCGAACGCGTCGGCGAGCGCGTCCGCCGGCGCGTCGCCGGCGCCGATGGCCCGGAGCGCCTCGTACACCGAGGTGTCGTAGTGGATGTCGAACTGCCCCTCGCCGTAGAAGGGGTCGTGGGGGAGCGTCTCGTCCAGGAGGAGACAGTCGTCGGGGACGCGGTCGGCCACCTCCTTCCAGAACCCGTGCGGGACGCCCCACGCCACGTCGGCGCGGAAGCCGTCGACGACCGCGCTCCACTCGTCGACCACGTCTAAGAGCCACTCGCGGACGGCCGGGCTGTCGAAGTTGAGGTTCGGGATCCGCCGCCAGTTGAAGTAGTACTCGGGCATGTCGCCGTCTTCGAGCTCCGCCCAGTCGGTGTCGGTCACGTCGAAGGCGCCGTCCGTCCGCCGGTAGTGGTCAGCGTAGGCGTCGACGCCGGCGGCGTGCATCTGGAAGGCGGGGTGGTCGCGGGAGGTGTGGTTGATGACGAGGTCAAAAATAACCTTGATCCCCGCCTCGTGGCAGGCCTCGACGAGCGACGCGAACGCCTCGCGGTCGCCCAAGTCGGCGGCGGTGTCGTAGTAGTCGGTGACGTGGTAGCCGTGCTCGGTCGGCGAGGCGAGCACAGGGGTGAGCCAGAGGGCGTCGACGCCGAGGCTCTCGATGTAGGGGACCCGCCGTTCGATCTCGCGGAACGTCGTCGGCAGCGTGTCGCCGGCGAACGAGCGCACGAAGGCCTCGTAGATCGTCGGCGAGTCGGCCCAGTCGGGGAGCGCGTGGGGGTCGGAGACGGTCACGTTGCCCGCCTCGTCGCGTTCGATCGCCACCGTCTCCGCCGCCCCGTACCGGTCCGCGTGCGGGACGGCGTGGACGCGGAGCGCGCCGTCGCTGGGCAGGTCGGAGAGCGGGATCGACAGGCCGCCCTCCGCCGCCAGCGACTCGATCCGCTCGACCGTCTCGGGGGACGCGTCGCGGTCGTCGACGAGGTACTCCACGTCGACCGGGGACGCGCCGCCGGTCCGTCCCGACTCGTCGTTGAGGGACGGCGGCGCCGACGCGTCGGCGGCGATCCGGACGACCGGCGCTGCGGTGTCGCCCTCGTCGACGGTCGCCGACAGCGAGAGGCGCGGTCGCCCCGGCCCCGGCACCGTCACCTCGTCGCGGTGGCCGTTGCCGAGGTCGTCGTTGGCGACGAAACTGAACCCGTGGCGTCCGGGGGGGATCTGCACGTCACACGCCCAGTCGTCGCCGTCGCGGGTCGGGCGGTCGCGCGCGAGCAGGCGGTCGTTGTGCGGCCACAGCAGGGAGACGCGGTCCACGTCGGCGTCGTCGACCGGGAGGTCCGTCGCGGGGACGCGGAGTTCGACCGGTCGCCGCTCGTCGGGGAAGGCGCGCACCCGCTGTCGGTGGGTCCCGTCGGGCGCGTCGAGAGTTACGACGTACGTGCCGGGGGCGTCGGGGCGGAGGTGGACCACCGGGGCGTCGTCGCGGCTCGTCTCCCCGGCGAGCAGCACCGGCTCGTCGGCCGCGCTCGCGCTTCGGGGGTCGTCCCCGGCGCTCGCGTCGCTCTCGGGCGTGTCCCCGGCGCCCGCGTCGCTCTCTGGCGGCGCGCTCCGAAGCGTCCACTCGTAGGTTCCCTCCGGATCGGGGTTTCGAGGCGCCAGCTCGACCGATTCGCCGACGCTCGTCGCGCGCGGCGGGCCGGGTTCGTGCATACCTGCCTCCGACGGCGACCCGGCTTGAGCGTTTCCGTCCGTACAATAAATGAATAATAATTACACCAAAACTTCATACATAGCGGTGTCGTGTGTCCCCGTAATGCAACTCCGCGACGCGCTCGACGACTACAAGCGCAACACCGGGCACGCCACCCGGTTCCCCGGCGAACGCCGGACCGTCACGGGACGGTTTTCGGGCGGTGAGGGGCGACTCGTTCACGTCGACGCCGACGGCGAACTGCGCGACTTCGGCTACCCGCTGACCGGGCAGACGGGGCTGGTCCGCTCTCGGATCGGGCTCGCGGTCGGCAACGACGTCACGTGGCTCGACGAGGCGGCGACCGAGCAGCGCTACGTCGACGACACGACGCTGATAGAGACCGTCCACGACACCGACTGGGGGACCGTGACGCGGTACGACGCGACCATCGGCGACGCGCACCTCACGCGCGCGAGCATCGACGCGGACGACGGGCACTCGAACGTCGACCCCGAGGAGCTCTCGCTCGTCGTCTACGCCCGGTTCGCGCCGGACGGACGCGACGACCGAGTCGGCCAACTCCGATACGACGACGCCATCGAGGTGTACCACGCCGACGAGCACGACTTCCTCGCGAGCGCCACCGGCTTCACCGACTTGCGCGGCCAGCTCCCGGCGACGTTCCCCGAACTGCTCGACGACGCGCCCACCGACCTCCCGCGGGACCGCGACGGCGACCGCTACGAGGAAGAGCGGCTCTCCGGCGAGGTCATCGTCGACGCGCCCTTCGAAGACGGCGTCGCGACCGTCGGCAGCCTGCTGACCGACCGCGCGGAGACGAGCCGCGACGACGCCCGCGACCTGCTCGCGGCGCTGTTCGAGGACCTCGACACCCCCGACGCGCTCGCCGCGGCCGCGGGCGACACGATCCCGTCGCCCCCCGAGTCGGTCCCGTCGCGGGAGTCGGTCGTCGCCGACCTCCGCGTGCTCTCGCTGCTCTCGGCGGAGTCGGGCCTCCGGATCGCCGGCCCCGACTTCGACCCCTTCTACGCGACCTCCGGCGGCTACGGCTACACGTGGTTCCGCGACGACGCCGAGATATCGACGTTCGCGCTCGGCGCCGACGACCGGCTGGGACTCGGGCTCGACGACTGGCACGCGCGCTCGGCCGAGATGTACGTCGCCACCCAGCGCCCCGACGGCTCGTGGCCCCACCGCGTGTGGCCGCGGAACGGGGCGCTCGCTCCCGGCTGGGCCAACGCGCGCATCGAGGACGGCCCCGACGTGGACTACCAGGCCGACCAGACCGGCAGCGTCATCGCGTTCCTCGCGCAGGCCCGCGAGGCGGGCGTCGAGGTAGAAGGGCTCGACCGGACGCTCGTCGCGGCGCTCGCCGGGCTCGACGAGACCCTCGCGGCCGACGGGCGCCCCGTCGTCTGTCAGAACGCGTGGGAGGACAGCGCCGGCCGCTTCGCGCACACGACCGCGACGTTCCTCGAAGCGTACAGCGAACTCGCGCTCCACGGCGACGGGCTGACGGCCGACGCCCTCGACGACGGCGCGGTCGACACCGACGCGCTCCCGGCGGACCTCCCGGCGCACGCCCGCGACCAGGCGACGCGCGTGTACGACGCCCTCGACGACCTGTGGGTGCCGGAGCGGGGCTGTTACGCGCTCCGCGAGACGCCCGAGGGGGAGATCGACGACCGGCTCGACTCCTCGACGCTGGCGCTGGCGAGCGCGCATCGGTCGTTCGACGCGCTCGGCGGCGACGCCGGCACGGTCGACGACGACCGGCTCGACCGACTGGTGTCACACGTCGAGACGGTCGTGGACGGGCTCGCACACGAGAGCGACGAGATCGAGGGCCTGATCCGGTACGAGGGCGACGGCTGGCGCCGGGCCGGCCAGTACTCCGAGAAGGTGTGGACCGTCTCGACGGCGTGGGGCGCGAACGCCTGCGCCGAACTCGCGGTGCTGCTCGCCGACCGCGACGACCCGCGGGCGACGGCGATGGCCGAGCGCGCCCGCGACCTGCTCGGACACGTCTCGCCGGGCGGATCGCTCTGTGAGCCGACGACGTACCTCCCCGAGCAGTTCTTCGACGACGGGACGCCGGACAGCGCGACCCCGCTCGGGTGGCCCCACGCGATCCGACTGGCGACCGTGGCGCTGCTCGACGACGAACTCCCGAAGACCGCGGGCCGGGTCGCGGCCGACGACTGACGGGAGCCGCGGCTGTGTCTCAGCACGCAGCAATCGACAGCGAACGACGACACGCACGCCCGGACCGGCGTAACGACGCCGGCGTCAGCGCCACTCGGACATCGGCACGCAGTCCGCTTCGCTGACCGTGATCCAGCGCGTCGTCCGCTCGTCGGGCGCCAACGCCCGTTCGAAAAACGTCACCTCGCCGCCGTCAGAGTCGCCGTCGTCGGTCCGCTTACAGACGAGCTCAGGCCGTTCGGCCCGGACGCGCGTCGATGACGTGGACATACGTCACGGTTCGTCCCCGATCGAATAATAAGTGTTGGTTTCAGTTCGGGATCGGCGAAACAACCGTCCTCGCCGCCGGGGCGTTTTCGTCGCCACGAGCACGGTCGCCGGGCGATTTCGCTCGGCTTACAGCCTGACGGGGACGCCGTGCTCGTCGAGGTACTCTTTCGTCTCCTCGATGGAGTAGTCGCCGAAGTGGAAGATGGAGGCCGCGAGCCCGGCGTCGGCGTTCGCCTCGGTGAACACCTCGCGCATGTCCTCCGGGCTGCCGCAGCCGGACGAGGCGATGACGGGCGTCGAGACGGCGTCGCAGACGGCCGTCATCAGCGGGATGTCGTAGCCGTCCTTCGTCCCGTCCATGTCGATGGAGTTGACGAACAGTTCGCCCGCGCCGCGCTCCTCGGCCTCCTTCGCCCACGAGACCGCGTCGATGCCGGTCCCCTCGCGGCCGCCCTTCTTCGTACACTCGAACCACACCGTCTCGCCGTCGTCGTCCTCGTAGAAGTGCTCGCCCTCGTCGTCGTGTCGACGCCGCGCGTCGACGGAGATGACGATACACTGGCTGCCGAACGCCGCGGCGCCCTCCTCGATGAGCTCGGGGCGCTCTAAGGCGCCGGTCGTGATCGAGACCTTGTCCGCGCCGGCGCGAAGCGTCTCCTTGATGTCGGCTTTCGTCCGGATGCCGCCGCCGACCGTCAGCGGGATGAAACACTCGTCGGCGACCGCGTTTACCACGTCGAGCATCGTCTCGCGGCCCTCGGCGCTCGCGGTGATGTCGAGGAAGACGAACTCGTCGGCGCCCGCGGCGTTGTACTTTTTCGCCAACTCGACCGGGTCGCCGGTGTACTCCAAATTCTCGAAGTTCACGCCCGTGTACACCGCCGCGTCCCCGTCGTCGTCGAGGTCGACGTCGATACAGGGGATGATCCGCTTCGTGAGTCCCATTCGTTACCGACCCGTTCGTGACGACCGAGGTTAAAAGCCGTGGGGTCGCGGCCGGGGGAGACGCTCCCGGCGGCGTTTAAGTTCGGTCGTCACTCCTCGCCCGTCCGCCGGTCGTACTTCGCGACGGCCCGGTCGGCGCGCTTCGAGATGCCGTTCGGGTTCCGCGCCGGCGTTCGGTCGCGGCTCCGCGCCACGAGCCCGTCAGAGCTCCCGCCGACGAGGCCGAACAGCACGTCCCGGCCGGTGGCGACCCATCGCGAGGGGGTCGAGTCGCCGCGGACCACGTCGCCGGCGGCGCCCACCGCGTCCGTCGCCGCGTGGCTCCCCGCGCGCGCGACGACGGTCGGGCGAACCCCGTAGTTCTTTAAAAGGCGGTACGCGAGCGCCCGGTACTTCCATCCCCACTCGCTCGCCGTCCGCCCGCCGTCGGCGGCCTTCGCGGCGACGAGCGCCTTGTCGGCCGCCATCCCGTCGCGCCACGCGACGCCGTGGTCCATCTGTGCCAGACGGTGGGCCGCGTCGCGCGCCCCGCCGGTGTGGAGGTACTCGTCGAAGCCGTCGAGGTCCCGGAGCGTCTCGCGACGGAACGCGACGTTTCCGCCCTCGAAGTAGGTCACGTCGGTGCCGGCTATCGTCCGGCGCTCGGGGGCGTCTCGCCCTTCGCCGTCGCGCGCCCGCTCGGTGCTTGTGGGCGTGCCATCGGCGGCGGGCGCCTTTTCGGTGGCGGGCGCGCCGTCGTCACGGGCCGCCTCCGGCGACTCGATCGGCGTCACCGGGCC
Source organism: Halorubrum sp. PV6 (assembly GCF_003990725.2). NCBI lineage: Archaea > Methanobacteriati > Methanobacteriota > Halobacteria > Halobacteriales > Haloferacaceae > Halorubrum > Halorubrum sp. PV6. The sequence goes on from NZ_CP030064.1 coordinate 555,895, forward strand.
CGTCACGGCGTCCGCCTCGGCGAGGCCGGCCCGCACGGCGTCGAGCCACTCGGCGGTGATCCGGTTGTCGTAGTCGACGAGCGCGACCGCGTCGCCGCTGGCGACCTCGATGCCGGCGTTGCGGGCGACGTTGACCGTGCGATCCGATATCTCGACCAACACGTCCACGTCGTCGCGGTCCCGCACCATCCCGGTGGTGCCGTCAGCGGAAGGGCCGTTGGCCACGATCACCTCCGCCTCCGGTGCGTGCGCTGCCAACGCGTCGAGGCAGCCGGCTAACCGGTCCCGCCCGTTGAGGGTGGGAACGACGACCGAGAGGTCCATGTGACAGAGTGTCGGGTCCAGGGATTAAAAAGGGCTCCGTGCTGGCCGCAGCGCTATCGGTCGCCGGAGCGCGGTTCACCCGACGAGCGGTCGTTCGGACGGCCCGTCGGTTCGGGGGTCGCTCAGACGGTCAGGTAGTACACCTGCTTGCGCGCGTCCTTGAAACTGTAGCGGGAGTCGACGAGACCCTCCTCTTCGAGGCGGTTGAGCGCGTAGCGGACGGTGCGGTCGGGAAGCAGCGACTCGTCGGCGAGGCCGCCCTGCGAGAGCGGGGCGTCGCCTTCGAGCACCTTCGCCACGAGTTTGGCGCTCGGGGGGAGTTCGCGTAAGCGGTCGCGGTACTCGGACTCTGAGAGACGGTCTTGGTCAGCAGTTTCCGCGGGACTGGTACTCATACTCTTGTGTCACCCTTGGCTTATTGGTAAAGGTTGGCTACATATTGGGCAATCCGATTGGGATAATATAATGTGTTAATATCACGACTCGGACCGCCGGGGCGCCGGTCGGCCGGCCACCTCGCGACGCGACTGCGCGCTCGGGTCGCCGACGGCGTTCGGGTCCGCCTCCGCGACCGTGTCTTCCCCGACCGCATCCAGTACGGTTTTGTCGGTCGGGAGTTCAGTACGGATAACGTGAAGGGACAGGACTGGTACCAGGCCGACGAGGTCGCGGAGGAGTACGAGGACGTACGGTTCTCCGGCGGCGGTGAGCTCATCGACCAGCGCGAGAAGGAGGCGGTCCTCTCCGCGCTCGGACCGATAGAGGAGGGCCACCGCGTGCTGGAGGTCGCCTGCGGGACCGGCCGGTTCACGACGATGCTCGCGGACCGAGGCGCCGACATCGTCGGCATCGACATCTCCCGCGAGATGCTCGAACAGGGCCGGCAGAAGACGGCGAACGCAGGGCTCTCGGGCACCGTGGAGTTCGTTCGCGGCGACGCTTCTCGGCTCCCGTTCCCGGACGATCACTTCGACTCGGTGGTCGCGATGCGGTTTTTCCACCTGATGGAGGATCCGATCCCGTTCCTCTCCGAACTCTGTCGCGTCAGCGCGAATCAGGTGTTTTTCGACACGTTCAACAGCCGCAGCCTGCGGACGCTGTACACGTGGCTGCTCCCGATGGGGTCCCGGCTCTACGCCGAAGAGCAGGTCGTCGACATGCTCTGCGCGGCCGACATGACGCTCGCCGGCGAGAACCACGACTTCGTGCTGCCGTACGGCTTCTACCGCGAACTCCCCGGCCCGGTCGCGAAGCCGTTCCGGCTGGTCGACAGCTGCATCGGCAACACGATCCCCGGCGACTACGTGGCGTCCGTCTCCTACTGGGACGCGCGCGTCCCCGCGAGCGACGAGACGTAGTGTAGATAGCGACGGTCAGATAGCGACGGTCGCGTCGTAGACAACGGCGCAGTCGCGCTGCGGGTCGGTCCTCACGGCCGGCATCCGTGCCTCGTATTCTGCGTTCGGTCGGTGGCTCCCGCGCCGTTCGGCCCAAATCGCTCGGATCAGTACGTGTGGATGACTTCGCCACACCGCAGGCATTCGATCGTGTCGCTCCGGAAGAGCCGCTCTTGTTTCTCCGTCGGGCCGTTACACTCCGGACAGACGCCGAGGTTCCGACCGTCGGCGACGCGGGCCGACAGGTCCAGGAACTGATTTTTGAGCGTCTCTATCTGTTCGGACTGTTCTTCGACGACCGACTCGAGCTCGGCTATCGTCTCCTCGCGTTCTTCCACCGCGGACGCGAGCTCCTCGACTCGGTCCTCGTACGTGTCGAGCGCCTCCACGTCGAGGGCCGCCGCCTCGGTCTCCGCTTCGAGTTCGGTCGCGGCGTCGCTTTCCTCGGTCGTCTCGGTCTCGGTCTCGGTCTTGTCGTTGGCCATACAGTCCCTACGGATTCCAGGGTGGTTTGCTTTCGGGTCACTAGTAAGGTATGTGCCCGCACCCTAACGAGCGATCGGTCGGCAAGAAGGCTCGTACTGGCCGATCGATGGCAGATCCTGCGACCCGGGAGCCCCTCTGGCGGTCGGTGAGTGCGGCCCCCCGACGACGAATCGGCGGCGGATACCTTACTATGCTGTGTCGAAGTTGATGATTCAATAGTCCATACGATAAGGTGCGCATGGATCCGACAGTACTACAGGCTGGGTTCGACCTCCTCAACGACGGTCGACCCGAAACGTTGTGGCTAGGCATCGGGACGCTACTTATGCTCATCGGGACCTTCTACTTCATCGCCAAAGGGTGGGGCGTCACCGACAAAGAGGCCCGTGAGTATTACGCGATCACAATCCTCGTGCCGGGCATCGCGTCGGCCGCGTACCTGTCGATGTTCTTCGGTATCGGGCTCTCAGAGGTCGAAGTCGTCGGCCGCGGAACGCTCGATATCTACTACGCACGATACGCTGACTGGCTGTTCACCACGCCGCTGCTCCTGCTCGACCTCGCGCTCCTCGCGAAGGTCGACCGGGTCACCACCGGCACGCTCATCGGCGTCGACGCGCTGATGATCGTCACCGGCCTCATCGGTGCCCTGTCGCAGACGATGCTGGCGCGGTACACCTGGTGGCTGTTCAGCACCATCGCGTTCATCTTCGTGCTGTACTACCTCCTCACGAGCCTCCGCAGCGCGGCGAAACAACGCTCCAAAGAGGTGCAGACCACGTTCAACACGCTCACCGTGTTGGTCGCGGTCCTCTGGACGGCGTACCCCATCCTGTGGATCATCGGGACTGAGGGCGCGGGCGTCGTCGGCCTCGGCGTCGAGACGCTCGGCTTCATGGTCCTCGACGTGACTGCGAAGGTCGGATTCGGCTTCATCCTCCTCCGCAGCCGTGCCATCCTCGGCGACACCGACGCGCCGGAACCGTCTGCCGCCGAGCCGTCGGCCGCCGACTAAGGGATCCCTCCCTCCCTCGCACCGACTACTCGAACTGCGATCACCGTTTTCCGACGTTTCCAACACATGTCCGACGACGCAAACGAAACCGTTGCCGTACTGAACACGGGCTCCGTCGTCGGGATCGTCGTCTGCTTCGTACTCGCGGCAGCCGCGCTGTTCGCGCTGCCGACGCTGCAGCGCTACGGTGTCGGCTTCACCGTCGCGTTCTGGTCCGTCTCCGCCGTCGAACTGTTCACGGCCCTCGGGATCATCTACTTCATCCTCAACTTACACGAGGAACGCGGGTAGTTCGGTCCCGAGCCGCCGGCGGCGATCACGAGACGCAGCCGACTCTCCCGGCGCGTTCGCCACGCAAACCCCGACACCGCTCTCAGTCACAGCCGCCTTTGTGTCCCACCGACCGCGACGTCGACGTCACTCCCGCGGCGGCCTCGCCTCCTCGCGCGCGGCCACCGACGGCGTGGTCTCGGCGAGGGCGCGTTCGAAGTGATCGGCGCTCACGGCGATGTCGTCGCTCGCGGCCGCGCTCCCGTCGACTATCGTCTCCTCTATCGCGAGCATCGCGGCCTCCCGGACCAAGGCGGCGATGTCGCCGCCGCTGTACCCCTCGGTCCGCGCGGCCAGCGCGCCGAGGTTGACCCCGGCGGCCGTCGGGGTGTTCCGGGTGTGGATCGCGAGGATCTCCCGACGCGCCGCCTCGTCGGGCAGCGGGGTTTCGACGGCCTTCTCGATCCGGCCTGGCCGCAACAGGGCGCTGTCGATGGAGTCCGGCCGGTTCGTCGCGGCGACGACGACCACGTTCGTCAGCGGTTCGAGCCCGTCGAGTTCCGTCAGCAACTGCGAGACCACGCGCTCGCCGGCGCCGGTATCGTCGCCGCGTCGCTTCGGCGAGATGGCGTCGACCTCGTCGAAGAAGACGACCGCCGGCGCGTTCTCCCTGGCCGTCGCGAACAGGTCCCGGACCGCCTGCTCGCTCGCTCCGACGTAACGGTTCAGCAGCTCCGGGCCGTTCACTGAGATGAAGTTGGCGTCGCTGAGGCTGGCGGCCGCCCGCGCGAGCAGCGTCTTCCCGGTGCCGGGAGGCCCGTACAAAAGCACGCCGGAGGGCGGGTCGATGCCGGCGCGCTCGAAGCGGTCGGCGTACTCCAGGGGCCAGTACACCGCCCGAACGATCTCGCGTTTCGCGGCCGCCAACCCGCCGACCCCGTCCCACGACACCGACGGGAACTCGACGGCGACGTCTCGCAGGCCGCCGGGGTCGATCGACTCCATCGACCGGTCGAGGTCGGCCTGCCGAACCGCCAGCCGCCCCTCGCGCCGGACGGCGCGCTCCAAGGCGGCGTCGACGAGGACCCCGATGTCGGCGAGCACGAACCCGTTGATGCGGGTCGCGGTCTCCGCGAAGTCGACGTCCATCGCGAGGGGGACGTTCCGCGTCGCGCGTTCGAGCGCCGTCTGGCGGTCCTCGACGCTCAGCGGCGCGAGGTCGACCTCGCGGTCGAACCGCCCGCCCCGCCGGAGCGCCTCGGGGACGCGCTCGGCGTCGGTCGTCACGCCGACCACGACCGTCCCGTCCGTGGCCCGCAGATCGTCCAGAGTCTTCCTGAAGCGGTCGCCGAGCGCCCCGCTGCCGTCCTCGCCGAGCACTTCGAGGTCGTCGAGCAGGACCACCGCTCGGTCGGCGTCCTCGGCCGCCCCGACGACCCGGTTGAGCCGTCGCTCGCGGTCACCAGGACTCTCGCCGCGCAGCTGTGCGGCGGAGACCGTCACCAGGCTCGCGTCGACCGCGGCCGCGACCGACTCGACGAGCGTCGTCTTCCCCGCGCCGCGCGGCCCGCGGAGGAGCAGGCCGAGCGTCGTCGGTCGCCCGGCCGCGGCGAACGCCTCCCGGCCGTCGAGCCGCGTCGATGCCGCCTCGCGCAACTCCCGGAACGTCGCCGCCGGCACGGGGTCGTCCCCGTCTCCGGTCGGCTCGCTCACGACATCGTCCGTCCTCTCGGTCACGATGTCGATGTCGGTCTCCGCGCCGACGACTCCCGGCGACGACGGCAGCACGTCCTCGACGACGAACGTCAGCGACAGCGCGCCGCCGAGCAGCGTGGCGCCCACCTCGTCGCCGGCGGAGACGGCCGTCCCGTCGAGGCGCCGCTTGAGGGCCGCCGCCGCGCGAGTGAGCTCCATCGTCTCGTCGAGGCGGAGCGTGACCGTCGCCGCCGGCGGGGCGTCGACCGGCTCGACCGTGACCGTCTCGCCGATGTCGGCGGCCGCGTTCCGGCGTAGCGGTTCGGAGAGACAGGCGCCGCCGGCGTCGGCGTCGACCCGCGAGACGACCGCGGCCGTCGTTCGACCGCCGCGAACGGCGACGGTCCCGCCGGGCTCGACGCCGAGCTCCGTCAGCACCGACGGGGTGAGACCGACGCGGCGGTCCCCGGTCGACGCGTGGCCGTCGACGACGGGGAGCCGGACGCTCATGCGCGGCATGGTCGGGTAACTGCCTCGCCGGCGACGGTCGTGCGATCCATACCGATCGGTAGGGGCGGATCGCACATAGAAGCCACGACGATTCCGACGCGAGGGCGTCCGGGGGGATCCGGACGCGACCGGGGGCCGGCGTTACGCCGACTCCTCGACGACCTCGCCGACCGCGAAGTTGGACTTGACCTCCGTCACTTCGATCTTCACGCGCTCGCCGACCTCGGTGTCGGGGACGATGATCACGTACCCCCGCTCGACGCGGGCGATCCCGTCGCCCTGTTTCCCGAGGTCTTCGATCTCGACGTAGCGCATCTCGCCGGGTTCGACGGGCGGCTGCGGGCCGTCGTCGGCGCGGGACGCCGAGGTGTCGACGGCGGCCTCCGTTCCCTCGCCGTCGGGCTCGCCGCGTTCGATCAGCGCGACCCGGTACGTTTCGCCCGGCTCCACCGATCCGGTCTCGATCTCGCGTCGCGGGACCGTCACGACGTACTCGTCGTCTTCCTCACGAACGTCGGCGCTGAACAGACAAAGGAGCTTCTCTGAGATCTCCATAGTAGACTCCATCATATTATGGCGACGAACCAGTATAGTTGTACCGTTGGCGTCGGTGCGGCCGCGACCTGCCAGCCGCCGATTCGCGCCCGAACTGACGGGCGCGTCCCTCTCGCGTTCGGCTCTCTTGCGGGGCGCCCTGCCGTCTGCGTGGGGAGAAAGCCCTTCTCCGTGGCCGTCGAACCCGGCCACGTGACCCCACCCGAGTTCCGACACGCCGCCGTCTCGCCCCCGATCGTGACCCCGTTCGACGCCGACGGCGACGTCGACACCGACGCGCTCGCGAGCCACGTCTCGACGCTCGTCGACGCCGGGCTCGACGGGATGGTCCCCTGCGGAACGACCGGCGAGTTCGCCAGCCTCACAGACGCCGAGCGCCGGGCGGTCGTGGAGGCGACGGTCGAGGCGGTCGGCGGCGACGTGCCGGTGATCGCGGGCGCCGCGGATACGACGGTCTCGGGCGTGTTAGACCGGCTCCGAGCCGCCGACGCGGCCGGTGCCGACGCCGGGTTGGTCACGCTCCCGTACTATCACGGCTCGACGTCGCCGGCCGGACAGCGGGCCTTCTTGGAAGCGGTCGCCGACGACGCGCCCCTCCCGTTCCTCCTCTACGACATCCCGATGACGGTCGGCGAGCCCATCGACACCGAGGTCCTCGCCGCCGTGGCGGAGCGCGAGTCGATCGTCGGGCTGAAAGACACGAGCGGCGACCTCTCGGCGGTCGACGCTGCGGTCGACCGGACGCCGGACGACTTCACCGTCTTCCAGGGCGTCGACGCGCTGTTGTATCCGAGCGCGTCGCTCGGCGTCGACGGCGGAATTCACGCGCTCTCGCAGGTGATCCCGGAGGCGTTCGTCGCGCTCGGCGAGGCGCTGCGGGCCGGCGACGAGGACCGCGCGCTAACGCTCCACCGCCGGGCGATAACCCCCCTCTTCGAGCGCTGTGCGGACCACGGGTTCGCGCCCGCGACGAAAGTCGCCGCCGCACACCGCGGGTTCGTGCCGCACCCCCGCGTCCGCCCGCCGCTCACGCTCCCGGACGAGTCGGCGAGCGAGGCGATCGCCGCCGACGTGGACGCGGCGCTCGACGCCGTTTAAAAGGATCTCCGTCCGGCGGTCCGCTCTCCTCTCAGTCGCCGTCGACCGGCGTCCCGTCGACCTCTTTCGGGCCCTCGGAGTCGAAGACGACGGCGTCGCCCGCGGCCCGGTCGGCGGCGGCCGGGTCGTAGCCGTCGCGGACACCGATCGCCTCCTCCAGTTCGCGGACCGCGCGCTCCTTTAGCGCGGCCGCCAGCGCCTCGGCGTCCTCGCGCGAGATGTCGCGGCCGAGCCCCTCGCACTCGTGGGCGCGGACGGCGCCCGACTCGTCGACCGCCTCGCCCATCGGCTGGCTCGTCCCGTCGAGCGCGACGCTGAACGGGTAGGTCTGACAGATGAGCGGCCGCGAGTCGTGGACTGCGCAGGCGCCCCGCCCGTCCGTCTCCTCATAAAAGGTGCAGTCGCCGCAGTCGTCGGTCGCGAGCGCCCACTCGAACGTCTCGCCGGCCGGCTCGCCGTCGTCGCCCTCGGAGAGGCCGAATGGCATTGGGCGGGCGACATCGCGCCAGTCGTACGCCTCGCCGAATCGGTCTTCGGCGGCGTCGGCCACCTCGCGGACCTCTCCGGGGAAGACGGTGGCCGTGTGGGGTTCGCGGTCGGTCTCGTGACACCCGGACGCGTCCTCGTCGCTGGACCCCGCTCCCGCCGGCGCGCCGCCGGGCTCGTCCGGGGCGTAGCCGGTACAGCAGCCGCCACAGCGCGTACACTCGAAGCCGATCGACTCGATGGCGTCGGCGAGCTCGGCGGCGTCGAGGTCGCGGGCGCGGTCGAGGTCGGTTTCGAGCGAGTTCATGGGCTGCGTTGCGTCGCGACGGTCATAACCCCTCTCTTCGATCGCCCGGCGCCTCCCGAGAAGATAGAGCGGTATATAGGGCTCTTACCAAGAGCCATGTCCGGTCCCTCGCGAGTGGCACACGTATGGCTGCGGAACAACACACTCCCTTCCCGCCGGAGTACGACGCGCTCTCTCTGGCGATCGCGATGTACGACGCCGAGGACGCGAGGATCGAGCGAACGAACGGCCGGTTCGAGTCGCTGTTCGGCTACGCGGCGGAGGAGCTCCGAACGCTGTCGCCGGGTCGGTACACCGCCAACACGTATCGGTTCTCGGAGGCGGACTTCGCCGAGCGGCTCCGCGACGCGGCGGGCGGGGACCCACAGCAGTTCCCGTGGCGCATCAAGCGCGCGGACGGCGAGCTAACCTGGGTCCGCGTGTCGCTCTCGGCGTGGGACGGCGGGCGGGACGCGCACGTCCTCGCCGAGGTCCGCGACATCACCGACCACTACGCGGCGAGCCGGCGGGAGACGCTGTTCTGGCGCGTGCTCCGGCACAACCTCCGCAACGAGGCGAACAAGCTCGTCGGCTACGCCGAAGCGGTCATGCGCGAGACCGACCGCGACGGCCTCCGCGAGGCAGGAAAGAAGGCGCGCGCGACCGCCCTGGACCTCGGCACCATCGCGACCTCGGTCAAGGAGATCCAGCAGGCCGCCGCACAGTCCGAAACGCACCGGCCGCCCCGGCCGGCGGCCGACGCCGTTCGAGACGTTATCGCCGTTCTCGAAGCCTCCTACCCCGACGCCACGTTCCTCCTCGAAGAGCGGCGGCCGATGTGGATACGCGTCGACGCCGCGTTCGACCACGCGCTCCGTCACGCGCTCGAAAACGCCGTCTGTCACGCCGACGAGTCCGACCCCACGGTCGAGGTGACGGTCGGCCCGTCTCCGAACACCGGTCGCGTCGAGATCCGCGTCTCCGACACGAACCCGTACATCCCGCAGGTCGAGGTCGACGCGCTCGACACCGTCTCCGAGCTGACGACCACGCGTCACGGCACCGGCGTCGGCCTGTTCGTGATGCAGTGGTGTATCGAGTCGCTCGGCGGGGAGCTGACCTTCGAGCGGCGCGAACCGCGGGGGAACCGCGTTCGGTTCTACCTCCCGCCGCAGCGGCGGCCGGGGGACCCGCCCTCGTCCGGGTCGTAGCGCGCGATCCGCCACGGACGCGCTCGCGCCGAAGGAGCAAAGTGCGAACGGGCCCATCGATCGGGCGTGAAGAAGTACGAACGGAAGGGGCTCCTCGAACGGGTGAACCGCGAGGCCGCGACCGTGGGCGCGGACATCCCCGAGGAGATCGAGGTCCAGGGGGAGTCGATCGACCTCCGGTCGTTCGTCTTCGAGATCAAGCGGCGCGACACGATTCCGCCCGGCGAGCGCGACCGCGTCGAACAGGCGAAACGAAACCTCCGCCGAGAGCGCTTAGCGCGGCTCGAACCCATCGAAGAGAACGAGGTGAGCTACGAGGAGGGCGAGGCGCTCGCGGCGTCAATAATCGGGATCGACCGCGCGCTTGAGGCGTTAGAGGGGCTCGACGCGGCCGACCCCGAGACCGAAGCGAAGCGACAGGAGGCCGCCGACCGCAAGCGCTGGATGAGCTTCTTAAAAAAGGCGCTCGGCCGCGACGACGCCGGCGGGGCGAGCGGACGCACGCGCTTTTAAGTAGGACCGACGAGCCGTCAGGTCTCGGTCTCAGTTCCCGGTAAAATCGATCCGCGAGTCGCCGCTGTCGCCGTCGCGGTTCGCGTGGCCGCGCCGGACGAACTCGTAGGCGTCGTCCGCGAGGTACACGTCGTCGCCGTCGACGGCGACGTCGACGCCCTCCAACACGGCGCCCTCGCACGGACCGAAGTTGCAGTAGCCGCCGTCGGCCTCGAAGGTGGCGCCGTGCTTCTGACAGAACACCTCGCCGTTCCGGACGAACGCCCCGTCGTCCTTGTCGAGGCGCACGTCGGTCCAGTGCTGACAGTAGTTGCGGAACGCGCGCACCTCGCCGGCCGCCCGCGTGAGAATCGCCTCCGCCTCCGGGGTGCCGTCCTCGGCTTCGCCAACGTCGCCTTCGCCCTCGTCGACGTCGTCCGCGTCGACCGGCCGCAGCGTCACGAGCAGCGTGCTGTCCTCCGGAACCTCCTCGACCGCGGCGATTCTGCGGTCCGCGTCCATACGCAGTTGTGGCCCGCAGCGCGTTTGAAGCTTTTTATAAGTAGTCGTGGTTACCCGCGTTCGGTTTCGGTCTCTCGCTCGACGGTGCCGGCTGTCTCTTCTGTCGTCTCGTCCGCCGCACGCTGTGCGTCTTTCCGCGCCCGGTCCGCGGCGAGTTCCTTGTCGATGTCGTCTTCGACGTACCCCATCGACTCCACGGTGACGACGTTGCCGCCGCCGGGGTCGACGACCATCACCTCCTCGCCCTCCTCGATGGTCCCCTCTATCGAGCGCGCCGAGTAGTAGGGGTTGAACCCGCCGCCGGCGAGTTTCACCTCGCCGCCGGCGGTAGTCACGGCCTCGGTGACGGTCCCGGTCTTCCCTTTTAAGGCGTCGCTGTCGCTCGTCTGTTGTTGGCCCTTCCCGCCGTACAGGTCGAACTCGTGGTAGCCGTAGAACGCCGCCGCGCCGATGACGAGCGTCAGGAGCGCCATCGCCACGATCAGCCCGGCACCAGCGATGAGCGTCGACAGCAGGAGGCCGCCGAGCCCCGCTCCGATCAGCGCGATGCCGACCACGATGAAGTTCGCACCCGGCGCGAGCGCCTCCGCCATCGAGAGCAACAGCCCGGCCGTCAACAGAAGCAGGGGGAGCGTGTCCGGCGAGAGGAGCCCGGACTGCGCGAGCGCGTTCATGCTCGGAGGTACGGCTGCGTCGGTATAAGTGGTTGTGCGGAACGGCGCCGCGCCGAGCGATCAGCGCACGGAGGAACCGGTCGACTAGAAGCCGAGGAGGAACACGCCGACGGTGAGCGCGACGCCGAGCGCCACGAAGACGGCGTGTTCGGCGTCTATCGCCCCCGGCTCTATCGGCTCGCTCTCCGGCGTGTGGGTGTTCTCGGTGACGCCGCCCGGCCCGACCTCGTCGACGGCGAACCGCCACTGACGCTCGTCGTCGGTGTCGTCGTCGGCCTCGACCTCGTTCGCCCGACTCCGAACGTCGTCACGACCGGTCTCGCCGCGGTCGTCGTCGCTGCTCATATCGCCGAATACGCGGCGCGGTTGTATATGACTGGCGGGTGGCGAGACGGCTTACCGCTCGCGGGCCGCCGCGATCACGTCGCCGTCGTAGACGATGCCGCGCTCGCCGTCGACCGTCACCACGCTCCCGTCGCTCACGCGCTCCGGGAGCCGGGCGCCCGACACCATCGGCACGCCGAGTTCGCGGGCGACGACGGCCGGATACCCCGTCATCCCCTCGCGCGCGTCGATGATCCCGACCACCGCGTCGAGGTCGCCGGTGAACTCGCCCTCGAAGTTGGGGCCGAGCGCGACGATGGAGCCGTCCGGAATCTCGGTCAGATCGCCCGTGTCGGTGTGGTACACCGGCGCGGCGACGTGGCCCGCGACCGCCGCCTTCCCGGTCACCAGCGTCTCCGCGGCGACGTGGACCTTGAGCGTGTTCGTCGTGTTCGTCCCCTCGAACTCCGTCAACATTCCGGAGAGGACCACGAGGGTGTCCCCGGAGGCGGCGCCCCCGGTCCCGAGCGCGGCGTCGACCGCGTTGTCGAGGACCGTCTCCATGTCGTGCGCGTACTCCGTTATCACGGGTCGAACTCCCCACGAGAGCGCCAGTTGTCGCCGAACGCGGTCGTTCGGCGTCGTCGCGACCACGGGGACTCCGGGCCGGAACATCGCCGTCTTGCGGGCGGTGAACCCGGACTCGGAGACGGCGACGACCGTCGAGGCGCCGATGTCGCGCGCGAGGTAGCGCGCGGACCGGGCCAGCGCCTCGGTTCGCGACCCCTCCGCGGCGGTCGGCACGCGCTGTTCGCGGGTCTCCGCGTACTCGTCGCTCGACTCGACTTCCCTGACGATCCGGTCCATCGTCTCGACGACGTTGACCGGGTCCTCGCCGATGGCCGTCTCGCCGGACAGCATCACCGCGTCCGTCCCGTCGAGGACGGCGTTCGCCACGTCGGACGCCTCTGCGCGCGTCGGCCGGCGCGACGAGATCATCGAGTCGAGCATCTCCGTCGCCGTGATGACGGGTACGCCCTCGTTGACGCACGTGCGGATGATCCGCTTTTGGATCACCGGCACGTCTTCGAGCGGGCACTCCACGCCGAGGTCGCCGCGCGCGACCATCACGCCGTCGGCGGCGTCGACGATCCCTTCGAGGTTCTCGACGGCGCCCGCGCGCTCTATCTTCGCGATGATCGGGATGTCCTCGGCGTCGCGGGCCTCCAGCGCGTCCGCGATCTGGTAGACGTCGGCGGCGTCGCGCACGAACGAGGCCGCGACGAAGTCGGCGTTCGCCCGCGCCGCGAGGTCGAGTTCCGCCTCGTCAGCCGGGATGATGAGGTCGACGTCGATGGCGACGCCCGGCAGGTTGACCCCCTTTCGCGAGCTGAGTTCGCCGCCGGAGACGACGGTGGCGACGACCGACTCGCCGTCGACCCGCTCGACGCGACACTCGATCCGGCCGTCGTCGAGGAGGACCGTGTCGCCCGGTCCGGCGGCCGCGATCGAGTGAGTGAGCCCGACGCGCTCCGGCGTCGCGTCGTCGCCCTCGACGAAGGTCACTTCCGAGTCGGTCGGCAGCGTGATTGGGTCGTCGAGCTCGGCGGTCCGGACCTCCGGGCCCTTCAGGTCGACCATCACCGCGAGCGGGTCGTCGATCTCGTCGTCGACGGCGCGGGCGTCCTCGATGACCTCCTCGCGGTGGGCCGTCGTGCCGTGACTGGCGTTCAACCGGACGACGGACATCCCCGCGTTCGCGAGCTCGCGGATCGTGTCCCGGCCGTCCGAGGCGGGACCGATCGTACAGACGATCTTGGCGTTTCGCATATCGCCGGATTCGGCGCAGCACCGGAAAAAGCCACACGGTTGAGTCGCCACTGAGTGAACGTTCGTGATGGTCCTGCGGCGCGCCTCGGCGACCACCTCGACTCGTAGCCTTTTTACCCGCGCTGGCGGTAGACGGACTCACTATGGCTGAGGACAAGGCACGAAGCACCGGCAGCGCGGGCCGATTCGGCGCCCGCTACGGCCGGGTCTCCCGCAAGCGAGTCCAGGACATCGAAGAGGAGATGCAGAACGCCACCGTCGACGGCGACGACGTGAAACGCGTTGGCACCGGCATCTGGGTCAACGAAGAGACCGGCGAGACGTTCACCGGCGGCGCGTACCGCCCCGAGACGCCCGGCGGTCGCACCGTCCGCCGCTCCATCCGCGCCGCACTCGCCGACGAGGAGTAAGGCGATGAGTTACAAGTGCTCCCGCTGTAAACGCGACGTCACCCTCGACGAGTACGGCGGCGTGCGCTGCCCGTACTGCGGCCACCGCGTCCTCTTAAAAGAGCGCGGCGGCGACGTGAAGGAAGTCAACGTCGAGTAACGTCGCGCTCCGACCGTGACGGCCGACCGGACACACGAGACGGTTCTTTCCTTTCAGTACGCCTCGGAGCGACACGCTCGCCTCGTCGGCGACGCCCTCGACCCCGAGGTCGGCGAGATAGACGACGCCCGCTCCGGCGCGACCGTCTCCCGCGACGGCGACGCGGTCCGCGTCCGCGTCGTTGCCGACGACCTCGTCGCGCTCCGCGCCGGGATCAACAGCTGGTCGCGACTCGTCGAGGTGGCCGAGCGAGTCGGCGTTGGCCACCGTCCCTAGTCGGCTAAACAGCCGATTGCGGCGTTGTCTGTGTCCAAATCGTCAGAATCGCTCGTCGTCGGAGAAGTCGGGGGTTTTTCCGTCCGGGTCGCTTCGTGACGCCTATGCAAGGGAACATGCCGCCCGAGGCACAGGAGAAGATCGAGGAGCTGCAGGAGCTGCAGGAGACCGCACAGCAGGTCGCCGAGCAGAAAGAGCAGGCCCAGTCCGCGCTCAACGAGTCCAAGACGGCGCTCGACGCCCTCGAAGACGTCGACGAGGACGCCGGAATGTACCGCGAGATCGGCGAAGTGCTCGTCGAGACGGACTACGAGTCCGCCTACGACGACCTCGAGAACAAGGTCGACTCCCTCGAAGTGCGCGCCGAGCAGCTCGAAAAGCAGGAGGAGCGCGTCCAAGAGCAGTTCGATGACCTGCAGGGCGAGCTGCAGCAGATGCTCCAGGGCGGCGCCGGCGGCGGCCCGATGGGTCCGGGCGGTCCGGGCGCGGGCGGCGCGTAAGCGTCGATGGCCGACGAACTGAGCGACGAATCGCGTGACGTGACTTCCGAAGCCGCCGGCGACGAACCGTCGGACGAGGAGGTCGTCCGGACCGCCGCCGAGGCGGCCGAAGGCGTCGTCTTCGCCAACTACGACCAGTCGGCGGTGACCGACCTGGACGTGACGGTCACGTTCGACGACGGCGTCCTCGACGTCGACGTCTATCTGAACGCCCCCGACGACCCCGACCCCGACGCGGTCGCCCGCGAGGCGGCCGAGACCGCGGGCGAGGCTGTCGACGAACTGTTCGGCGCGTAAGGCGTCGCGCCGGCTTTTGCGGTCTCGATTACCCCAGTACGAGTAGCACGAAAAGCAGATTCGAGTGTACCGGCTCGCAGGAGCTCTTACGCCGACTCGCAGATCGCGACGAAGTTCTCGAACACTTCCTCGCCGCGTTCGGTGTGGGCGACCTCCGGATGCCACTGGACGCCGTACAGGTTCTCGTCGGTGTTCGCCATCGCCTCCACGTCGCACACGTCGGAGGTCGCGGTTCGGACGAACCCCTCGGGGACCTCGGTCACCTCGTCGGCGTGGGAGGCCCAGACGCGCGTCTCGGGCGCCAGCGAGCCGACGAGCGGGTCCTCGTCGTCGACGATCTCCACGTCGACGTCGGCGTAGCCCCCGTAGTCGCCGCCGCCGACCGCGCCGCCGCGCTCGACCGCGATCAGCTGCATCCCGAGACAGATCCCGAGGACGGGGACGTCCAGATCGAGGTACGCGGGCGCGTTGCCGACGCGGTCCATGTCGGGGCCGCCCGAGAGAACGATCCCGTCGGCGTCGAGGGCTTCGGGGTCCGTGTCCGCCGAGACGATTTCCGTGTCGACGCCCACGTCGCGGAGCGCCCGCCGTTCGAGGTGGGTGAACTGACCGTGGAGGTCGATAACGACGATCCGTGTCATGGCGCCGATTGACGACTCTCGCACAAAAACGGCTCGGAATGGAGCGCAGTATCGTGGTGGTTTTGCCCGCCGAAACGCGACAAGTACGCACGAACGCGGATCGATCAGAGGTCGAGCGGGCCGCACTTGGTGAACTCCCGGAGGAGCACCGTCGCGTACGAGCCGCTCGGGAGCGCGAACGCGAACCGGGGGTCGCCGTCGTCGACCGTCACGTCCAGATCGGTCCGGAGGAGTATCGCTCGCCGCGTCCCAGTCGAGTCGAACTCGCCGGGGAGCGCGAAGTCGCCGGGTTCGACGCCCGCCTCGTCGAGCACCTCGCGCTCGATGGCGCCGGGTTCGCCGTCGCCGAGTTCGGTCTCGGTCCCGATCAGGGGCGCGGTGACGAACGCCCGGCCGCGCTCGCAGTGCCGGGTGACGACGCTGACGCGGTCAGCGTCGACCCGTTGGAGGCGGTCCGTGTCCGGGGCGTACAGCTCCTCCGAGGCGTCGCCGTCGGCGAAACAGACCACGTCGCCGGCGACCGGCCGGTCGAACGGGAGGCCGCGGCGGAGCCGCTCGCTCAGCATTCGGTTGAAAAGCGACGACTGCGCGGCGTTGACGAACAGCCGCTGGAGGTTCGAGGGGACGGCCTCCAGCGCGTGCCGCCAGTCGTCGTGGTCCGGCGGCGCGTCCGGGGAGACGCCGCGGTCGGCGAGCCGGTGGACCATCGACCGCTCGAAGCGGAGCTTGCCCGGAATCGCGTCGAGGCAGGCCGCCCAGTCGCCGTCGCCGGTGCCGTCGGCGGGGCCTGCGTCGTCCCCCGCGTCGCCTCCGGCGACCCCGAACGCGTCGTCGACGCGAGCGCGGGCGGCCCGCGTGTCGTCCGGTTCGGTCTCCGAGGGGTTTCCGGCGTACAGCCGCACCGCCTCGCGGAAGTCCTCGCGGACGACCGCGAGCCCGACGCGGTGCGTGACGGGGCGGCGACTCCCGAACCGCTGCTGGCCGAAGTAGTTGGGGACGCCGACGGCCGCGCCGTCCTCCGCCCCGCCGGCGTCGCCGCCGAACGCCCGCAGGTCGCTCACCACGTCGGCGACGCGCTCCGGCGCCTCGTCGACCGCGTCGGTGACTCGGATGTCGAAGGCGTTGCCGGCGAGGTCGCCGAACGAGAGGCGCCGGCCGGCCCGCCCAAGCGGCTCGATGTCGGCGCCGCGGATCGCGGGCAGGTCGCCCGGGTCGACCTCGCGGAGGGTGAACAGCTGGGTGGTGACGGCGCGTTTGTCCTTCGTCCCCGCCCACGAGACGCGCTCGCGGCTGATTCCGAGCGCGTCGGAGATCCGTCGCGCGAAGTCGTTCGTGTCCCAGTCGCGGAGCGTGACGCGGACGACGAGTTCGGGGTAACTCCCCGTGTCCGCCCCGAGCGGCTCCGGATCGAACGCCTCCAGTTCGCGGACGCGGAAGTCCTCGGGGGTCTCGCGGAGCCGGCCGCCGATGCCGTCGGCGTCGCTGACGTAGTAGTCGATGCCCGCCGCGCGCTCGGTCGGGTGCGCCTCTCGGAGCGTGTCTGACGGCGCCATTTAATACAGCGAGAGGTCGCCGGTCACGCGGTCGACGGTGTCGTCGCGGGCGGGACCGACCGCGAGCGCCGTCACCGTGCCCGGCTCCAGTTGGGTGTGGCCGGCGTCGCGAACGATCGCGTACGGGATCCCCTCCGTCTCGGCTTTGTCGGCCAGCGCGAACAGCTGGCTCTCGGAGTCGCCTTTTAAAACCACCTTCTTTTGGCCCTCGCCCTGCCACTTCTTGCGCGCCCGCCGACCCGCGTCCTGGTACGCCGACAGCGACGCGTGTGCGACCTGCGCGGCGAGTTTCCCCTCGCCCATGCCGATGTCCGTCCGCGCGACGATCGCTTGCTTCATAGAGGGTTCACCGCCGCCGCGGGTTTAGCGCTTGTCTCTCGGCTCCCGTGCCGGCGGCTAGCGGGTGTCGAGACGCATAAAAATCCCCGACGGCGGGCCGCGACCGCGTTATCGACCGCGGCCGATCGGCTCCCGTCGACGGTCGGGTTCGCGCGTCCTCAGTCGTCGGCCGGCGCCGCGCCGCCGCCCGAGGCGGCACCGAGCCCCGACGCCATCTTCGCAACCGTGCGCTCGTTCTCCACGACCCACCGCAGGAGGAGGAACGCGAAGAGGTACTTCGCGATGATGTCCATCCCGCTGTACGCCCACGAGGTGATCGCGACGTCGAGCACCGCGAAGCCCTCGGCGCCGAGCGCCCAGAAGACCGGGTAGCCGATCCAGAGGACCACCGTGAGGATCTTCAGCGTGTTGAATATCTCGGCGGTGCCGGCGATCTCGGCGTCCTGTGCCCACTCAGCGAGCAGGATGTAGAGGACGACCACGAAGAACGCACAGCTGATGATGTACCACACCCACCGAAGCATGTAGGAGGAGGTGGTCAGCGCCGCCGCGAGTCCCGTGATACACATGCCGATGTCGGCCGTGACCGCGGTGAAGAGCTTGGTCATGTTCGTCCCGGCCAGCAGACCGAGCGCGATGAGGATCATCGGCGTCGACAGCGCCCACGTGAGATACCGACCCCACGGCGTGAACACTTCCTGCCCGGCCAACGCGTGACCGGCCGGCATTTCGAGGAAGCCGACGGTGATTCCGGAGATGAGCCCGGTGTAGCTGGAAATCGACACCAGCGGTACCATCAGCGTGGCGACGAATATCAACTGCGCGCGGGGGTCCTCTATGTTACGTCCCATATAGACGAAGAGGAGTATCGACAGCCCCGCGAGGGCGATGTTCACCCAGAGCGACGCGCTCAACAGTGAGTCCGCCTGGATGTACTGGAATATCTCGGTTTGGGTCATTTCAAGCGGGACGGTTCCCTGCGTGATCAGGCCAGCCGCTGCTGTTTCAATCATACAACACCTAGGTGTACGTGTCCGACAACTTAAGCGTACTAACCTTACCAGTAAGGTTCTCTAGAAGATCCACGTTATTACCGATATTCTCATTCATTTATGCCGTATTTTTGCGTATAAGTGACTATTCGTGTTGGTTTTTCTCGCGGCTCTCGTCCGGTCCGTGCGCCGTCTCACGGCGTTCGACGGCTCCTGTCGGTGTCGTGCGCCGCCGTCGCGGGGCCTCGCCGCGCACCGACCGACCGCCGGCGACTCGTTCTCAGTCGACGGTGCCGACCGCGATATTGAAACCGCTCAGGCCCTCAGATACGGTATGCATCGGAGACGGTTCCTTCGGAAGGGCGGCGCCGTCGGGAGCGCGGCGGCGGCCATCGGCCTCGCCGGCTGTGCGGCCGTCGGCGGCGAACCGGACCACGACGTCGGCATGGTCGCCAGCGGGTACCGCCCGCGGCAGATCACGGTCGCCGTCGGCGACACCGTCGTCTGGGAGAACACGAGCGCTCGGGCGCACACGGTCACCGCGACTGAAGGAGGGATCCCGTCCGACGCCGAGTTCTTCGCCTCCGGCGGATTCGACGACTACGCGTCCGCGGAGGCGGCGTGGAACGCCGACTTCGGCGGGATCTTGGAGAGCGGCGACCGATTCGAACACACGTTCACGGTCCCCGGCGTCTACGAGTACGTCTGTATTCCGCACAGGAAAGGCAATATGTACGGCACCGTCGTCGTGGAGGAGTGACTCGCCCGTGACGTGTCTCTCTCGCCGGTCGCGAGGGTCGTCGCGAGGGGGCCTGAAACGACCCGACCGACGGTCCAGCGCGACCCGACGAAACCCATTCGTGCGTGGGCGCCGAACGGGGCGTGATTGATTCGATGACCCTCTCGTCGCTCCTCGGGACCGACGTCCTGCTGTTCCTCGCCATCGGCCTGCTCGGCGGCGCCCACTGTATCGGGATGTGCGGCCCGCTCGTCACGGTGTACGCCGGTCGGATGCGCGAGGGGACCGAACGCGCCGACGGCGGGAGCACGGCGACCGACGCGACCGGGGCCGCTCGCCGCGACAGCCACCTCACGACCTACGAGGTCCGCCAGCACGCGCTGTTCAACCTCGGCCGCGCGGTGAGTTACGCGACCATCGGCGCGGCGCTCGGCGCGCTCGGCGGCGCCGTCCTCGTGACGACCGCCACGCTGACGGGCGCGGCGGAGGCGGTCCGGGGCGTCGTCGGTCTGGGCGTCGGCGCCGCCGTCATCCTCATCGGGGTCCGGTACGCGCTCGGCGGCGCGACCGGCGGCGTTCACCTGCCCGGACTCCAGCGGGTCACCGGCTGGCTCACCGGCCACGTCGACCGCCTCGCCAACGGGCCGGGGATCGTCGGCCTCGGCGCGGTCCACGGCCTGCTCCCCTGCCCGATCCTCTACCCGGCGTACCTCTACGCGTTCGCCAGCGGCTCCGCCGTCGGCGGCGCGGTCGCGCTCGGCGCGCTCGGCATCGGGACGATGCCCGCCGTCTTCCTGTACGGAACCGTCATCGAGAGCATCGACGCCGTCCACCGCCGGCGGGTCCACCGGCTGCTCGGGGTCGCCTTCGTGGCGCTGGGCTACGTCCTGTTCGCCCACGGGCTGATGGCGGTCGGCATCCACGTGCCGCACCCGATGTTCCCCTTCTGGAACCCGCTCGACGTCGCGGCCGCCGGCCACGGGGGGATGTGAGATGGGCGCACCGACGCCGTCGGGGCGGAGCGCCGACGAGGCGCCGGGCTGTACCCTCTGCGAGTTACCGACCGCCGGCGTCGACGTGACCGACGGCGACGGCAACCGCTTCTGCTGTACCGGCTGTCGCGACGTGTACGAGACGCTCGGCGACGTCGACGTCGACGCCGACGCGGTCCGCGAGCGTCGGCAGGACGGCGACGACGACCCGGACGACGCCGCGACGGTTCCCGCCGGCCACGAGGCGACGTTCTTGGAGGTCGACGGGATGCACTGTGCGACCTGCGAGGCGTTCATCGAGACGGTCGCCACGCAGACCGACGGGGTCAGCGCCGCGAGCGCCAGCTACGTCACGGATACGGTACGTATCGACCACGACCCCGAGACGGTCAGCGCCGCCGACCTCTCGGAGGCGGTGAGCGGGCTCGGCTACAGCGCGTACGACCGCGCAGACGCCTTCTCGCGCCGTCAGGCGAACAACATGGCGACGGCGCGGCTCGCGGTCGGCGTCCTCGTCGGGATGGCGATCATGCTCCAGTACATCGTCATCATTTATCCGACGTACTTCGCGTTCCCCTTCTACAACGAGCGCACCTTGGAGTACCTCAACCAGGCGATGGCCTCGACCTCGGGGACGTACTTCTTCATCGTCATCGCCGTGTTGACGACCATCGTCCTGTTCGTCACCGGGAAGCCGATCCTCCGGGGCGCGTACGTCAGCGCGAAGACGCGCTCGCCGAACATGGACCTCCTCGTCGCGCTCGCCGCGCTGAGCGCATACGCGTACAGCACGCTCGCCGTGATTTTCGTCGAGTCGCCGTCCATCTACTACGACGTGACCGTCGCGATCATCGTGATCGTCACCGTCGGCAACCACTACGAGGACTCGATCAAACGGCGCGCGACCGAACTCCTCTCCGATCTCACGGCGGTACAGGTCGACAGCGCCAGACGGCTGGTGAGCGACGGCGGCGACGGCGAGACGGAGGAGGTGCCGCTCGACGCCCTCGAACCCGGCGACCGGCTGCTCGTGCGCGCCGGCGAGCGGGTCCCGGTCGACGGTGAAGCGATCGCCGGCGACGCCGCGGTCGACGAGTCGGTCATCACCGGCGAGTCGATGCCGGTCCGGAAGACCCCCGGCGACGCCGTCGTCGGCGGCTCGGTGGTCGCTGACGGGTCGATCACGGTCGCGGTCGGGCCGGACGCCACCTCCAGTCTCGACCGCGTCGCCGAACTCGTCTGGGACCTCCAGAGCGGGAACCACGGCGTGCAAAAACTCGCCGACCGGCTCGCGACCGTCTTCGTCCCGGTCGTCCTCGCGCTCGCGATCCTCGCGGCGGGCGCCAACCTCGCGCTCGGCAACGGCGTGACCGAGGCGATGCTCGTCGGCCTCACGGTGCTCATCGTCTCCTGTCCGTGTGCGCTCGGGCTCGCGACCCCACTCGCGGTGGCGGCCGGGATTCGCGACGCGCTCGAACGCTCCATCGTCATCTTCGACGACACCGTCTTCGAGCGCCTCCGCGGCGCCGACACCGTCGTCTTCGACAAGACGGGGACACTCACCACCGGCGAGATGCAGCTGGTCGCAGCCGATGTCGACGACGACCTGCTCCGGCTCGCCGCCGCCGTCGAGGAGCGCTCGGCGCACCCGGTCGGGCAGGCCATCGCCGCGGCGCGCGCCGACGACGGGCGCCTCGCCGGTGACCCGGCTTCGGACGCCGAGGGCGCGTCCCCCGCGGTCGCCGACGGCGGGGAGACGGCGGCGGCCCCCGCGAACGACGGCCTCGCAGTCACCGACTTCGAGAGCCACGCGCGGGGCGTCTCCGGGGTCGTCGACGGTGTCTCGGTCGTCGTCGGCCACCCGGACCTGTTCGACGAGCGCGGCTGGTCGGTCTCCGACGCGATCCGCGAGGAGGTGGCGGCGGCCCGCGAAGTGGGGCGCGTCCCGGTCGCGGTCGGCCGCGACGGCGCCGCGGAGGGGGTCATCGTGGTCGGCGACGAACTTCGCGAAGGGTGGGACGACACGGTGACCGCGCTGGGCGATTCGGGCGTCGAGGTGGTCGTTCTCACCGGTGACGACGCGCGGGCGGCGACGGTCTTCCGCGAGCACGACGCGGTCTCGTCGGTGTTCGCGGGCGTGCCCCCCGAGGGCAAAGCCGAGACGGTCGAGCGCTTAAAAACGCGCGGCCGGACGGTGATGGTCGGCGACGGGACCAACGACGCGCCGGCGCTCGCCGCGGCCGACCTCGGCGTCGCGCTCGGCGGCGGCACCGCGATGGCGGCCGACGCGGCCGACGTGGCCATCGTCGACGACAACCTCGACTCCGTGGCGACCGTCTTCGACCTGTCGCGGGCCGCGGGGCGGCGCGTGAAGGGGAACATCGGCTGGGCGTTCTGTTACAACGCCGTCGCCATCCCGCTCGCGGTGACCGGATTCTTAAACCCCCTGTTCGCCGCGGTCGCGATGGGGGCGTCCAGCCTCCTCGTCGTGACGAACTCCTCGCGCCCGCTGCTCGGCGAGGAGTAGGTCGCCACCCAGGCCCGCCGCGACCGCAAGCGACTTTCCCGTCACGCGAGTACTGCTGGCCATGTCACAGCGACAGCAGTCCTTCGACGTTCCGACCCGCGACGGAATGCCCGTCCTCGGCCTCGGCACGTGGGAAAACGACGACCCCGCGCAGTGTACCGAGTCGGTGACGACCGCGCTCGAATCCGGCTACACCCACGTCGACACCGCACAGATCTACGGGAACGAGGCCGCGGTCGGCGACGGTATCGCCGACGCCGACGTCGACCGCGACGACGTGTTCCTCGCGACGAAGGTGTGGATCGACCAGCTCGCGCCCGAGGACGTGGCGGCGTCGACCCGCGAGAGCCTCGAAAAGCTCGGCACCGAGTACGTCGACCTGCTGTACGTCCACTGGCCGGCCGGCGCGTACGACCCCGCCGAGACGCTGCCCGCGTTCGCGGAGCTTCGCGACGACGGCCTGATCGACCGCATCGGCGTCTCGAACTTCGAGCCCGAACACCTCGACGCCGCGACCGATGCGCTCGGCGAGACGCCGTTCGCGAACCAGGTCGAGATGCACCCGATGCTCCAGCAGGACGACCTGCGTGCGTACGCCGACGCCAACGACATCGAACTCGTCGCCTACTCGCCGCTCGCCCGCGGCCACGTTTTCGACGCGCCCGAGATTACCGACATCGCCGAGAAACACGACGCCAGCGCGGCGCAGGTGAGCCTCGCGTGGCTCCGCGAGAAGGGCGTCACCGCCATCCCGAAGGCGACGAGCGAGTCTCACATCGCCGACAACTGGGCGAGTCTCGGCCTCGAACTCGACGCGGAGGACATCGAAGCGGTCGACGCCATCGACCGGACCGACCGCCGAGTCGACCCGGACTTCGGCCCGGACTGGGACTGAGGAGTCTCCCTGCGTGACGCGCGACAGGGAATGGCAGGGCCTCAGTCTGACACTCTCGGCAGCCGAATCGTGATCTCGTTGCCGTCGTCGGGGTCCGCCGACACCGCGATGCTCCCGCCGGAGATGTCCACACACCAGTACACCAGCCAGAACCCCAGCCCCGTGCTGTGGTAGACGCTGCTCATGTCGTGGTCGCCCGTGAGCACGTCCGTCTCCGCCGAGGGTATCGGCGCGTGGTCGTCTCGGACGACGACCACGGCCTCGGTCGGCGTCGCTCGGAGCGCGACGCGGACGCTCGGCTCGCCGTCGGCGGCGTGTTTGATCGCGTTTTCGATCAGTTCGACGACCGCGAGCTGTAGCTCCGTGCAGGCCTCGACCGTGACCGATTCGAGGGCCGACACCTCGACTGTGGCGTTCGGGTAGCGGTCCCGGATGTCCGCCACGCACTCGCCGACCACCTGCTCGAGGTCGATGCGCACGCGGTCCTGCTGTTCGGTGATGAGCTTGATGATTCCCCGCTCCTTTTCGGCGGTCTCGAGGAGCGCCTCGCCCACGCGTCGGATCACCGCGGTGTGTTCGGCCGCGCCCGGCACCTCGGACTCGAGGATGTCCGTCTTCCCGAAGATCACGTTGAGATCGTTCCGGAGGTTGTGCCGGAGGAGGTTATCCATCACGACGAGTTGGCGCTCGCGCCGGCGGCGGTTCGTGACATCCCTCGTGAACCCCGTGATGCGGACCACCTCGCCGTCGACCGTGATCGGCTCGGCCTGCACCCAGACCCAGCTGTGGTCGCCCTCGCTCGGGCTCACCCGGTACTCGATGTCGACGGCGGTGCCCGCCGAGAGGAGGTCCATCGCCTCCTTGACTCTCGGCGCGTCGGCGTCGTGGATCGACTCGAAGAAGGCCGTCGGATCCTCCTGTAAGGCTTCACGCGAGGTCCCGTATATCTCCTCGTAGGCGGGGTTTACGAACAACAGCTCGGACCAGTCGTCGTTGAACATCCAGAGGACGTCGCCGGAGACGGCCGCGACCTCCTTGCGGTGCGACTCGCTTTCGGCACGGTCCCGCTCGGCTTCGACCCGGTCGGTGATGTCCCGAGAGCTGACGACGAAGCCGTCGAGCGCGGCGTCGGTGAGGTTCGACATGCGGCTTTCGACCCACACCCACGACCCGTCCGCGCTCCGGTGGCGGTACTCGACGACCTCTTCGGCGAAGCCGTCGCTCTCTATCGCCTGGGCGAACGACTGCCGGACCAACGCGCGCTCGTCGGGATGGACGTACGCGAACGCCGACTCGCCGACGAGGTCGTCCGGGGCGAAGCCGAGGATCCGCCGGGCCGCCTCGTTGACGTAGGTGAACGTTCCCCGTTCGTCGAGGAGGGCGATCTTGTCCTGTGTCCGATCGAGCAGGAGTCCGAGTTGCTCGGACTGTTCCATCGGCCTCCACCTTCCTTGCGACGACGGATAAGGATCCCGCCCGTCTCGGTCCCGTCTCAGACGTGTTTGGCGAGGAAATCGACGACCCCGCGGTACGCTTCGAGGCGGTTCTCCAGCTTCGAGAAGCCGTGTCCCTCGTCGTCGAAGATCAGTTTCCGGACGGGGACGCCCTGCTCGCGCGCCTGCTCGACGATCTGTTCGGCCTCGCCGACGGGAACCCGCGGGTCGTTCGCGCCGTGCAGGACGAAGAGGGGCGACTCGATGGCCTCGATGTTGTTGATCGGCGAGATGGATTCGAGGAACTCACGATCCGCGTCGAGCGAGCCGTACTCGGCTTCCCGCAGTTCGCGGCGCCACTCGCCGGTGTTCTCTAAGAACGTCACGAAGTTCGCGATACCGACGATGTCGACGCCGGCGGCCCACAGCTCGGGGTACTCCGTCAGCGCCGCGAGCACCATGAACCCGCCGTAGGAGCCGCCCATCGCGACGACGCGGTCCGGGTCGACCTCGGGGTGGTCGTGGAGCCACTCGACGCCGGCCCGGACGTCCGCGACCGAGTCCATCCGCTTTTCCACGTCGTCGAGCGCGGCGTACGCCTTCCCGTACCCGGCCGAGCCGCGGACGTTCGGCTCGAAGACGGCGTACCCGTTGTTCAGCAGGTACTGCTTGACGGAGGCGAACGACGGCCGGCGCTGCGACTCGGGGCCGCCGTGGATGTCGACGACGACGGGGTAGCCGTCGGCCGGCGGTTCAGTCTCCGGGACGGAGAAGAAGGCGGGGATCTTCCGGTCGTCGAAGGTCGGGTAGTGGACCAGTTCGGGCTCGACGAAGGTGTCCCGCGGGATACCCGCGGTCGAGGCGGCGGTCCAGCGCGTCGTCTCGCCGGTCGTCGTCTCGACGACGTAGACGTTCGCGTTGTGGGTGCTGCCGGTCGCGGTGATGGCGAAGCGGTCCCCGTCGGGGCCGAAGCTCACGCCGCCGGCGACGCCGTCGGGGAGGTCGGGCGCCGGGTACGGGTCGACTCGGTCGGGTTCGACCAGTTCGCCGACGGTTATCTCGGTGCGGCCGTCGACGTTACGCGAGTAGACGACGCGGCGGGAGTCCTCGTGGATCGCGACGCCGTCCACGTTCCAGCCGTCGTCGCCGCCGGGCGTCTCGGGGGCGTCCTCGTCGGCGTCCTCGTCGGCTCCGGAGGCGACGACGGCGAACTCGCCCGTGTCGAGGTCGAGCCGCTCTAAGCGCAGCGTGTCGCTGTCGCGGTCGGTGACGAGGTAGAGCGCGTCGCCGTCCGGCCCCCACTCCGGGCTCCCGTACCGCACGTCGCCCTCGTGGGGCGTGTGGTGGGTCAGGTCGCCGGAGGCGATGTCGAGGGTGAACACGTCGTGGTCGAACGACGAGTGCGCCTCGTGGACGATCAGCCGGTCGTCGCTCGGCGACCAGCCGGCCACGGAGAGCCAGCCGTCGCCCTCGTACACCAGTTCCGCGTCGTTGCCGGTCGCGTCGCGGGCCTGCACGTACACGTCGAAGACGGCCTCGTCGCGGCGGTTCGAGGCGAACGCGAAGCGGTCGCCCTCGCTGTCCCACCCGCCCCAGCGGTGTTTCGCGCCGGGTCGCGCCGTGAGGTCGGTTATCACGCCCGACTCGTAGTTGAGCAGGTACAGCTGAGCGCGCTCGTTGCCCCCCTCGTCCATCGCGAAGACGGCCTCCGCGCGCTTCGGCGAGGAGTCGATAGCGGAGACCGACTCGTCGAAGAAGGTGTGCTGTTCGGGCCATCCGAGCGGCTCGGTCAGCGACCAGACCTGTCCGGTGCCGGTCGTGTTCAGGAGGAAGGAGAGGCGACCGTCGGGACCCAGGTCCGCGCCGCCGGCGTTCCGTACGTTGAGGTATCGCTCGATGTCGTACCGGTGCATGCGCTTCGATTCCCGGCGTAGTGGGAAACCGTTTCGGGTGACAACGTGGGACACGCGCCACCGGACGGGCCGTCCGTCGACCCGCGCCGTCCGGATGCCGTGTCTTTTTGGTTACCCCTGCCGTCCGGTCGGCGTATGCGCGTCGCGTTCGTCTCGCTTTTCGCTCCCGGTCACGGCGACACGCCGGCGCGGTCGCGGACGCGACGGATCGCCGCGGGGCTCGCGGAGCGCGGCCACGACGTGGTCTGGCTCTGCGCTCGGTGGTGGGGCGGCGACCACGACGCCTTCGAGGAGGACGGTATCGCGTACCGCTCGGTGACCGCCGACCCGTCGCCGGCGACGTTTTCCGCCCGCCTCCCCTTCGCGCTCCGGCGCGTGGCCCCCGACGTGGTCCACGCGGTCAACACCCCGCCGACGCCGGGACTCGCGGCCACGGTCGCGGGCACGCTCTCGCGGACGCCCGTCGTCGTCGACTGGTGGCGCGACCACCCCGCGGACTCTCGGCAGCGGTACGGGCTCCTCGCTCGCCGGGCCGACGCCGTCACCGCCCCCTCCCGGACGACCAAGACGCTGGTGCGCGAACACGGCGCGGCCGGCGACGACGTGCGAGTGGTCCCGGAGAGCATCGACTTCGACCTCGTCGAGAGCGCCGGCGTCGACGACCGGTTCGACGCCGTGTACGCGCGCCGGCTGGACCGCCACGCCAACGTCGAGACGTTCCTGCTCGGCCTCGCGGAACTCCGCGGCCGCGACTGGACCGCCGCCGTCGTCGGCGACGGCCCCGAGCGCGCGCGGATCGAGGCGGCTGCGAGCGACCTCCGGATCGCCGACCGGGTGTCGTTCCTCGGCGACGTGCCGCTGCGCGAGCGGGTCGAACTATTTAAAGGCACACACGTCGTGGCCGCGACGGCGACGTGGGAGACGTTCCCGACGGACCTGCTGTGGGCGCTGGCGTGCGGCTGCGTGGCGCTCGTCGAGTATCAGGCGGATTCGAGCGCCCACGAGCTCGTGGAGGGGCGTCGACGCGGGCGACTCGTCACGAGCCCGGCGGAACTCGCCGACGAGTTCGTCGCCGTCGCCGACCTCGACCGGAAGTCGGTCGAGCGCGACTTCGCCGACTACGACCACGAGGCGGTGCTCGACCGAGTGACGAACCTCTATCGGGACTTGCGAGACGAATCGTAAGGCGCGGCGGCCGGCCGACTACTCCTCGTCGGTGATGTCGCCGCCGTACTTCATGAAGATGAACGCGAGCCCCAGCGTGCTCACCATCGCGACGAACGTCGCGACGCTGAGCGCGCGGGCGCCCTGCGGGACGAACACGGCGTCGGAGCCGCCGCCACCGCCCGTCGATTCGGTCTCGATGTCGCCGCCGACGGCGAGGCCGGCGTGCATACCGACCGCGGTGTGGGGGACACAGTGGTAGTGGGTGATTCCAACATCGTCCTCGCTCGTCTCGTACTCGTAGGTCGCGCCCTCCTCGCCGACCGGGTCGCCGCTGTCGAGGGCGGCCGGGCCGCCGCCCTCGACCGTCTGAACGTTGTGGGCGCCGCCGGCGCCCGTCCACTCGAAGGTGATCGTCGTGCCGGGGTCGACCCAAAGCAGCGTCGCGTCGAACGCGAGCCCCTGGTCGCCGGCGCCGACCTGCACCGTGACCTCGCTCTCGCCGCGAGCGTCCTGATACGACCCGACGTTCCCGCTGCTGGCCCCGCTCGGCCAGACCGGCTGTTCCTCCTGTGCCGCCGCGGTCCCCGTCGTCGCCGCCGTCGCTCCCGCGACGCCGGCCGCGCCGCCGGCGGTCCGGATGAACGTGCGCCGAGAGACGTCGTCCGTGCTCATACACCCCGGTTCGTGACGGCCTGTAGTGAATATGTTGATCCGAGGGCGGGCCCTTGACTCGCGCGCCGCCGCGATGGTCGCAATCGCCGCGATGGTCGCAATCGTCGCGGTCGCTCGCGTTTCGACCCGTTTATAATCGCCGCCGCACGCCGTGCGAGTATGACAGACGACGAGGGGCGGGCCGAACTCATCGCCGCGCTGCGAGCGGCCGACGCGGTCCAGTACGGGGAGTTCGAGCTCTCACACGGCGGCACGAGCGACTACTACGTCGACAAGTACCTCTTCGAGACCGACCCGGACGCGCTCCGGCTGATCGCCGCGGCCTTTGCCGACCGACTCGCCGACACCGACGCGACGCTCGCGGGCGTCGCGCTCGGCGCGGTCCCGCTCGTGGCCGTCACGGCCGCCGAGATGGGCCGCCCGTACGTCATCGCCCGCAAGCAGGCGAAGGAGTACGGCACCGGCAACCGCATCGAGGGGCGACTCGACGAGGGCGAGGAAGTCATCGTCTTAGAAGACATCGCCACGACCGGCCAGTCCGCCGTCGACGCGGTCGAGGCGCTCCGTGAGGCGGGCGCGACGGTGAACCGCGTCCTGGTCGTCGTCGACCGCGAGGAGGGCGCAGCCGACCTCCTCGCCGACCACGATATCGAACTGGAGTCGCTGCTCACGGCGACGGAACTGCTGGCGGAGCGAGACGCGGAGTAGCCTTTCTCCCGCGATTACGCCTCGGTCGTCTCCACGGTCGGCACCGCGACCCGATCGAGGACGTCGGCGATCACGTCCCGCTTGTCGGCGTCGTTGACGGCGGCGTCCGGCGTCAACACGAGCCGATGCGCGAGCGCCGGCTCCGCGACGCGTTTCACGTCGTCGGGCGTGACGAACTCGCGGCCGGCGACGACCGCGGCGGCCCGCGCCGTCTCGAAGAGCCGCTGGGTCCCCCGCGGCGAGACGCCGACCTCGACGCGGCGGTCTTCCCGCGTCGCGCGGGCGACCGAGGCCGCGTACGAGAGCAGGTCGTCGTCGACGCGGACCGACTCCGGCACCGCACGGAGGTCGGCGACGGCGTCCGCATCGAGCACGCGGTCGACGGTCGGCGCCTGTGCGACCCGGCCCGCGCGCCGGCGCAGCAGCTCGACCTCGCCCGCCTCGTCCGGGTAGCCGATGGCAGTCTTGATCGTGAACCGGTCGAGTTGGGGCTCTGGGAGCGGGAACGCGCCCTCGCTTTCGACCGGGTTCTGCGTCGCGATGACGTAGAAGGGGTCGGGGAGGTCGTGGGTCTCCCCGTCGACGGTCACCTGTCCCTCCTCCATCGCCTCCAGTAAGGCGGCCTGCGTCTTCGGCGGGGCGCGGTTGATCTCGTCGGCGAGGACGACGTTCGCGAATATCGGGCCGGGCGAGAAGACGAACGAGCCGTCGCCCTCGTCGAACACGTTCGTCCCGGTCACGTCGCTGGGGAGGAGGTCCGGCGTGAACTGGACCCGCGAGAACTCCAGTCCCAGCGCGGCCGCGAACGAGCGCGCAGAGAGGGTCTTTCCGGTGCCGGGGACGTCTTCCAAGAGGACGTGACCGCGGGCGAGAATGCCCAGCGTGACGCGGTCGAGGAACTCGCGGTCGGCGACGACCGCGCCGCCGACCTCGTCGACGACCCGCGAGCAGGCCGCCGCGGCTTCGGGGACGTTCATACGGAGTGCACACGATCCGCCGCAAAAAGCGTTGTCAGCGGTCGGGGTCCGCGGGCCGCCCGCCGACGAATCGTCGCGGACGATCGAAACGCATAACAGCGGAACCGGCCAACCCGAAAGTGAGCCGAGGTAGCCTAGCCTGGCCAAGGCGGTAGATTCGAAATCTACTGTCCATTCGGACACCGGAGTTCAAATCTCCGCCTCGGCGCTTCTCTCGACGACTCTACCGACCAGCGACCGGTCTCGCCGCGAATTCTCCGACGGCGCTACTTAAAAGGACTCGCGGTGACCCCTACGGCTCCCCGCCGAGCAGTTCCTGCTCGGAGCCGGAATCGCCGCGCAGCCGACGGCGGCGCTTGTCGTAGGCGGCTTCCAGTTTCGCGTTGGTCGCCCGCGAGAGCAGGTAGAGGTCGGCCTCGTCGTCGTCTCGGGGGTGCGCGCTCGCGACCCAGACGTGGCCGTCGCCCGCCGACAGGTCGTCGGCCCAGCGCTCCGCGGCGGCGCGGCTCTCGAACGCGTGGCGGGAGCCGTCCTCGAAGACGAGCCGGCCCACCTTCGCGTTGCGTTTGCGCGCAGAGGGTTTCACCGCGACGACGACGCTCACGGGTCACGTTCGGGCGGCATCGCTTAAAAACCCCGTCAGACGTGAGACGCGCGTCCCCGTCAGTCGTCCGCGACCGCGTCGGGGTCCGCGTCCGTGGCGTCTGCCTCCGCCGCCAGCAGGCGGTCCAGCCCGTCCACCATCGCGACGACGCTGGCGCGCGTGATGTCCGCGTCCGTCGAGGAGACGCTCACGGAGCGGTCGCCCCGCGAGAGGTCGACCTCGACCGTGACGACGGCGTCGGTCCCGCCCGTGATCGCGTCGACGTGGTACGAGTCGAGTTCGAAGGAGACGCCCTCTCCCGCCGCGTCGTCCGCGAGTGCGGCCCGGACCGCTTCCAGTCCGGCGTCGACGGGCCCGGCGCCCGTGCCGGAGGCGACGCGCTTGTCGTCGCCGATGCGGAGCCGGACCGACGCGGTCGGGAGGTTCCCGCCGGAGGTGGCCGAGAGGTCGACGAGTTCGACGTGTCGGTCGCGCTCGCGGCCCTGCACGTCTTCGGTGATCGCGAGCAGGTCGGCGTCGGTGACGCGCTTCCCGCGGTCGCCGAGCTCTTTCACCCGGCGGACGACCTCGCTCAACTCGTCGTCGTCGACCGCCACGTCGTGCTCGGCGAGGGCCGCCTTGACGCCCGCGCGCCCGGCGTGTTTCCCGAGGACAAGCCGTCGCTCGCGGCCCACGCGCTCCGGCGGATACGGCTCGTACATCGTCCCGTCTTTCAGCGTGCCGTCGGTGTGGATGCCCGACTCGTGCGCGAAGGCGTTGGCGCCGCAGACCGCCTTGTTCGGCGGGAGCGCGACGCCGGTCGCCTCGCTCACGGTCCGGCAGAGCCGGTAGAGCCGTTCCAGATCGACGGTGTCGATGTCGTAGGAGCGATTGAGCGCGATGGCCACCTCCTCTAAGGCGACGTTGCCGGCGCGCTCGCCGACGCCCATGACGGTCCCGTGGACCGTGTCGGCGCCGGCCTTCAGCCCGGCGTGGACGTTCGCCACGCCGAACCCGAGGTCGTCGTGGGTGTGGAGGCTCGTCGGGCCCAGGTCGGCGAGCCGCGAGACGACTTCGGCGGTCCGCTCCGGATCGGCCGCGCCGACGGTATCGCAGTAGCAGATCCGGTCGGCGCCGGCGTCGAGCCCGGCGCCCAGCAGCCGTTCGAGGTAGTCGAGTTCGGCGCGCGAGCCGTCCTCCCCGAGCACCTCGACCCAGAGGCCGTGGTCTTTCGCGTACTCGACGAGTTCGACGGTCGTCTCGACGACCGCCTCGCGGGTCGAGCCGACCTTCGTCTCGACGTGCTTGTCGGAGGCGGGCACGACCAGATTGACGCCGTCGACCCCGCAGTCGAGGGCGTGGTCGATGTCGGCTTGCACGCCGCGGGCGAAACTCGTCACGGTGGCGTCGAGCCCCTCGTCGGCCACGCGGCGGATGGCCTCGCGTTCGCCCTCGGACGTGCACGCCGAGCCGGCCTCGATCAGGTGCATCCCGGCGGCGTCGAGTTCGCGGGCGATGTCGACCTTCTCGCTCGGCGTGAGCGAGACGCCCGGCATCTGTTCGCCGTCGCGCAGCGTGGTGTCTAACAGCTGTACCTCGTCGAGTGTGGTGAGTGGTGTTCGGGTCAAAAGAGAGTCCGTCGGCTTGTCAGTAGGTTCGGGACCGGTACCGCCGCGGGGCGGCCGCGCCCCGGAGTCGTTATCGTCGGAGAATTTCGCGGCCAGCCGCCGTGAGGCGACTTCCTCTATCCTCCGAACGATCACGAGCGTCTCGTGTCATTCGTATCCGTGCCGACGTATCACACACTGATAAAATCGTCGGGTCGTGACAGCAATACGCAGGCCGGGCGCGCCGTGTGTTCGTTCGATGCCGACAGGACCGACGCTCGCCGCGGGGACACGGTTATACGGCCGCCGTCGGACAACCCGGTATGCAGAAAGCCGCTATCGACGACGTCGACGTCGTCGCGAACCCGATGGGCGTCCACGACGTGCGAAAGCCGGTCTCGAGGGCGCTCGGGACCGAACACGTCGCGATGAACTACTTCGAACTCGCGCCCGGCGAGGCGTTCGCGGGCGGGCTCCACACCCACGGCGATCAAGAAGAGGTGTTCTACGTCCTCTCGGGGGTCGCCACCTTCGAGGTGGGGCGAGACCACGAGCGCGTCGACGTCGAGGCCGGCGAGCTGATCCGCTTTGCGCCGGGCGAGTTCCAGTCCGGCTTCGTGCGCGAGGACGCCGACGAGGACGTGGTCGCGTGGGCGTTCGGCGCGCCCGGCGCGCGTCACGACTGGGACCAGATCGAGTCGCTGATCGAGTGCCGCGAGTGCGACGCGGAGCGCGTCCACGCGACCGAACTGACCGACGCGGGACGGTTCCGCTTCACCTGCACCGAGTGCGGCACGTCGTTTTCGCCGTGAGGCTGTCGTCCGCTCTGCGTCGGTCCGGGTCGCCGGCTCACCCCAGAAGCGACCGGAGCGTTCGCCGCCCGGTCCCACACCGGTCCCGGTAGTCGCAGGCGGTGCATCGGTCGTCGTCGACGCGCGAGGGCGGCCCGTCGATGGCTCGCGCTGCCCGAAGCGCCCGCCGGTAGGCCGCCTTCGCCCGCGTCGTGAGCCGCACCTCGCGCACGACGCCGACGCTCGGGTACTCGACGAGCGCGCGCGGCACTTCCCGCTCTCGCTCCCACGCGAGCGCCTTGGCCACGCCGACGGCCCTGACCGTCTGTGGCTCCCAGACGCCGTTTTCGGGCGGTTCGCCCGGTGAGACGACGGTCGGAACCGGTGGGCCGTCGCCGTCGTCGAGAATCTTGTGTACGGTTCCGCGGCAGTCCTTCCCGGCCCGCCCGACGCGCTCGAACTCCGGGTCGACGAGGCGGGCGTAGTCGTCCCGCTCGCTGAGTCGCGCGAGGTTCCGGCGGTACGCCGCCGGCGAACGTCGGATCGGGAGCCGGCGGAGCGTCGCGTCCGGCGCGCCGGCGAGCGTCGGGTACCGATAGGCGAGGTCCATCCGAGCCCGCGTCGTCTCGGGCACGTCTCGGTCGCCGTCGCGGCGCGCGTAGTAGAGCTGTCGCGGGCAGTAGGCCGCGCGAGCGAGGTCGCTGAAGGGTGTCACGGTGCGTCTGGCCGCGGCTCGGCGGAAAAGCGGGGGGATGGCGGAGGCGGTTCGATCTGACGGTCCGGCGTCGTGGCCGTGTCGCTCGCCGGCGGACTATCGCCGGATCTGGTCGAGGTCGGCCACCAGCCGCCGCAGCGCCTCCCGCGTCACGTGCGGCATACAGACGACGCGGAGCTCGCCGCTCGCCGTGCGCGACACCTTCCAGCCCGCCTCCCGGAGGGCGTCGAACTCGGGCTCCGGGACCGCGGCGGCCACGAGCGGGAGCTCCGGGTCGACCACGTCGTACCCCCGCTCGTCGAGGGCGGCCGCGAGCCACTCGGCGTTGGCGGCCGCGCGGTCGGCCGCCTCCCGGTACCCCTCCCGCCACAGCGCCTCCATCGCGGCGACCGCGCCGGCGACGCCCGCGCCGCTCCGCGTTCCCGTCAGCGTGGCCTGCGACCGCGTCTCGAGATACGGCGTGTCGACCGCGAGCGCGTCCAGCGCCGCGGCGTCACGCGCGAGGAGGCCGCCGGCCGGCACCGGCGCCTGTCCGAACTTGTGCGGGTCGATGGTCAGCGTGTCGACGGGGGCGTCGGCGAACAACCAGTCTGCGTCGGTAAACGGTAACACGAAGCCGCCCCACGCGGCGTCGACGTGCATCCGGGCCCCGGCGTCGTGAGCGATCCGCGTCAACGCCGGAATCGGATCTACGCGCCCGTACTCCGTGCTTCCGGCGACGCCGACGACCAGCGCGGTCGTCTCGTCGACGGCCGCCTCGACGGCATCGGTCCGGGCCCGGTACTCGTCGTCGACGGGTACGGTCCGGAGCTCCACGTCGAGCAGCTCCGCGGCCTTATGAAAGGAGAAGTGGCCGCTCTCGGGCACGACGACGTTCACGTCGCCCGCGTCGTGGCGGTTTCGCGCGGACCGGACCGCCTGCACGTTCGCCTCCGTCCCGCCCGAGGTGACGTACCCGGTGGCGTCGGTCGGCGTCGGGTGGTCGGTGACCGTGGCGAGCAGTTCGACCGCGCGTGCTTCCAGCGCCGCTATCGACTCGTAGGTGGCCGGATCGCCCGGATTCGTCGCGAGGTATCGCTCCGCCGCCTCCCGAGCCGCCGGATGCGGCTCCGTACACATCGAGGAGAGGACCCGGTCGAACGACTGCGGCTCGGGCTGCTGCATTTGACCACCCATTGCCGCGGCGGGGTCTTACCCGTTCCGCTCCGTGACACCGAGTCGCCGCTCCTCGCCCGCGTCAGCGGACCGAATCGAGGAGGAGCCGCTGTTCGGTCCGTTTCACTTCGTGTTGGACGTCCCGCACCGCGTCGATGTTCGCCGAGATAGACGAGACCCCCTCGTCGACGAGGAACTCGACCATCTCCGTCTTCGATCCGGCCTGCCCGCAGATGCTCGTGTCGACGCCGAGTTCGCGGCAGGTCTCTATCGTGTCGCCGATGAGCTTGAGCACGGCCGGGTGCAACTCGTCGAAGCGGCCGGCGACGTGTTCGTTGTTGCGGTCGACCGCCAGCGTGTACTGGGTGAGGTCGTTGGTTCCGAAGGAGGCGAAGTCGATGCCGGCGGCCGCGAGCTCTTCGATCTGTAAGGCGCTCGCCGGCGTCTCGATCATGACGCCCCACCGGCGCGCGTCGGGGTCGATCCCCGTCTCTCGCATGTGCGCTTTGATCCCCTCGATGTCGCTCGCGTCGTTGACGAGCGGGAACATCACTTCGAGGTTGTCGTAGCCCATCTCGAAGAGGCGGGCGAACGCGGCCAACTCCTGCCGGAACGGGTTCGGCTTGTCGAGGCTCCGGCGGATCCCGCGCCACCCGAGCATCGGGTTGTGCTCCGCCGGCTCGCCGTCCCCGCCCTCCAGCTCCCGGAACTCGTCTGTCGGCGCGTCGATGGTGCGGACCCTCACCGGCCGGGGGTAGAACTCGTCGGCGACGCGGCGGACCCCCTCGATGAGTTCGTCCTGGTACGCGCGGGCCCCGTGGTCCTGGATGTACTTCTCGGGCGTCTTCCCGAGCGACAGCACCATGTGTTCGATCCGGAGCAGCCCGACGCCGTCGGCGCCCGTCGCCGCGGCGCGCTCGGCGGCCTCCGGAATCGAGACGTTCACTTTGACCTCCGTCGCCGTCATCGGCTTGACGGGGGTCTCGGGCCGCGCCGCCTCGACGGGTTCGAACTCCTCGCCGGCCTCGGCCTCGTCGTCGGCGCCGGCGCGGACGGTTCCCTTGTCGCCGTCGAGGGTGACCTGCTGGCCGTCTTCGAGGAGCCGCGTCCCGTTTCCGGTTCCGACCACGGCCGGGACGCCGAGTTCGCGAGAGATGATCGCGGCGTGGCTCGTCATCCCGCCCTCGTCGGTGACGATGCCCGCGGCGCGTTTCATCGCCGGGACCATGTCCGGCATCGTCATCTCCGTCACCATCACGTCGCCCTCCTGGACCTGATCGAGGTGGTCGAGTTTGTGGACGATCCGGACCGCGCCGGAGACGACGCCCGGACTCGCGCCGAGCCCGTCGGCGAGCACGTCTTCGTCGTCGCCGCCGTTCGAGACGCTCCCCGCGCCGGGCTGGCCCGAGGACGCGTCGCCGGCGGTGGACTTCCGTGGGGTGTCGCCGCCGGTTCCGGTCGCCTCCGCGCCGTCATCGGTCTCCTGAATCGTCGTGATCGGGCGCGACTGGAGCATGTATATCTCCCCCTCGTGGATCGCCCACTCGACGTCTTGGGGGGTCCCGTAGTGCTCCTCGACGCGCTCGCCGAGTACGACGAGGTCATCAATCTCCTCGTCGCTGAGGACGCGCGCGGTGCGGCGGTCGCCCTCGACGTCGAGTTCGACGGTCTCGCCCGTCTCGGGGTCTTTCACCATCTCCACCTTCTTGTCCGCGACCGTCACCTTGTCGACGACGCCCTCCTCGCGGTCGTAGACGTAGTTGTCGGGCGACACCGTCCCCGAGACGACCGCCTCGCCGAGCCCCCACGCCGCCTCGATCGTAATCTGCGGGTCGCCGGTCGAGGGGTGGCTGGTGAACATCACGCCGGACTTTTCGGCGTCGACCATCCGCTGGACCACGACCGCGATGTCGACGTCGGCGTGCGGGAACCCGCGCTGCTGCCGGTAGTAGATCGCGCGCTGCGTGAAAAGCGACGCCCAGCATTCCTTCACCCGCCGGATGAGGGCCTGTTCGCGGACGTTGAGGAACGTCTCCTGCTGGCCGGCGAACGACGAGTCCGGGAGGTCCTCGGCCGTCGCCGACGAGCGCACCGCGACGAACGCCTCCGCGCCGTCTTCGCCCATCGACCGATATCGCTCGACGATCTCCTCGCGCACGTCGTCGGGGAGCGGCGTCTCCATGATGAGCTCCGAGGCGGTCTGCTCGGCCTCTCGCAGCGCGACGGAGTCCTCCGGGTCGACGTCGACCGCGGCGAACAGCTCCTCGTCGATCCCCGCCTCTTCGATGAACGTGCGGTACGTACCTGCCGTGACGGTGAACCCCGGCGGAACCGGAAGCCCAGCGCCGATGAGTTCACCGAGCGAAGCCGCCTTGCCGCCGACGGTCCCGACGTCGTCGGCGTTGACATCCTCGAGCCAGAGTACTGCCATTCGTATGTCCGGAGGATTCGGGAGGCACCCTATGAAGGTTCCGGCATACGCAACGGTGAATAAAAGATTACTCGCCCACGAGTGATCGAATCGAAACAGCGTCGCGACCGGCCGTGGAGTGACCGCAGTCTCGCCCGGTGCGACGCTGGAACCGTCAGAGAGGGCCGAGGCGGGGAAAGACGAACCGACATCCGGCTCGTATCACCACAAACGGTCCGTCTATTGGAATACTTACCTCCCGCGAGAACCACACACCCGAAGACATGTTACAGGGTCTGTAACAGCGCGCGAGCCAACGCCGGCCGCAGGATACCGTCTCTCCTCCGATCGCTCAGTCGCCTCCCGCGGGTGCCCGTTCAGTCACCTCTCGCGCCCGCCTGCGCCCCCGAAGCGCCCGCGCCCGCCGCCAGCCGCTCTCGCTCCGCGGACAGCAGTCGCTCCCAGAACCCGAACAGCCGACTGTTCAGCCCGTAGCGCTCGTCGACCCGCCTGACCCACGCGTCGTCGGCGAACAGCAGCCGCTGGAAGCGTCGCACCGGCGGCGATAACTCGTCGCGAACGCCGCCGTAGTACGACAGCGACTCCGTCCGCGTCTGCTCGACGAGCCCCGCCGGGACCTCGATGCCGTCGGCGGCCGCGGCGTGTTCGAACCACTCCAGGTGCAACAGCGCGTCGGCCAGCAGAAACCGCTCTCGGAAGCCGGAGACCCGCGCCAGCGCCGGCTTCCCGTCGATGGTCACGTCGCTCGGCCGGGAGAACTGCGGCGCCGTCACGGTCACGTCCGCGGCGTCTGCGACCGCGCCGGCGACGCGTCGGAGCCGCCACTCCCCGTAGCGGACCGGCGCTATCAGGCCGAGTTCGTACCACGCCGGGAGCCACTCGCAGTACGGCTCGGAGAACCGGCCGTCGGCGAGCAACGTCGCCGCGACGGACCGGGCCGCCGCGGGGGACAGTTCTGAGGGGTTCTCTCGGAGGGCGGCCGCGACCCCTGCGCCGTCGAGCGCGTCGGCGCCGTCGAACCCCATTCCCGCGGCGACGTGGCGGGTGTACGCGCGGCTCGCGTCGTACCAGTCGGCGAAGTCGGTCGGCGTCGTCAGACGGAGAAGGTGGAGGACGGTGATACCCTCCGTAGGAGTCGCATCGACCTAACTGCTGTGACGCTCCGGTCGGCGACTCCGCCGAGCCGGCCCGCCGCGTCGCCCGTCAGGTGAACTCCGCGTCGGCCTCGGCCTCGTCGTCGCCGGCGAGCGCGTCGTCGAGCCCCCACTCGGCCGCTCGCTCTTCCGCCTCCGAGCGGGCCTGCTCGCGGATCGCTTCGATCCGCTCGTCGTCTTCGAGGAACGCCGCGACCGCGTCGCCGTCGTCGTCGCCGTCGTCCAGTCGCTCGTCGGGGGCGGCCTCGCGGGTGCGGTCGGCGAGCGCGGGGTCGTCGGCCAGTTCCGTCGCCGCGGCGCCGGGCGCGACGCGGAGCGTCTCCTCCTCGTGGGCGGTTTCGAGCGCGGCGTCCGCCACCGCGTACAGCTCGACGCGGTAGGGGCCGGGAACCGCGAGCTCGGCGAGCGCGTCGGGGCCGCCGCTGTCGCTCACCGTGT
The DNA here is from genome assembly GCF_003990725.2 of Halorubrum sp. PV6. Lineage (NCBI taxonomy): Archaea > Methanobacteriati > Methanobacteriota > Halobacteria > Halobacteriales > Haloferacaceae > Halorubrum > Halorubrum sp. PV6. Next base: position 595,114 of record NZ_CP030064.1, read on the forward strand.
TGTACGCGAGCACGGGGACGCCGTCGGCGAAGGTGACGACGCCGCGGGCGTCGCCCTCCAAGAGGAGCGTCTCCTGTGGCACGAGCGTCGCGTACCCGGTCAGTTCCCGGTCGAGCGCCCGCGAGAGCGTCGTCCCCACGTCGGAGACGACGCGGGAGCGCAACAGGTCCCCGCGCGGAATGCGAAGCGCCGTGCTCCCGGCGCTCTCGGTCATGGCGTGTCCGGGACGACCGCGCTTCGGAAGCGGTCGGCGACGGCCCCTTCGTCCCCGTCGCGGACGTCGAGCCGCGCGGCGGCCCGCCGGTAGCGGGCGGCGGGGTCGCTCTCGGGAGCGTGCGCGAGCAGCGGCTTGCCGGCGCGTCGCGCGTCTCTCACGGCGTCGCTTTCGGGCACGGTCGCGAGCACCGGGCCGCCGAAGCGGCGTTCGGCCTGCTCGGTCACGTCGGCGGCGTCGTCGCGGACCTTGTTGAACAGCACGCCCGCCGTGCCCGTGCCGTACGAGCGCGCGTACTCCTGTACCTTCAGCCCGTCGGAGAGCGCGGGGATCGTCGGTTCCACGACGACGACGATGCGGTCCGCCAACACGACCGGTAACACGGCCGACTTCGAGCCGAGCGCGGCCGGCGAGTCGAGCAGCAGAATGTCGGTGTCGCGGGCGAGTTCGGCGACCACGTCGCGGAGCCGCTCCGGTTCGGCGGCCTCGAAGCCGGCGAGCGACGTGCCACAGGGGACGACGGAGAGCCCGAACCGGTCGTACGTCGCCTCCGAGACGGTCGTCGCGGTTTCGGCGACGAGCAGATCGTGGAGCGTGACGGCCGCGTCGTCGAGTCCGGCGTGAAAGAGGAGGTTCGCCATCCCCGTGTCGGCGTCGACGACGGTGACGTCGTGCTCCTCGGCGAGCGCCATCCCGAGCGCGAGCGTGCTCGTCGTCTTGCCCGTGCCGCCCTTCCCGCTGGCGACCGCGAACGCCTCGACCATGCGCGCACCTGACCGACCGCTCGGCTAAAACCTGTCCATCGCGGGCGCCGCCGGGCGGGCGACGGAGCGGTCGGGAGTCGATTCCACTGCACAGCGTTTTGCCCCTCGGTGCCAACTACCACCTATGCCAACCGTCATCGACGCGAACGCGTTCCGCGACATGATAGACGAGCGCCGACGCGGCGAGCGGTCGTTCGCCCTCGTCGACACGCGACCGGCGGAGAGCTACGAGAGCTGGCAGATTGCCGACTCCGTCCACTACTTTTATAAGCCGTTTCACGAGTTCGACGTCGACGACTTCGAGGCGGAGACCGGCGTCGGTCCCGGCGACGCGATCGTGACGACCTGCGCGAAGGGGAAGGCCTCGCTCGACTTCGCCGAGGAGCTGGAGGCGGCGGGCTACGACGACGTCACGGTCCTCGCGGACGGGATGCGTGGGTGGTCTGCCGTGTACGACCGGACCGCGGTCCCGCTCCCCGACGCGGGCGACGAACCCCTCGACGTCGTCCAGATCCAGCGGCGCGCGAAGGGCTGTCTCGGCTACCTCGTGGTGGGCGGGCGGTCGTCCGGGGGCGACGGTGAACGAGATGATCCCGACGGCTCCGACCGCCTCGCTATCGCTGATTCCGATGGCTCCGACCGCGTCGCCATCGCTATCGACGTCTCCCGACACGGCGACGAGTGGCGGGAGGCGGCGGCCGCACGCGACGCGTCCATCGCCGCGGTCCTCGACACGCACGTCCACGCCGACCACCTCTCCGGCGGCCGGGACCTCGCCGACGAACTCGGCGTCCCGTACTACCTCCCGGCGGCGGCCGAAGCGCGCGACGTGGCGTACGCGTTCGAGTCGCTCGCGCGCAACGAGACGCTCGACGTCGGCGGCGTCGACGTGAAGGCGCTCGCGACCCCCGGCCACACCGACGACGGCGCGAGCTACCTCGTCGGGCGGTCCGCGCTGCTCACCGGCGACACGCTGTTCACCGACAGCGTCGGGCGGACGGAACTGCAGTTCGCGGCTGGCGGCGACGGCGGGGACGACGACGCGGGCGACGACCAGAAAGCGACCGCCGGCGCGGCGACCGGCGCAGAGCGGCTCTACGAGTCGCTCCACGGAACCCTGCTCGCGGAGCCCGACCGGATCGTCGTCTGTCCGGGGCACTTCGCGGTCGCGAACGACGGGACGACCGGCGACGTCACGCCCGGCGAGCCGGTGACGACGACGGTCGGCGCGGCTCGACGGGGGCTCGACGTGCTCGACCTCGACCGCGGGGCGTTCGTGGAGCGCATCACGGCGACGCTCCCGGAGAAGCCGCCGAACTACGAGGCCGTCATCGCGGCGAACCGCGGCGTCGAGTCGCCGCCCGACGAGGTCGCGGCCATCGAGCTAGAGCTGGGTCCGAACCGGTGTGCCGCCGACGCCGGGGCGGAGCCCGCCGCGGACGACTGATATCTCGGTCGTCGGGGTCGTCAGCCCGTGGCGGTCGCTCCGCGTCGAACAGAGAGACGCACCGATCCGAGCGCCCGCGGTCAGCCGCCGTCCGCTCGGTCCGCGATTCGACTCGCGAGCTCCCGCGCGGCGGCGACGTGGTCGTCGGCCTCCGGATCGCCGGTCCCGTCGACCGCCGCGAGCAGGGTTCGGATCTCGTCGGCTCGCCTGACGACCGTCGCGTCGTCGACCCCGCCGTCGGCGATCTCCGCGGCGAGCGCCTGCGCCTCGCCGAGTCGCCAACCGGCCTCGCGCTCCACCGGCAGCTCCTCGGTGGCCGCGAGGTGGTCGTGTAACGCCGCGAGCGGGTCGGAATCGTCGCTCACTGGTCTATCCCGATCACGTCAGTCGTCGTGGATGAACACGAGTCGCTTCGACTCGGTGTTACACAGGCACAGGTCGATCCCGTCGCGGGTCGCGCCGATCTGCTGCCAGCCGTGGTCGCTGACGAACAGCGTCTGGAACACCCCGCGGTCGCAGTCGGGGTTCGGGCAGCCGACGCCCGCGGCGTTCTTATAAACGGTCGTCCCGCCCCCGGAGCTCTGCCGGACCAGTCCGTCTGTCAGCGAGCGGAACTCCTGGGCGGACATCGGGCCTTCCATCTCCTCGTCTGCCATACCTTCGCGTTCGCAGTCCAGCATATATAAACCGCCTGCCTATGTCAGTTCCTGGCACACCGCGTCAGCGGCTCCCCGCCGCCTGCGCCTCTCGTTTGACCGCGTCGGCGTACGCGTCGGCCAGTCGGGTCGGCTCCGGGAGTTTGTACCCCGCACACAGCGCCTCGACGAGGTCGGTCGCCGTCCCGGTCGACACCCGGTGTCCGGGGCTCACGTACAGGGGATTGACGCGCCGGCTGTTCGGGTACTGTCGGGACTGAAGCGCGTGCCCGATCACGGTTCCCGGCTCGGCGGTCGTCACGCGCTCGTCGGCGCGGATCGGCGTTCGCCAGCCCGCGGGCCGCTCGTCTGTCGACTCGTCCGGCTCCCCGCACAGCAGGCGCTTTGCGACGCCCACGCTCGGTGCGTCCACCAGCACGCCGATGTGCGTCGCCAGCCCGGCCTCGCGAAAGTGGATCCGGCCGGAGCCGTCACACACCAACAGATCCGGCTCGGCGTCCAGTGCGGCGAGCGCCGCCCGTATCGGCCCGCCTTCCCGGAACGCGAGCAGGCCCGGCACGTACGGAATCGACAGCGGCGTGACCGCGCTCGCGTACTCGATCACGTCGCCGGCGCGGAACGCGACCGCGGCGGAGACGGCCCGCTCCGGCCCCTCGTCGGGCGTCAGAAACGCCTGGTCGACCCCCACGACGACCGGCGCGTCGGGCGTTGACTGGTCGGGACTCGTATCGGTCCGTGCCTCCGGCAGGCCGTCGGTCAGGTCCGCCGGCTCGTCGATCGCGACGCTCGCCGGGTCGAGGTCGTGGTCGTCGGCCTCCGTCGCCGCCGCCGCCAGGTCGCGCTGGAGCGACTCCATCTCCGCGCGGGAGAGCGAGGGGTCCGGGAGGAACTCAGGGCGCGCGATGCTGTCCGGGTCCACGGGCGACGACATTTAAAAGCGCCCGCCCGGACCACCGGGACCGCCCGGCCCGCGGGGACCGCTCGCGCCGCCCATCGAGACGCCGCCCATGCCGCCCGCGGAGCGCGACAGCCCCTCGTATCGCTTGCCGAACGCGAGCCCGATGGCGAAGCCGATCAGGTGCGCGAGGTGTGCGATACCGCCGACGCCGCCCGTCCCGCTCTGGATCACGAGGACCGCCGAGACGAGCGCGATCCCCCACGTCAGGTACTTGATCTTCATCGGGACGACGAAGAAGAGGAGCACCTGCATGTTCGGCCGCCAGACGGTGAGCACGCCCAAGATCGCGAAGCCCGCGCCGCTGGCGCCGAGCACACCCGTCGGCGGCGCGCCCGTCGCGATCGCGAACAGGACGTGGCCGAGGCCAGCGATGGCCCCCGCGGCGAAGAAGAACCCGACGAACCGCTTCGAGCCGACCGCGCGCTCGACGAGCGGGCCGAAGAAGAACAGCACGACGCTGTTCCCGATGATGTGGTAGAGGCCGACGGGGGAGTGAGACAGCACCGAGGTCACCCACGTCCAGACGTTCCCGAGCGCCTCCGACTGGAGCACGAAGAGGGTGTTGTGGAGCGGCCGGCCGCCGACGGTGAGAGCCACCCACTGCGCGACGAACGTGAGCCACATCGCGAGCAGGAGCGCGTACGTCGCGTTCCCGCGGAAGTAACTCACGAGCCCGCCGGTGCTGGTCTCGCGGTCGATCCGTCGCTTAATTCGATCGGTGACGCCTGCCGAACCGCCCCCGCTCGACCCGGCGTTGGCCTCGACGCTGTCGTCGAAGCCGCTGTCGAACACCCCGCCGGGGTCGTCCCACTCTGCGAGCCCCGGACAGTTGTGGTTCTCGGGAAGGCGGTGGTCGGCACAGAACGTCTGGCCGCACCGTTTACACTGGTAGGGAAGGTTTTCGTACTCCCCACACACGTCACACGTCGCCATTGTCGCCACTTACGGGGGCGGTGGTAAAGCGGTTTGGCTCTATCCGTGGTCCTTTAACAGGCAGTCGCCGGCCTTCGTGGCGGTTTATGACCGATAGTCGGTGACTCGCCGGAGAACACCGCCAAAGCCCCACCCGACCGCACAGCCCTGCACCTCACGCCTCCCCAGCCTCGCCGCTCACGCCCTGCGGGCGTTCGCGGCGTCCCTCGCGCGGTGCTGCTCGGCCGCGAAGCGGCCTCGCAGGCACGCGCCACCGCACCGCCCGTTCACTTATAACCGGCCGTCGCGGTCGGTGATCGACGATTTATATCTGGTCACTTACCCGTTCCGTCCTCCCGCAGTCCGTCGACGAGTGCTCTGAGCGTCGCGAGCGGGTACTGTCCGGGCGCCGTGGCGTTCGTGGGGTCGACCGGCGCGTACCCGATTTTCGACCCGTAGACGGGCGCCACGGCGCGCGTGTGCCGCCCCGGCTCGCCCATGCACATCGTCGCGACGCGGTGGCCCGCCGCGGTCGCCTCGTGGGTCGCCCGCAGCATCGCGAGCGCGTCGACCGGCGCGGTCGCCGTCGTCGCCAGTTTCCCCACGTCCCCCTCGCTCGCGGCGTCGGCGAGGAGGTCGACGAGGGCCGCGGGCTCGGGCGTCGACTCGAAGTCGTGAACCGAGGCGACCACGCTCGCGCCCGCCTCGCGGGCCGCCTCGCGAAGCGCCGCCGCGTGCGACTCCTCCGCAGGGTCCGGGTGCGTGCCGTGCAGCGCGGCGAGTTCCACGTCCACCGCGGCGACCGCCTCGTGACCGATCGCGGTCGAGAGCGCGTCGTACCGGCCGAGCCCCTCGGCCTCGCCGCCCTCCCACGACGCCCGGTTCGTGACGAGCAGCGGGAGTTCGCCGTCGTACGCCTCCAGCTGGTCGAGCGGGTCGCTCGCGAGGTCCATTCGGTACTCGACGGCGTCTGCGTGTTCGCGGGCGGCCGGCTCCTCCGAGAGGTCGGCCGTACTCGCGGTCAGAACGAACTCGTCGAACATACGCGGGCGTTCCGCGGCCGGGGACTTAGGTGTACGCGTCCGGCGAAAAACGGGTCCGACTCGCGGCAAAACGGCGTCCGTCGTCGGTTCAGGCGACGAGTCCGTCTTCGGCCTCTAACAGCTCGTGGTACCGGTTGCGGATCGTGACCTCGCTGATGTCGGCGACCTCGCTGACGGCGGCCTGGGTCGTCTTCTCGTTCGTGAGGAGGGCGGCGGCGTAGACGGCGGCGGCGGCGAGGCCGACAGGCGACTTGCCGGAGTGGACACCCTTCTCCTTGGCGTTACGCAGGAGGCTCTTCGCGCGCATCTCGGACTCCTCGGAGAGCTCTAAGTCGGAGGCGAAGCGGGGAACGTACTGCTCGGGATCGGCCGGCTTCACTTCGAGCTTGAGTTCGCGGACGACGTAGCGGTACGTCCGGGCGATCTCGGCTTTCTCGACGCGGGAGACGTCGGCGATCTCGTCGAGCGAACGGGGGACGCCGGCCATCCGCGCGGCGGCGTACACACAGGAGGTCGAGACGCCCTCGATGGAGCGGCCGGGGAGCAGGTCCTCGTCGAGCGCGCGCCGGTAGATGACGGAGGCGGTCTCGCGGACGTTGTCCGGGAGCCCCTGTGCCGAGGCCATGCGGTCGATCTCGCCGAGCGCCTGCTTGAGGTTGCGCTCCTTCGAGTCGCGGGTGCGGAACCGCTCGTTCCACTTGCGGAGGCGCTGCATCTTCTGGCGCTGGCGCGCGCCGAGCGACCGGCCGTACGCGTCCTTGTCGCGCCAGTCGATGTTCGTCGAGAGCCCCTTGTCGTGCATCGTGTTGGTCGTCGGGGCGCCGACGCGGCTCTTCTCGTCTTTCTCGCGAGAGTCGAACGCGCGCCACTCCGGCCCGCGGTCGACGGAGTCGGCCTCGACGACGAGCCCGCAGTCGGCGCAGACGCTCTCGCCGTGTTCCTCGTCGTTGATGACGTTGCCGTCGCACTCAGGACAACTCAACGTCTCGTCAGTCTGTTCCGATTCCGTCTCCGTCGTCTCCGTTCGGGAGCGACTCCCCCGCGTGTGTATTCGTTCACTCATGGCTAAACCCCCTCTCGGTAACTGAACACGGCCCGAGAGCGATCTTACCTCAAAGAGGGTAGAACTAAACTTAAAACGACCGGAACGCATCGGCGAAAAGCCGGCAAAAGAACACGATCTATCACGGGTTTTCGGGCGTCTCGCGCTCTTGGGCCACACAGCAGACGCCTCTCGCTACGGGAACCACGAGATCACCACGGGAGGAGCCTTCGCCACCATGCTTCTGTAGTTTCCTCCTTCGAATCATTCTGTTGGGTTCCGGCGATTGAACCGTCGAGAGCTACGTCCGGCGATGATTGACCAATGTCGTCCGGTGTCGTCCCCATCGTAGTCACATCTTCTGGATCCATCGGCTGTGGACTTCGGTTCTCTGGCGTTTCGTCCGCAGGAAGCCGTTCACCGGTACAGCTGTGGTTTTCCGGAAGCCGATGGTCCGGACAGACCGGATCCCCGCAGTATGCGCATCGGTACGCCATCCCGTCAGGGCTGGAAACCGATCCGCAAACGACACACGATACATCACTCATAGTGGTACCTGATTTGTAGCCTACTTATTCATGTTTATAGAGTATCAAGGAGAATACCTGCGGCTTCAGCCGCAGGATGAATCCGACAATTCTGAGCCTGTCCACGTAGTGATAGCCGATCAGAGATTTGACAATCCGTGGCTTAAAGTGACAGGCAGCCCTACATACAGACAGGAATCAGACCGGAAATAGAGCGATTCCGATCAGTCCTACGATGGCGGCCTGTCCGCCTCAAGCAATGAGACAGTAATCGGAACCAGTCGGGTGAACGGTCGGTTCCTACAATGAACCGATGCAGTGCCCGACTGCCGTACGCACCACAGAAAGTAACTCCAAGTCCGTCGACATCTGCCGGACTCCCCGAGGCACAAACAACTCTGGGAGTCCGAACACGATGGAGGATAGGAGTACCGGGGGCTTGGCACTCCCAGCAGTCCCACCCGCCACAGTCCGTGAACCCCGCACGGATTCTCACCGTGCTGGGGTTCGGTGGAACTGCAAACCTGAAATCTCCAACGCTCAGGATTCCTCCGCGTTTACGCGGAGGAGGATGTCAATGACTGTATAGGTTCGAGGCCGAGCGCGTGTAGTCGAATAGCTGCTACTACTGCCGCCGACCGAAACGCTTGGGCTACCGGCGCTCCGAGTCGACACCGATGACTGCTCCCCGCGTCGTCTCGCTGGCCCCGAGCGCGACAGCGACGGTGACCGCCCTCGGCGCCGCCGAACTCCTCGTCGGCGTCACCCACCACTGCGACCGCCCCGCGGACATCGGGTCGGCGCACGGCGAGGAGTTCCCAATCGCCATCGGCGGGTGGCTGAACCCCGACCTCGACCGGGTTGCAGATCTCGACCCCGACGTGGTTCTCACCAGCGACGGCCTCCAGAGCGACCTGGCCGAGGACTGCCGCGAGCGCGGGTTCGACGTCCGCCACCGCGCCCCCGCGACCCTCGACGAGGCGGTCGAGACGTTCGCCGCCCGCGGCGCCGACGTTGGGCGCCCCGCGGCCGGGGAGCGACTGGCCGCCGACTCCCGGCGACGCCTCGACGATGTTGCCAGCGCGGTCGAATCCCGCCCCCGTCCGACGGTCTACTGCGAAGAGTGGTCCGACCCGCCGATGGCGGCCGGGAACTGGGTCCCCGACGCCGTGCGCGCCGCCGGCGGCCGATACCCCTTCGTCGACCCCGGCGAGCGCTCCCGCGAGGTCGACCTCGCCGCCGTCGAGCGCGCCGACCCCGACCACGTGATCGTTCACGTCTGTGGCCACGGCGACCGCGTCGACCCCGAAACCATCGCGAGCCGCGACTGGGCCGTCGACGCGCCGGTCCACGTGATCGACGACTCGCTGTTAAACCAGCCGAGCCCCGCCCTTATCGACGGGGTCGAACGGCTGGCGGGGCTGTTCCATCCCGAGACCGAGACGTATTCGTAGGCCGTTCCCCGAGTACGGGTATGCGAGTTGGCGTCGGCAGCGGGAACCCGGTGAAGCGACGCGCGGTCGAACAGGCGCTCGGCACCGCGAGCGACCCCGACTCCGAGGCGGACCGGACCGACGGCGACACCGCAGTCCTCGACGGGCTCGCCGGCGACCCGTCGACGGTCGCGGTGGATGCCGTCCCGGTCCCCTCCGGCGTGAGCGAACAGCCGACGGGTCACGCGGAGACCATCGCCGGCGCGGAGAACCGCGCCGCGGCGGTCCTCGACTCGGAGCCGGACGCCTACGACCTCGGCGTGGGTATCGAAGGCGGCGTCGCGCGGTTCGACGGGGCGGATGGGTTCTTCCTCGTCATGTGGGCGGTAGCCTCGGACGGGTCCCAAGTCGGTCGCGGGGCGGGCCCCAGCCTCGAACTCCCGACCGACATCGCCGCGCGGATCGCCAGCGGTGAGGAACTCGGCCCGGTGATGGATGATCTTCTCGACACGGAGGGTGTCGCCAGACGCGGCGGCGCCGCCGGCGCGCTCACCAACGGACGCGTGGACCGCGCGGACGCCCTCGCGGCCGCCGTCGCCGGCGCCTTCGGCCCGTTCGTCTCCGACCTCTACTGAGCCTTCGTCGCCTCGGTTCTGTCGACGGCTGACCGGCGCGCCTGTTTCGGTCCGTTCGCCGACCGACTCGCCGTTCACGGATCGTACCGAAACCCGGCGTGAGCCGCTCGTCGTGACCGCCCTCTCGGGGAAAAATCGCACGACTGCGGGCTGTTAACCCGGTCTACCAACCCGGTTAAGTGCCGATACGTCGTGTACGACGTATGAGCATGGTACACTCCGATGCGGTCGTCGCCGAGCCGACCGGCCTCTCGCCGAAACAAGAGCAGATTCTGCGGTACCTCCGCGAGAACGCCGGCGAGCAGACGTACTTCAAATCGCGACTGATCGCCGACGAGCTCGGCCTCTCGGCGAAGGAGGTCGGAGCGAACATGAGCGCGGTCGCCGACGCCGGCGGCATCGACGTCGAAAAGTGGGGCTACTCCTCGGGAACGACTTGGATGGTCACGGCGTAATCGGCGCGGACGGTCGCAGCCGGCCGCTTTTCAGGGGTCGTACGAGACCAGCGACGCCGCGTCGTCCGCCAAGGCGACGGCGGCCGCGTCGAAGGAGTCGGCGTATCGGACCACGAGCGTGAGCAGCCGCTCCGGTTCGGTCAGCGCGTAGCCGTCGGTCCGGTCGAGGAGACCGGCGGCGGCCAAGTCGGCGGCGGCGGCGCTCACGCTCGGCCGCGAGACGCCGAGTTCGGCGGCCAACTCCGCGCCGGTCGCCGTCGGGTCGCGCAAGAGCGCGAGGATCATCCCGCGGGGGGTGTCCCGGCGGAGGTAGCCGAGCGCGCGCTTGTCGCGCTCGTCGAACCGACCGGCCGGGAAAAAGCGGCGGTAGTCGGCGTCCTTGAGCGACTCGACCTCGCCCGCCTCCTCGAGTTTTCGGAGGTGGTACTGGGCCTCGCCGGTCCCGAGGTGGAGGTCGTCGCGGAGCTTCGAGAAGTGGGCGCCGGGGGTGGTGGGGACGTACCCGCGGATGGCCTCGCGCGTCTCGTTGGCCTCCCCTCCGTCCCCGGTGTCGGCGCTCGCGGTTCCGACGAACGGCGCGGCGGCTCCGATGGCGGCGAACCGCCGGAGCGTCTCGCGCTTCCGTCCGTCGATTCCGTCTGTCACGACCGATGATACTCGTCGTATCGAGAAAAACACTTCGCTCGGGTCGCTCCCGGACGCTCTACCCTGTTTCCAACCGTGACGCCGGTCCGACGGGACGGGCCGACCCGGTCACTCGCGTTCGGTCTCGACTTCCCCTTCGACGCCCTCGTCGTCCATCTCCTGGATGACCTCGTCGGCCGACTTGATGTCCGCGCCGGCGCCGCCCGCCTTGACCGCCTCCGCCTCCTTCTCTAACTCCTCGACGTCCATCTCCGCGGACTCCTCGATCTGGCCGAGGATCTCGTCGATGTCGTCGAGCCCGAGCATCTTCCGGGTGTCGCCGTCGAACTCCTTGCCTTCGAGCCCCTCCATCTCCTGGACGTCGGAGCCGGAGAGCGCCTTGCCGTAGCGCCCGACGAGGCTGGTGAGCTCCTGCGGGAGGACGAACGTCGTCGACTCGCCTTTCCCGATCTCCTCTAGGGTCTCCATGCCGCGCTCGATGATGGCGCGCTCGCCCATCGACTCGGCGGAGCGGGCGCGGAGCACAGTCGAGATGGCGTCACCCTGCGCTTCGAGGATCTGGCTCTGCTTTTCACCCTGCGCGCGGATGATGTTCGACTGCTTGTCACCCTCCGCCTGCTCGACCGCAGAGCGACGCTCACCCTGCGCTTCGAGAATCATCGCGCGGCGGCGACGCTCGGCGGAGGTCTGCTGTTCCATCGCCTGCTGGACGTCCTTCGAGGGGTTGACCTCGCGGACCTCGACGCTTTCGACGCGGATCCCCCACTCGTCGGTGGGCTCGTCTAACTCCTTGCGGATCTTCGCGTTGATCTCCTGGCGCTTGTTCAGCGTGTCGTCGAGCTCCATGTCGCCGAGGACGGCGCGGAGCGTCGTCTGCGCGAGATTCGAGACGGCCTTCTTGTAGTCGTCGACCTCCAAAAAGGCCTTCTTCGCGTCCATCACCTTGATGTAGACGACCGCGTCGGCGGTCACCGGCGAGTTATCCCGTGTGATCGCTTCCTGTCGCGGGACGTCGAGGGTCTGCGTCCGCATGTCGAACGGGTACGTTCGGGAGACGAACGGCGGGATGAGGTTGATACCCGGTTCGAGCAGTTTCCGGTACTCGCCGAAGACGGTGAGCGTCTTCTTCTCGTAGGCGTCGACGATCTCGAACGACTGCCAGAGCGTGACGACCACGAGCAGCAAGAAGAGCAGCCCGACGCTCACGAGGCCGAAACCGAGTTGGAGGGCTATCATATCCATGACGTTCTCTTCGGGCTAAGCCGTTGTTAATACTTCGCCCGAACCGCCGCCGTATCCGCCGATTTTCCGCGGAGCGTCGCGCGCCGTACGCGAGTCAGCCCGCGTCGCCCCCGACTCGATCCGCGACGGCAGCGAGCGTCGCGCGCACCTGTCGCTCGTTGAATCGGCGCACCAGCGGCGCGCCGAGGGCGGTCAGCGCGTTCTCGGGGATGTCGTACTCGGCCGCGTACGTCAGCTCGGTCCCGTCGGTCGTGGACTCGAAGGTCAGATCGATGGTCCCGGTCAGGCGCCCGCGCAGGTCGAAGGTCATGCGCTCGTTCGGCTCGTGGACGGTCTGGACGATCTCCCCGTCGATCCCCACGCCCGCCATGCGATAGGTGTACGCGAGGCGCTTCCCGCCGTTCGGCAGCCGGCGGACGTCTCTCACGTCTTCCAGCCGCGGGGTGACAGCGGCGTGGTTGTGCGGGTCGTCGAGGAAGGCGAACACCCGCTCGACGGGGGCGTCGATCTCGGCGGCATCTCGTGCGGTGAACATCTGCTCTGTGTGTCGTTCCGGCGATGGTCGTCCGTCTGACGGGCGTTCCGTCCGACGGCTCAGTCCTGGTCGCCCGGCGACCGCGGGTCGACGTACGCTTCGACCAGTTTGCGCTCGGCCGCCCGGAGGTGCTGGTGGAAGGTCTGTCGCGTGATCCCCATCCGCTCGGCGATCTCCGAGCCGTCGACCGGTCGGGGCCACTCGAAGTACCCGTTCAGCTCGGCCGTCTTCAGCGCCGAACGCTGCCGGTCGGTGAGCTTGTCGTCCACGGCGGACGCGAACTCGGTCAGGCTCCGGTCGCGGCTCTCACGCTCCACGCGGGACCGGAGTTCGACCCCGTCGTACACCGCCCGGAACACGTCGAGCATCGCTCTGACGTCCTGCTCGGGCGGCGCCTCGATGGTCAGGCTCGCGCTCGACGCGTCCGCGGTGGCCGTGACGACGACGCCGCCGTATTCCGCAAGCCGCGTCAGCGGCGGCGACTCGGTGGCGGTCACGGCGATGGTGACGTCGCCGGCCGTCTCGGACACCTGCCGAACCGACTCGACGAACGGGAGCGCCTCGACGGCGCTTGCGTCCTCGTCCGGGTCCGTCGCCCTGAGGTACAGCTCGCAGGCGTCGTCGTCGAGGCGCGTCGTCCCCAGGTGTTCGATGGGGCCGCCGATCGCGTCCGCGACCCGCGAGAGCGAGACCGAGGGGTCGCCGATCTCCACTTGTAGCTCCATGACCCGGTCCGTCGTGAGGATGCGGGTCGTCTCGACCGAGTGGAGCCCGTTGGCGATCATCTTCCCGACCGACTCACACACCTTCCGCTCGCGCCGGTCGAGGGCGTTCCCCTCGCTGCTGTAGATGCCGAGCAGGCCGTACCGCCGGTGGCCGTAAGTGATCGGGACGACGAGGAGGCGCGCCGCGCCGATCGCGCTCGGCGCGAGGTCGCCGTCGGAGCCGCTCCCGGCCGGCCGGCCGTGTACCTCTTCGGTCTCGATGGTCTGTTGGACCTCCCGCGGCGTCTCGCTGACGGCGAAAGAGGAGCCCGCCTCGATCGGAATCCCGCTCGTCGCGGTCATGTCCAGCCGCCCCGTCGCCGAGGAGACCTCGGCGATCCAGCCGCCCATGTACCCCGGCTCGTCGGCGATCTCCTCGCAGACGCGCTCGGCGATGGTCTCCGAGTCGCGGCTCTCGACGAGGATCCGGCTGATCTCGCTGAGCAGGCCGTTCACCCGGCCGAGAACCCGGTCGAGCGCCTGCCGCTCCGTCGCGAGCTTCTCCGCGCGCTCCTCGGCCAGCTGCTCGGCCCGCTTCCGGTCGGTCACGTCGTTCTGGAACCCGACGTAGTGCGCCAACTCGTCGTCGTCGTCGTACACGGGCGCGACCGTCAGCTCGTTCCAGAACGGGGTCCCGTCCCGCCGGTAGTTCCGGATGCCGACCGTCACCTGGTTCTCGTTGGCGATGGCCGTCGAGAGCCGTTCGACGGTCTCCGGGTCCGTTCCCGGTCCCTGCAGGAACCGCGGGTTTCGCCCGAGCGCCTCCTCGACCGAATACCCCGTGTGGTCCTCCCAGGCGTCGTTGACGTATACGAGCGGGTAGTCGGGGAGGTCCGGATCGCTGAGGCTGATCCCGACCGGCGCCTCGCTGACGGCTCGGCTGACCCCTTCCGCGGCCGGCTCGTGGCCCGAGATGTCCTGTTTGGTTCCCGACGCCCCCTCGACCGAACACACCGTCGACACGTCGGTCACCAGCCGGTCGATGGACGCCGAGCCGTTCTTGTGGAGGAACTCGTCGACGCCGCTGTCGAAGGCGGCCTCCAAGACGGCGTCGTCGTCCACCGCGGAGAACATCACGATGGGGACCCGAGCGTCCGACTCCGCTATCGCCTCGGCCAGCGCGATACCGTCGTCTCCTGGGAGCGAGTACTCGCTCACGATACAGTCGTACTCACTCGTGGTCACCTTCGCGACGGCAGCGGTGGCGTTGTTGACCGTCGTCACGTCGAACCCGGCGGCGCTGAGCGCCGACGTGATCCGATCACTCCCCTCTTTGGGGTGGACCAACAGTGCCCGAGAACCCGACATAGCAACCGATTCGTCGGCCAACGAATTAAGGCTTGATGGTATCAGATACCACGGAAAGCGTACACAAACGTATGGTGTCATGTTCGATAAACGCCCGTCCGTCCCGACGCGGACGCCCGTGACGACGCCGCCGCCGACCTGTGTGACCGAGCGCGACACACCGCCCTCGTCAGGCGATCTCGCACGCGCCTCCCGAACCCGAACCGACGAGTCGGCCGTCGGCTCGGGCAGGCGCCGGCGTAGGCGTTCGTGTGCGTCCGCGTGACCCGTCGCGCACCTGTTGGCTTAGTGATTGTTTCGCGCGACTGATCCGCCGGACCCCTCACCGCCGGACGACCCCCCCGTGACGGCGGGGCCGACGCGCCGCCGACGGCGGCTCCAGCGACGCTCCGCGCCGCCGGCCGCCGGGCAGATAACAAACCCTAAATCACGCCTCGTCGACCGATCCGATATGCGTTTCCGGTTCGTCGGTCGGCTCGGGCTCGCCGACGCGGTGACGGTGGCGAACGCCGCGGTCGGCTTCCTCGCCGTCGTCGCTGCCGCCGTCGACGTGCGGCTCGCGGCCCGGCTCATCTTGGTCGCCGCCGTCGCCGACGGGCTCGACGGCGTCGTGGCGCGCCACCGCGGGTCGACCGACGCCGGCCCGTACCTCGACTCGCTCGCCGACGTGGCGTCGTTCGGGGTCGCGCCGGCCGCCCTCGTGGCGTTCGTCCTCCTCGACGCGCGGTCGTTCGCGGCCGACCCGGCGTTCGTCGGCGTCGGCGTCGGCGTCGCGGCGCTTTTCGTCTCGATGGCGGTCGCCCGCCTCGGCCTGTACACGGCCTACGACGCCGACGAGCGCGAAACCGTCGGCGTCCCGACGACGCTCGCAGCCACCGTCCTCGCCGCCGCGGTCATCGCCGGCTACACCGCGCCCGCGCTCCTCGTCGCGGCGACGGCCGTCTTCGCCCTGCTCATGGGGTCGACGGTAACGTACCCCGACCTCCACGCGCAGGACGCGCTGGTGATGGGCGTCGTGCAGGCGGCCGTGATACTCACGCCGCTCGCTCACGCGGTCACCTCGATGCTTCCGGCGTGGATCGGCGAGGGGTTCGCGTTCGCCCTGCTCTTCCTCGCCGTCGGCTACCTCGTCCTCGGCCCGCGCTTCTACTGGGGCGACGGCATCCGGTCACCGACGGCGGCGACCGACGGCGACGCCGCCGACGTCGGTGACCGCGGCGCCTGAACCATCGCCTCGACGCGGGTGTCGGAACCGCTGGCTTCCGTGCGCGAGCGACCGCGTCGACGCGAGGGTTCGGAGCGAGGTCACTAGCCGAAGCGAAGTCACTGGCCGGGCGCGGCACGCGGTGGAAAATAAAAAGGGTCGACGCCGCGTCTCCGTCTACAGCAGGTCGTCGAAGTCCTTGTAGCGGGTGATGTCGACGCCATCGTCGGTGACGACGGCGACGTTGATCCCGTTGCCGGACGCGAGGTCGCGCTCGACGGCGGACTGGATCGCCTTCGCCGCGATCTCGGTCGCCTCGTCGACGGTCACGTCGTCGTGGTACTCCTGTTCTAAGACACCGAGGGCGTACTGGGAGCCGGAGCCGGTGACGGTGTACTCCTCTTCGGTGGTGCCACCGAGCGCGTCGATGGAGTAGATGTGGGCGCCGTCGTCGTCGACGCCGCCGAGGATCGGCTGGACGATGTAGAACGCGCCGGAGCGGAGGAGGTTACCGGTGAGCGTCGACAGCGCCTCCATGGTCATGTCCTTTCCGCGGCGGGTCTCGTAGAGGCTCGTCTCGGCTTTCAGCGTCGAGATGAGGTTCTGGGCGGCGGAGACGGACCCGGCGATGGTCAGCGCGCCGCGGGGGTGGACCTCCTCGACCTTCTGGACGTCCTTCGAGGAGACCATCCCGCCGAGCGAGGCGCGCATGTCGGTCGCCATCACGACGCCGTCGGCCGTCTTGATGCCGACCGTCGTGGTGCCCGTCTTCATCTCGCCTTCGCCGTCGGCCTGCGCCGCGCGGCGCTCGCTGTGTTCGAACTCGCCGATCTCCGGTCCGAAGACGGGCTGATCGCGGCCCAACTCTTCGGCCGGTCCGTCGGAGAGATCGCCAGTCGGTGTTCGCATTACGCCGTCGTAAGCCCGGCGCGCTGATAAAGGCAACCCTTCGGGGACCGACCGCCGGTTCCGACGGGTCTATGCGTGGCCGAACCGCCCGCTCCCGATAGCAGTTGTTTATAAAAGGTGTCGCCGGACCGCCTCTCCGTGTCGAATCGATCGCCGCCCCGCCGCGACGGCCTCGGGCGTCGTCACTCCTCGGCGGCCTCGTACACGTCGCCGGTGGTCTCGACGAGCCGACCGACGGGAACGGTGATGCCGAGCTGATCGCGAGCGAAAACGGCCACCGGGAGCAGCGAGATGCCGATGGCGACTGTCGCCTGGTGCAGCCCGAACAGGGCCGCCGTGCGGATGCGGTCGAACATGGGTCTTCGAACGTCCCCAACAGCGAGGGGTATAAGAATCTTGTGTCGTCGAGTTCGAAGTAACCCCGCCGCAGTCGTGCGGTTTCCGGTTGTAAATTAATCTTCCTGATACATATCGCCGGCGCGGCCGATCCAGGCATATCGACGAGGCGTCGAACGCGGCTCGTTCACATAACTTATGAGAATTCACGCGGACTCGTGCGCTTCGCGTTGGCGCTCGTCCGCCCCCGCCCTCGGTGCCCGTCCGCCCTCGCCCTCGGCGCTTTTCGTCCCGCCGCCGCCCGCGCCGGACCGACGTGATTTAATCGGGCTGGCGCCTACGGATGCCCGTGCAGAACGTTACGGACCGAACGCGGAACCCCTTCGGGATGCGCCCGGACTGTGAGTCGTTCGTCCCCGGCTACGGCGACGCGAACGCCGACTTCCACCTCGTCGGCGACCATCCCGGCGTCCACGGGGGTGTCGACGCCGGCGTCCCCTTCACCGGCGAGCCGTGGTCGCCGACCTTCTTCGAGGCGCTGGCCGACGGCGGACTGATAGATCCCCTCGACGAGTCGAGCGCCGAGTCGAGTGCCGAGTTGAGTGCCGAGCCGAGCGCCGAGTCGACCGCCGACGGGAGCGACCCGTTCGTCACCGACCGGACGTTCGCGTCGTACCTCCACATGTGCGTCACCGACGAGGCGCCCGACGAGGCGGCGTACGCCGACATGGAGCGGTTCTTCGACGCGGAACTCCGCGCGATCGCCGCCCACGTCCTCCTCCCGGTCGGCGCTCGGGCGACCGCCCACGTCCTCCGACAGTACACCTCGCGGGCGCACAAGACGCCCGTGGACATGGACGCGCTCCACGCCACCGAACTGCTCGGCTCCGGGTGGCTCGTCCTCCCGATCAAAGACCCCGGCGAGTGGACCGACGCCGACGCCGACCGCCTGGTCGCGGCGCTCCGCGACCTCCAATCGACGGACTTCCGGCGCGAAAGCGACCTCGGCCGCTTCATTCCGGGCAGCGACCCCTACCTCGTCAGGTGAGGTCGGATGGATGTGGAGTTCCGCGGGCGCTGCGCGGCTGCGATCGGCGCTTTCGAAGCCGCCCGGAACGATTTCTGTGCGAACGTCACGTCTCCGCCGGACGGGGGTGTGATATTTGTCGCTACTCCCCGTATTTTATATCATCCCCGGTAAGCAATCAGTAGACGCCCGAGCGTTCGGGCGTCGGCCGTAGGACTGGTACTCCATACGGCGGCTTGGTCAGCTTCGGCCCTCACGGGCCGTTTTTCAGGGCGCCCCCGACTCCTCCAGCAGCGCGTCCAGATACTGCCCGACGTGGTCGTCCATCCGCCGTTTAAACCCCGCCTGCCGCGCGAGCCGGTCGAGTTCCCGCGAGACGTACGTGCCGTACTGGACCGCCTTCTTGTCCGCCGTCCGGACCGACTCCGGAACCCGGCCGCGCGCCGCCCGGCGGAGCGCGATTTTCCGGTCGCCGTCGGCCGCGAGCAGTTCGCCGGGCAGGGCGAGGGCGGCCGCAACCACCCGGTCGTCGAGCAGCGGCGCGACCGGTTCGACCCCGGCGGCACGCAGCGCGAGCACGTCGCGTTCGAGTTGGTCGGGGAGGCTCCGGACGGTCTCGGTCCGCGCGCCCCGAACCGTCTCCGCCGCGACCCGGTCGTCGCCGGCGGGAGCGACGACCTTGCTGTAGCCGCCGAACAGTTCGTCGGCGCCCTGCCCCACCGCGAGCCGGTCGAATCCGTCGGCCGCCGCCGCTTCCGCGGCGAGGTACAGCGGGACGGCGATGGCCACGTCCATCGGGTTTCGGCGGCCGGTCGCCGCGGCGACGGCCCGGACCGCGCGCAGGAGGTCCTCGTGAGTGATTTCGATGACCCGGAGTTCGAGTTCCATCTCCGCGGCGGCCTCGCGGGCGGCCGTCACGTCGTGACAGCCCTCGAACCCGGCGACGTAACAGGGTGTGTCTGAGACCGCGGCGGCGACGACCCCGGAGTCGACGCCGCCGGAGAAGGCGATTGCGAGGTCGCCTCCCGGCCCGTCGGGGTCCACGTCGCCGAGTGCGGAATCGAGCGCGCGGTCGACTGCGGCCTGTCCTGCGTCCGGCTCGACCGGCCCGTCCTCGGGGAGCGACCAGACGCGTTCGGTCCCCGTCCCCCACACGACGCTCCCGGCCGGAACGGGTTCCGGGTCGTCGAGGTCGGTCCGGTCGAAACTCCACGCGTCGAGGGGCGTTCGGTCGCGTTCGACGAACAGCGGCTGGCGGCCGAGCACGTCGCGAACGAGGACCGGCCCCTTGCGGTTCGGGGGGTCACGGAGGCGTCCGGCGAAGCCGCGACCGCCGGGAAGCGGGTCGCCGTCGCGAATGGCGTTGCGGACGTGTTCGGGGGACGCGCCGCGCAGGTCGGCTGTGGTATTGGGGTCCATCGGCGTCAGAAGAGCGCCTTGATCGTCCGGAGCGCGCGACGCTTGGCGCCGCCGCCGAACTGGCGGAACGAGACGCGCCACGGGGTGCGTTTTCCGACGACGCTGGTGCGCCCGTCGGCGATGCCCTCGAGAATCGCTGCGGCCGAGCGGTCGTCGGCGCCGACTTCCGTCACGGCCTGGCCGACCATCTCCGAGATGTGGGCGTCGCTGCCGGCGGTCATCGGCAGCCGGTTTCGGATCGCGAACTTCTCGGCCTGGCGGTTCGAGCGCCCGGTGAACAGCCGGGAGTTGTACACTTCGAGGGCGTCGGCGCTCGCCAACTGCTCGTCGCTGATGTGGGCGGCGACCCCGTGGCGGGACTTCTGGAAGGGGT
Organism: Halorubrum sp. PV6; assembly: GCF_003990725.2. Taxonomy (NCBI): domain Archaea; kingdom Methanobacteriati; phylum Methanobacteriota; class Halobacteria; order Halobacteriales; family Haloferacaceae; genus Halorubrum; species Halorubrum sp. PV6. The sequence goes on from NZ_CP030064.1 coordinate 614,962, forward strand.
GGGGGACGACGGCGATCCCGCCCTGATCGCGGATCCGGTCGAGCGTCTCGTCGAAGGGGAGCCCGCTCTCGACGCGCTCGTCGATGCCGAACGCGAGAACGTGGCCCGCCGCGCACGTCACCTCCATGCCGACGATGCCGACGAGCCCGTACTCGGGGGCCTTCTCGGCCGCCTCGATGCTGGCGTCGATCTCGTCGTGGTCCGTGACGGCGAGCGCGTCTAACCCGACTCCGGCCGCCTGTTCCAAGAGGAGGTCGACCGGGTCGCGCCCGTCGTAGGACAGCGCGGAGTGCGCGTGCAGTTCGACCGATAGCACGCCTCTCTCTTCGAGAGTCGACTTAAAAAGCGCCCCGGTCCGCGCCAGTTCGGTCCGCTCCGCTCCGGTTCGGTCTGGTCCGGCCCCCCGACACAACTCTGTCGCCGGCGATGCGCTCTTCACACAGACACGTGCGGGGGCGCGCCGCCGAGCGGCCGCCCCCGGCGGCCGCGAGGAGCCCGCGAGGGAGGCGGCGAACGAAGTGAGCCGCGAGGCTGGGGCTTTGGAGGGATTCAGGTTCGAGGAGTCGGTCACGTGCGACCGAGACTACTTATAAAAGCGAACCGCTCGGATCGGTCAGAACGCGCTCTCGCCGACCGTCTCGCGGTACGTTCCCGTCCCGCGGTGGTCGCTCGCGTCCCACGACGACACGTCGACCAGCACGCGGGTGTTCACGGCGTCGCTCGGCGCGTCCTCGATCCGGAGGACGGAGTCGCCGATGCGGGCGACGGCCGTGCCGCCCTCCACGCCCGTCACCATCACCTCGATCACGTCGCCGGGCTCGTAGTCGGGCGTCGACGCTCGGAACGACAGGCCCGCGAGGAACTTCTCGAAGCGGCTCATGCGCGCGACACCTCCTCCGAGGTCCGGTCGGGAATGTACTCCCGCCCGAAGCCGGTGACCGCGGCGAGCAGGAAGATGATCACGAGGAACCAGCCGTGGAAGACGTACGGCACGACCGCTATCGGATTGACCACCATCTCGGGGCCGTACTCGGCGCCGAGCCCCTCGGGGCCGACCATCACCTGATAGCCGACGAGGACGCCGCCGGCCCACGGGAAGATGTACCCGAGCGCCGAGGTGTTGGCGTCTAAGATGTTCGCCCGCCGGTAGCCGTTGATGTTGAACTTCTCGCCGATGCGCGCGACGTAGGGCGCGATCGCGATCTCCGCGGCGGTGTTGATCGTGATCATCCCGTTGATCGTCGCCGTGCCGAGGACCATCGTCAGCTCGGCCCGGCGCACGGTGGTCGCGACGGAGTCGAGCAGGAACTCCTGAATCGCGGCGAACCCGCCGCCGCGGATCATGATCTGCGCCATCGACACGATGAGCAGCGTCAACACGATGAGCGGGAAGAAGCCGATGGCTCCCGAGTAGAGGCTGCCACCGACGCTCGCCGTCTCACCGACCGCGACGAACGGGAGCGAGGTGAACGTCCCGGCCTCGGTGACGGTGAAGACGAGCACGTCGCTCACCGACGAGAGCCCGAAGACGAGGTTGAAGCCGACGGCGACGACGAGGCCCCACGAGATCGCCTCAACGATGTGGCGGCCCGCGACCGCCGTCGCGATGACGACGCCCATCGAGATCAGGTGGACCAACCCGATCGCGGTCGCCGACTCGCGGAGCGCGGCCGACCCGTCGAGGCTCGCGCCCGAAAGCACCGACCCCATCACCAGGTACGCGATGAACGCCGGGATCGCCGCCGCAATGGCGTATTTAAACCGCGAAGCGACCACGCCGCCGATGTCGGCGTCCTGCGTCACCGCGCTCACGATGGTCGTGTCGCTGACGGGCGCGAGGTTGTCGCCGAAGACGGCGCCCGAGAGGATCGCGGCGAACAGCAGCACGGGGTTCGCGCCGATGAGGACCCCCGCCGGGAAAAAGAGGGTCACGAACGCGACGGTGGCGCCGTACCCCGTCCCGATCCCGGTCGCGAGCAGGCCACAGAGGACGAACGCGGCCGCCGGGAAGGTGGCCGCGCCGACGTTCAGCGCGTCGGCCGCGAAGATGAGCCCCTCGACGAAGCCGCCGACCTGGAGCGTCTCCGCGAACATCCCGGCCCACAGCCACGCGACGATCGCCGTCGCGGCGACGCGCTGGGTCATCCCCTCGAAGATGGTGTCGGCGTACGCCTTCCAGTCCCCGCGCACGAAGAACATCCCGAGAATCGTCCCGAGCAGCGCCCCGATCACCAGCCCGTTGGTGTCGCCGATCCCGAGGACGCCGCTCTGGAAGATGGCCCAGACGATAAAAAACGCGATCGGGATCGTGCTGGCCCACTTCCCGCCGTAAAACTGTATGCGCGGCTCCGAGCCCGTCTCGGCGTCGAGGCCGCCGTCGGTCGCGAGTTCGCCGTCACCCGCGACCCCGTCGCCGGCACCGACTTCGTCTCCCACCGCGGACCCGCCGTCGGACGCCCCGGAGCCTCCTCGCCCGCCCCGACACCCGCCGGGTGTCGCACCGTCTGGTGGTTCGTCGCCTGTCCGATCGATCGGGTCACCGTCGGAGTCGTCGATCATCTGTCTTTCCCACGGGCTCAGTGTCCCACGACCTACGTAAACCCTCCTGTCTTCCTGCGGTCGGCGCTCGGTCGCTGCCCGTCTCTGTCCCGACTCCGCCCCGCCGGCGTCACCGACGCAATCCCACCGGAACCGGCCGAGCGGGCCACACGAACACGCTTAAGAACCCCCACGCCGACCGTTCGAACGGGAACAGCACAGCTGCAGATCCGACGCGCCGGGGTCTTTTCGCCCACGGCTTGGGAATGTAGCAGTGCGCCGACGCCTCCGGCGTCGCGGTCGGACGAGCCGTTCACGCGGCCGGTCCGGTCGGATCGCTCGCGTTCGCGAGCCGTCCGTCAGCCGCGTCACGCGGAGTCGCGGTCACGTTGCGGTTGTGCCGTTCCAACCAGATACACAATGGCACGAATGCACACGCGCCGTCGCGGTTCGTCCGGTTCGGACAAGCCGGCGACGGACGAGAACCCGGAGTGGAGCGACGTCGACGCCGAGGACATCGAGTCCCGCGTCGTCGAACTGGCAGAGCAGGGCCACGACCCCAGCGTCATCGGACTCAAACTCCGTGACGAGGGCGTCAAGGGCGTCCCGGTGCCCGACGTGAAGCTGGCCACCGGCAAGAAGGTCACCGAGATCCTCGACGAACACGACGCGGAGCCCGAGCTCCCCGAGGACCTGCGCAACCTGATGTCCCAGGCCGTCCGCCTGCGCGAGCACATGGCGGAGAACGGACAGGACCACCAGAACAAGCGTGCGCTCCAGAACACCGAGTCGAAGATCCGTCGCCTCGTGAACTACTACCGCGGCGACGAGCTCGACGAGGAGTTCACGTACACCTACGAGCTCGCCGCCGAGCTGCTCGAAGACGAGTAACGATTCGACGACGAGTAGCGCCGCGCACCGAGCCGACGAACGACTGACGCGACACCGAGTCGCGACGCACCGACGCACGACGCATCGACCCCACACCGACCCACGACCGACTCACCATGACCGAAGCGACATCCGCCACGCCCGCCCCCGACGCCGTCGCCGACGTCCTCGCGGACGCGCCGTTCGTTCGGCTCGTCGCGACCGACGACGGCGACGCAGTCGCAGCCGCCGGCTTGATCGCCGCGGCGCTCCGGGCGGTCGACACGCCGTTCCAGGTCCGCGTGGCCCGCGATCCGGTCCCCGACGCCGGCGACGACGCCGTCGCGCTGACCGTCGGCGCCGACCGCGGGCCGCACGCCATCCCCGGCGCCGGACGCCCGGCGAGCACGACCGCGTTCGCGATAGCGCGCTCGCTCGGCGCCGATCCCGACCCGATAGTCGCCCTCGCGGGCGTCGTCGCGGCGGGCTCGGTCCCCGGAACGGACGGCTCCGGCGACGCGATGGCGGCGGCCGAGAGTTCGGAGAGCATCCGCCGGCGCCCCGGCGTCGCGCTCCCGACCGCTGACGTGGCGGACGGGCTCGCGGCCTCGACGCTCGTGCGGACGCTCTACTCCGGCGACCCCGAGGCCACGAGCGAGGCGCTCGCGGCGCTCGGCCTGCCGGCCGACCTCGACGACGACGCGCACCGGACGCTCGCCTCGCTGGTCGCGGTCGACGTCGCCGACGCCGAGGACGCGAGCGACAGAGCGGCTTCGACGGTCGAGCGCGCGCTCCGCCCGTACGAGACGGTCGGGGACGCGTCGCCGTTCGAGACGGTCGGCGGCTACGCCGACGTCCTCGACGCGCTGGCCCGCGAGGCCCCCGGAACGGGGGTCGCGCTGGCGCTCGCGGCCGACCCGAGCGACGCCCTTCGCACCGCCGCGCTCGACGCGTGGCGGGCCCACGGGCTCGCCGCACACCGAGCGCTCGACGACGCGACGACCGGCCGGTACGACGGCTGTCTCGTCGCGCGCGTCGACCGTGCAGGCGACGACCTCACGGGCGGCGACGACGCGCCAGACGCGCTCGCCGCCCTCCCGACGGTCGCCCGGCTCGCCCGCGACTTCCGGTCGCCAGAGCCCGTCGCCGTCGCGGTCGACGAGAGCGCCGGCGAACTGGCGGCCGCCGCGACCGAACCCGTCGGTCTCGGCGACGCCTGCCGCTCGGCGGCGAGCGAGGTCGGCGCCGACGGCTGGGGGACGACCGACCGCGGCGGGATCGCAGTCGATGCGGACGATACCACGGGAAACAGTGCGACAGACGGCGACATCACGAGCGCGCTCGCCGCGCTCAGGGAGGCGCTATGAGCGACGACACCGCAGAACGCGAGGTCGCTCACGGCGACGCGACCCACCGGACGGCGACCGTCCGGACGCGTCACGCCGACGCCCCCCTCGTCGCCGCCGCGCTCGCTCCGGACGAGACCGACTCGATGACCACCCGCGTCGACGGCGACGCGATCGAGTGCGTCGTCGAGCGTCCCACGACCGGCGGGCTGCGGTCGACCGTGGACGACCATGTCGTGAACCTCCGCGTCGCAGACCGAATCGTCGAGCGCGCGAGGACGCACCTCGCGACCGACGACGGAGCGCGCCGCTCCGACACCAACGGCGACACAGACACCAACACATGAGCGAACGATCCGTATCCAAGAGCAGAGAACAGAAGCGCTGGTACACCGTGCTGGCGCCCGAACAGTTCGACCGGCAGGAGATCGGCGAGACCCTCGCCGAGGAGCCCGACCAGGTCGTCGGCCGCACGATTACGACGACGCTCGGCGAGCTCACCGGCGACTCCGGCGCGAACAACACGAAGCTAACCTTCAAGATCACCGACGTGGGCAGCGACACGGCCTACACCGAGTTCATCACGTACGAGCTCACGCGGGACTACCTGCGCTCGCTCGTCCGCCGCGGCGCCTCGAAGGTCGAGGCGTCGATCACGGTGCTGACGACGGACGACTACCGCATCCGCGTCCAGCCCGTCGCGCTGACGACGAAGAAGGCCGACCGGTCCCAGGAGAAGGCGATCCGTCGCGTCATGATCGACAAGGTCCACGCGGCCGCCGAGGACCGCACCTTCGAGTCGTTCGTCGACGCCATCGTCGAGGGGAACCTCTCGTCGGCCATCTACGGCGAGGCGAAGCTCATCTACCCGCTCCGCCGCGTCGAGGTCCAGAAACTGACGCTCGAGGCGCGCCCGTCCGAGGTCGCCGCCGAAGAGGAGACCGCCGTCGACGTCGACGCCGACGAAGTGGCCGTCGACGCCGACGAGTAACCTCGCCGAGCGCACCGCCGTTTTCCCGTTTATAAATCGCGTAGCGGCGGCGCCGTTGACTGGGCGTTGGGCGGGGTCTCCCGCCGACTCAGTTTTAAATAGCTATCACGCACCTCCTCACTCCACGTCCCGCGTCAACTGCTCGCGATACGGCTCGAACCCGTGCTTCGCGTAGAACGCCCGAGCGCGCTCGTTGTCGACGTCGACGTCGAGCCGGATCTCGCCGCAGCCCTGCTCGCGGGCGTCGGCCGCTGCGCGGTCCAGCAGGCGGTCTGCGAGGCCGGTACCGCGGTGCGGCTCCGTCACGTATATCTCCCCGACCACGAGCCGGTCCGAGCGGTCGAACGGGTCGGGGCACTCGTCGACGCTCGTCAACAGCAGGCCCGTCAGTTCGAGGGCTGGGTCCGCGACCGGCGCGGTTGCGGGGTCGACCTCGGCGTCGTCCGCGCCGCTCACCGCCACCCACCCCCGGTTCCCCTCGTCTTCGAGCCGGTTTCGGGTGAACTCGACGTTGCGCTCGACGAACCGCTCGTCGGGCCAGTCGGCCAGCGCGTGCGCGTCGACTTCGGTCGCGAGACCCCGGTGGTAGGGGAGCCACAGTTCGGCCGCGTAGCGGCGGAGGGACTCGTCGTCGGTGGGGAGGCGTCGGATCGCCATGTCGTCGCCTGCGTCCACGTCGCTTAAAAGGCCTGTCGTGGCGTGCGGACGGTCCGCATCCGCCGATATCCGGGAGACGAAACCTTGAAACGCGCCTCGGGCGAATCGAGGCGTATGGAACTGCGGGTCATCGAGAAGACCGACACGGAACTCCGCATCGAGATCGCCGGCGAAGACCACACGTTCATGAACGTGCTGAAGGGCGTCCTCTTAGAGACCGACGATGTCGCGGCCGCGACCTACGACATGAACCCCGAGCAGTCTGGCGGCCAGACGGAGCCGGTGTTGACGGTGAAAGCCGAGTCCGGCGACCCGCTCGACGTGCTCGCCGACGCCGCGGCGTCGATCACGGACCGGACGAACGCGCTGCGCGACGCGGTGCAGGCGGCCTGACCTCGCGGGCGTCTCTTTCACTCGGTTTTTTCCTCGCTTTCGCTCGCGCTGCTCGCCGACGCTCGCGAGTCGCGACCGCGCGGGCGAGGGGCATACCTAAGTGGCGACTCCCGAAACGGGGTGGTATGCCACCGAGCGTACTCATGCTGGGATGGGGCTACCCGCCGAACATCACCGGGGGCCTCGACGTTCACGTCGGTGAACTGTTCTCCGGGCTCCGCGACGACTTCGGGGTCGACGCCACCCTCGTGTTGCCCGCAGAGTTCGCGCCCGACGACGAGGACGGTATCGAACCGGTCGAGACCGGCGAGGGCGACGTCGCCGCGCGCGTCGACCGACTCAGCGACCGGTTCGCGGAACTCGCTCCCGACCACGACGTGATCCACACGCACGACTGGTTCGGCTACGGCCCCGGCCGACAGGCCGCCCGCGCCTCGGACGCGACGTGGGTGTCGTCGTTCCACTCGCTCGCGAGCGACCGGAACATCGACCCGCCGACGCGCGAGGTCGAAACCGAGCGCCGCCTCGCGAACGCCGCGGACACCAACATCGCGGTCAGCGAACTCGTCCGCGAGGACATCAAAGAGCTGTACGACGCCGACTCGCGGGTCGTCTACAACGGCTTCTCGACGCCGACGTTCTCCGGGAAGGACGTTCGCGAGGACCTCGGTATCGACGGCGAGATGCTGTTTTTCGTCGGGCGACACACCGACCAGAAGGGCATCTCGCACCTGCTGTACGCGCTGAAGAAACTCCGTCGACCCAACGTCACGCTCGTGGTCGGCGGGTCGGGCCACCAGACCGACCAGCTGAAGCGGTTCGCCGAACTGCTCGGCATCGACGACCGCATCGAGTTCGTGGGGTACGTGCCGGAAGCGGAACTGGGCGACTACTACGCCGCCGCCGACGTGTTCGTCTCGCCGTCGTACGCCGAGCCGTTCGGGATCACCATCACCGAGGCGCTGGAAGCCGGAACGCAGGTCGTCGCGACGCGGTCGGGCGTCGCCGAGGTGCTACCGGACGGGTGTCTCGTCGAGGTCGAGACCGACTCTGAGTCGATCGCCGACGGGATCGCGACCGCCCTCGACCGGGAGGAGCCGCCCGCGTTCGAGCGCCGGGAGTGGTCGGACGTCTGTGAGGACACGCTGGCGCTGTACGAAGACGTCGCGTAGGCGGCCGCTGTCAGTTATTTGTGCGCGCTCGACCGTTCTGCCTCGTTTACTCGGCCCCGTCTACTCGGCGCCGCGGTACACGTCGAACTCGGTCGTCGGCTCCGGGTGCGTGATCCGGAATCCCTCTGCGGTCTCTATCACGCCGCGCGTGCTCGCGGACGCGCCGCCGTACGGGCTCTCTTCGCCGTCGACGCCGCTTCCGCCCTGATACGGCGAGGTGTACGGTGACTCGGAGACGGGTTCGTCGAAGTCTTCCGGGGGGAGGTAGATCCGCTCGCCGCTCGCGGAGCGCACCACGACGGCGACGTCGCGGGTGCCGGTCACGTCGATGACGGTCCGGTCGTCGGTGACGCGCGTGTCGATGTCGATCTCGTCCATGCCCCACGTTGTGACCGGGGACGGTTTAGCACTACCGGCGGTCGCCGCGCTCGCGCCGCGCCCGCGCTCCGTTCGGTCGTGCCCGGCCTCTCTCCGGGGGTGGTGAATCCTTTTGTGCGGCCGCATCGAAGTTGGGGCCGATGGACGTCAACAGCCATGCCGAGGAGCTCGCCTCCGACCTCGGCGTCGACAAAGAGGAGGTCATCGCAGACCTGCAGAACCTACTGGAGTACAGCGTCCCGATAGACGAGGCCAAACAGAGCGTCCGCCGGAAACACGGCGGCGGAGGCGGGGGCTCGTCGCCGACCCCGGACGCGGTCGACGTGGGCGAGATAACCACGGAAAACAGCGGCGTGACGGTCACCGTCCGGGTGCTCACGCAGGGGACGCGGACGATCCGGTATCAGGGGGACGACCTCACGATCCGGGAGGGAGAGGTCGCCGACGAGACGGGCGTCATCTCCTACACCGCGTGGCAGGACTTCGGGTTCGAGGCGGGCGACTCGCTGACGATCGGTAACGCCGGCGTCCGCGAGTGGGAGGGCGAGCCGGAGCTCAACCTCAACGACTCCACCACCGTCGCCATCGCCGACGAGCCGGTCGACGTCGATCACGAGGTCGGCGGCGACCGGAGCCTGGTCGACATCGACGCGGGCGACCGCGGGCGAAACGTCGAGGTCCGGGTGTTGGAGGTCGACGAGAAGACGATCTCCGGGCGCGACGGCGAGACGGAGATACTGGAGGGCGTCGTCGGCGACGCCACCGCGAAGCTCCCCTTCACCGACTGGCAGCCGCGGTCGGAGCTGACGCCGGGGACCGACCTGCGGATCGAGGACGTGTACGTCCGCGAGTTCCGCGGCGTCCCCTCGATCAACCTCACCGAGTTCTCGGCGGTGACGCCCCTCCCCGACCCCGTCGAGGTCGCCGAGGACGCGCCCCGCCTGTCGATCGCCGAGGCGGTCGGCTCCGGCGGGATGTTCGACGTGGAGGTGGTCGGCAACGTCCTCGAAATCCGGGACGGCTCGGGGCTCATCGAGCGGTGTCCGGAGTGCGGCCGGGTCGTCCAGAACGGCCAGTGTCGGAGCCACGGCGACGTGGACGGTCAGGACGACCTCCGGGTGAAGGCCATCGTCGACGACGGCACCGACACCGTCACCGTCGTCTTGGACGACGAGCTCACGGCCGAGGTGTACGGCGGCGGACTCGACGACGCCCTCGAAGCCGCGAAAGCGGCGATGGACAAGGAGGTTGTCGCGGACGCGATCGCCGACTCGGTCGTCGGCCACGCGTACCGCGTCCGCGGGAATCTCTCGGTGGACGACTACGGCGCGAACCTCGACGCCACCGAGTTCGCGCTCGCGGACGACGCGCCGGCCGACGCCGCCCGCGCCGCGCTCGCGGAGGTGAGCGAATGAGCGACGACGGGCCGGGCACCCGCGAGGTCGCCCACCGGCTGTTCGCCGCCGAGTTCGACGACGCCTCCCTCTCGTACTCCGAGAGCGACGAGGAGCGCGCCCCGAACTACGTCGTCACGCCGACCGGCGCGCGCGTGAACCGACTGTTCGTCGCGGGCGTGCTCACCGAGGTCGAGCGCGTGAACGACGAGACGCGACGCGGCCGGGTCGTCGACCCCTCCGGCGCGTTCGTCACCTACGCCGGCCAGTACCAGCCCGAGGCGCAGGCGTTCTTGGAACGCGCGGAGCCGCCGTCGTTCGTCGCGCTCACGGGCAAAGCGAGGACCTTCGAGCCGGAGGACTCCGACCGCGTGTTCACCTCGGTCCGCCCCGAGAGCCTCAACGAGGTCGACGCCGACACCCGCGATCGGTCGGTCGTCACCGCCGCGGAGGCGACGCTCGACCGCCTCGCCGTGTTCGCGAAGGCGCTGGACTCCGACCTCCGGGGCGAGGACCTCCGCGCGGCCCTCGAAGCCGGCGGTGCGTCCGCGTCGCTCGCGGCCGGCATCCCGAAGGCGATCGCCCACTACGACACCTCGACGGCCTACGTCGAGGCGGTCCGCCGGCTCGCCGTCGACGCCTTGGAGTTGATCGCCGGCGACCGCGACGAGGTCCGATCGCCCGAGATCGCGCCTGACGGCGGCGGCGAGGCCGTCATCGGCGCCCTCCCGGAGACGGACGTGACGATCGAACCGCCGAGCGAGTCGGTCTCCGAGGCGGACCCCGTCTCCGAGGCGACCGATCCCACCGACGAGTCGGCGTCCACAGCGACCGCGGACGACTCCACCGACTCGGCCGAGGCCGAGTCGCTCGACGCCGAACCGGCTGAGGCCGAACCGACTGGGGCCGAGTCGCTCGATGCCGAGTCGTCTGAGGCCGAACCGCCTGCGAGCGAGATGTCCGCAAGCGAGTCGGCTTCCACCGCGTCGACCGAGACCGACCCGGTCGAAACGACCGGAGCCGACGCCGGCGATACGATCGAGACGGAGGCAGCCGCGGACGACTCCGATCCGATCGAAACCGCTTCTGACTCCGACCCGGCCGCCTCCGATCCGGCTGCCTCCGAGCCCGCCGCCTCCGACGCGTCTGCAGCCGACGACGAGGGCGTCGGCCTCGGCGACTTCGACGCCGGCCCGGACGACGCGGGGGCCGACTCCGCAGACGGCGAGCCCGCTGCCGACGAGCCGGCAGTCGAGGAGTCGGCGAGCGACGCCGACGAGATGTACCAACTCGACGACGCCGAGCGCGAGGAGATAGAGTCCGAGTTCGGCACCGACTTCGCGACCGGGACCGAGGTCGACGACCCCGGCGAGGCCGACATCGACGTGCCCGACCCGGAGGAGATGGCAGAGGCGCCGACAGAGGAGCCCGCGGGCGCTGCAGACGAGGGCGCGGACGAGCCCGTCGCCCCGGAAGCCGACGCGACGCCCGCCGACGAGCCGGCGGCCGACGAGGGCGCAGCCGCCGACGTCGACCTCGAAGCCGCGGCCGTCGACGCGATGGGCTCGCTCGACGACGGTGACGGCGCCGACCGCGAGGCGGTGGTTGAGGCGGTCGTCGACGACCACGGCGTCGACGCCGAGGCAGTCGAGGACGCGATCCAGGACGCGCTGATGAGCGGGAAGTGCTACGAGCCCGGCGAGGGCGTGCTCAAGCCGATCTGATGGCCGCTGGCGGACCGCTCGCCGTCGAGCCCGTGGTCGACGAGCCGGCGGCCGTCGCCGACCTCGGCGACGAACGGGCGCTGCTCGTCGCTGACGTCCACGCCGGCATCGAGGTCGGGCTCCGGTACGAGCGCGGCGTCGAACTCGACAGCCGAGCCGCCGAGCGACGCGAACGGCTCTGCGGGTTGATAACTGAGACCGGCGCCGACCGACTCGTCGTCCTCGGCGACCTCGCACACCGCATCGCGGCCCCGGAAGGCGACGAGCGCGACGAACTGGTCGAACTGATCGAAGCGGTCACCGACCGCGTTCCGATGACGCTCGTCGAGGGCAACCACGACGGCGGGGTCGCCGAGGCGTTCGCCGACGAGTTGGACGTGATCGGTGCCGCCGGCGGCGTTCTCGGCGGCTCGCGGCAGGGAGACGGGCCGACGGTCGGCGTCCTCCACGGCCACACGTGGCCGACCCCGGATCTCCTCGATGTCGACGTGATATGTATGGGTCACGAACACCCGCAGGTCCGGCTGGAGGACGCGGTCGGCGGCTCGCGGGTGGAGCGCGCGTGGCTCCGCGGGACGCTCGACCCGGCGGCGTTCGTGGAGGGCGGCACCGTGACAACAGAACAAGCCGCGGACCCGCCCGAACTCGTCGTCTTCCCGGCGTTCAACGAGCGCTCCGGCGGGACCTGGGTCAACGTCGACGGCCAGTCGTTTCTCGCGCCGTTCCTTCCGGCGGCGCTCCCGGACAGTGACGCGTACCTGCTGGACGGGACGCGACTCGGCGCGTTCCGTCGGGTGTGAGCCGGTTACAAATGTGAGCCGGTTAAAAACACGCCTCTACTCGTCGACCGGTCGGAACCGGAACCCGTCCCACGCCTGGCTCTCCGGTTCCCTGATCCCGGCGCCCGGCTCGCGGAGCTCCGTCGCGTAGACCGGCTCGACGCGGTCGCCGATGTCGACGTCGAACGCCTCCTCGGACCCGTCTTCGCGCTCGGCGATCTGCCCGAGCGCGCGCACCGCCGGGCCGTCGTACGCCGGCCCCATGTCGAACTCGACGATAGCGAGGGTGTTCGGCTCGCGCACGCCGGGCGGGGTCGCGGTCGAGGTCGTCCAGGTGAGAACGTGACCCTCGTACTCCCGGAGGTCGACCGTCCCGACGCGCTCGGCGCCGGTCGGGCTCACGGTGTGCGGCGGGTACGTGACGGCGCCGTCGGCGTACTCGGCGGCCGCGAAGGTCGGCTCCTCGTCGCGGTTCGTCCCCGTCGCGTCGTCGGTCTCGTGGTCGCTCATTGGTTGCCCTCCAGAATCGCGGTGGTCACGCAGTTCCCGAACCCGCCGACGTTGCAGGCGAGCCCCGTCTCGGCGTCGACCTGTCGGGCTCCGGCGTCGCCGGTGACCTGTTTATAAATCTCGTACACCTGCGCGACGCCGCTGGCCCCGAGCGGGTGGCCCTTCGATTTGAGGCCGCCGGAGGTGTTGATCGGGAGGTCGCCGTCGCGGTCGGTGACGCCCTCCTCGACCGCCTTCCACCCCTCGCCCTTCTCGAAGAAGCCGAGGTCCTCGCTCTGGAGGAATTCGAGGATGGTGAACATGTCGTGGAGCTCCGCCACGTCGATGTCGTCCGGGCCGATGCTGGCCATCTCGTAGGCGATGTCCGAGGAGTCGGCGACCCCGCCCATCGTCGTCGGGTCCGCGCGCTCGTGGACGACGTGGGTGTCGGTCGCGCCGCCGATACCGGAGATGACCGCGTACTCGTCTTCGGGGACGTACTCCTCGGCGACCGACTCTGGACAGAAGACGAGCGCCGCAGAGCCGTCCGTGATCGGACAGAAGTCGTACAGCCGGAGCGGGTCGGCGACGATCGGCGATTCGAGGACGGTGTCGAGGTCGACCTCCTTCCGGAACTGCGCGTGGGGGTTGTCCACGCCGTTCCGGTGGTTCTTCACCGCGACCTTCCCGAGGCTCTCGCGGGGGGCGTCGTACGTGTCGAGGTAGAGCCGCGCGGTGAGCCCCGCGAACGAGGGGAGCGTCACGCCCTGCTTGTACTCGACCGGGTGGGTGAGCGAGGCGATCACGTCGGTCGCCTCCGCGGTCGTCCGGTGGGTCATCTTCTCGCCGCCGACCAACATCGTGAGGTCGGAGGCGCCCGAGGCGATCGACTGCCACGCCGCGTACACGCCCGCCCCGCCCGACGAGGAGGTCTGGTCGATACGGGCGGTGTACGCCGGGGTCGCCGCCAGATCGTGTGCCAGCGCGTTCGGGACCCCAGTTTGGCCCTCGAACTCGCCGCTCGCCATGTTCGAGACGTACAGGTGATTGAGGTCGTCGCCGTCGATGCCGGCGTCGTCGAGGGCGGCTGCGCCCGCCTCGGCCAGCAGTTCTCGGACCCACGCGTCGCGCTGCCCGAACTGGGTCATCGACGCGCCGATGATTGCTACGCGTTCCATACGCGTGGGTCCACGGCGCCCGCCTAAAACGTACCTCTCTGGGAGCGCGGGAGGCCGCCCAGGCCGCCGCCCCCGCGATCACTCTGCGCGTCGTCCGGCGTGACCGGGGTAGTCGCGCTCGAACCGCGACCCGATCTCCTCGCGGTCGAGGCGGATCACGACCGGCCGGCCGTGCGGACAGGCGTACGGGTTCTCGCAGTCGTCGAGCCGGTCGAGTAAGTCCACGACCGACCCCTCGGTCAGCGACGTGTTCCCGGTCACGGACGGGTAACACGCGAGATCCGCGAGCAGCTCGTCCACCACGTCCGTCACGGGTTCCTCGCCCGCGCCGGCGTCGCCGACGAGCGCGGAGAGGACGTCGCGGAGCAGGGACGGGTCGAACGCGGCGTCGAAGACCGCCGGGACCGACTTCACGACGACCTCGCGCTCGCCCGCGCGCTCGGCCCGGAACCCGACGGCGGCGAGGTCGTCTCCGAACTCCTCGAACAGCGCCGCCTCGCGCGCGGTGAGTTCGATCCGGACCGGCTCGGCGAGCGCCTGCGCGTCCGCGCCGTCGGCGAACACGCGCTGCAGGCGCTCGTAGTTCACCCGCTCGTCGGCGGCGTGTTGGTCGATCAACACCAGCCCGTCGGGCGCTTCGGCGACGACGTACGTCTCGTGAAGCTGGCCGAGCACCCGGAGCGACGGGAGCGAGTCGTAGGTGCGCTCCGCGCTCGTGGGCTCGCCGGCGAGGGTGTGCTGGTCGCTCGCGGCCGACGCCCCGAATCGGTCGCGGCCGTCCGGTGATTCGGCGTCCGTCTCGGGGCGCGTCGCGTCGGCGTCTCTGTCGTCGCCCGCCTCGCTCTCGCCGGTCGCGGGTGACGGCCGCCCGGTTCGCGACGGCGGGGTCGCGGTTTCGGAATCGGCGGAGGCGGCGTTGGCGGAGTCGGCGGCAGCCGCGGAATCCGATGACCCGCCGGTATCGACCGTCTCGACCGACCGATCGGTCGCGGACGCGCTCGGGTCGGGGCCGTCGTCCGCGGTCACGTCGCCGACCGCCCACGCCGACTCGTCCGCGGGGTCCAACTCCGTGGCGGTCGTCGCGTTCGCCTCGCCGGTCGCGCTGCCCGACTCGGCCGACTCGTCCGCGTCGCCCGACTCGCTCGCGTCGTCGTCATCCCGATCGCGCCGTGCGGCGCGCTCGTGGTCAGTTCCGGCGCCGCCGACGGCCTCGGTCTCGGCCGACTCGGGTCTGATCTCGGTCTGCTCCGGCGCCGACCGGCCCCGCGGTGCGGTCGAGCGGATCAGGCCGCGGTCGATCAGCGCGGCCTCGACCGCCTCCTTGACGGCGGCCCGCACCGCCGGCTCCTCGTCGAACCGGACCTCGAGTTTGCGGGGGTGGACGTTCACGTCCACGTCGCCGGGCGGCACGTCGACGAACAGCACGGCGAAGGGGTATCGGTCGGGCGCGAGCTGGCCGCCGTACGCCTCGAGGACGGCCTCGCGGAGGGCGCTCGCGGTGACGTACCGGCCGTTCACGTACGTCGCGAGGTACTCGCGGCTCGCCCGCGTCGTCTCGGGGTGCGAGATGAGGCCGCTGACGGCGCGGACGGGCGAGTCCTCGGGAGGCGAGTCCTCGGGAGGCGAGTCCTCGGGAGGCGAGTCCTCGGGAGGCGAGTCCTCGGGAGGCGAGTTCTCGGCGAGTGACTCGTCGCCCGGCGGCGTCCAGTCCACGTCGATCATCGCCTCCGCGACCTCGCGGCCGTAGACGGCGAGCACGGCCGACCGGAGGTCGCCGTTCCCCTCGGTCGCGAAGGTCTCTCGACCGTCGTGTTCCAGCGAGACGGCGACGCCGGGGTTGGCAAGCGCGTAGCCGGTCACCACCGTGTTCACGCGGTCGAACTCGGTCGCGGTCTGTTTGAGGAACTTCTTGCGCGCCGGCGTATTATAAAAGAGGTCGTCGACCTCAACGGTCGTCCCGGTCGGACAGCCGGCGGGACGGACCTCGCCCACGTCGCCGCCGTCGACGCGTATCTCCGCGCCCGCCGCTGCGTCCGGCGGGCGCGATCGGACCGTGAGACGCGAGACGGCGCCGACGGTGTACAGCGCCTCGCCGCGGAAGCCGAGGGTGCCGACGCCGCGGTCGAGGTCCTCGATGTCGCCGATCTTCGAGGTGGCGTGCTCCGCGACGGCCGCCTCCAACTGGCCTTCCGGGATACCGACGCCGTCGTCGCGGACGCGGACCCCCTCGGCGCCGCCGGCCTCGACCGATACGGCGACGCGGCTCGCGCCCGCGTCGAGGCTGTTCTCGATCAGCTCCTTGACGACGCTGGCCGGGCGCTCGACGACCTCGCCGGCCGCGATCCGCTGGACGGTCCGTTCGTCCAACCGCTCGATGTCTGGCGGCTCCATTCGTGGCACATCGGACGAGCGCGCACTTCAAGCCGTTGTCGGCGGCGGCGACGCGAGGTCGGTCCGGCTCTCACGGACTGTCATTGATAAGTAACACCGCGGTGCGGTGGCGTCGCCGGCGGCAGAGCCGCCGGCTGACGAGGTGTGAGGTGCTGTGCGGAGCGGGGAGAGACTCAAAGGGCCCGCCTCGCGGCTGGAGATTTGGGAGTGTCCACCGCCGTTCCTCCGTCCGTCATTTATAAGCGAACAGTTGGGGCTGTGGAAGCGTTCACCGCGGCGGCAGCGGCTTCCGGTCTCGTGAACGACACCCCGACCGTTCCCGATCCCGATCCGGCGAGAAAGGACGAACGATCGGTTCACACGTCGGGGCCGCCTCCCGGAATCGGTTCTTCTTACGCGACCGCGGCCGCGATCTCCTCGTCGGTCAAGAACACGTCCTCGCCGGTCTCGGGGTCGAACAGGTGGATGTGTTCCTCCTTGAACGAGACGCCGACCGCGTCGCCGGCCGCCGGCTTCACGTCCGCGGGCGAGCGCGCGAGGAAGTCGTCGGTCACGGTGAGGTGGACGTAGTTGTCCGAGCCGATGGGCTCGACGACCTCCACCGTCGAGCGCAGGGTCTCGGTCCCGCCGGGCGACTCCTCAACGGCGATGTTCTCCGGCCGAACGCCCAGCGTGTACCGACCGCTCCCGAGGTCGTGGCCCCGGACGTACTCCGCCGAGAGGTCGAGTTCGAGGCCGGCGTCCTCGTTCCGGACCGTCGCGCCGGCGCCGTCCGTCGCCACGTCGACGTCGACGAAGTTCATCGACGGCGAGCCGATAAAGCCCGCGACGAACTCGTTGACGGGGTTCTGGTACACCTCGGTCGGCTCCCCGACCTGCTGGAGCTCGCCGTCGTTCAAGATGGCGAGGCGGTCGCCCATCGTCATCGCCTCCTCCTGGTCGTGGGTGACGTACATCGCGGTGACGCCGAACTCCTTCTGGAGCTTCTGTATCTCCGCGCGCATCTCGGTGCGGAGCTTCGCGTCGAGGTTCGAGAGGGGCTCGTCGAAGAGGAACACTTCGGGCTCGCGCGCGATGGCCCGACCGAGCGCGACGCGCTGCTTCTGCCCGCCGGAGAGCTCGTCCGGCTTGTCGTCGAGCAGGTCTTCGATCCCCATCATCTCCGCCATCTCGTGGACGCGCTCGTGGCGCTCCTCCGTCGTCATGTCGGTGCTCATCTTGAGCCCGAACGCCATGTTCTCTCGGACCGTCTTGTGCGGGTACAGCGCGTAGTTCTGGAACACCATCGCGACCGGGCGCTCCTTCGCGTGGATGTCGGTGACGTCCTCGTCGTCGAAGGCGACGGTCCCCGAGGTCGGCTCTTCGAGGCCGGCGACCATCCGGAGCGTCGTCGTCTTCCCGCAACCGGACGGCCCGACCACGGTCACGAACTCCCCGTCGTCGATCTCGAGATCCAGATCGTTGACGGCGACGATGGTTCCTCGGTCGAACTCCTTCCGGAGCGTATCGAGCGTGACGCGTGCCATTTCCCTGATGACGGGTCCGATGGCATATGAGTCCTTTGCTGTTTTACTGATAGATGGTGAATAATCTCTTCTCAAATATATCGCGCGACCGGGGCCGGATCCTCGGCGGCGAATCGGTCCGGATCGACCCGCATCAATCCTGATCGATCGGGAGGTATCCCAAACACTAAATGTATGAAAATATAATTCATCACTTGTTCCAGTCACATGAACGAGAAACGTAGAACGCTGCTCAAGGCGGTGGGGGGATCGACTGCGCTCGCGGGGCTCGCGGGCTGTATCAGCACCGGCGGCGACGGCTCGGACGGGTCCGGCGGGAGCGACGGTTCGGACGGTTCTGACGGATCCGGCGGCGGAGACACCGGATCCGCGCGGCTGTGGGTCGACCTCTCCGACGCCGAGGACGAGGCGATCTCGGAGTACATCGACCAGTACGAGTCCGACACGGGCGACACGATCAACAAGGAGGCGCCCGGTGGCGAGCTCGACCAGCAGCTGGAGACGGCCATCCCGGCCGGCGACGGCCCCGACTCGTGGGTCTGGGCGCACGACTGGGTCGGCCGGTTCGCCGTCCGCGAGGACCCGTCCTTCCTCTACGACGCGAGCGACGACGTCGACGTCTCGCTCGACAGCTACACGCAGGCGGCCCGCGAGGCCGCGCAGTTCGACGGCTCCCTGTATGGGCTCCCGTTCGCCTCCGAGACCGTCGCGCTGTTCTACAACGAGGACATGGTCGACGAGCCGCCGGAGACCTTCGAGGAGATGGTCTCGGTCATGGACGAGTACCACGACCCGGAAAACGGGGAGTACGGCCTCTCGTACCCCGTCACCGACCCCTACTTCGTCAGCGGCTTCATCCAGGCGTACGGCGGGAACATCTTCGACGAACAGAGCCGCGAGGTCGGCGTCGACAGCGACGCGTGCAAGCGGGGCATGGACGCGCTCGAGACGCTGTCGCAGTACGTTCCGGCCGACCCCGGCTACGAATCGCAGATCGTCGCGTTCGCGGACGGGCTGGCGCCGTTCGCGATCAACGGGCCGTGGGAGCTCGGCAACCTCGACGGCGCGGTCGAGAACCTCGGCGTCACGACGCTGCCGACCGTCGACGGGAACCACCCGCGCTCGTACTCCGGCATCCAGCTGTTCTACTTCTCGTCGATGCTCGCCGACGCGGACCAGTCGCGGGTCGACGCCGCGACCGGGCTCGCCGAGTGGTACACGACGAACGAGGAGGTCATCCAGACCAACGCCGCAGAGCAGGGGTACATCCCCGTGTTGACCGACGTGGTCGGCAACGACGACCTCTCCAGCGAGGTCCAGGCGTTCGCTCAGCAGGTCGACCACGGCGTCCCGATCCCGACGCACCCGGACATGAACAGCGTCTGGACGCCCGTGACGGACGCGTTAGAGCGCGTCTTCAACGACGAGCAGGACAGCGACGCCGCGCTCGACCAGGCCGCCTCCGAGATCCGGGAGGCGCTGTAGGCACCCCTCGGACCGATGGCCTCTTCGCAAACCGGAACAGGTGTGAGCGGGCTGGCACGCCTCCGCTCGGTGCTGCCGTTCTCCAGTCGCGACTGGGGGCTGCTCCTCGTCGCGCCCGGCGTCATCCTCTTTTCGAGTTTCATGCTGTACCCCATCTTCTACCTCTTCTACATCTCGCTCACCGACGCGACGTTCGCGGGGTCGGTGATCGGCGGGGGCGCCGAGCTGATCGGGCTGTCGAACTACGCGCAGCTCCTCTCCGATCCGCAGTTCAGGACGTCGATGCTGACGACGTGGCTCTTCGTCGCCGTCTCGCTCGTCTTCAAAGTGATCCTCGCGGTGGGGATCGCGCTCCTGTTGAACCACGTGCGCGTCGCCGGCAAGCGGTACATGCGCGCAGCGGTGATCGTTCCGCTGGGCTTCCCCGGCATCTTCACGATCACCGTCTGGCGCGGGATGTTCAGCGACGCGCGCTACGGCGTGTTCAACACGATCTTGGGCCGGTTCAACGATCTGTTGGTGTCGCTGTCGGCGCCGCAGGCCCTGCTCTTCGACGTGCCGATCGGCTTCCTCAGCGGTCGCTGGGCGGCCTTTTTCGCGTACGTCACCACCGAGGTGTGGCTGGCGTACCCGTTCATGGTGATCATCATCGTGAGCGCCTTACAGGACGTGCCCCGGTCGCTCCACGAGGCCGCGATGGTCGACGGCGCCGGCTGGCTCCAGCGGTTCCGCACCGTGACGCTGCCCGCGATCAAGGGCCCGGTGCTGTTCGCGTCGATCCTCACGGCCGCCACGTCCTTCCAGCAGTTCCTCATCCCGTGGGTGTTCAATCAGGGAGGGCCGTCGAGACAGAACGAACTGATCATCGTGTACGGCTACCGCGAGGCGATCACGTTCAACCAGTTCGGCCTGTCGGCCGCGATCCTGATCGTCGGGATCGCGTTCGTCGGCCTGTTCATGTACGTCGCCGTCCGCTACGGCGGCCTCGCCGAGGGGGTGGGTGACGAATGAGCCCCCTCGACTCTGCGGTCGCGCTGGTCGCCTCCGCGGTCGGGCTGGTTCGCGCGAAACTCGTCGGCCTCGCGACCGCGCCGAAGCGGCTCGCCGTGTTGATCCAGCGAGCGATCTACGACGTTCGCACGGGGAAACGCAGCGTGTGGGACGTCTCGAAGAGCGTCCTGATGACGCTGTTTGGGCTCGCGATGGTGCTCGTGCTGCTGTTCCCGCTGTTCTGGATCACGACGGCGTCGCTCGCGGAAGGGTCGCGGCTGTTCAACACGAGCGGCATCTTCCCGGACCCGTCGACGTACAACCTCGGCGCGTACCGGTGGGTGATCTTCGAGTCCGACTTCTTCTTCGTCGACGGCGACTGGGGGTACCCCCAACTCGTCCTCGGGGGAGCCGACGGACTGATCGGTTTCCGGTGGGCCGGCACCGAGACCGGGCCGGGCGCGGTGTTCAACAGCCTGTACATCGTCAGCGTGACGCTCGCGGCCGGGTTCGGCATGATCGTCCCGGCGGCGTACGCGTTCTCGCGCCGGCAGTTCGTGGGCCGCAAGCGCATCCTCTACGGCTACGTGCTGTTCACCCAGATCGGCGCCGGGCTGTCGATCGCGACGCTCGTGGCACTGTACTCGCTTTTCAGCTCCTACGGGCTCACGAACAACCTGTTCATCCTCGGGCTGTTCTACGCGGCGTCGGCGATCCCGTTCAACACGTGGCTGTTGAAGACGTACATGGACAACATCCCCGTCTCCTACGAGGAGGCGGCGATGGTCGACGGCGCGAGCTTCTTAGAGACGATCCGCGAGGTGATCATCCCCCTCACGAAGCCGGGGCTCGCGGTCGTCCTCATCTTCGTGTGGCTGGCCGGCTGGAACGAGTTCATCATCGCGCAGACGCTGCTGCGTCCCGAGAACTACCCGCTCTCGGTCGAGCTGTACAACATCGCGACCGAGGGACGGTTCTCGACGCCGTGGACGCGGTTCGCGGCGTTCGCGAACCTGTTCGCGCTGCCGGTCGCGATCGTCTACTTCGCGGCCCAGCGGTCGGTCGAGGACGGCCTCTCCTTCGGCGGGATGGAGGGATAGGCCGACCGCCTCGGCCCGTCGGTCCGTACTCTCGCCGGGTGCGCCGCTCTCGTCGTCGCGTTACGCCGGTCCCCTTTAGTCCGCCGCGTCCGGCGTCGGCGCCTCGCCGTCGAGTCGGTCGCGGTCGTGGGGGGCCGCGAAGTCGAGGTCGGGGCCGCGCGCGATGATTCGCGTGGGCGTCACGTCCGGGTGGGTGGTGTAGTAGTGCTCTTTGATGTGGTCCATCTCCACCGTCTCAGCGACGCCGTCGGTCTGGTAGAGGTCGCGCAGGTACGGCCAGAGGGCGTCGTACTGGTGGATGAACTTCCGGTTGCACATGAAGTGGGTGTGGTACACCTGATCGAAGCGGACCAGTGTGGTGAACATGCAGATGTCGGCCTCGGTGAGCGAGTCGCCGACGAGGTAGCGCTGGTCCGAGAGGCGGTCCTCGTAGCGGTCGAGCGCGCCGAACAGGTCGGCGACCGCCTCGTCGTAGGCTTCCTGCGAGGTCGCGAAGCCGGCGCGGTAGACGCCGTTGTTGATCGGCTCGTAGATGTCGGTTATCACCTGGTCGACCGCCGCGACGGTCGCGTCGTCGCCCGCGTCGGGCAGCAGCGAGACGCCGTTGCCGAGCTCCGTGAACGCCGTCGAGAGCATCCGCAGAATCTCGCGTGACTCGTTGTTGACGATCGTCTCCTCCTCGGTGTCCCACAGGACGGGGACGGTCACCCGGCAGGTGGCGTTGGGGTCGGCCGCGACGTACAGCTCGCGCAGGTAGTCGCTGTCGTGGAGGTGGTCGGGCGTACAGCCGTCCTTCTCCGGCGAGAACTGCCAGCCCCCCTCGCCGCGGTACGGGTCGACGACCGACACGCCGATAGCGTCTTCGAGCCCCAGGAGCGACCGGGCGAGCAGCACGCGGTGCGCCCACGGACAGGCGTACGAGACGTACAGGTGATACCGGCCGGCCTCCGGCTGGAACCGCTCGTCCGGTTCGGCGTCGACGTGGTCGGGCATGTCGCTGCCGGCGATCCAGTTCCGGAACGTGGTCTCCCCGCGCTGGAACGAGCCGTCCTCGTCGGTCGCCTCGTAGGTGTCCGTCCGCCACTCGCCGTCGACGAGTTGATTCATACGCGATCGGAGGGGCGGGAGCCTCATAACGTGGCCGGGGACGCGCATGTCACCGGGTTCGACCGCCGCAAGAGGCCCGCCGGCCTCCCGTCGGCACCGACCGGAATATTGCCGGCTCGCGACGGGTTTATGAGACGCACGCGAATACCGACTGACAGTTATGGCCGCACAGGCGATAGATCGCGTTCCGCGATCGTGATGAGGTCTTTTCCGTGAGTATCGACACTGCCCACCGACCCGACGCCTCCGGGCGCCGAGCCGACAGGCCGCGAGCCGTCGGAGTCGGCGACCCAGTCGGCGCACGGGCTCCCGCCGGGTCGCTAACGGAGGCGATCGGTCGATGTTGACCGGTCGCGAAGCGGTCGCCCGAACCGGTATCGACGCCGTGGCGCTCAAACCCGCCGAGTGCGACGTGTCGCGGGCGGTCGACCTCCCGATCGACCGGGTGACGATCGACTACGAGGGCCGCGAACACCTCCCGGACGACGAGACGCTCGACCGCCTGGCCGACGAGACGGACCTGTACGTCACCACGCCGGTCCGGGCGGACGGATTCGACCCGCTCGGCGACGACTCGCTGGTCGACCGGATCCCGGACGCGGCCCGTCGCGTCCTCGTCGCCGGACACGGCGCGTACCTCTCCGAGGAGGAGTCGTCGCGCGCCGTCGCGCCGCGGCTCGGGGCCGCGAAACGGAACGCCTCCGGCGCGTGGGTCGGCACCGAGGGAATCGAGCGCGTCGCGCTGGCGGCGGGCGGGACCCAGTTCGAACTGCTCTCCCGGTCGACCGACCGGGACGTGCGCGGGCTCCGCGCCGCCGGGTTCGAGGGCGAGGTCGCGGTGTACGCCCCGACCGTCCTCACCGACGACGAGGACGCGGTCCTCGACGCCGTGGGCGCGTACGTCGCCCGCCGCCGCCCGGTCGCTCGCGCGCTTCCGGACGGCGGCGAGGCCGACGCCCCCTCGACGGACGCCTCAGCCACCGGTCGCACGCGCGAAGTCCTCTCGGCGGCCGCGCGGGACTTCGCGCTGGTCGGGTCCCCCGAGACGGTCCGCGAGCGCGTCGACGCGCTGCGCGAGGTCGGCGTCGATCACATCGTCGGCTACCCCGCACGCGGGCTGGCCGAGTTCGTATAAGCGCCGTCGCCGCCTTTTAAACCACGCCCGCGAAACGGCAGCGTATGACCCGCACAGACGCGTCGGTAGCCGGCGGCGGCGCGACCGACGCGGACGCGCCATCCGTCGCGGTCGTCGGCGGCGGCGCCGTCGGCGTCACCGCGGCCGCCGACCTCGCGGCTCGCGGCGCCGACGTGACCCTGTACGACCGGGGCGACCTCGCCGCGGAGAGCTCGGGACGCGCCGCGGGCGTGCTGTATGACGCCTATGCCGAGGACGTCGACGCCGCGATCGCCGCCCGCGCGATGGAGCGGTTCCGCGCGTTCGATCGGTCGCTCCCCGGATTCTCGTTCACCCCGTGCCCCTACGTCATCGCCGTCCGCGAGGGCGACGCCGACGCCGAGGCCGTGCCGGCGATGGTCGACCGCATGCGCGACCACGGCCGCGCGGTCTCGCTCGTCGACCCGGCGGCGCTCGGCGCGCGATACCCCCTCGCGACCGACGACCTCGCGGTCGCCGGGGTCGCCGACGGCGCCGGGTGGTGTGCCCCCGCGAGCTACGTCGCCGCGATGGGTGATCGCGCGCGTCGAGAAGGCGTCGCCGTCGAGACCGACACCTCGGTCTCGCTCACCGGCGGCGGCTCGGAACTGCGGGTCGACGGCGCGGATCGCGGCGGCGTCCGCGCGTTCGACGCCGTCGTCGTCGCCGCCGGCGCGCACACGGCCCGATTCCTCGCTGGCGCGGGAGTCGACGTGCCGGTCGTTCCGTATCGCGTGCAGGCCTTGACGGCTCGACTCGGTGACGACTCGACGGGGTTCGACAGTCCGACTTCGACCGGCTACGACGGCCCGATGGTGTACGACGCGACCGCGGGCGTGTACGCTCGCCCGCACCCGACCGGGCTGCTCGCCGGCGACGGGACGGAGCCGGTCCCGGCCGATCCGGACGCGTACGACGAGTCGGGCGACGACTGGTTCGTCGAGTCGGTCTCGGCGACGCTGCGCGAGCGACTGGACGCGGTGGGTGCGGGGGGTCCGACAGTCGAGCGCGCGTGGGCCGGGCTCTGCACGGCGACGCCCGACGGCGACCCGCTCGTGGGGCCGGTCGGGGACCCGGCGGACGGCGTGTTCGTCGCCGCCGGCTGGCAGGGACACGGATTCATGCGCGCGCCGGCGATCGGTGAACTACTGGCCGAGGGCGTGTTGGCGTCGCTCACTGGCGTCTCTGCGGGGCGCGCAGACTCACCGTGGATCGACGCGTTCGATCCCAACCGCTTCGACGGCGACGAGACGTTCGAGATCGTCGAGGGAATGTCGGTCGAGCGGCGGCAGACAGAGTGAGCGCTGATAACAGATGGATCGCGTCTCGGTTACTCGTCGTCGTCGGCTTCGTCTTCTTCGACCACCGCGACGTCGCGACCGTCGTCTTCTTTCGGGATTTCGACCTGGAGCGTGCCGTTCCGGGTGAGCGTCGCGTTCGCTCCCTGCGGCGTCACGTTCGCGTCGCGGGGGAGGTCGGCCTGTCCCGAGAGCGTGACGCCGCGACCGGGGAACAGCATCTCGTAGCCGTCGTAGAACTCCCGGAATCGGTCCAGTTCGACCTCGACGGTGTGGTCGAGGAACGTCACGTTGAGGTCCTCGCCCCGGACGCCGGGGGCGTCGAAGACGACGAGGTACGCGTCGTCGCTCTCGAGGAGGTCGTACGAGAGCGGTCGGCGCTCCTGCATCTTGCTCCAGCCGCGGCCGACGCGTTCGAGCGCGCGACGGACGACCGACCGGCCGGTCTCGACGAGTTCGCTCACGGGTTACACCTCGATTTCGGCGAGGTCGCTTCCGCCGCAGTACGGACACGAGAGGTCCTCGACCGCGTGGTCGTCGGGAACGTCGTAGGTGTAGTGGTTCTCGAACATGTCGAGTTCGCAGTCGTCGGACTCGCACTTGACCTCCATGGTCATTGGCATATGTCCATCCGTTGGATCGGCGAGGGCTTAAACGGCGTGGCGGCGCGTCGGCGCTCGCGGCGACGAACAGCGATCCCCCACCGTTCCGCACGCTTTTCCCGTCTCGGCCGACTACGGTGGGGCAACATGACTGACTCGCCCGCGTCGGGCCGGGGTTCGCTCCCGCCCGACCCGAACGACCTCGCTGTCACCATCGTCGACGGCTACGTCGACGAGCCGGCGCACTTCGGCGTGCCGCCCTACGTCTCGACGTATCCGCGGTACACGGCCGGTGCGCTCGTCGATGCGGGCGTCCCCGAATCGCAGATCACCTACCACACGATCGACGAACTGCGGGACGACCGGAGCAAACACGCCGACGTCGCCGACGCCGACCTCATGGTGTACGTCGGCGGGATGACGGTCCCCGGCAAGTACGTCGGCGGGACCCCCGCCGAACCGGACGAGGTGCGCGAACTGGGCTGGACCGCCGACGGCGTCACCCTGCTCGGCGGCCCGGTTCGGTTCGGGGTCGGCGAGGAGAACGCGGGCGCGACGGAGACGGAGCGCGACGACCTCGACTACGACTTCGTCGCGATGGGCGACGTGGAGGCGGCCGCCTACGACCTCGTTCGCGAGGGGTTAGAGGGGTTCGGCAACCGGATGCGCGAGAACGCCGAGATCGACCGATGGGCCGAGAAGGGGGCGTTCGTCGTCGAGCAACACCCGAACCACCCCGACTACCTCATCTGCGAGATGGAGACCTCTCGCGGGTGCGCGTATCGGTGCTCGTTCTGCACGGAGCCGCTGTACGGCGACCCCGCCTTCCGGGCGCCGCAGTCCGTCGTCGACGAGGTGGACGCGCTCTCCGACAGGGGGGTCAGACACTTCCGACTCGGCCGGCAGGCCGACATCCTCGCGTTCGGCGGCGACGGCGAGGCACCGAACCCCGACGCGCTCAGGGAGCTGTACGGCGGGATCCGCGAGGTCGCGCCCGACCTCCGGACGCTCCACCTCGACAACATGAACCCGGTGACGATCACCGACTACCCCGAGGCCTCCCGCGAGGCGATCCGCGTCATCGCCGCGCACAACACGCCCGGCGACACGGCCGCGTTCGGCCTCGAATCGGCCGATCCGGTCGTCCAGGAGCAGAACAACCTGCTCGTCACGGCCGAGGAGTGTTTGGAGGCGGTCCGCGTCGTCAACGAGGAGGGCGGGTGGCGGCCGGGTGACACGGCCGAAACGACGCCCGGCGCCGATGACCGCGTCATGGGTCCTTCGACCGGGCCGGACGCCTCGCCCCGGCTCCCGAAGCTCCTCCCCGGAATCAACCTCGTCCACGGGCTCGCCGGCGAGCGCCCCGAGACCTACGAGCACAACAAGCGGTTCCTCCGGCGCGTCTACGACGAGGGGCTGATGCTCCGCCGGATAAACGTCCGGCAGGTGATGGCGTTCGCCGGCACGGAGATGGCCGAGACGGGCGCCGACATCGCACAGGAGCACAAAGACCAGTTCCAGGCGTACAAACGCGAGGTCCGCGAGACGGTCGACAACCCGATGCTCGACCGGGTCGTGCCGCCGGGGACGGTCCTCCCCGACGTGCACTTGGAGTACCATCAGGACGGCAAGACGTTCGGGCGGCAGCTCGGCACCTACGCGCTCCTCGTCGCCGTGCCGGGCGAACGAGAGCTCGGCACCGCCATCGACGTGGCGATCACCGACCACGGCTACCGCTCGGTGACGGGGGTTCCGTACCCTCTCGACGTCAACGCCGCATCGATGGCCGAACTGACGGCGATTCCCGGTATCAACCGGAGCAAAGCGGGCGACATCGTCGTCGGGCGCCCGTACGGGTCGGTCGAGGAGGTCGACGCCGGCGTCGCCGACATCTCGCGGTTCGCCGTCGCCGACGCCGCCGACGTCTCGATTCCGGGACGCGAACGCGCCGGGTCCGGCCCCGGCCCCGCCGCGCGATCGCTGCTCGACCGGCGGGACGAATCCTCGGTCGGACGCGGGGACTGAGCCGATGCCGGCGCCGGCGACGAACCCGACCGTCACTCGGGTCGACGTGTCGGTCGACACCCGCGCTCCCGGCGGAACGACGAACGCGTACCTCGCGACCGGCCTCCTCGTCGACCCGGCGGCTCGGACGGACGCGCTCGACGCGGCTGTCGGTTTAAAAGAGGGGGACGGAGCCGACGCAGCGACCAGTCCGGTCGGCGCGATAGCGGTCACGCACACCCATCCGGATCACGTCGGCGCGGTCGCCGAGTACGCCGAACTGACGGGCGCGCCGGTCTTCGCGCACGCGGACCACACGGATCGGTTCGCGGCGGCGACCGGCGTCGATCCGGACGGAACCTTCCGCGACGGCGACCGAATCGGACCGACGCCCGTCCGCGCGGTCGACACCCCCGGCCACGCACCCGATCACGTTGCGTTCGCGGTCGGCACCGAGCGCGACGAGCGCGAGCCAGAAACAGGTGAGGACGGCTCGCTCGCTCTCCTCTGTGGTGATCTCGCCGTCGCCGAGGGAAGCGTCGTCGTGGGCGCTCCAGAGGGCGATCTCAACGACTATTTAAGTAGCCTCGAACGCGTCCGAGAGCTGAGCGTCAACCGGCTGTATCCCGGCCACGGCCCGCCGATCGACGACCCCGAGCAGGTTTGTACCCGTTTGCGAGATCACCGGCTCGACCGCGAGCGGTCGGTTCTCGCGGCGGTCGAAGCCGGCGCACGCGACGTCGACGCCGTGGTCGACGCCGCCTACGAGAAGGATCTGACGGGCGTCGCCGACCTCGCGCGGGCAACGGTTGTCGCGCATCTGGAGAAACTGGTCGCGGAGGGGCGGATCGACGAGACGTGGAGCGGGGAATCCGACCCCGATCCGTCGATGTAGTTTTATCAGGTCCACCGGAATGGACGGGGTATGGGAGACGATTCCGGCGATCCGTCGATGTCGACACGGCTCCTCGGTCGGTACGGCGGACCGATCGTCGCCGGGCTGGGATTCGTCATCACGCGCTTTTTCGTTGCGGAGGCGGTCACCCTCTCCGGCGAACCGATCGCCGTCGCCGCCACCGCCGGGTCGCTGGTGGTCGGACTCTCCCTCACGGTCGCGGGCGTCGGGCTCGCAGTCGGCGCGTTCACCTCGGCGTTCGTCGCCGATGTCAGCCGCGGGTGTCTGCTCGGAACCGGGGCGACGGCGGCCGCCATCGCCATCACGATTGCGGCGACCAGCGTTGGCATGATCGATGCGGCGGTCGGCACGCAGTTGCTCGTCGCCAACGTCCTCCTCGCGGGCGCCATCGGCGGCATGGTCAACGGCTATCGCAAGGCGTTCCTCCGCCAGCGGCGGGCGGCGGTCATGCGCGGCGCGAACCGGGCTCGGTTTATTAATCGGCTGCTGCGTCACGAGGTGTTGAACGCCGCGACGATCATCGACGGACACGCCGACCTGCTTCGCGACGACGGCGGAGACCGGGAGCGGTCCGTCGGCGCCATCCGCCGCGGCGCCGCTCGGATCGAGTCGACGATCAACGGGGTCGGAACGATCGCCGAAGACCGCACGAGAAACGCGGTTTCGCTCGCGAAGATGATCCGTACTGCGGTCGACTCGGTCGGTGACGGCGGGAGGTATGACCGCGACGTGTCGATCGATGTCGGCAGCGCCACCGCCGACTCGGTGCGCGTCGACGCCGACGACCGGCTCTCAATCGTGTTCGAGCGGTTGATCGAGCACGCTGTGGATGTCCGTGGCGCCGAGATTGTCCGGATCGAGACGACGGTTGAGCGACACGCGGCCACCGTGACGATGATCGACGACGGTTCCCTGCCGTCCGACCGACAGCGCGGCGTTCTCGAGCGTGGGTCGTTCCCCGAGTTCGACGACCCGACGAACGGGTTCGAACTGCAGGCGGCCTCCCTCCTCGTCGGCGAGTACGAGGGAACGATCCGCGTCGAGCGCGGCGAGGAAACGCGAGTCGTTGTTCGGCTCCCATTAAAAAGCGCTGACGCGGCAGTGGCCGCGGTCGGCGTTGAGTACCCGTCCTTGGTTCGTGCGATCACCGCAGGGTTCGCCGCTGGTATCGCCATGGGCGGCCTGTTCTTGACGGCGAGCGGCACGCTCCCGGTGATCGGTGCGCTCTACGGCGCCGAGAGCGCCGCTATCGGGTGGATAACACACCAGTTCCACAGCGTCGTGTTCGCGCTGCTGTTCGTCGCCGGGGTGTCGCGATCCCCCCTCAGCGACCGCACGCACCGCCCGCTTGCAGCGAGCGTCGCCGGTCTCGCGTGGGGAGTGCTGCTCTGGTTAGTCGCCGCCGGACTGGTCATGCCGATCTGGCTCCGGGCTGTCGGAATCCTGGCGACGCTGCCGAACCTCCCCTGGATCGGTCTCCTGTCGCACGGGATCTGGGGCGTGACGCTCGGGGTGGGATACGTCCTCATCGGCGGTCGCTTCGAGTAATCAGTCCGCTCAACTGCGCGCTCGTCGTCCGAACTCAGAGTTCGGCTTCGAGCTGCGCCGCTAACCCGTCGAGCGGCGTCTCCGTCACGTCGACGAACCGGCCGCCGACCTCCTCGATGCCGCCGTCCGTCTCGGGGTCGTCGCCGACGTGGACCAGCGACGCCGGGTCGACGCCGAGCGACTCGGCCGCCGTCTCGAACGCCTTCGCGTGGGGTTTTCGCCACCCGCAGCCGATGCTCGTCGTCACCGCGTCGAACTCGCCGCGGAGCCTCGCGCGGATCAGGGTCTTCGGCACCAGTTCCGGCACCGCGCAGTTCGAGAGGAGACCGACGGGGCCCTGCTCGCTCACGTCGCGGACGGCCGCTAACGCGCCGTCTCGTCGGGTTACGTCGGGGTCGAACGCCGCGACGACGGCGTGTCTGACGACGTTGTCCGCCGCGTCGACGCCGCGGGAGTTGAGCGCGTGCGCGACGTGGGCCGGCAGCGGGACCTCCGCGCCCACCGGGGCGTCTACGTGTCGCTCGCCGTACGCGGCGTGCCAGTCGTCGGGCACCTCGACGCCGCGCGACTCGAGTTCGCGGGCGACGATCTCCGCGGGGTCGGACGGGTACTCGACGTCGACGAGCGTCCCGAACAGATCGAATGTGACTGCCACGATACGCACACTACGACGAAAACGGGATTGAACCTGTCGGTCGGCGCGGTCGATGCCGCTGTCTCCCGGCTCGCGCTCGGCCGGTCCGGAGTCCTCAGAGCAGCGGCGCCAGGTGCAGCGAGTACAGCCGGTAGAGGCCGGTCACCCACGCACAGAGCCACAGGACCATGAATCCGGCCACGCCGGCCCGAAGCCGCGAGCGCCAGTGGCCCATGTCCTCGTGGATCTCGTCGATGTCGACGCTCGGGTCCTCGTAGGCGTCCGCGTTGCGCTTCGCCTGGAGGATGCGCACGATGCCCGTGAGCGCGAACGCCAGCAGCGCGTACGCCTGCACGCCGAAGAACGCGTGGATCACGGCGATTCCGGAGAGGTTGATGAGATCGACGAAGAGCCGCGGGATCATCCACCCAACGATCGGGACGGTGGTGAGGACCAGCCCGACGGCGATGTATCGCAGGTGACGCATGAGCACGGTCCACGTCACGGTTTCGGTGTCGATCATTATCCAGGCCCCGTACAGCAGAAACGGGAGGCTCGCCGTCACCGACAGCCCGGCAGCCGCCGCGATAACCGACTCGTCGACCATTATCGGTGAGTTAGGTCTCTGGCGCGTAAAGTCCCGCGGTCCGCGGCGCGCGCGACTCGCGACCGCCGCGACGCTCCCGCCTCGCAGCGGGCGGCCCGGCGTCGCGGCTCGGCGCGACCGTAGACGAAAACAGTTAGCGTCCGGAGCACATATCGGGGAACAATGGAGGACACCTCGACGGAACCGGAGCCGGAGCCGCGGCCGGACCGGGCGCCGGACGAGTCCGCGGGCGACGGCGAGGGCCCACGAGCCGACGCGTCTCACGGCGACACGGACGCCGCCGGCGACGCGGGAGGTGACGGCGACGCCCGCGAAACGGACGCCGAGGGCGACGACGACCTCGCCGCGCTCCGCCAGCGCGTCGACGAGGAGTACGACTTCGACGACTTCGGGCCCTCCGACATGGCGCGGATGAGCGCCGAAGAGTGGGACGCCGCGTTCGACCCGGACTCGTGGATCACCGGTCGGCGACTCCTCGACCGCGCGGAGGCGGAGCTGAAGACCCGTATCGCCCGCCGGGACGTGTTCGGCGTGTTAGAGCGCGTCCGCGAGGACGGCGAAGAGCGCATCCTCGTCTACTCCGACGAGGGGTACGCCATCGTCCGTCCGTCGGGCGAGGTGAGCGGGCAGGGGACGGTCCTCCGCGACATCGAGCCGATCGTCGCGCTGGCGGCGATGGAGGCGTACGACGTGCCGGAGCCCCCGGACGACTGGTCGCTCCCGCATCCCGACACCGTCCCGCAGGGCACGGGCGAGTTCGGCAACCTGATGGTACAGGTGATCGCGGCCGTACAGGTGCTCGCCGGCGCCGCGCTGCTCGTCGCGTCGTTCGTCATGGACCTGAACACGATCGTCGCCCCGGCGATCGGGATCGTGTTCCTGATAATCGGGCTGTTGCTCTTCGTGATGGTCGCGAACGCCCGCCTCTCGGACCGGTTCCGATCGGAGGAGTATCGCGAGCGTCTGCGGGCCCTCCGACAGGCCAAAGAGCGCCCCGACTTCGTGCCGGTCGAAGGGGGGGTCATAAACGACGAGGAGCGGGACGAGTAAACCGTCGATATCGATAGATAGAGGCCTTGTAAACCCCTCCACGTCGACGGATTCAGTCGGTGGGTTTAAGCGCACGCCGTCCCGAGTGAACCTGTATGAAAAGGCGGGAATTTGTGCGGACGGCCGGCGGTGCCAGCGCCGCGGTCGCGGCCTCGGCCGGGGCGACCGGAACGGCCGCCGCACAGGAAGCGAAACCGGACTGGCCGAGCGGGGTCACCGACGGGAATCTCGGAGAGTACCAGGACGCCCGCGGCGAAAGTGAGGTGACCGTTGAGGTCGGCGCGGGCGGCAACGGGCTCGCGTTCGCTCCGACACAGCTGTGGGTCGACACCGGCACGACGATCACCTTCGAGTGGACGGGCGCCGGCGGCGCCCACAACGTCCAGACGGTCGAGGGTGGCGGGCCGGCCAGCCTCGACAGCGGCGACCCCGTCGGCGAAGAGGGGTACACCTACGAGTACGAGGTGACCGAGGAAGACGCGGGCATCACCCACTACCACTGCGTGCCCCACACCGCGGTCGGCATGCACGCCGGCATCGCCGTCGGCGGGGACGTCCCCACCGTCGAGACGGGCGGCGGCAACACCGGGTGGCCGGAGAACATCGCCCACGTCGGCGTTCCGCTGCACGCCCACTGGGTCGGTATCGCCGCGATCCTCGGTATCGCGCTGACGTTCGTGTTCACGTTCTACCTCCTGAA
The DNA here is from genome assembly GCF_003990725.2 of Halorubrum sp. PV6. Lineage (NCBI taxonomy): Archaea > Methanobacteriati > Methanobacteriota > Halobacteria > Halobacteriales > Haloferacaceae > Halorubrum > Halorubrum sp. PV6. Next base: position 647,982 of record NZ_CP030064.1, read on the forward strand.
GTACGGTGAGTCGGCACACACCGGCCACGGGGGTGCACAATGAGCTCCGGCGGTTCCTCGTACGGTGACATCCACCGGTACGAACCGGCTCGAGAGAGCACGGCCGCGGCGATCGCGATCGTGTTGCTCACCGTCATCGAAGTCGTGTTCGTCGCGCTCTTCGTGTACGGGCTCATGTCGGCGTGGGCGTCGACGGAGGCCGGCAACATGTTCGCGGGCGCGCTCCTGGCGATGATCTTCATCGATCTCGCCTTCATCCTCCTGCTGTACCGCAAGGAGTTCCTGCCTGACGTGATGATCGTGAAGAAGCGCCGCCGCAAGTGGGAGGACCTGTACATCCGCGAGGAGGACAAAGACGGCACCACCGTTGACACCGACAACCTGACCGAGACGCTCAAACGGGCCGTCTACCCGTACTACAAGAAGTGATCTGACAATGAGTCTTAAAAAACAAGACGAGATGGACCACAACGCGTGGCTCAAAAACCAGGATCTGACGGTCATCGAGACCGCGTTCCTCACCACGCTCATCTGGCTCGACAAGCGGCTTCGCATCGTCGACTACCTCGAGCTGCTGGAGACGATGTACTACCGCGCGAACCTCCAGATGCCGAAGAGCCACACCGAACAGTACGACCTCGACAACAAGTTCTGGTACTGGTACCCCCTGTACTCGCTCGGGTCCCTTTCGATCATCGCGTACCTCGTCGCCGCCGTTTCGGGGGCGCTCCTGGGGTTCTACTACGCCCCGTCCACCGCCGGCGCCGCCGCGCAAGGCGACCCGACGGCCGCGTACGACTCCCTCGTGATGATCATGAAGGACGTCCAGTTCGGGTACATGCTCCGCTCGATCCACCGCTGGGCGGCCCAGTTCATGGTGGCGGCGGTGTTCCTGCACATGCTTCGTGTGTACTTCACCGGCTCCTACAAGGAGCCCCGTGAGGTCAACTGGATCCTCGGGATCGTCCTCATCGGCCTGACGCTGCTGTTCGGCTTCTCCGGGTACGTCCTCCCGTGGAAGCAGCTGTCCTTCTGGGCGGCGCAGATCGGCGTCGAGATGGCGCTCGCGACGCCCCTCGTGGGCGAGTGGGCGGCACAGCTCCTGTTCGGCGGCTTCACCCTCGGGCAGGCGACGCTGGTGAGAATGTACATCCTGCACGTCTTCGTGTTGCCGTTCGTGGTGACGGGCCTCATCGCCCTCCACGTCGGCATCGTTTGGGTGCAGGGCATCGCGGAACCGCACTAATCCAATGACTGACGACACCACTCCCATGACGGACGGAGGCACCGACGCGGACGCGCGGACGGACGGCGGCCCGCCCGCCGCCGTGCCGCCGGACGACGAGACGCCGACCTGGACGGAGCGTAAAGAGCACTCTCAGGGGCTCGCACAGCTCACGTACCAGTACTTCGAGCGGTCGCGCCGCGAGGACGAGGACTTACGCGCCGAGTCGACGTACGTCGAGCGCGACGTCCTCGGGTTCCCGACCTGGCCCCACGAGACGCTCCGGAACTTCGCTATCACGAGCTTCTTCGTCGGGATCATGATCCTGGTCGCGGCGCTGATGCCGGCTCACTTCGGTGAGCCCGCCAACCCCGGCGCGACGCCCGCCATCATCCTCCCCGACTGGTACCTCTACTGGTCGTTCGGGCTGCTGAAGCTGAACCCGCTCAACCCCCAGCTCGCCGTTCTCGGCGGCAACATCGTGATGTCGAACGAGCTGCTCGGCATCGTCGCTCACGGGATCATCTTCGGGATCATCGGGCTCGTGCCGTTCCTCAACAAGGGGAGCGCGCGCCGTCCCGTCGAGCAGCCGTTCTGGGCCGCCGTCGGCGTGACGGGCGTCATCCTGGCGTTTACGCTCGCGGCGCTGGCGATCCAGAACTTCTTCCCGATCTCGCTCGACCTGCTGCTCACCCTCACGTTCATGCTGCCCGTCCTCGGCGGCATCCTCACCTACGCGGTGTTGAAGACCATGCGTGAAGGATACATGTACGACCTGAACCGCCGGTACTACATGCTGCGGCCCCCGAAGTAAGGCGACCGACCACCGATTTTGCGGTACCCGTTTCCCGATGTCACCATCACCAGACACCAACGACACGCAGGCGTTCGACGAGACCGGAGATCCGGTCGCGAAAGCCGATCAAGAAGACCCGCGAGACGAACCGACCGGGCCGCGTGTCGGTCCCGACGGTCGGGAGGTCGTCGTCCCCTTCCGGCTTTATAAGGCCGTTACCGTCTTCTCGACGCTCGCCGCGGTCGTCGCCTACCTGATCGGTTTCACGCTGATCGACGCCGCGACGCTGCAGATCAGCTTCGTGCGGACGGCCATCGTCTACCTGCTCAACAGCGCCGGGCTGTTCCCGTCGAACGACCTGCTGGTCGCGACCCTCGTGATCACCGGGATCGCGTTCCTCGTCGCCGGAACGACGGTGTACGTTCTCGGGACGCGGTTCCGCGGGCAAGGGATGGGAAAGGCTCAAGGTGACTCCAGCGAACAGTAAGGTAATGGCAGACGAGTTCATGAAGGGGTTCACCCTGTTCACGCTCGGCGGTCTCGGATGGCTCACCTTCGGCGGCTGGTACCGGACGCCCTCGTACTACGAGATCGTTCAGCTCGTTAACCCGGCCGAGGGAGTCAACACGGCGTACGGAGAGATCGGTCTGATCGCCGGCGACGCGTCGTTCTGGATCATGATCCTCGGCGCACTCACGTTCTGGGTGCTCATCCCGGCGAGTCGCGAGCTTCGCGACATGCTCGACGACGACGCAGAAACCGCGAACTAACGTCGCCTCTCTCCTCTGCCTTCCTTCCCCGCTGAGCGACGACGCCGCTTCGCGTGTTGCGGTCTGCGCTCGCTCCGTCTTATCGGCTCGGATAGACGACGCGCCCGCTAGCCGTTCGCGACTGCTGGATTGCCGGTGCGCCGTCGCCTTCGGAACTCGCGAGCGCATCGGCCGTCATCGCGCGCTCCGGTCTGTGTCCCGTCTCGACGACGGCGCACAGGCTCACATACGCACTAGTTAAAAATGCACACGGCGGCGCCGCGTCGACGACGGGCGGCGCTCGGTTTCGCGATCGATATTCAAGCGGGAACCCGGTTCGCCGGGCGGCTCACCTCACGCGACGACGAACTGGTTCCAGATCCCCGAGACGAGGAAGAAAAGCGAGTAGTAGCCGACGAACACCATCAACACGAGCGAGGCGGCGATCGAACTCTTCGGCGCCTCGATCGGCATGTCGTTGCGCGCTTCGACGTTACGCGCTTCCAGCTCGAACAGGTCGGCGATCAGCATGGTGATCACGATCACCGCCACGATCACGCCGCTGACCGGGGCATCGAGGGTGAACAGAAACGACAGGAGCACCAGCCCGATGTTCGTGAACGCGTGAGGCGTGTACGGCTCGACGCTCTCTCCGTCCGTTCCCTGCTCGACGTGGCGCCGGTGCGCGATGTGTCTGGTCGCGAGGTTCGCGACCGCCATCACGAGCAGCGCGTATGGCAGCATCGGCCCGACTTCGGACAGCCAGCCGAGCGGAACGAGGAACTGCAGTGGGTCCATACCGATCCATCCGGTTACGAGTTATTAGAGTGTTTCCGATCGGCGCGCTCGCGAGCCGCCACGGGTGCCGCGAACGCGACCCGATCGACGGGTTCGATCGCGACCGGTCGGTGCGGCGCGACCACGGAGCGCCGCTCCCCGTCGACGACGATCGCGACCGGTTCGCCCTCGCGCTCGACCGTGAGCCGAACCCGGTCGGGCGTCACCCACGTGTCCGTCCGCGTGCTGAAGGGAGCGATCGGCGCGACCGGGAACCCGCCACCCGGCTCGACGATCGGTCCGCCGACGGCGTTCGCGTAGCCGTCGCTGCCGAGCGGCGTCGCGACGACGACGCCGTCGGCGCGGACCGACTCGGTCTGTCGCTCGGTGAACTCGACGGCGAACTCCGAGATCCGAGCCGGCTCGCTGGTGACGAGCGCCACGTCGAACAGCGCTTTCGCCGGCGGGGCCGTGCCGTCCGTGACCGCCATCACCGGGTGTTCGACGCGCGCGACGCGTTCGCCGGCCGCCGCCGCGTCGAGCAGTTCCCGGAGGGCCGCGACCGCGCCGTCGCGATCGAACGCGAGCCGCCGGTCGCCGACCGGAATCACCGTCCCGTCGGGCGCCGAGACGGCGGCGTCGCGGATCGCCTCGTCGCCGAGCGCGACGACGATGGGCGCCTCGGCCGCGTCGCTCGCGCTCGCGAGGTCCGTGAGGTCGGCTCCGGCGCCCTCGACCGCGTCCCGAAGGGTCGACGCGCGCCCGTCGTCACCGACGACGGCGACGCGGCGTTCCGACGCTTCCATGTCCGACGGTGCGACCGGCGAGCGTGAAAACCTCCCGGTTCGCGACAGGCCGACTCCCCTAGAACGGCCAGTCGCCGGTGATCTTCATCCCCGTGGCCTTCCCCTCCCGTTCGAGTGCGGCCGCGATATCGGCCGTCGGCCGGCGTTCCGTCGACACGTCGTCGCCGGCGAGGTCGACGACGAGCGCCGTCAGGAGGATCGCCTGCTCGCGGAGGGTCCGCGACTCCAGTTTGTCGATCGTGTCGGCGCCGGTGTGTCCCCACCCCCGCCCGCGCCCCGCCGTCTCGCCGGAGACCATGTAGCCGGGGATCCCGCGCTGGACGAACGACCAGTGGTCGCTGTGAGGAACCTGCGCGCCGGCGAGCGCGATCGGGTGGTCGAACCGCTCGCTCACGCGCTCGCCGGCGGCCTCCAACGCGTCGAACCCGTGGTGGTCGAGCCTGAGCGTGCGACCGAACACGTTGCTGTCGACGTTGACGACGGCCTTGACCCGATCCGGATCGACGCCCTCGGCGAAGCGCCCGGAGCCGACCAGCCCCACCTCCTCGGCGCCGAAGCCGACGAACCGAACTCTCGTGTCGAGGTCGCCCTCGCGGGCGGCGAGCGCCGTGGCGATTTCGACGACCGTCGCGGTGCCGGCGCCGTTGTCCATCGCCCCCTCTGCCAGATCGTGGGCGTCGACGTGCGAGGAGACGACGACGTACTCGTCCGTGTCGGGGCCGACGTCGGCGACCACGTTCCCGCTCGTCGCGTCCGGAGTCTCACAGTCGACGGCGACGGTCACCTCTTCGCCCTCGTAACGACGCGCGAGGCGCGCGCCGGTCTCCTTGGAGACGCCGACCGCCGGAATTTCGCCTATCGGCGCGTCTTCGGTGCCGACGCTTCCGGTCGGCGGCAGGGTTCCCTCGACGTGGTTCGCGAAGACGAACGCCGCGGCGCCCGCCTCCACCGCGTGGTAGTACTTCTCTCGGCGGTGGATGAAGCGGTCGACCGAGTCGGGCGTGTCGGACGACACCATCACGACCGCTCCGGTCAGGTCGCGCTCGAAGTCCTCGGGGACGCCGTACCCCAGGTCGACGAACTCGCCGGTCGCCTCGTCGCTCGGGCTTCGGGGGAGCGCGATACAGGCGTTCCCTCCGGCGGCGAGGACCTCGTCGCCCCGCCGGATCTCGCTGTCGCCGCGCGTCCAGCCCTGGATCTCGAACTCCTCGATCCGGGCGTCGCGCGCGCCCGCGTCTGCCAGCGCGTCGCGGGTCAGTTCGAGACCGGCGCGCTCGCCCTCGGACCCCGCCATCCGGTCGCCGACGTCGACGAGCGCTTCGAGGTGGTCCCATCCGGCGTCGCTGGTGAACGTCTCACCGATCCAGTCGGTCATGGGGTGTCGGTTCGGCGGCGGCGAGTCAAGGGTTTCGGTGGCGGCCGGCGGGGCCGGGGATTATACGCCGCTCCCGAGCGGGAGCAGGAGCGTCGCGGCCTCGGCGGCCGCGAACGTCGAACTGTACGCGTGGTTCAACATGAGGTACGTGACGACGCCGAGCACCAGCGAGAGGAGCCACGCGCTCGCGGCGATCCGGCCGACGCGGCGGTGCGGCGTCTCGTTGCGCAGTTCCGACTCGGTGTGCGTGAGCCCGAGGACGATGGCGTAGAGGACGACCGGGACGGAGACCACGGAGAGGATGATGTGGATCGCGAGCATCAGCAGGTACGCCGGGTAGACCCAGTCCCACAGGGGGACCCAGCCGTACGACGACTCCAGGACGAACTCCCGCGTTCCGCCGCCGGCGACCTTCGGGAGGTACATCCCCAAGAACACGAGGATGAGGGTAAAGGAGGTCGTCATCGCGGCCGCGTGTTTCTTCACCTCGTTGTTTCGGATCCAGTACCACCCGAGCGAGAGCGTGAGTATCGTGACGGAGTTGACGGCCGCGATGGCGTGCGCGAGGAGGTCGACGGTGTCCCGCGTCAGGTCCGGGAAGAGCGCCTGAAACTGCGGCACGAGGAACACGCCGCCGACGGCGCCGTAGCCGATGATCGTGAGGAGTACGGTGATCGCGCCGGCCCGACCCTTAGCCCGGTCGCGAACGCTGGCGGTGGACATACGAACGCTTGTCGCGGGACGGTTATTTCGCTTTCGAGGCTCGGGGAGCACGCGGGTCGTCGCCGGGGTGCAATCGAGGTCGTGTCCGCGCTATCGCTCGATGACGCCCGTCGCGGTCGCGACCTCGATGGCCGCCTCCTCGTTTATGCCGCCCTGTAAGATCGTGTATCGGTCGCGGATCTCGTGGGCGCTCGTGAGCGCGGCGAGCAGCTCCGCGTCGTCGATGCCGAGTTCGGCGGCGGTCGTCGGCGCGTCGAGTTCGGCGAGCGCGTCGCGGATCGCGGCCCACTCCCCGTTCTCGCCGCTGTGGAGGTACTCGGTCAGGATCGAGGCGACGCCGACCTGGTGGCCGTGGAGCGCCTTCCCCGGCGCGATCCGGTCGAGCTGGTGTGAGATGAGGTGCTCCGCGCCGGAAGCGGGCCGAGACGACCCGGCGATCGACATCGCCACGCCGGAGGAGACGAGCGCCTTCACGACCACCCACGCCGACTCCTCTAAGCCGGGGCGGATCATGTCGGCGTTCTCGACGAGCAGCTCCGCGGTCATCTCCGAGAGCGCTCCGGCGTACTCGCTGTACTCGACGTTTCGCAGCCGACGGGCGAGCCGCCAGTCTCTCACCGCGGTGTAGTTCGAGATGATGTCCGCACAGCCCGCGGTGGTGAGCCGCCACGGGGCGTCCGCGATCAGCGTCGTGTCCGCGACGACCGCGAGCGGCGGGTCGGCCGCGACCGAGTGGCGCGTGTCGCCTTCGGGGATCGACGAGCGCCCCGAGACGATCCCGTCGTGCGAGGCGACCGTCGGGACGGAGACGAAGCCGACGCCGAGGTGGTCGGCCGCCATCTTCGCGATGTCGATCGGTTTCCCGCCGCCGAGGGCGATCAGGTAGCCGGGGTCGACCGCCTCCGCGGTCGCTTTCAGGTCCTCGACCGCGTCGAAGGAGGCCTCCTCGACGACGGCGGTGGCGGGGTCGTCGAACTGCGCCCGGACGCGGTCGCCGGCGATGTCGTTCGGCGTCGGGCTGGTGACGATGAGCGGCCGCCCGGTGAGGTAGAGTTCGCCGACCGCTTCCCCGAGGTCGTCGAGGACGCCGTGTCCCACGAGCACGTTTCGCGGGAGCTTGATCCACGTGGTCTTCTCGAACATACCGGCCGGTCGTCCGCGGGCGTGAAAGCCGTTGTCCATGCCGGCGGTGCGTAGCCCGACGCGACCGTCGCCGCGTCGCCGCCGAGCGTCAGACCCCAAGCGCCGCGAGCGTCGTCGCGGCGTCGTACAGGAAGTAGACGCCGAACCCGGCGAGGACGACGGCGGAGCCGACCGCGACGAACGGCGCGAACGTCTCGATCCGGCGCTCGGCCGCGACGAGCCCCGTCGGGAACCCGACGATCCACGTCAACACGCCGAGGAAGAAGCCGCCGATGAGCGCCGGGGATCCGGTGGCGACCACGAGCGTCCCCGCGAGGTCGTCGCCGACGACGGGGAGCCTGGCGAGGACGTCGAGCTGGCCGGGTCGGAGGAGCCCGACCCCGACCGTCAGCCAGAAGAGGACCTGATAGGGGTTCGTCAGCGCGAGCACCAGCGCCTTCTGGAACCCCTTCCCCTCAGAGACGAGCGGCTCGTCGCCGGCGGTCGGCCGGAACGACGCCCGCGCGCCGCGGACCGCGCCGACGGCGAAGTACAGCATGAGGACGCCGCCGACCGCGATCATCGCGCCGCGGAGGAGGGGGAACGCCTCCACGACCGCGACGACGCCGAGGTACGCGAGGACGAAGAATATCGCGTCGGCGGTCGCGGCGCCGAGCCCGGCCCGGAAGCCGGCGAGTCGGCCACGCAACACCGACTCCTCGGCGATCACGGCGTTCATCGGTCCCGGCGGGGCCGCGAGCGCCAGCCCGAAGACGACGCCGGCACCCAGCGTTACGAGCAGAGTCACACGGGAACAGAGGGTTGGTTTCGTGAAAAAACTCGCGAACAAACCGTGGGCGTCACGGCCGACGAACCCGCATCGATGTACGATTGTGGGTGCCGTGCGTTGGTGGGTGCGCAGTCGATGAGGGCCGTCCGCGCGAGGCGCCACGCGCCGATCAGTCGGCGTCTTCGACCCGGATCGACCGGGCGATCTCCGCCGGGAGGCTCTGCTCGCCGGTCGGCGTCGTCACCGTCACCATCCCGAACGGGGCGACGTCGGTGACCTCGATTTTCGTTCCCGGCGTGATCCCGGCGTCGGCGAGGTACGCGAGTTCGTCCTCGTCGCGGTCGGAGACGCGACTGACGACCACGCGGTCGCCCTCGGTCCGGTCCGCGAGGCGCGCGCCGGTCCCCTCGTCGACGGGTTCGAGGTCCGCGCCGGGGATCGGGTCGCCGTGGGGGTCGACGGTGGGGTCGCCGAGCGCCTCCGCCACGCGGCGCTCGAACGCCTCGGAGATGTGGTGTTCTAGGGCGTCCGCCTCGTCGTGGACCTCGCTCCAGTCGTAGTCGAGCCGCTCGGCGAGAAACGCCTCCAACAGCCGGTGGTGGCGGACGATCTCCAACGCGACGGCCTCGCCGTCCGCCGTCAACTCCACCCCGCGGTACGGCTCGCGCTCGACGAGCCCGCGCTCCTCTAACTTGCCCAGCATGTCCGTGACCGAGGGCGCGGTCTTATCGAGGTACTCCGCGATCGCCGAGGTCGAAACCGGCGGGTCCTGTTCGGACTGGAGGACGTATATTGCTTTTAAATAGTCCTCCATCACGTCGCTCAGCATTTATAAACGATCGCGGACGCCGGCTGAAATACCTACCGGGAGACGGCGATGTGTGAGCCGTGAACGGCCGTCGACGACCGGGTTACTCGTCTTGGAGCTCCGCCTCGCGCAGCGCCTCGTTGAGGTCCTCGCGGACGCGCTCGCCGGTCTCGCGGTCCATCGCGGTGGTGACGATGCGGTTCTCCTGAACGCTGGAGCCGTCTCGCAAGAGCAGCCGCACGTTCCCGTTCGTCCCGGCGCGCGTGGCCTTCGCGCGCAGCCCCGTCCGCGACCCGGTGCCGCCGGCGTCTATCGGACCGGGGACGATCTTCTTTACGTGCGGGTGGTTCGCGACCGTGCTGACCGCCTTTCGACCCTTTCGGTCGCCGATGAGCGTCGAGTGGGACCCGCCGATCTTCTCTCTCGGCGGCGTCTCGATCACCTCCAACGCGCGGTCGCCGCGACGGTCGAGGACCCACGCGACGACGGGGCTCGCGTGTTCGTCGTCGGCAGACTCCCCGTCGACGCCCGCGTCGGGAACGCGGTAGAACTCGTGGTGGACCTGCGCGCGCGTCTCGCGGAGCGGCTCTCGGTCGCCGGCGGCGTAGACGGTGTCCGGTCGCTTTCGGCGGATCTCGTCGGCGACGCGCCCGGCGAAGTTGCGGAGCTGTATCTCGGTGAGCTGCTCGTCGGTCTCGGGGCGAGTCGTCACGGTCGTCTCGCCGACGACCTCCTCGTCGTCGAGCATCGTCAGCCGCGCGCGGCGCTCGCCGAACTCGACGACGACCGCGTCGGCGTTGGCGGTGTTACACGTGAGACAGTAGTCTCCGGGCTTGCGAAGCGGGGTCCCACACCGCCGACAGTTCATACTCCACGGAGGAGCGTGACGGATAAAAGCGCGTCCGTTCGCCGAGTCGCGGAGACAACCCATTTAGCCGGCGACGGCCTGGTAGTGGTATGAACACCGACCGATCCGCGGCGGATCCCCCGGAGCGTGAGTCCGGTGACGACGCCGATCCGGCCGCTCCCGACCCCGACCTCCCGGAGGGAGACGCCATCGAGGACCGGTTGGCGCGGCTGTTCCGCAGCGGGCGGACCAACGCGGTGATCGCGTGGTCGATGGTCGCCGTCCTCGCCGGCGTGTTCGTCGAGAGCCTGCTGGGTCTCGACATCCTTCCGATGGTCCTCGTCGCCGCCGTCGCCGCCGTCGTGGTCGCACCGGCGGTCGCCGCGCGGAACCCGCAGGTGATGCTCCCGTGGGAGGTCCTCGGGCTCGCGCTGCTGCCGATACTCGTGCGGACGCTTCTCGGCGGGGAGTTGGGGACGTTCGCGACGTACCTCGCGATCGCCGCGTTCGCGCTCATCGTCACCGTCGAACTCCACATGTTCACCTCGCTGCGAGTCACGCACTGGTTCGCGGTACTTTTCGTCGTGTTGACGACGATGGCGACGGCGGCCGCGTGGACGATCCTCCGATGGAACGCCGACCGCCTGCTCGACACCGCCTTCCTGACGACGAACGAGGCGCTGATGATCGAGTGGCTCTACGTGACGCTGGCCGGGCTCGTCGCCGGGGTCCTCTTCGACGCGTACTTCCGGCGGCGCGGGCTGCGGCTCCGCCGGGCCATCCGCCGGGTGGTGAGCCGATGAACCTCCGCGGGGTCGTCCGCCTCCGCCCGTCGCTGCGCACGCAGCGTCGCCTCACCAGAGTGATGCAGGTCCTGCTCGTCGGTATCGTCCTCTACGGCGTCGTCTTCGGCCAGCCGAAGGCGATCACGAACGGCGGGCTCGGGCTCTTCGTCACCTTCGTGCCGGCGCTGCTCGAACGCAACTACAACATCCCGCTCGACCCGTGGCTGGGCGTGTGGATCACGTCGGCCGTCTTCCTCCACACGCTTGGGTCGGCGTGGTTCTACGCGCAGATATCCTGGTGGGATCACCTCACGCACGCGCTGTCGGCGTCGCTCATCGCCGGGGCCGGGTACACGACGCTCCGCGCCATCGACCTTCACAGCGACGACATCTACATCCCCTCGCGGTTCGCGTTCGTGTTCATCTTCGTCGTCGTCCTCTCGTTCGGCGTGGTCTGGGAGCTCTTCGAGTTCGGCCTCGACATCGTCGCCGACGAGACGGGAATCTCGATGCCGCTCGCGCAGTTCGGCCTCGACGACACCGTCGCGGACCTGATGTACAACTCGGTCGGGGCGCTGCTCGTGGCGATTTTCGGGCAGGCGCACCTCTCGGGAGTCGCAGAGACCGTCCGAGAGGCCCTGTTTGGAACGTCCGAAGACCGGGCCTAACGCAGGCAGGCGGCGACGACCCGCAGCGCGTCCTCGCCGCGAACCTCCTTCGCGAGCAGCGGCACCCGCTTTACCTCGCGGCCGCGGAACAGGTCGGTCGCTCGGCGCAGCGCGGCCTGCTGGACCTCCCACCGCCGGGCGCAGAACTCGCAGGTGTCCGGGTTCGGCTCGACGATCCAGTCGGGGTCGATCCGCGGCGCGTCCTCGCCGTCCGCCGGCTCGGTCACGTCGCCGACGCCCTCCATCACGCGGTTGACGACGAGGGTGTTCACCGGAATCCCGAACTCGTCGAGGCGCGCGACGAGGCGTTCGGACTCGGCGACGCTCATCTCTTCGGGGATGGTTACCACGCGGAAGTCGGTCTTCGCGGGGTCGCGCAACACGTTTCGGAGCCGCTCGATCCGGTCGCGGAGTTCGTCTAAGTCGGCCGAGGGGTCGGGGTCGTCGTCGCCGCCGAACATCCCTTTGATCCCGTCCATCATCCCCGAAAAGCGGTTGCGGAGCTTCATCACGCGACCGATCATCGAGTCCATGATCTCCGGTAACTGGAGCAGCCGGAGGGTGTGACCCGTCGGCGCGGTGTCGACGATTACCCGGTCGAAGCGCGGGTCGTCTAAGTACTCCAGCAGCTGGCGCATCGCGGCCGCCTCGTCCGCGCCGGGCATCGTCCCGCCGAGCAGCGAGCCGAGGCCCCCCTCGTCCTCACCGGGGCCGTCCGCGTCGCCCGCGCCGCCCATCATCCCGCCCATCGCGTCACCCATCTCGCCCATACCGCCGAGCGGGTCGCCGTCGGCGCCGAACATCCCCTCCTCCATCGCGTCGTCGGGGTCGATCTCGGCGGCGTACAGCGGGACGTCCTCGCGGATGCGCGTCGGCTCCGCCGGAATCTCCGTCTCGTAGGTGTCAGAGAGGGAGTGGGCCGGGTCGGTGGAGACGACGAGCGTGTTGATCCCGCCGGCCGCCGAGGACAGCCCGGTCGCGGCCGCCATCGTCGTCTTCCCGACGCCGCCTTTCCCGCCGTAGAGCACGTATTCGGGGGCGTCGACGCCCACCGGGAGCTGCGTGGTCACGTCGGTTTCGGTCGGGAGGTCCGACTCGGCGCCCGCGGCGTCGGCGCGTTCGTCGCTGGCTGCGTCCTCGACGCGATCGACCGGCTCGACGTCGATATCGTCCATACCGGGTCGTGGGTGCGGCCCGCTTGTGTACCCGTCGGTCCCGGTTCGTCCCGGCGCTCCGGCCGCGTCCGCGTTGCCGGCCGCGGCGCCCGTCGTTCCACCCCTGCCGCGCCGTTTAAACCCCCCAGATGACGGCGATGCCCGCTGTCGCGACGACGGCGAGGAGCAACTGGAGCGGGCCGCCGACGCGCAGGAAGTCGGTGAACTCGTACCCGCCGGGGCCGTACACCATGAGGTTCGTCTGGTAGCCGACCGGCGTCATAAACGACGTCGCCGACGCGAACATCACCGTCAACAGGAACGCGAACTCGTTCGCACCGAGCTGTGCAGCCGCGTTGACGCCGACCGGGATCATCAACACGACGGTCGCGACCGGCGTGATGACGCTCGCGAGGACGCCCGCGACCGCGTACAGGACGAACATGACGCCAACCGGCGGGAGGACGCTGTCCGTCGCGACGAGGAACTCTGAGACGAGGGCCGCCCCGCCCGTCGACTCCAACGCGATCCCGAGGGGGATCACCCCCGCCAGCAGGAAGATCACGTTCCAGGAGACGGCGTCGTAGGCGTCGCTCGTCGTCAAACAGCCGGAGACGACCATCGCGACGACGCCGGCCAGCGCCGCGATCACGATCGGGAGGACGTCGAGGGCGGCGAGCGCGACTACGCCGACGAGGACGCCGACCGCGACGGGCGTCTTCGGCGACAGCGGCGCGATGTCGTCGATGTCGGCGTCGGCCAGCCGGTCGAGCGCGCGCTCGTCGGCGACGACGAGACTGCCGGTGTCCGTGAAGTACCGGACGGCCGCCGGCGTCGTCCGAACCAAAAGCAGGTCGCCCGCCTCGAGCGTGCGGTCGCCGAACTCCGTCCGGAACAGGTCGCCACCCCGACGGAGGGCGAGCACGCTCGTCTCGTGGTAGTCGTGGAGGCCGGTCTCGGCGACGGTCTCGCCGACGAACGGCGACTGGTCTGTGACCACCGCCTTCGCGAGCATCCCGTCGGTGGCCGTCGACTCGAACGTCTCCTCGGTCACGGTCTCGCGAGGCCGCCGCCCGAGCGTCGCCGCCTCGCGAAACCGGGTGACGGCCTGGAGGGGGCCGTGGACGATCACGCCGTCGCCCGTCTCGATGATCCGGTCGGAGTGCGGGCCGGCGTACGCCCCGCCGTCGCGCCGGATCTGCAGGATGCGGACGTCCGGGTGCGCGTCGTCGAACGCCTCGACCGACTGGCCGGCCGCGGGCGACCCCGGTCTGACGTACAGGTGAGTGAGGTAGTCGTCGAGGTCGAACTCCGCGACGGGGTCGCTGTCGACGGGCACGCGGGCCGGCGTGAGCCGCCAGCCGACGGTCAGCAGGTACGCGGTTCCGACGACCAGCAACACGGCGCCGAGCCCCGTGAACTCGAACATCCCGATCCCGTCCCGGCCGTCGATGAGGAGGCGCGCAAGGTCGCTGGCCAAGATGTTCGTCGCCGTGCCGATGAGCGTGAGCGTCCCGCCGAGGATGGCGGCGTACGAGAGCGGGAGCAGGAGCTTCGAGGGGCTGACGCGGGACTCCTCGGCGAGGCTGGTAACCATGGGGATGAAGACGGCGACGACGGGCGTGTTGTTCACGAACCCCGCGATGGGGCCGGTCGTACAGACGGTGGCGACGAGCGCGCGGTAGTCGCGCCCGCCGGTGAAATCGGCGAGGTACAGGCCGAGCCGCTCGACGACGCCCGTGTTCTGGACGCCCGCGCTGAGCATGTACATCGCCATGATGGTGACCGTCGCGGGGTTCGCGAACCCGGAGATGGCCGCCCTGGCGCCGACGCCGGTCCACGGTTCGAGCACGACGAGGGCGGCGACGACGCTGATCGCGGTGACGTCGTTGGGGACCACCTCGGTGACGAACGCGACCAACACGGCGAGGATGAGCAGGAAGACGACGGCAGCGCCTGACGCCTCGACGATTGACATACCCGGAGGACTCGCGTCGGTGACTTCACTGTTCCCCCCACTCGGCCGGCGTACCTCACACGGGCACAAAAATCGACGGCGACCGGCAGGGCGCGGTCAGCGGGACCGCAGACAGCGACCAGCAGCCCGACGACAGCGACCAGCGGGACCGGCGGCAGCGACCTGCAGCCCGACGACAGCGTCCGAAGGCGCTCTACCGCCCTTCTTCCGCATTTAAATATACAGATGAATCTGGGCTGGCCAGTTATAAGGAACTGCACGACCGCCACCCCACCGACCGGCTCGCCGACGCTCAGTCGCTTCCGGCGCCGTTCCGCACCTTGACCGCGACGCCGCTCGCGAACTGCTCGGCCTCGGCGCCGGAGAGTTCGGCCCGCCCGACCGCGAACAGCGCGTCGTCCTCGTCGACGACGAGCACCTCGTCGCCGGGGCGGATCCCGTCGTCGGCCGCGGTGACGAACTTCGCGAACGCGTTGCGCCCCTCGCGGACGAACGGTTCGCTCTCCTCGCCGACGACCATTCGGTGGTGCGGGGCCGGAAAGGCCCCGCGGAGCCGGCGCCCGCCGGCGACCCCGAGGGTGAATCGCCCGTCGGTTCCGTAGGAGACGAGACGGTCGCCCTCCGGGCTGCCGGGGTCGTCGTCCACGTCGCCGACGATCACCTGTCGGGGGCGGCCGCCGCTCGACCGCCGCAGCGTCAGCGTCTCGTCCGGGGGAAACAGCGCGTCGCCCGCGCCCGCACCGAACTGGTAGTCGGCGCCGGTCCGCAGGTCCGCGAAGGCCGCTACGTCGCTCATACACCGGCTATCGGGGCCACCCGCAAAGCGGTTGCGACACGCCGCCCGGCGCGCTCGGTGACGCGCCGCGAAGACGCGAGACGCCCACGGGCGGCGGGCGGCGCGCTTCGATTACAGCTCGATGCGGTCGACGATCGACCCGTCGCCGTCCCGGTGGGTGTTGATCGCGACCGTCCGGAGTTGGTCTTGTAACAGGGACCCGTCGATCTTCGCTTTGAGCAGGGAGTCGACCTGGTACACCCCCGCCGCGTTGTTCATCCGGATCACGACCTGCGCCGGCGTCTCCTCGCCTTGACGCAGCGAGACGCGCTCGATCGACTGCGAGGAGACGGTGTTGATGCCGCGACCGCCCTCCTCGTAGGGGACCCGCGAGCGCCCGCGCTCCATGTCGAGGCCGTCGGCGACCCGGACGACGCCCGCCTCGCGCGTCAGCGGACGCTCCTCGGTGTGGTGACAGAGGATGGCGTGTAACACCTCGGCTTTGATCCGGACCCGCTCCGGAACGTCGTAAAACGAGGGCAGGAAGTCGTCGAGGAGGTCGGCCGCGAGCGGAATCGAGTAGTACGGGTGGTCGTCACGGTGGACGACGTGGCCGATGTCGTGGAGGGTGGCCGCGAGCGCGATGATGACCGACTCGTCGGCCTCGTCGAGCCCCTGCTGGCGGGCGCCGTTGAACTCGACGCCGCCGGCTTTTAAGAGATCGTAGAGGCGGAGCGCCCGGTCGCGGACGATCTCGACGTGTTTCGCGCCGTGGTCGTTGTACCCCTTCCGGTCGACGGGGTTGACGTTCTGTGCCTCCAGGTACGCCGTGATCTCCGGGTCCGACTCGATCCGGTCGAGGACCGCTCTGAGCCGGTCGTCGGGGAACGCGTGGTCGCCGTCCGGGTGGAACTCGTGGCGGTCGGCGTCCGGGTTGGGGTCGACTTCGCGGTCGACGTCGACGGCGTCGTCAAGCGCGCGGTCGCTGTCGGTTTCAGCCTCCACGTCGTCCGTGCTGTCGCTCATGGATCCTGCAGAGACGCTCGATACGGATAAATGCGCGAGCCGGGCGCGGCGACCGGCAGTTTCGACCCGAGGCATAATCTATAAGCGCGCGTCGGTCACACTGGTTGGTGTGACCCGCCCCGCGTCAGTACGCTGCTCGCGAACGCCGGCAGCGACGCGGTTCTTCTCGAAAAAACGCGCGTGACCTGTTCGGAGGCGGGAGTGGCATCCCCGTCCCGGACGACCCCCGACCGCGCGAGCGCGTACTCGACGACCGACCTTCGCTGCGACGACTCCCACACCATGACGGACACCACGACAACCACGCCGTACACGACCGACGAGACGGATCGAGAGACCACAGACGAGCCCTTCGAGGGCGTCTATCCCGCGATGACGACCCCCTTTACCGACGACGACGCGGTCGATCACGACCAGCTCGCCGCCAACGCCCGCTACCTCGAACGCGCCGGCGTCGACGGGGTCGTCCCCGTCGGCTCAACCGGCGAGTCGGCCACGATGACCCACGACGAACACATCGACGTGATCGAGACGGTCCGCGACGCCGTCGAAGACGTGCCGGTCATCGCGGGCACCGGCTCGAACAACACCGAGGAGGCGCTCTCGCTGTCCCAGCGCGCGGCCGACGCGGGCGCCGACGGGCTCCTCCTCATCTCCCCGTACTACAACATGCCGGAGCCGGAGGGTTTTTTGACCCACTACCGGACCATCGCCGACGCGGTCGACCTCCCGCAGATCGTCTACAACGTCCCCAGTCGGACGGGCCAGTCGATCCCCGTCGACGTGAGCGTCGAACTCGCGAGCCACCCGAACATTCAGGGGTACAAGGCCGCCTCCGGCGATCTGAACCTCATCAGCGAGGTGATAGAGCGCACGCGCGACGAGGAGTTCTCCGTGCTGTCCGGCGACGACGGGCTCACCCTCCCCGTCCTCTCTATCGGCGGCACCGGAACGATAAGCGTCGTCGCCAACGTCGAACCGGAGCGCTCCTGTGCGATGGTCGGCGCCGCGCTCTCGGGCGATTACGACCGCGCCCGCGCGCTCCACCACGAGCTGGCGCCGCTGATCCGCGAGCTGTTCGCCGAGACGAACCCGATTCCGGTCAAGGAGGCGATGCACCTCCGCGACCGCGGCGGCCCGCACGTGCGCCCGCCGCTCAGCCGACTCTCCGAGGAGCGCCGCGAGTCGCTCCGCGCCCTGCTGGCCGAGTACGAGAACGGCACGCCGGAGCCGGCCGAAACCGAACGCGTCTCCGGGGGCGCCGAATGAGCGGCGAACCCCTCTCTCTCGCCGTCACGGGCGCCGGCGGCCGGATGGGGCAGGAAGTGATCGCGGCGGCCGCCGACCGCGAGGGGGTCGCGGTCGCGGTCGCGGTGAACCGCACGCCGACCGACCCGGTGGCGGGCGTCGCCGTCGAGGACGCCGACCGTCTCGACGAACTGATCGCGACCGCGGAGCCGGACGTGCTCGTCGACTTCACCGGCCCCGAATCGGCGGTCTCGTACGCCGAGACCTGCGCCGACGCGGGAGTGCCGATGGTCACGGGGACGACCGGCTTCTCCGAGCCGCAGCGCGACGCCCTCACCGCCGCGAGCGAGTCGATCCCGGTTCTTAAGGCGCCGAACTTCGCGCGCGGCGTCGCGGCGCTCCGACGCGCGGTCCGGACGGCCGCCGCCGCGCTCCCCGGCTACGACGTGGAAGTGACCGAGACGCACCACAACGCCAAGCGGGACGCCCCCTCGGGCACCGCGGCGTCGATCCTCGACGACGTGGAGTCCGTCCGCGAGGACCTCGACGAGCGCGTTCACGGTCGCGAGGGCGACGCGCCGCGCGAGGCGGGCGAAATCGGCGTCCACGCGCGGCGTGCGGGCGACGTGACCGGCGAACACGAGGTCCTCCTCGCGGGGAACCGCGAGGTCGTCGAACTGACGCACCGCGCCGGCGACCGGGGGGTGTTCGCCGAGGGCGCGCTCGACGCCGCCGACTGGCTCGCCGACCGCGACCCCGGCTGGTACGGGTTCGGCGACGTGCTGGACGCGGATGCGGACGCGTGACGCGTGTCGGGACATCGACGAGTAAATACCGACACCCTGCGATACACTAGCCAATGACACTCGAAGCCGACGTCTCCGATCTGTGGGACCGCTACCAGGAGGGACTGACGACCGCGGACGCGACCGACGCGGACGCAGCCGTGATCGACGAGTTCCTCGCCGCGCTGGAGGCCGGCGAGGTCC
This sequence comes from Halorubrum sp. PV6, assembly GCF_003990725.2. Taxonomy (NCBI): domain Archaea; kingdom Methanobacteriati; phylum Methanobacteriota; class Halobacteria; order Halobacteriales; family Haloferacaceae; genus Halorubrum; species Halorubrum sp. PV6. The sequence goes on from NZ_CP030064.1 coordinate 666,623, forward strand.
GCGCCGCCGAGAAGACCGGCGACGACGTGACCTCGTGGGAGGCCAACGAGTGGGTCAAACGAGGCATCCTGCTCAACTTCGGCCTGCGCGAGACCGAGCCGCGCGAGTACGGCGGCGTCACCTATCACGACGTGCTCTCCCTGCGTGACACCGCCGACCTCGGCGAGCGCGGCACCCGAAACACGCCGGACGGCACGGCGATCCGTCGCGGGGCGTACCTCGGCAGCGACTGTATCATGATGAGCCCCTCGTTCGTCAACATGGGCGCGTACGTCGGCGACGGCACCCTCGTCGACTCCTGTGACACGGTCGGCTCCTGTGCGCAACTCGGCGAGAACGTCAAACTCGGCGCCAACACGCTGATCGGCGGGGTCCTCGAACCGGTCGAGGACGCGCCGGTCGTGATCGAAGACGGCGTCTCGCTCGGCGCGGGCTGCCGAGTCACTTCGGGGTTCCGGGTCGGCGAGCACTCCATCGTCGGCGAGAACACGCTCCTCACCCCGCGAATTCCCGTCTACGATCTCGTCGAGGAGGACGTCATCTACGGCCACCTGCCCGCCGAGCGCCGCGCGTTCACCCGGATGGTCGAGTCGTCCGTCGGGGACCACGAGCTGTTCGACGGCGGCGCGTACAAGCCCGCGGTCGTCGCCACCCACGTCGAGGAGGAGACGCTGGAGGCGACACAGCGCGAGGACGCGCTCCGGGAATGAGCGAACGCGACGCGCGGGACGCGGACGCGGACGCCCCGGTAACCGAGCCGGTCCGTCGCGTGACCGACTGGGACGCCGACCGACTGCGGCGCCTCGCCGCCGACCACGACACCCCCCTGTACGTCCAGGACCTCGATCGGGTCCGGGAGAACTGCGAGCGCCTGACCGACGCCTTCCCGGACGCGGACGTGCGGTACGCGGTGAAGGCACACACCGGCCGCGCCGTGTTGGAAGCGGTCCGGGCCGCCGGCCTCGACGCCGAGTGCGCCTCCGCCGGCGAACTCGACCGCGCGCTCGCGGCCGGATTCGACGGCGAACGACTCCACTACACCGCGGTCAACCCGCCCGCTCGCGACCTCGACTACGTCGTCGGCGTCGCCGCGGCCGAACCCGACCTCACCGTCACCGTCGGCGCCGTCGACACCCTCGACCGACTGGCCGAGCGCGGGTACGACGGCCGGGTCTGTGTCCGGGTGAACCCCGGCGTCGGCGCGGGCCACCACGAGAAGGTCCGGACCGGCGGCGCCGCGAAGTTCGGGATCCCCTACGACCGGGCCGCAGAGGCGGCGCGAACTGCGGCCGAGCGGTTCGACGTGGTCGGGATCCACGCCCATGCCGGCTCCGGGATCGACTCGGACCAACTGGACAGCCACCGCGAACTGGTCGCCCGGATGGGCGAGCTGGCACGCGAGCTGGCGTCGCCCGACGGTGATGCGGCACCCATCGATATCGAGTACGTCGACGTCGGCGGCGGGTTCGGCGTCCCCTACGAACCGGCCGACTCGCCGCTCGACCTGCCCGCCGTCGCCGAAGCGACGCGCGAGGCGGTCGCCCCGCTCCCGGCGGACGCGACCCTCGCGATCGAACCGGGCCGGTACGTCGTCGCCGACGCCGGCGTCCTCCTGACGCGCGTCAACACGGTGAAGCCGGCTGGCGACGAGCGCGTGGTCGGCGTCGACGCCGGGATGACCGACCTGTTGCGCCCGGCGATGTACGACGCGTACCACCCGATCCGCAACCTCGGCGGCGACGGTTCGGACGCACCCGCCCCGGACGACCGACCGGCAACCCCTGTCACCGTCGCCGGACCTATCTGTGAGACCGGAGATGTCTTCTGTAGGAACCGAGCGCTCGCCGACCCGATTCGGGGGGACCTCCTCGCGGTCGGGATCGCGGGCGCGTACGGATACGAGATGGCGAACCAATACAACTCGCGGCCGCGACCGGCGGAGATTGCACTCGACGGCGACACCTCGACGGTCGTCCGCCGCCGAGAGACACTCGACGACCTGACGACGGTCGAGCGGGAGGCGGGAGCCGACCGCTCCGCGCGCTCGGGGGTGGACCGGTGAGCACCCACGCCGTCCCGTTCGAGAAGTACCACGGGACGGGCAACGACTTCCTCGTCGTCGACGCGGCCGCCGAGGCCGTCGGCGACCGCGCGGCCTTCGCGCGCGCGCACTGCGATCGTGACACGGGCGTCGACGGCGCGGACTTCCTCGACGACGCGGAACGAGCGGGCGGAACCGGACGACGCGGCGCCGACGGCGTCCTCTTTTTAAGTATCGAGGAGCGGTTCGACCCGACTCGCGTCGTGATGACGCTCGTCCAGCCCGACGGCTCCACGGCGACGATGTGCGGCAACGGCGCGCGCGTGGTCGCTCGGTGGGCCCACGACCGGACCGGCGACCGCGAGTTCATGATCGACACGCAGGCCGGCACCCGGCGCGCCTCGGTGAACGCGGACGCGACCGCGGCCACCATCGAGATGGGCGAGCCGACGTTCGACCCGGCTCGCGTCCCCCTCGCACGCGACGAGCCGCTGATAGACGAGTCGGTCGCGGGGTTGAGGGTCACCGCGGTCAACACCGGGGTCCCGCACGCCGTCGCGTTCGTCGAGGGCGGCCGCGACGACCCCGCCGGCATCGATTCCGTCGACCTCGACGCGGTCGCGCCGCCGGTCCGCAACGCCGACGTCTTCCCCCACGGCGCCAACGTGAACCTCGCGAGCGTCGTCGACGACGGGCGCGGCGACGGGCCCGCCGTCATCGACCAGCGCACCTTCGAGCGCGGCGTCGAGGGCGAGACGCGCTCTTGTGGCACCGGCGCGGTCGCCGTCGTCGCGGTCGCGCGCCGCCTCGGCCTGATCGCCGGCGAGTCCGCGGTCAGTCGCCCGCCGGGCGGCGATCTCGAGATCACGGTGCCCGACCGCGGGCACGCGACCCTGACGGGCGCCGTCGCCCGCGAGTACGAGGGGACGCTCCCCGTCGACCCGCGATGAGCGACCCGGCGTTCGACCCGGTGTCGTTCCTCGAAACGGCGGTACAGACCCCGTCCCACGAGTCGGTCGACGCCATGCGGCAGTTCGTCGTCGAGACGCTCGACCGGTTCGGGGCCGACGCCGAGGTCGTCGCCGGCGGCTGCCTACTTGCAGAGAAACGCTCGCCCGCGCCCGCCGACGGCCCCCATCTCGTCTTCAATACGCACCTCGACACGGTGACCCCGCACGTGCCCTTCGAGCGCGGCGCGGCCACCGACGACGAGCGCGGCGCGGACGGGGCCGAGACCGAGGTGATCCGCGGCCGGGGTGCCTGCGACGCGAAGGGGCCGCTGGCGGCGCTGCTGGCGGGCTTCCTCGCGGCCGACCCGGACGTCGGTCGGCTCACGCTGGCGCTCACGCCGGACGAGGAGGCGCTGTCGCTCGGCGCCGCCGAGCTGACCGGCCGGCTGCCCGACACGGCGGACCGACTCGACGCCGACCTCTTCCTCGTCGGCGAGCCGACCGGACTCGACGTCTGTACGGCGGCGAAAGGACGGTTTCAGGGAACGGTCGAACTGTCGGGGACCGCGGCACACGCGGCGGAGTTCGCGGGCGCGAACGCGGTTGCGGCCGCCGAGGGCGCGCTCGGCGCGATACGCGCGTTCGACGACGGCGCCGACGAGCACCCGCAACTCGGCCCCCCGAAGCTCACCCCGACCGTCATCGAGGGCGGCGGGGCGACGAACCAGGTGCCGGCCGGCTGCGCGATCACCGTCGACCGGCGGAGCGTCCCGCCGGAGTCGGCCGAGGGGTTCCGGTCGGCGCTCGCGGCCGCGGTCCGCGAGTCGACGCCCGCCGCGGTCGGCGTCGACGTCGCCCTGACGGACCGGGCGTCGCCGTTCTTCGAGGCGTTCTCGACCGACCCGGACCACGACCTCGTCGGCGCGGTCGCGGAGGCGGCCCGGACCGCCGGCCAGTCGGCCGGTCTCCCGGCGGACCGGGGCGCCGGCGTGCGTCCCTTCGGCGCGGCGACGGAGGCCTCGTACTTCGCGCCGACGCCGACGGTCGTGTTCGGCCCCGGCGACCTGGCGGACGACGCCGGCGCGGTCGCCCACGCCGAGCGGGAGTACGTCCGCGTCTCGGAGGTCGAAGCGGCCGCGGAGACGGTCTCGCGTGCGGTTTCGGCGCTGCTCGCCGCGGGGCGCTGACGGACCGGACGGCCGACTACCTATAAGAGGAAGGTCTCCTCGTCCTCGGCGAGGTCCACGAAGTCGTCCGCGGCCTCGATGAGCTCGTCGGCCGCGGAGTTCCCGAACCCCATCGCCTCGACGCGGACGCCCTCGTGTCTGAGGTGCGAGCAGAGCCGCGCGAAGTCGCCGTCGCCGGTACAGAGGACGACGGTGTCGACGTGGCTCGCGAGCGACACGGCGTCGAGGCTCATCCCGAGGTCCCAGTCGGCCTTCTTCGAGCCGTCGGCGAACGTCTTTATCTCCTTTATTTTCGTCTCGAAGCCGATGTCGCGGAGCGCCTCGAAGAAACTCTCCTCCTCCGGCGAGTCGGCGCGGATCACGTACGCTATCGCCCGGACCAGCGAGCGGTCGTCGACCGCGGCCGACAAGAGCCCGGAGTAGTCGATGTTTTGGGAGTAAAAACTCTGTGCGGAGTGATACAGGTTCTGTGAGTCGGCGAGCACCGCGACGCGCTGGTGCGGATGTATCTCGGTCATGTCGGTACGTTCATCGGCGCGGCTTAGTGGCTTTGGGATCCGTCCTCCCGGCTCCTTGGCGTCGGTCGCCGCGGGCCGGTCTCGCGCTCGCCGGCTCCGGCGGCGTGCTCGCGGTCAGTCGCCAGCGAACGACGGCAACGTCGCCCGGACCGGTTCCGGAACCGTGGCCTCGCTGTCGGCGGCGACGACCGCCACGTCGCCGCGACGCTCGGCAGGCTCGCCGTCGGCGCGTGCGGTCAGTACGGCGGTTCCGCCGACGGAGAGCGGGGCGACCACGCCGGCCGCGAGCGCCCGCGCGTCCGCGAAGTCGCCCCGGAGGACGACCCGCGTCTCGGCGTCGATGCCGTGTCGCTCGACGACCGCGGCGGCCGCCGCGAGGAGGGCACGGTGGGTGACGGGCGCGTCGCCCTCGCGCACGACCGGGTCGGCAGGGCCGACGCCGCTCGGCGGCATCCCCGGATTCTCGCTCCACAGCTCCTGTTCCCAGTGGGTCGTCTCGGGTCGCTCCGGCGGCCCGCCGAAGACGGCGAGGTTGGTTCCGGGCGCCGGCTCGGTCGTCGGCTCGTCGGCCACGTCGACGAGGACCACGCGGTCGCCCCGTTCGATTCCCGCCGCGGGGTCGAAGCGGACGGGCGCGCCCACCCCCGCGGCCCCTAAAAAGGCGAGCGTCGTGTGGAGCCGCGGCGTCGCGTCGACGGCGACGGTCGACCCCTCGCGCGCGCCGAGGTACCGCAACACGTTGGCGGCCTTGTACGCGTTGGTGATCAGGTCGCGGTACGTCCGTTCGCGTCCGTCGGCCGTGACGAGCGCGGCGTCGCGGCTCCGTCTCTCGCGTGCCAGCAGGTCCCCGACGACATCCATACCCGGCTCTCGGAGCGGGTGAGACTTAAAAACGCGGAGGACTCAGGGCGCGCCGGCGATGACCATCTTCGACCCGTCTGCGGTAAAGGCGAGGTCGCGCGTCGAATCGGCATCGACCCGAACCGCGTCGCCGGGGCCGAGTGCGACGGCGTCGCCGTCGACGGTGAGCGTCGCTTCCCCGTGAAGCAGCACGTACACCTCCTCGTGGCCCTGTTCGCCGTGGTCGTGTTCCATGCCTTCCCAGCCGTCGTCGGCCTCGACGACGGTCACGCCGAGTCCCTCACAGCCGAGCGCGTCGCGGAGGAAGTACATGCCCGGAGCGCGCGGTTCCACGTCGTCGTAGGCGGTCGCGTCGTAGCCCATGCCGGTACCACACGCCGGCGCGAAGAAAAGGTCGGGGGTGGTAAGCGGGCGTCGACGCCGCAGGCCCCCGCGGGGCCGAGAGGGCGGCTCGGTCGCTTCGGAACCCGTCAGTTCTTAAAAGGAACTTTTGAGCTTCTCGAAGAAGCCGCCGCCGACGTCGACGTCCTCGCCGCCGGCCTCGGCGAACGCCTCCAGCGCCTCGCGCTGTTCGTCGTTGAGCGAGTCCGGAATCACGACGCCGACCTTCACGTAGAGGTCGCCGCGTCCCCGCCGGCGGAGCCGCGGCATCCCTTTCCCTTTGAGCCGGAACGTCTCCCCGCTCTGCGTGCCGCCGGGAACGTCCATCTCCACGGTGCCGTCGACGGTCTCGACGTCTATCGTGTCGCCGAAGACGGCCTGTGGGAAGGAGACGGCCTCGTTGACGCGGAGGTCGTCGCCGTCGCGCTCGAACCGGTCGCCGACGTCGACGTCGACTTCGATCAGCAGGTCGCCGTTGGGGCCGCCGTTCTCGCCGGGGGCGCCCTCGCGCTCCATCCGGAGGCTCTGTCCGGACCGGATCCCGGCCGGAATCTCGACCGAGAGCGTCGCCTCCTCGCGGACGACGCCGTCGCCGCCGCAGTCGGCGCAGTCCTCGCTGTACAGTTCGCCCTCGCCCTCGCACCGCGGGCACGTCGAGGTCTGCTGGACGCGACCGAGCGGGGTCTGCTGGACCTGCTGGACCTGCCCCTGTCCGTTACACTGCGGACAGGTCTCCACGTCGGCGTCCGGGGGGTGTCCCGCGCCGTCGCAGGTGTCGCAGGCGGTCGGCCGAGTGAGCGTGACCTCCTTGGTCGCGCCCTCGAACGCTTCCTCGAGGTCGATTGAGAGCCCGGTTCGGAGGTCTTGTCCCTGCCGGGGGCGGTTGCCGCCACCGCCGCCGCGACCGCCGCGGCCGCCGCCACCGCCGAAGAACTGGTTGAAGATGTCCTCGAAGCCGCCGGCGCCGCCCGCACCGCCGGCGCCGCCGAAGGGACCGCCCGCGCCGCCGGGGCCGCCCCCGCCGGTCGCGCCGCGCTTGTCGGCCTCGGTGAAGCGGTCGTGACCCAGCTGGTCGTATTGCTGTCGCTTCTGCTCGTCGGTGAGCACCTCCTTGGCCTTCTGTATCTTCTTAAACCGCTCCTCGGCGTCGTCGTCGTCGCTGACGTCCGGGTGGTGTTCGGCGGCTTGCTTGCGGTACGCCTGCTTAATCTCCTCCTCGCTGGCGTCCCGCGATACCCCGAGGACGTCGTAGAAGTTCTCGCTCATGCGTTACGTTCGGTGTGTTGGTTGTAAATGGTGGTCCGAGACCCGAGCGGCGTTACGCGTCGTCTTTGTCGTCTACGTCTTCGAAGTCGGCGTCGACGTACTCCTCGTCGTCGGCGTCCGCACCGGGGCCGGCACCGCCGGGACCGGCCGCGCCGCCCATGCCGCCCATGCCGCCGGGGCCAGCGCCGCCGGCACCGCCGGGTCCGGCCTGCGCGGCCTGCTGTCCCTCGTACATCTGCTTGCCGATCTCTTGGAGCTCCTCGGTGAGCGACTCGGTGACGGCCTCGATTTCGTCGGTCTCGGCGTCCTCGTCTTCGAGGACCTCTTCGACGTCTTCGATGGCCGCCTCGATGTCGGCGACGAGGTCGTCGTCGTCCAACTCCTCTTCGTTCTCCTCTAAGAGCGTCTCGGCGCGCTGGATCGTCGTCTCGGCCTCGTTCCGGGCCTCGATCCGCTCGCGGCGAGCCTCGTCCTCCTCTTTGTGTTTCTCGGCTTCCTCCTGCATCTCCTCGATCTCGTCGTCGGAGAGGCCGACGCCGCCCTCGATGGTGATCGACTCGGCGTTGCCCGAGCCCTGGTCTTCGGCCTCGACGTTGACGATCCCGTTCTCGTCGATGTTGAACGAGACCTCGATCTGCGGGGTTCCGGCGGGCGCCGGCGGGATGCCCGAAAGCTGGAACGCGCCGAGCAGCTCGTTCTCCTCCGCGATCTCGCGTTCGCCCTGGAAGACGCGGACGTTAACGGAGGTCTGGTTGTCCGCGGCCGTGGTGAACACCTTCGACTCCTCGGTCGGGATCGTGGTGTTCTTCTCGATGAGTCGCTCGAAGAGGCCGCCCTTCACCTCGATACCGAGCGAGAGCGGGGTCACGTCGAGCAGGACGATGTCGTCGACGTCGCCGGAGAGCACGCCGCCCTGGACCGCCGCGCCGAGCGCGACCGCCTCGTCCGGGTTGACGTTCTTCTTCGGCTCCTGGCCGACGAGGTCCTCGACTTTCTCCTGGACCTGCGGCATCCGGGTGGACCCGCCGACGAGGATCACTTCGTCGATGTCCGACTCCGAGTAGCCGGCGTCCGAGAGGGCCTGCTTCGTCGGGTCGACGGTGCGGTCGATCAGGTCCGAGGTGAGCTTCTCGAACGTCGCGCGCGTGACGGACTGTTCGAGGTGGACCGGACCGCTGTCGGTCGCGGTGATGAAGGGGAGGTTGACCGTGGTCTCCTTTTTGTTCGACAGCTCGATCTTCGCCTCCTCGGCGGCGTCTTTCAGCCGCTGGAGCGCCTGTCGGTCCTCACGGAGGTCGATGCCGTGGTTGTTCTGGAACTCGTCGGCGAGGTGGTCGATGAGCGCCTCGTCCCAGTCGTCGCCGCCGAGGCTGTTGTCCCCGTTGGTCGCGACGACCTCGTAGACGCCGCCGCCCAGGTCGAGGACGGACACGTCGAAGGTGCCGCCACCGAGGTCGTACACGAGCACGGTCTGGTCGGCGTCGTCGTCGAGGCCGTACGCCATCGACGCGGCGGTCGGCTCGTTGACGATGCGGTCGACCTCGAAGCCGGCGATCTCGCCGGCGTCTTTCGTCGCCTGCCGCTGCTTGTCGTTGAAGTACGCGGGGACGGTGATGACCGCCTTCTCGATGTCGTCACCGAGGTACTCTTCGGCGTCGCGTTTGATCTTCTGGAGGATCATCGCCGAGACCTGCTCGGGCGTGTACTCCTCGTCGCCGATATCGACCGTGTAGCCGTCTTCGCCCATGTGCCGCTTGATCGACTGGATCGTGCGGTCGGGGTTCTGCACGGCCTGGTTCTTGGCCGGCTTGCCGACGAGTCGCTCGTCGTCGTCGGCGAAGGCGACGACCGAGGGAGTGGTTCGATCGCCCTCTGCGTTGGCGATGATCTCGGGCTCGTCGCCCTCCATCACCGCGAACGCGGAGTTGGTGGTACCGAGGTCGATACCGAGGATCTTGTTGCTCGCCATCTTGCCCACAGGTAGCGGCTTGTGTCGGTTAAAGGTTACTAGACGGCGCGATCTCCGGCGCGCACCGATCCCGGCGCAGTCGTGCGATTTCCGCGATCGTGTGAACGCATAACATCGGTGTATTTATACCGATCCGCAATCGCAGCACCCCGCTTCCGGTTCGACGGGGGCGTCACTCGGGAGACGGCCGCGGCCGTGTGGCCGTCGCTGACGCCCGGACAGGTACTCGTCGTAGAAAAATGCCAACTCGGATGCGATCTCGTCGGCGCTCAGATCCCGCTTACGAGGTCTTCGAGCACGGCCGCCGGGTCGTCGGCTTTCGCCACGCCGGACGCGAGCAGGACGCCCGCAGCGCCGAGGTCGCCGGCGGCGGCCACGTCCTCGCCCGTCGAGACGCCGGCGCCGCAGAACACGTCGACGTCGGGGTCGACGGCCTCGGCGGCCGCGACCGCGTCCTCGACGATGCCGGGATCGGCCGTCGCCACGGAGACGTCGCCGCCGATGAGTTCCGGGGGCTCGACCGCGACCGCGTCCGGACCGAGCGCGGCGGCGGCGCCGATCTGTGCGGGGTTGTTCGCGCAGACGACGGTGGAGATGTCGGCGCGCTCGGCCGCGTGGACCGAGCCGTCGATGTCGGCGAGCTTCAGCCGGTTCTCGGAGTGGTTTATCAGGGTCCCCTCGGCGCCGTTGTCGGCGACGGCCTCGGCCAGGGTCGAGCCCGTGTGCGAGCCGTGCGCGTTCGGCGAGACGTGTTGGGCCCACGTCTCGACGCCCGTCTCGGCGACGCGAGCGATGTCGGCCGCCTGCGGCGAGACCGCGATCCGCGCGCCGGACGCCTCTGCGACGTCGCGAGCGGCGGTCGCGACTTCGATCGGATCGCACGGGTACGCCTTGAGATTCACCAGGATGAACATACCCGACGTGAGGGACGGGGGCGCAAATAGGTTGATGCTTCGGCGACGCTTGGGCGACGCCTCGGTCACGCTTGTATCCTCCCGAGCAACGCCTCGGCCACGCTTGCATCCTCCCGAGCGACGCCTCGGCCACGCTTACACCCTCCCGAGCAACGCCTTCACCGCGCCTCGGCGGGCCAGACGGTCGGCGTCACGTGGCCGCTCCCCGCCGCCCAGTGGCCGATCCTCCTCGGTCCCCCTCCCCGATCCGCCGGACTCCGGGAGCAGAAACGACCTTATACCCCGCTGCTGTGGGTTCGACAAGGAATGTCCCTCATCGAGCTCATCGCGGGCGTGGAAGCTCACGAGGCCACGTTGACCGTGTTCAACGCCGAGCCGTCTGTCACCGACGAACTCCGGGCGTACTTCGCCGACCGGAACATCCGGATCGTCGACGAGCAGACCGCCTCCGGGCCCGAGGAGTTCGCGGTGTTGGCGCGGGACGGCGGGTTCGTCACCGCCGTCCCCGTCGGCGACCTGCTGCCCCGATCGGACGGCGGAAAGGGGGGGTCGACCGCGTCGGAAGGCGGCGGATCGAGCGACGGCCGCGTCGGGGAGCCCGTCTTGGACCACCTCGACGAGACGATGTTCACCTCGTACTCCCGCGACGACATGGTCGCCGCCTCCCGCGAGATCGAGGACCGCGCGTGGCGCGTCGGCAACGGCGAACTCCACGCCGGGTTCCAGACGCTCGACGTGTTGACCGGCGAGACAGACACCTACGACCTGCTCGGCGGGAAAGAGGAGTTGGACGTTCACGCCTACGCCGCCGCGGAAGGCGCCGCGCCCAGCGTGGAACACTACACCGTTCACGTGGGCGAGACGGCCGAGATACGGGAAACGTGGTTCGTCGCCTACGACGGCGGCGGCTACGACCAAGCGAAGTGCGCCCTGCTCGCGGAGGAGCGCGCGCCCGGCGAGTTCTACGGGTTCTGGAGCTACGACCCCGAGACGGTCGACTCGATCATCGAGTACCTGCGAGAACAGTACGGCGAGTCGGAGCCGACGGACGACGGCGGCGCCACGGTGTGACGGCCAGGCCCTCGGCGACGACGCTGTGCCTCTCGGCCGCCACGCTCGTCGCGGCGGTCGCGACCGCGGGGAGCCTCTGGTTCAGCCTCGGGCTCGGGCTCACGCCCTGCGATCTGTGTTGGTACCAGCGTATCTTCATGTATCCGCTCGTCGTGGTGCTCAGCGTCGCGACGTTCGAGCGGCGAGCGGCGGTCTCCCGGACCGCGCTGCCGCTCGTCGGTCTCGGACTGGGGCTCGCCGCCTACCACTCCTACCTGCAGGCGACGATGACGGCGTGCACGCTCGGGGGCTCGTGCGTGACCGTGCTCTGGCGGAGCCCCGTGTTCGGGCTCTCGATTCCGAACGTCTCTCTCGTCGCGTTCGGGACGATCGCGGCGCTGCTCGTCGTGGCCCGGGTGCGGGAGTAACCGACGACGACCGGCGAGAAACGGCGGATTTCCGAGCGGCGCCGACCGATCAGTCCTTTCGTTTCACGACGTCGCCGAGGGTCATCGTCCCGGCGTCGCCGCTGTCCCAATCCGCGTCGTCGACCGACTCGCCTTCGACGAGCGTGATGTCGAGTTCGCTCTCTAACTTCCGCTGGATATCGTCGGTCGGGAGGGTGTCGCCGCGTTCGAGCTTCCGGATGAGACTCGCCTTCTCGTTGAGCTGGTTGGCCAGCTCCTCCTGGCTGAGTCCGCGCGACTCGCGGGCCGTGCGGATCCGGTCGTCGTAGTCCGTGGCGATCTCGTCCATGTCGTCGAACATGTCGCGGCGACGGGTCGAGCCGCCGGACCCGGACGAGCCGCTGGAGCCGGACGAGGAGGACGACCCCGAGGACTTCCCGGTGCTCGAACTCGTGGAGTACTTGCTGCCACCGGAGCCGGTGGACTCGTCGCGGACCTCGGTGCCGAAGTCCGTACACGAGCTACACAGCTCCAGCTCGGCGCCTTCGACCTTCGTCGTCGTCAGCGAGGCCTGCTCGGCGCCACACATCTCACACTGGGGCATACGCGTCGGTAACGCTCCCGATGGTATAAAGGGTGCGCCGGCGGCTCACGGCGGCCGCCGGCCCGCGCCGTAGGCCGGCCGGGCGAGAGCGGCGTCCCGCAGAATCGTGCCGCGGCCGGTACCCACTTGTCGTCGGGGCCGGCAGTGGGGGTATGGACGTTCACGTCACCACCTCGACCGTGCGCGGCACCGCCCGCGCGCCGCCCTCGAAGAGCTACACGCACCGCGCGCTGCTGGCCGCGGGGTACAGCAACGGCGCGACCGTGCGCTCACCCCTCGTCTCGGCCGACACGAAGGCGACCGCTCGCGCCGTGCGCGCCTTCGGCGGCGCGGTCGACCCGGCGTCTGGAGCGAGTCTCGACGACGCCGCGGAACTCACAGTCGACGGCTTCGGCGGCCGCCCCGCCGTCCCCGACGACGTGATCGACTGCGCGAACTCCGGGACGACGATGCGGCTCGTCACCGCCGCCGCGGCGCTCGCGGACGGGACGACCGTGTTGACCGGGGACGGGTCGCTCCGCTCGCGCCCCCAGGGACCGCTTCTGGAAGCCTTAGACGACCTCGGCGTGCGCGCGGAGTCCACTCGCGGGAACGGGCAGGCCCCCCTCGTCGTGGGCGGGCCGCTCGCGGGCGGCGAGGTCTCGATCCCCGGCGACGTCTCCTCGCAGTACGTCACCGCGCTGCTGATGGCCGGCGCTGTCACCGAGTCGGGCGTCGAGATCGACCTGACGACGCCGCTCAAATCGGCCCCGTACGTCGACATCACGCTCGAACTGCTCGCCGACTTCGGCGTCGAGGCCACGCCGGTCGACGGCGACGGCGACGCGCTCGACGGCGCGGCCGGCGCGGCCGGATTCGTGGTCGAGGGCGGCCAGTCGTACGCGCCGGCAGACGGGGAGTACACCGTCCCCGGCGACTTCTCTTCGATCTCCTATCTCGTCGCCGCCGGCGCGGTCGCCGCCGAGCCCGGCGAGCCGGTTCGAATCGACGGCGCCGTGCCGAGCGCGCAGGGCGACTCCGCCATCGTCGACATCGCGGAGCGCATGGGCGCGGATATCGAGTGGGACCGCGAGGCGGGCGTCATCACCGTCCGTCGCTCCGAGTTGTCCGGCGTCGAGGTCGACGTGGGAGACACGCCGGACCTGCTCCCGACCATCGCGGCCCTCGGCGCGGTCGCCGACGGCGACACCACGATTACGAACTGCGAACACGTCCGGTACAAGGAGACGGACCGCGTCTCGGCGATGGCCGAGGAGCTGGCGACGCTGGGCGCCGAGACGACCGAGGAGCCGGACACGCTGACGATTCACGGCGCTGAAAGCGAACTTCAGGGAGCGAGCGTCGACGGGCGCGCGGACCACCGGATCGTGATGTCGCTCGCGGTGGCCGCCTTGGTCGCCGACGGCACGACGACGATCCGCGGCGGCGAACACGTCGACGTCTCGTTCCCCGACTTCTTCGAGACGATGGAGACGCTGGGCATGGACGTGCGTCGGGACGGAGACGGCGAGTAACGCGACGAGGACCCCGAGGATCTCGACGAGGGCGACCTCGAACGATGGACCGCGGCGTCCGGATTCACGGTCGGCTCCTCCTTTTGCGCGTGCCGACTTCGAGTAGGCCGACAGCGGCCCGAGTCGCTGTTTTTCGCTCCTGTCGGTCGTGCAACGGCGAAAGTAATAGTTATACTAATACGCAATATATACAATACTATATGGTGGCTGATGGCGGATGAACGGGGAATCGGCGGCGCACGCGGGCGGCGATCCACATCCCGCGGTCGTCGTCGGGGGCGTGTTCGCGACGATCGTGACGCTCACGCTGGTGGCGTACGCGGTTGCGGTGAACACGATCAACCTATTGGCCGTGGACGTGCTCGCGTACCCGGTCGGCGCAGTCGCGCCGTTCGTCGTGATCACCGGCGCGATTCTCACGATTCCGATCGTGATCCCGACGGCGCTGGTCTCTTTGAAGCGACTCGGGTGAGGAACGGGTCTGTTCTAGGAGGCGTCCCCTAGAGGAAGCCCGCGATGCCGGCCGCCTCGACGAGGGGGACGCCCGCGACGACGGAACCGATCAGGTAGCCGCCGATCGCGCCTCCATTTAAGAGTGGTAACCCGGCGTGTGGCCGCCCTTTGATCACCCAACTCATCAGCACCAACAGCCCGCCGAGGCTGCCGACCATCGCGAGCAGCGCCGGGAGGTTGAGGCCGATGAAGGGGACGGAGAGGGCGGCCGCGGGCGAGAACGTCGCCGCGCTCGCCACCAGCACCGTCGGGATCACGGCGTCGCCGAGGCCGATGAAGAACGCGTCGCGGTCCTCGATGTCGGTCGGATCCGTGACGTCGCTGTCCGCGTCGCCGGCATCGTCGCTTGCGGAGTCGCCGTCTGCCACCGCGTCGCCCGCTCCCGACTCGCCGTCGTCTGGCTCCGCGTCGAGCAGCGAGTACGACACCGAAAGCGGGATGACGAGCACCACGGGGATGTTCAGGTCCATGACGCCTTCCGCGAGCGACAGCATGTGTTCGGTCCCGTACACCGATATCGCGTCGTACACCGCCAGAAAGCCCAACAGGAGCAGCGCTGGCAACAGCCCGAACGAGATGCCGAACAGCCCCGCCGCGCCGGCGCCCATCAGCACGCCCGCGGCGTCGATCACGTACCACTCGGGGTAGACGAGGAGGGCGACGCCGACCGCCGCCGCCGGGACCGCGGCCGCGAGCGGCGAGACGAGCGCGGAGAAGACGTACCACGAGAGCCACGCCGAGACCCCGACGATGAGCAGCCTGATCCCCTGATCGAGGTCGTAGCGGAACGCCGCGAGCATCACCCCGGTCATGGCGATGATCGCGAGGATGTAGACGACGCTGTTCGTCGGATTATCGGGGTTTTCGACCGCCTGATAGCCGCTCTCGGCGAACTCCGGCACCAGGGCCAGCGCGCCCAGTTGGACGACGAGGAAGAGGCCCACGACGAAGGCGACGCCGCGGTACTCGCGGGGGAACATTCGACCGTCGGTTCGATATCCGAGGGTTTTGTCCTTGCGCTTCGCCTCGGGCGGGCGGCGACGCCTCTCGGCGAACGTCGGTCGCGTCGTAGAATGGGGATCGGGTACGGTGTGGGAGCAGGTTACCCGAGCCCGAACGCCAACGGACGACGGACGGTGGAAGCGAGTCTCCGGCCGGCCCGTCCGAGAACGGGGTGGGGCCGGCCGACTTCGTCCGCGGCGTGTGATTGCAGTCCCGATCGGCCTAAGTAGCTATCGCTCACATTATCGCGATTGATTCTCGTCCGGCGGGCGGGTGGTCGTCTCCATCGGCACGCGCGACGATTGGCGACGCCGCTCGGTCGATGCAGGCGGCGTTCGAGAGAGCGCACGGAAAGGGAGGCGGCGAAGAGAGGCGGACGACGGTTGTGGCGAAGGCGAAGCGAACTTCGAACGACGGGAGGCGGGCGGGCGGCGGCCGAACAGCGGACCCCCAGGCTGTCACCGGCGTCGCCGCCCGAGTGGTCGGGACGGGCGCGTGGTTTTGTCACCGAACCCCAACGAGAAAAGCGTCGGACTTCGGCAAGTTTGTCTATACACTTCTCCGGTATAAATGAGACGGTCCGGCGTTACCGTCGGTCCCGCAACGCGGGGAACTCCTCGCGCACCGTCGCGACCTCGGCGGGGTCGACCTCTGCGGTCACCGTCGCCGGCGCCTCGCCCGCCGACGCCATCGTCGTTCCCCACGGGTCGTACACGGTCGTCCGGCCGCAGAGCGCGTCGCCGTCGAACGCGCCGCTCCCGTTGACCGCCGCGACGTACGAGAGGTTCTCGATCGCTCGCGCCCGCCCGAGCGTCCGCCAGTGTTCGACGCGGGGGTACGGCCACGCGCTCGGCACCAGCACGCACTCGACGCCGGCGTCGACCATCTGCCGGAACTGCTCCGGGAACCGGAGGTCGTAGCAGGTCGTCACGCCGACGCACACCCCCTCGATTTCCGTCACTGGCACCCGGTCGCCGGGGACCATTCTGTCGGTCTCCTCGGAGCCGTAGCCGAACAGGTGGCGCTTCCGGTAGACGAGCCGGCGCTCCCCGTCTCGGTCGAAAAGCACCGCGGTGTTCGCGAGCCCGTCGTCGGCCGGGACCGCGATCCCGTCCGCCGCCGATGCGGCGAGGTCCTCGACGACGGTCCCCGCGAGCACGTTCACGCCGGCCTCGGCGGCGACCGCGGCGAAGCGGCCGAGTCGGTCGCCGGCGAGGCTCTCGGCCGCGCGCTGGTAGGCGTCGAACGCGAAGTATCCCACGTCGAACAGCTCCGGGAGGACGACCAGGTCCGCTCCCGCGGCGGCCGCGTCGCGCACCGCGTCGAGCGCGGCGGCGACGTTCTTCGCGACGGCACCGCCCTCGACGCCGAGCTGGACGCAGGCGAGCCTCATGCCGTGCGTCCGAGCGACGCGCGGAGGGCCGCCTCCAAGTTGTCCAACTCCTCGCCGAAGTTGCTCTTGAAGAACGACTCGACGCCCGGAAGCCGCCCGTCGACCACGAACTCGTTTGCCAGCCGACAGCCGTCGTCGCTCTCGGTGATCGTGTGTTCTCCGGTAACGCGGAACGCGCGCGACTTCCCGACGAACTTCACGCGGCGCGGCGGGTCGCGTTCGATCTCTTCGGTGTCGACGGAGATGGTCGACCGGATCATCGGGATCGGGAGCGCGACGTGCCACGTCGCTCGTCCGTCGCCGTGTACCTCGAAGGTGTCGACGACGCTTATCGCCCCTGCGCGCTGCTCGGCGTCCGAGATGAACGCCCATACGTCCGCTGCGGGCGCATCGAACTCGAACGTCCGGGAGACTCGGACGGTCATACGATTCCTGTTGGGACTGGGGGGGTTAAAACCACGCGAGTCGCGCGAGCGCGGCCGCCGCGGATCGCTCGGAAACCACAGAACGGTCGAAGCAAAACCGGAATCGCCGGGAGTCGCGTCGAACTCAGCCCTGCGGCGTCACGCGCCACGTCGTCGACCGCGCGCGACCCCACTTCTCGATGTCCACGTCGTCGGACTTCTCGGCGAGTCGCGGGAGTCTGGAGCCGACCTGCTTGGCGGTGAGGCCGATGGCGTCGGCGATCGTCTTCGAGCGGACGTACCGCTCGCCACGGGTGACGCTGTCCGTGAGGTACGCGAGGATGCGCTGCTCTTCCTCGGTGTACTCGCTCATACACAGAAGGTACGCGACAAACGTTATTAACGGTTTCTCGTCCGACCCGCGCTCAGTCGAAAACCTGCACCGCGACGACCGAACAGAGGGCGAACACGAGCGCCGCGCCGAACCCCCAGGCTTTCCCTAACTGCTCCGGGTGGCCGAACATCACGACGGCGCCGACGACCGCGACCGCGCCCAACGCGAGCGCCACGCCGATCTCCTTGTCAGACTCGATGGATGCCTCGCTCATACTTGACGCTTAGCGGGTGGCCACTTAGTTCATACGAACGCGGGGGCGCGGCGGCGCCTCAGATGATCTCGACGTGTTCGGACTCCTCGTTCAGGGCGAGGTTCGCCGCGATCTCGGCGTTCCGCATCGCGTACTCGGCGGTGTGCTGGAGACTGACAAGCACCTCGCGAGTCATCAGCAGCGTGTCGTTGTCGAGTTCGCTCGGGAGCTCCCCGAGGATCTCCTGCTCGCGGTCTTCGAGCCGCGCGAACAGCTCCCGACACTCGACGGTGAGGTCGTAGTCCCGCTCGACGACCGCCCGGACGGCGAGAGCGGTCAGGTCGTCGACTTGGTCGGTGAACTCCCGAATCTGGCGCATCGTTGCGCTGTCGACGTCGAGGGTGTGGCCGTCCGCCTCCATCACGATGTCGGCGATGTCCTCCGCGTTGTCGGCGGTCAGTTCGAGGTTCTTCGCGACCGAGCGGTAGCCGATGAGGGGGAACCCCTCCTCTAATCCGACCGCACGGGCGAGGTTGGGGTTCTGGTACGCCGTGAAGATCAGCCGGAGCAGGAGGACGAAGATCTTGTTCGCCTGCCGCTCCCGGTTGAGCGCGCGCTGTGCCAGGTCCGGGTTGCCGTGCGCGAGGGCCTTCACGGCCTCCCCGCGCATGGTCGAGCCCGTGTTCTCCAGCCGTTCGAGCAGGTTGTCGAGGGTGAAGTCTTCCGGGTCGACGGAACACCGGATCGAGATGTCCGAAGGCGTCTCCTCGATGACGCCGAGCCCCATCAACTGCGTCTCGGCTTTATAAACCGCGTTGATGTGTGCGCTGTCGAGCGTCCCCTCGCTTCGGACGTGGATCACGCGCCGGCCGAGGACGTACTGCGCGACGACGGCGCGTTCGAGGGACTGCGCGTCGAGGCCGTCCGCGTTGATCACCGCTTCCGACTCCTCGGTACTCACGGACTCCGGAAGCACCGTGAGCGTCCCTTTTCCGCCCATCCGCAGAGACACCTCGTCGCCCTTGTTGACGCCGTGCTCCTTCGCCCACTCGGCGGGGAGGGTCATCGCCAGGGTCGATGGCCCTAACCGCTGGACTTTCCGCGTTTCCATGACCGCCAGTACCGCTGGACACACCTTAACGTTGTTCCTATGTTCATTATACGTCTCGCTCGATATACAAGGTGTATGGCGGTCGACGGGGAGCCGACTTGGGACACGTGATCGATCCGGGGGCTTATGCCGGTCAGCGCCCGAGCGCTTGACATGACCGAACGGGTACTCGTCGTCGACGACTCCTCGTTCCAGCGGACCGTCGTCCGGGACGCGCTGGAGGGCCCCTTCGAGGTGGTCGGCGAGGCAGAAAACGGTGCGGAGGCAGTCGAACTCTTCGAGGCGTACGAGCCGGACGCGGTGTCGATGGACGTCGTCATGCCGGAGATGACCGGTATCGAGGCCACCGCCGCGATCAAAGAGCGCTGGCCGGACGCCGTGATCGTGATGTGTACGAGCGTGGACCAACAGGAGAAGATGATGGAGGCGGTGAAAGCCGGCGCAAACGGCTACGTGACGAAGCCGGTCGACCCCGACAAGCTGGTGCCCGAGATGCAGAGCCACTTCGAGTGAGCCTCGCGGTCGACGCCGACCGCGCTCGACGAGGAGGTCCGGTTTGAATACCGAGCGGTTCGCTTTTAACTCCTCATTGCCGGTTTAAATACCTAATCGCCCGGCTCTGATACGCC